>JBILPS010000020.1:0-44281 GCA_044373655.1 Rhodoferax sp.
CCAGCATTTACAACGCCATGCCTTTGGAAGGCGTGCAGGCGCTGGTGGCATTTATGCGATCATTTGAACGCACCCGCGCTTAAAGGACAGACACATGGCACTGACACTGGCTGAACTGCGTACCCGTATCGACGCGCTCGATTTGGAACTGCTCGCCCTGCTCAACCGCCGCGCAGCCCTGGCCCATGATGTCGGCGAACTTAAAAAAGGCGAAGGCTCGGTGGTATTTCGCCCGGAGCGCGAGGCCCAAGTGATCGCTCATTTGCAAGAAGCCAATGTCCAAAGCGGACTGGCGCACACCTTGCAATCAGAAAGCGTGGCCTATGTGTGGCGCGAAATCATGTCGGCCTGCCGCGCTTTAGAAGCACCCCAGCGCGTGGCCTACCTGGGCCCTGCCGGCACCTTCAGCGAAGAGGCCGCACTTCGCTTTTTCGGCTCCAGCATCGCCCATGTGCCCTGCGCCAACTTTGACGAAGTATTTCACGCCACGGCAGCAGGGTCTGCGCAATTTGGCGTGATTCCGGTGGAAAACAGCAGCGAGGGCGTGGTGACCCGCTCACTCGATTTGTTGCTGACTTCCCCGCTGCACATCATCGGCGAAACCAGCCTGATGGTGCGCCACCATTTGCTTCGCGCCAGCGACAGCCTGAACGGCATTGAGGTGGTGCTAGCCCACCCGCAGGCACTGGCCCAGTGCCAAAACTGGCTCAGCACCCACTTGCCGCATGCCGAGCGGCGCGCCGTCTCCAGCAATGCCGAGGGCGCACGCCTGGCAGCGCAAGAGAGCGGCTGGGCGGCGATTGCCAGCGAACGCGCGGGCTCGGCCTTCGGCCTGCACCTGGCTGCACGCGCTATCCAGGACGACGCCTTTAACCGCACCCGTTTCGTAGTGGTCTGCCTGCCCAGCACCCTGGCCGCACCCCAGGCCAGCGGGCGCGACTGCATCAGCCTGGTGGTCTCGGTGCCCAACCGGCCCGGGGCGGTGCACGACCTGCTGGTGCCCCTGAAAAAACACGGTGTTTCCATGACGCGCTTTGAATCGCGCCCGGCGCGTTCCGGCCAGTGGGAGTATTACTTTTACATCGACCTGCAAGGCCACCCCTCTGAGCCGCAGGTGCAAGCCGCGCTGGCCGAGCTGCAATCGCTGTGCGCTTTTTACAAAGTACTGGGTACCTACCCGCTGGCGGACTGAGGCTTGAAACACAGTGTTTGAACAACTCGGATTGGTGGGCTGCGGCCTCATGGGCGGCTCTTTTGCGCTGGCTCTCAAGCGCGCCGGTTTGGTGCGCCGCGTAGTCGGTTTCAGCCCGTCCCAGGCCACCCGCCAGCGCGCGCTGGACATGGGCGTTATTGATGCCATAGCCTTGAGCGCCGCCCAAGCCGCCCAAGGCAGCGACCTGGTGCTAGTGGCCGTGCCGGTGGCCGCCACGCAAAGCACTTTGGCTGCGCTGGCCGGTTCTTTGTCCCCGCAGGCCCTGCTGATGGACGTGGGCTCCACCAAGCGCGATGTGGTGCAAGCCGCAGCGCTTGCGCTGGGCGACAAACTGGCGACTTTTGTGCCGGCGCACCCGATTGCGGGCAAAGAAGTCGCGGGCGTAGCCCACGCCGATGTGGATTTATACACCGGCTGCCAGCTCATCCTCACCCCCACGGAACAAACCGGCACAACGCAATTGGCGCAGGCGCAAACGCTATGGGCCGCTTTAGGCGCGCAAGTGCGCACCATGAGCGCGCTGGAGCACGACAGCGCATTTGCCGCCGTCAGCCACTTACCGCATATGCTGGCCTTTGCCGCGATGAACGCAGTCAACGCCCAAGCCCAAGCGGCGCAATTTTTGTCCCTGGCGGGTCCGGGCTTTCGTGACTTCACCCGGATTGCCGCTTCCGAGCCCGCGGTCTGGCGCGACATCCTGCACGCTAACCGCGACCAGTTGCTGCTGCAATCCCAGCACCTACGCGAGGCTTTGCAGGCCTTTGAAACCGCCTTGGCCCTAGGGGACAGTGCGACTCTGCAAGCGCTGATCACTGCCGCCAGCCAATCCCGCGCCGCCTGGTCCCTCAAGCGCTAAGACCCCGCCCATGTTTGCCACCCATTTTCTCGACCTTCCCCCCCTAGCCCATGCCGGCGGCAGCATCGCCCTGCCCGGCTCCAAAAGCATTTCCAACCGGGTGCTGCTGCTGGCCGCGCTGTGCGAAGGCGTCACCGACATCCACGATCTGCTCGATTCGGATGACACCCGGGTCATGCTGGTCGCGCTCAAGGCCCTGGGCTGTGCCATGCAGCAGGAGGGCAACCGCCTGCGCCTGACGGGCCTGAACGGACGTCTACCCCCAGAACCCATTGCCTTGTTTTTAGGCAACGCCGGCACCGCCATGCGCCCCTTAACCGCCGCGCTGAGTGTGTTGGGCGGCGACTTCACGCTCAGTGGCGTACCTCGCATGCACGAGCGCCCGATCGGCGACCTGGTGGATGCCCTGCGCCAACTGGGCTGCCACATTGATTACACCGGCCAACAAGGTTTTCCGCCACTGCACATCGGCACGCCCAGCTTGCAGCTAGACGCGCCCATTCAGGTGCGCGGCGACGTGTCCAGCCAATTCCTGACGGCCTTGCTCATGGCCTTGCCGCTGGTAGCACGCCGGGACATCGTGATCGAGGTGGTGGGCGAGTTGATTTCGCGTCCCTATATCGCCATCACCTTAAACCTGCTGGCGCAGTTTGGCGTGCAAGTCCAGCGCGAAGGCTGGCAGCGCTTTGTCATTCCCGCTGGCAGCCGTTTGCGCTCGCCTGGGACGCTACATGTAGAAGCCGATGCATCGTCCGCCAGCTATTTTGTAGCGCTGGGCGCGATTTCGCCGGACAGCGAGGGCATACGCATCCAGGGCCTGGGGCAAAACGCAATTCAGGGCGATATCCGCTTTATTGAAGCCGCGCGCGCCATGGGCGCCGTCGTGGACAGCGGCCCCAACCATTTGCATGTGCGCCGCGGCGTCTGGCCGCTCAAGGCCATAGACCTGGACTGCAACCATATCCCCGACGCCGCCATGACCTTGGCCGTGATGGCGCTGTATGCCCAGGGCACCACGGTGCTGCGCAACATTGCCAGCTGGCGCGTGAAAGAAACCGACCGTATTGCCGCCATGGCCACCGAGCTGCGCAAGCTAGGCGCTAGCGTGCAGGAAACGCCCGACTCCATTTCTGTCACCGCCCCGCCCAGCGCCGCCCATTGGCGTGCCGCCAGCATCCACACCTACGACGACCATCGCATCGCCATGTGCTTTTCGCTGGCCGCTTTCAATCCGGCACAACTGCCGGTGCGCATCCTGGACCCGCAATGCGTGGCCAAGACTTTTCCGGATTATTTCGAAGCCTTGTTCAGTGTTACCGGTGCTGCAGCCGGCCACATTCCGGTGCTGTGCGTGGATGGGCCAACGGCTTCGGGCAAAGGCACACTGGCCTCCGCGCTGGCCGCTGCGCTGGGCTACCACTTTCTGGATTCGGGTGCGCTGTACCGCATTGCGGCCTATGCGGCCGTGCAAAGCGGTCTCGCGCTTGAAGCGGCGAACGAAGCGGCCATCGCCGCTTTAGCCGGCAACTTGGCCATCCGCTTTGAAGGCGAGCGCGTGTGGCTGGGCGGGCAGGAGGTTAGTGAAGCCATACGCACCGAGCAAGCGGGCATGGATGCCTCTGCCGTTTCCAGCCTGCCTGCGGTGCGCGCTGCGCTGATGGATGTGCAACAGCGTTTTCGACGCCTGCCCGGGCTGGTGGCGGATGGGCGGGATATGGGCACCGTGGTGTTTCCCGATGCGCAACTCAAGGTGTTTCTCACCGCTAGCGCCCAACGCAGAGGCGAAAGACGTTATAAGCAATTGATTTCTAAGGGAATTTCGACTACACTCGACGCTCTTTGCGCGGACTTGGCCGCGCGCGACTTGCGGGATAGTACCCGCACGGTCGCGCCGCTCAAGCCCGCACAAGATGCAATGCTCCTCGACAATTCCGAATTGACGGTTGAAAAATCGATCGCACAGGTCTTGGACTGGTGGCAAAGCAAGCAGCTATTTGAGGCCTCGTAAGCAGGCGTCACCCAGCTGGCGATAAGTGAAAAGTCCAGGGTTTTCCTGGCATGGCCCCCGAGGCTCCCTTCGCGCTGCATGCGCATGGTTTCGGGGTTCTACAACCTAACCCGCGGTTTGCGCCGCACACAACATGTCTGAATCTTTCGCAGCCCTCTTTGAAGAGTCGCAAAAATCGTCTGAAACCCGTATCGGTGAAGTCGTCACCGCCGAAGTCGTTCGTATCGAACACAACTTTGTCGTTGTCAACGCCGGTCTGAAATCAGAAGCCTATGTGCCCCTGTCTGAATTCAAAAGCGACAAGGGCGAACTCGAAGTCCAAGTGGGCGAATTTGTCTCCGTGGCTATCGTCGCCATGGAAAACGGTTACGGCGACACCATCGTCAGCCGCGACACCGCCAAGCGCCTGGCTTCTTGGATGAGCCTGGAAAAATCCCTGGAGTCCGGCGAGTTTGTCACCGGCACCACCAGCGGTAAAGTCAAAGGCGGCCTGACCGTCTTGGTCAACGGCATCCGCGCTTTCCTGCCCGGTTCCCTGGTCGATACCCGCCCCACCAAGGACTTGTCTCCCTACGAGAACAAGACCATGGAATTCAAGGTTATCAAACTCGATCGCAAACGCAACAATGTGGTGCTGAGCCGCCGCGCCGTGGTCGAAGCCTCCATGGGTGCCGAGCGCGCCAACCTGATGTCCACCCTCAAAGAAGGCT
Organism: Rhodoferax sp.; assembly: GCA_044373655.1. GTDB lineage: Bacteria > Pseudomonadota > Gammaproteobacteria > Burkholderiales > Burkholderiaceae_C > Allorhodoferax. Next base: position 4,788 of record JBILPS010000020.1, read on the forward strand.
CTGTGGTGCAGGGCGTGGTCAAGAACATCACCGAGTACGGTGCGTTTGTGGACCTGGGCGGCATCGACGGCCTGTTGCACATTACCGACATGGCCTGGCGCCGTGTGCGTCACCCCTCCGAAGTGGTGACCGCTGGCCAGGAAATCACCGCCAAGATTTTGAAGTTCGACACCGAGAAAAACCGCGTGTCCCTGGGCCTCAAGCAAATGGGCGACGATCCTTGGATGGGCGTCAACCGCCGCTACCCCCAAGCCACCCGTATGTTCGGCAAGATCACCAACATCGCCGACTACGGCGCATTTGTGGAACTCGAGCCCGGCATCGAAGGCCTGGTGCACGTCTCCGAAATGGACTGGACCAACAAAAACATCGCTCCTTCCAAACTCGTTTCCTTGGGTGACGAGGTCGAAGTCATGGTTTTGGAAATCGACGAAGACAAGCGCCGCATTTCGCTGGGCATGAAGCAGTGCAAAGCCAATCCTTGGCAAGAGTTTGCGCAAAACACCAAGCGTGGTGACCGCGTCAAAGGCCCGATCAAATCGATCACCGACTTTGGCGTCTTCGTGGGCCTGGCAGCCGGTATCGACGGCCTGGTGCATTTGTCGGACCTGTCCTGGAACGAAACCGGCGAAGCCGCTGTGCGCGAGTTCAAAAAAGGCCAGGAAGTCGAAGCCATTGTGCTGGCCGTGGACGTGGACCGCGAACGCATCTCCTTGGGTATCAAACAGTTGGATTCCGACCCCTTCACCACCTTTGCCGCTGTCAATGACAAAGGCCAAGTGGTTACCGGCAAGGTCAAAACCGTCGATGCCAAGGGCGCTGAGATCGATCTGGGCGAAGACATCATCGGCTACCTGCGCGTTTCCGAGATCAGCCGCGACCGCGTCGAAGATGCCCGCAGCGTGCTGAAGGAAGGCGACGAAGTCACGGCCGTCGTGGTCAATGTGGACCGCAAGACCCGCAACATCCAGTTGTCCATCAAGGCCAAGGATGCAGCGGACCAAAACGAAGCCATGGCCACCCTGAGCCAAAATTCCGCGCGCGAAAACGCCGGCACCACCAGTTTGGGCGCTTTGCTGCGCGCCAAGCTGGATAACAACTAAGCGGCACCTGCCACTTACGTAGTCCCCAAGCGACCGGCGTGTGCCGGTCGCTTGCATTGTTTTCAAAGTTCTCTATGACCCGCTCTGACATCGTCGAAGAATTGGCCAGCCGGTTCAGCCAGCTGACCCAACAAGACGCGGAATTCGCCGTGAAAGCCATCCTGGACGCGATGAACGACGCACTGGTTCGCGGCCAACGCATCGAAATCCGGGGTTTTGGCAGTTTTTCCGTCAGTCATCATGCGCCGCGCATGGGCCGTAATCCGCGCAATGGCGAAAGTGTCGCCATACCGCAGCGCCGGGTGCCGCACTTCAAGCCCGGTAAAGCACTGCGCGAAGCGGTCGATGCCGAGATCGCCCCGGCCTTGGGCGTACTGGCCAAGCCTTGATTTCCTGTCGGCCCGATAGAATCGTCGCCGACCAAGGAATTGCATGAACCCCTTCTTTTCGCTGGTGAAACTGCTGCTCAAAGCAGCGATTTTTTTCACCCTGTTCGCCTTTGCCTTGAATAACCAGGCCGATGTGACCGTGCATTTTTTCTTTGGCTACCAATGGACCAGCCCGCTGGTCATGGTGGTGCTGATTAGTTTCGCCGGTGGGCTGCTGCTGGGCATATTGGGCATGGTGCCGCGCTGGTGGCAGCAACGGCGCGCCGCCAAGCGCGCCCAAAGCGGGCCCGATGCCAGCGCCAATGCAGCGCCCCCCAGCAAGTCCGACGATAGCGCGCTGACCCATGGAGTTTGACCTGAACTGGGTGTTAATGGGCCTGCCCATCGCCTTCGTGATGGGTTGGCTGGCATCGCGCTTTGATCTGCGCCAGATGCGCCTGGAAAACCGCCAGGCGCCCAAAGCCTATTTCAAAGGCCTCAATTTCCTGCTCAACGAACAGCAGGACCAGGCCATCGACGCCTTCATCGAGGCGGTGCAAAACGATCCAGACACCTCAGAGCTGCATTTCGCACTGGGCAACCTGTTCCGCCGTCGCGGCGAATACGAGCGCGCCGTGCGTGTGCACCAGCATTTACTCTCACGCGGCGATATCAGCGCCGATGACCGCCACCGCGCGCAGCACGGCCTGGCGCTGGACTATCTCAAAGCCGGTCTGCTCGACCGCGCTGAGACCGCCTTGCTGGCCCTCGAAGGCACCCGCTTTGAAGCGCAAGCGCGCCTGGCTTTGTTGGCCAATTACGAACGTTCGCGCGACTGGTTGGGCGCCGCCCAAGTGGCGGCCAAGCTCGAAGCCGCCGGCCAAGGCAGTTTTGCCGGTCGGCTGGCGCACTACCTGTGCGAACAAGCCGCCGCACTGCTAGCCAAGGAAGAAGTCGATGCCGCCAAGGCATTGCTTCAACAAGCTATCGAAAGTGCTCCGCACAGCCCGCGTGCGCGCATGGACTTGGCGCGCCTGTGCGAAAGCGCAGGTGACCCGGGCCAGGCACTGGATTTGTTGGAACAAGCGGCCCGGGCCGCGCCCGAGTCCATGGCCTTGATGGCGCCCATGATGACCCGCTGCGCCCTAGCCAGCGGGCGTGGCGCAGCCATTTCTACGCTGATGCAAGAAGCCTATGCGCACGCGCCTTCGCTGGACGTGCTCGATGCCATCGTGCAATTAGAAAATGCTCGGCACGGCCCGCAGCACGATGCCCGCAGCTGGTATGTAAGGCACCTGGAAAAACAGGCCTCGCTGGTGGCAGCGGCCCAATGGATTGCCGGTGAAAAGCTAGAAAATGAACAATTCCACCCGCAAGTGCAGCGGGCGCTGGACCAGGCCGTCAAGCCTTTGAAGCGCTACCGCTGCGCCGCTTGCGGCTTTGAAGCACAACACCATTTTTGGCACTGCCCGGGCTGCCAGGCCTGGGACAGCTACCCGCCACGCCGCGTGGAAGAACTATGAGCCCTGATGCATTAACTCCCCTATCTGCCGCCCATATTGGCGCCACCCGCGTCTTGGTCGTGGGCGATGTGATGCTAGACCGCTACTGGTATGGCGCGGTCGATCGCATCTCGCCCGAAGCGCCAGTGCCGGTGGTGCGCGTGACGCGCGAAGAGGAACGCGGCGGCGGTGCCGCCAATGTTGCGCTGAACGTGGCGGCGCTGGGCGCCCAGGTCACCCTGCTCACGGTAGTGGGCGAAGACGAAGCCAGCCACAAACTGGAAAAACTGCTGGCGCAAACCGGCGTAAAAACCGAGTTGCGACGCGACGCGGGGCTCAAGACCACCGTCAAGCTGCGCATCATCGGACGCCAGCAGCAATTGATACGGCTGGACTTTGAGAACACGCCCGACCAAGAAATCCTGGCCAGCCAAACCGCGCGATTTGATGAACTGCTGTCCGCCCATGATGCCGTGCTGTTTTCGGACTACGGCAAAGGCGGTCTAGCGCATATCAGCGCCATGATTGCCAAGGCCCGCGCCATGGGCAAACCGGTGCTGATAGACCCCAAGGGCAGCGACTATTCGCGCTACCAAGGCGCCACCGTGATCACGCCGAACCGGGCCGAGTTGCAAGAGGTCGTGGGTGACTGGCAAAGTGAAGAACAGTTATCAACAAAAGCCCAAAGCCTGCGCAAGCAGCTAGGCCTGGCCGGGCTGTTACTGACCCGCAGCGAAGAAGGCATGAGTTTGTTTGAAGACAGTGGAGTCAGCCATGTGAGCGCACAGGCGCGCGAAGTGTTTGACGTGACCGGCGCGGGCGACACCGTGATCGCCACCATGGCGGTACTGCTAGGGGCCGGGATGACGCTGCAGCAAGCCCTGCCCTGGGCCAACCGTGCCGGCGGTGTGGTGGTGGGTAAATTTGGTACGGCCACTGTGCGCTTCGAGGAGTTGATCGCATGACACGTGTAGTAGTCACAGGCGCCGCTGGCTTTATCGGCAGCAACATCATCGCCGGCCTCAACGCGCGCGGCATAGAAGACATCATCGCCGTAGACGACCTGCGCGACGGCGATAAATTCCGCAATCTGGCAGAGCGTCACATCGCCGGTTACGTGGACGCGGCTGATTTTTACCGCGACTTTGCAGCAGGCCACTTCGGCACAGTCGAAGCCGTGTTCCATGAAGGCGCCTGCAGCGACACCATGGAGAGCGACGGGCAGTACATGATGCGCAACAACTACGGTCTGTCGCTGCAATTATTTGAAGCCGCCCAAGCGCAGGGCACACGCCTTTTGTACGCCTCTTCTGCGGCAACTTACGGCGGCTCGCAGCGCTTTCGTGAAGAGCCGGCCTGCGAGGCGCCGCTCAATGTCTATGGTTACTCCAAGCTGCTGTTTGACCAGGTGATGCGCCGGCGCCTGGGTGCGCAATTACAAAACGCCAAAGTACAGGTGGCCGGGTTTCGCTACTTCAATGTGTATGGCCCGCATGAACAACACAAAGGCCGCATGGCCAGCGTGGCCTACCACCAGTTTCACCAATTCAAAAAAGTAGGCGCCGTCAAATTGTTTGCCGACTACGGCGGCTACGCGGCAGGCGCGCAAATGCGTGACTTTGTGTTCGTCGATGACGTGATCGCGGTCAATCTCTGGTTCTTTGACCATCCCGAAAAAAACGGCATCTTCAACCTCGGCTCCGGGCGAGCGCAAAGCTTTAATGAGGTGGCCTGTGCCGTGGTCAACACCTTACGCGCGCAGGAGGGGCATGCGCCCTTGGCCTTGCAAGACATCGTGGCGCACGGCTTGTTGCAGTACATCGCCTTTCCGGATGCTTTGCGCGGCAAATACCAGTGCTTTACCGAAGCGGACTTGGGCGCCTTGCGCGGCGCTGGCTGCGCGCATGCCTTTGCGGATGTGCAAACCGGCGTATCCCGCTACGTGCAGTGGCTGGCACAAACGCAGTAAGCCCATGCGCAGCGCCCCGGCCTTCAGCTTGCGCGCCACTGCCCTGTGGCTGGGTTCGGCCTGCCTTAGCGTGTGCCTGGCCACCGAAATCAACCAGGCTACCGAGGCCGAACTCGACAGCGTCAAAGGCCTGGGCCCCGCCAGCACCGCCCGCATCCTCGAAGCCCGGGCGCAAGGCTTGTTTAAAGACTGGGCAGACCTGATGCGCCGCGTCAAAGGCATCAAACCGGCGCAGGCGGCCAAGTTGTCGGAAGCGGGTTTGCGCGTCAATGGCAAAAACCTGGCCGGCGAGGATGCGCCCTGAGCGCGGCTACCCTAGGCCCATGAATCCCGTCATCCCTATTTGCCTCGGCGCCTGTGCAGGTGCCCTGGCGCGTTGGCAACTCGGCCTCTGGCTGAACCCTAGCGTACTGCCGGGCACCGCCCTGCCCTTAGGCACCTTGGCTGCCAACCTGATCGGCGGCTACCTGGTCGGCGTCGCGGTCGCCTTATTCCAAGCCATGCCCGAGCTGGATCCGGCCTGGCGCCTGGCCTTGATCACCGGATTTTTAGGCGCTTTGACCACCTTCTCCAGCTTTTCTGCCGAAGTGGTCGCCATGCTGGGCCAGGGCCGCTACGCGCTGGCGCTAGGCACCGCCGCGCTGCATTTACTGGGCTCGCTGCTGCTGACCATCGCCGGGCTGCGCACGGTGGAATATTTTCTCGCCTCCGCCGCCTGAAAGCTGCTTTACCTAAGCCACCTCGCTTAGCTGGCTTGGAGGCTCACTGCGAAATCCGGGCGGCAATCAGCACCTACAAAGGCAAGACCTGCGCCATATCAGGCCGCTCCAACCAGGCCGCAAACTCATCGGCCATTTGCCGGGCGGCTGACGTTGCGCCATGCCAAGCCTGCATGCGACCTGCCAGATCGTTGCCGTAGTAGGTGAAGTCATTGCGGTCGGGCAATTTGCCATTGGGCAAGGTGCGCACCCACTCGGGGTTGGGCGCCAACACCACCATCGCTTCCAAAAACCCGCTGCTGGCATGGCGCCATTTCCAGGGCTTGTCTAGCCATCCGGGTACCACGGCTTTTTGGAAATGCGGGTACACAACCAGACCCTCGCCTGCAGCCCAGGCGCCATCGCTGGCTGCCCCGCTGTAGTTCAGGTGCAAGTGGTAATCGGTGATACCGCCATCCCAGTAGGCGCCGGGCGGTGCGCCTGCAATACCGTGCACCGCTTGCAAAAAAAAGGGAATCGAGCAACTCGCTTGCAAAGCCTGCATAAAGTTGTCTTCGTCCAGCGGCACCTCGCGGGTGCGAAAGTCGGTGCTGGCAAAGGGCAAGTGGCCTGGCTGCGAGGAAAAAACCACCCGCTCGAGCGACAGGCCCAGCAAGCGGCGATCCAGCGCATTCGACGCAATCGCCAAGGCGTAGCCTAACGGCGTGAAAAAAGGGTGTTCACGCTGCAAAAGCCCACGCCCGCGCGAGGCCAGGACATGCAGGCGGTAACGCGGATGCGTCAAAAGCTCTTGGATGCGCCCGCCGTAAAACAAGTCCAAATTGTCTCGGAACTGTTGGCTAACTAAGGAAGCAGGCACCCGCTTTTGCCCCGGTGCTAATGCGTAGTGCTGGCCGATGTAGTCGCGCTCTAAGCGCTCCAGGGCGGGCACCGGGTCGTTCAAACACGCGGTGGCCATGCGCCAGGCGCCAATCGAAGCACCGACCAGGTGCACCGGCTGGGCACTTTGGGCTAACCATTGACCGAAAATAAAGCGGTCCAAGGGACCCAAAATCAAGCCCTTGGGCCCACCGGCCGCAGCCGGTATGACCCGCACGCGGGACGCCTGCAAACCCTGGCGGGCCAACTCTGCCAGGGCCGTCTTACCGGCATAAAGGTGCAAGGCGCGCATAGCCTTATTTTCGTAGGCCTTGCAATTGCGACAAGGCAGCGGCCATCGCGCCTTGGGGCGCTGCTTCGCGCGTTGGCGGTGGTTTGTAGCCGCCACGCTGCCCGGCGCCCTGCCCCTGGGGCGATGCGCCTTGCGCGCGCGGCGCATCGCCCAAACGCATGCTCAGGCTAATGCGTTTGCGCGCCACATCGACCTCCAGCACCTGCACTTTCACAATCGCGCCGGTTTTCACCACCTCACGCGCATCAGCCACAAATTTCTGGCTCATTTGGCTGACATGCACCAAACCGTCCTGGTGTACACCCAAATCGACAAACGCACCAAAGGCTGCCACATTGCTGACCGTGCCTTCGAGCACCATGCCTTCACGCAAATCGCCAATGTCTTTCACCCCCTCGGCCAGGCGCGCCACTTTGAAATCAGGCCGCGGGTCGCGCCCCGGTTTTTCCAATTCCTTAAAAATATCGCGCACCGTAATAATGCCCACGTCCGCATTGGCAAACAACTCGGGCCGCAGACTTTGCAGCATGTCGCTACGCCCCATCAGCGCCTGCACCGGCTGCCCCGTTGTTTCCAACATGCGCTGCACCACCGAGTAACTTTCGGGGTGGATGCCGGTATTGTCCAAAGGATTGGAACCGCTGCGAATACGCAAAAAACCGGCGCATTGCTCAAAGGTTTTGGCACCCAAACCGCTTACCTGCAACAACTGCTGGCGGCTGGCAAAAGCCCCTTGCGATTCGCGCTGCGCCACCATGGCGCGCGCCACCGTATTGGACAAGCCCGATACGCGCGAGAGCAGCGGCACACTGGCCGTGTTCAGGTCCACACCCACTGCATTCACGCAATCTTCCACCACCGCATCGAGCGCGCGCGCCAGGGCACTTTGGTTCAGGTCGTGCTGGTACTGCCCGACACCAATGGACTTGGGCTCAATCTTCACCAGTTCGGCCAACGGGTCTTGCAAGCGGCGCGCAATACTGGCCGCGCCGCGCAGGCTGACATCGACATCGGGCATTTCCTGGCTGGCGTAAGCGCTCGCGCTATAGACCGAAGCGCCGGCCTCGCTCACCACAATTTTGTCAATCGGTGGTGTATCCGGCTGGGCCATGGCTTTGATCAAGTCTGCCGCCAGGGCATCGGTTTCGCGGCTGGCGGTACCGTTTCCGATCGCAATCAGGCTGACACCGTGCTGGCTGCACAGTGCGCGCAAAGTGTGCAGCGCGCCGTCCCAATCGCGCCGTGGCTCGTGGGGAAATACGGTGGCGGTATCGACCAGCTTACCGGTGGCATCGACCACCGCCACTTTCACGCCGGTGCGTATACCCGGGTCCAGCCCCATCACTACGCGCGGTCCCGCAGGCGCAGCCAGCAGCAGATCACGCACATTGTCTGCAAACACTTTGATGGCGACTTTTTCCGCGTCTTCGCGCAGCCGCGCAAACAAATCGCGCTCCAAGCTGAGGCTTAGCTTGACGCGCCAGGTCCAGGACACGCACTTGCGCAAGAAGTCATCGGCTGCGCGCCCTTGGTGAGGCACTTGCAAAAGCAGCGCCAAGCGCGCCTCGGCCATAGACGGTATGCTGGCTTTAGGCGTCACATCAGGCAGCTCCGGGCTGACTAATTTCAGATCCAGGACCTCCAGTGCCCGGCCTCGGAAGGCGGCCAGCGCCCGGTGCGAGGGCACACGTGCCAACGGTTCGTCATAGTCAAAATAATCGCGAAACTTGGCCACGTCCGCATTCGCCGGGTCTTTGCCTGCAACCAAGCGCGCACGCAGCAAGCCTTGGTCCCACAACCATTCGCGCAAATCCTGGACCACGGTGGGTACTTGCGCCCAACGTTCGCTGAGTAAATCACGCACCCCATCGAGCACGGCCAGCACATTTGAAAAGTCTGGCAACTTGTCTTCACCTTCTTGAGGCTCGCGCCAGGGAATGACGTAGGCAAGGGCTGCCTCTTGCGGCACCAGGCCATGGTCGGCCAGCAAGGCGTCGGCCAGGGGCTCCAAACCCGCCTCGCAGGCCAACTGGCCTTTGGTGCGGCGCTTGAGCTTGAAGGGCATATAAATGTCCTCCAGGTCTTGTTTGGTGCTCGCCGCTTGCACCAATGCGGCCAAGGCCGGCGTCCATTTGCCCTGCTCTTCAATGGCGCGCTGTACCACTTCGCGGCGTTGCTGCAATTCGCGCAAGTAAGCCAGGCGCGCTTCGAGTTCGCGCAACTGGATATCGTCCAAGCCATCGGTGGCTTCTTTGCGGTAGCGGGCAATAAAGGGCACGCTGGCGCCGCCGTCGAGCAGCGCCACCGCCGCCTCCACCTGCTGGGGACGTACGCGGATTTCCTGCGCGATTTGCGCAATGATGTGATGCATGGGGAAAATCTAAGAAAAATGCGGGCAGGGAAAATAATGCGCTTAGGGGCACAAAGGTGCCAAAGATGCGGGGCTTGCGATGCAAGCGCCGTGATTATGCCGCCCGAGGGATGCTGCCAACGCCCTGCACAGCCACCCGATACAATGAAGCTTGACGGGCCTCCCCGCATGGTGAAGCGGCCAACCGGGTCAGGTGGGGAACCAAGCAGCCCTAACTGTGGAGCCAGTGCCGGGGTCAGGCTCGTCAACCTTATTAGCCCTTTTGACCTAAATGCCGCATCACGCCTTGCGCTGCCGCGCGGCCCGTGGCCAGGCAAGCGGTGAGCAAATAGCCGCCAGTGGGCGCCTCCCAATCGAGCATTTCTCCGGCGCAAAAAACACCCGGTAGATGCTCCAGCATCAAATCGGGCGTCAGCACTTCAAACAAGACCCCACCGGCGCTGCTGATGGCCTCGTCCAGGGGGCGCGCTGCCTGCAAGCGGATGGGTAAGGCTTTGATCGCAGCCGCCAAGGCGTCAGGCTGGGCCAAAGTGTCCGGGCTCAAGCATTCGCGCAACAAAGCGGCCTTGATGCCATCCAAATGCAAACGGCTTTTCAGATGGCTAGACAGCGAGCGCGAACCGCGCGGATGCGCCACGTCGGCTAACACGCGCTCTGGAGACAAAGCCGGCAACAAGTCTAAGTAAAAGGTCGCTTGGCCATGGCGCGCCAATGCCTCGCGTAAAAGGGCCGAAGCGGCATACACCAAGCTGCCTTCGACGCCACTGGCGGTTGCCACAAACTCACCTTTGCGGTCAAACAACGGGGGGCTACCTAGCGCGCCAGGAATGCGTATCGCCACCGATTTCAGAGGCTGCCCGGCAAAGCGCTCCGCAAAATAGGGGCTCCAGCCGCCCGCCACATCAAAGCCGCAATTGGATGGCAGCAATGGCGCGACGGCAACGCCGCGCTCTGCCAACAAAGACACCCAGGCACCGTCCGAACCCAAACGCGCCCAGCTGCCCCCGCCCAGCGCCAGCACCAGCGCCTTGGCGCGCACCCGCCGCTCACCCTGCGCACTAAGAAATCGCAGGCATCCGCCCGCATCCCAACCGATCCAACGGTGGCGCATTGAGAACTGCACCGGCGCCCCCGACTGCGGATGGCGCAAGCGCTGCAACCAAGCACGCAGCAAGGGAGCGGCCTTCATGTCTGCCGGAAACACGCGTCCGGATGAGCCGACAAAGGTGTCGATACCCAGATCTTGCGCCCAGCGGCGCACAGCGGCCGCATCCATAGCGCCCAACGCGGCGCTAATCGCTTCGCGCCTTTGCCCGTAACGTCCGGCAAAGGCATCAGCATTCTCGGCATGGGTCAGGTTCAGGCCACCGCGTCCGGCCAGCAAAAATTTGCGTCCCACCGAGGCCATGGCATCAAACACATGGACAGGGATACCCGCCTGCGACAAGACCTGCGCCGCCATCAAACCCGCCGGCCCGCCGCCAATGATGGCGACCTCACATTCCTCTACCGCGACGGGGTCACTGTACAGGCCGTTCATGGCACATCCACAGGTAACACCGGCTCTATCAATTGCCCGGTAGCACTTAAAAATGCCGCGCGCACCGTGTGGCCGGGGTAGGCTAATTGCACTGCCGCGCAGTAAGTTGCCAACTGGGCAGACAAGGCCGGGTCCAACTGCGGCTGCGCCGCGCTTTTATAGTCCAGCACCCACCAATGGCCTGTCTCCTTGCGTTGTACCAAGCGGTCCATGCGCAGCATACGGCCTCGGTAATAAATGCTGATTTCGTTGCCTTGCCAAAGCAAGCACTTTTCATCCCAGGCCCAGGCACCCTGGCCTTGGACAATCGCTTGGGCAGCTTGGGCGGCGCGCGCCATCTGCGCTTCGTCCAACACACACTGGTGCTGCGCCAGACGCCAAGCGTGCATGGCCCAGAGCCCGCCCTCATCGCCCCGACCGGGCGCATAGTGTTCTAGCAAGCAGTGCATAGCTTGGCCGATGCGCGCGTCCAGGTCCTCGCCCGCATCAGCAGGAGCCAGTGCAGGAACAAGATCACTTGCTAGGCGCATTGCGTCTGGCAGCACAGGCAAATCCAGCACCTGGCCATCGGCCCACCCGCCTTGTGGCACCGGACCGGCAGCTAGCGTTTCTGGCACAGGCTCCGCGTCCAGCGCATGGGCTTGCAATTGCTTCCACCAGCTTTTGGCATGGTCGCGGTGCGGCTGCATCGAAGAAAACACCAAGGCCTGTTTGGCCCGTGTCAATGCCACGTACAAAGCATTGTGTTCTTCGCGCTCGCGCGCAGCCATTTCCTCTGCCAACAAATCCTCGCAACACGGCGGTGGCGCGGACTCGCTGGCCAAAAACACAAAGCGGTGCGGAAAATCGTCCCGTCCCGGCCACTGCACCAACACACCCATGCTCGCCGATGTGGGGCTCTCGCTGTCGCAGTCCAGTATCAGCACCCAGGGCGCCTCCAGTCCTTTGGCACCATGCACCGTGAGCAGTTGCACCGCATCAGGCGCAGCCACCTGGGGCACGGTATAGCCACCGGCGCGCAGGGCACGCACAAAACCATAGGCCGTTAAAAAGCGTCCGCCGTCCACGGCCAGGGCAGCGCCCAAGAGCGCATGCAAATGCGCCTGTACGCTGGCGGCCTGGGCCGGGGGCACAGTGGCGGTGTAGGCAGCCAGCACATCGGCCTCGCGGTAGATGGCACTTAAGGCATCATGCGGCGGCAGTTGCAACAACAGGCTTTGCCAGCGGCGCAGTTTTTCCACGACCGGCGTAAAAACCTGCGCCAGAGCGGGGGGCAGCGGCGTATCACTGAACAAAGCAGGCAGCCAAGCGCTTGTGCTTTGCGCACCGCTGGACTGCAAGTGCTGCACCCATTGCACGAGCAGCGCATCGTCCAGTCCAAAAATCGGCGACTTCAAAGCCTGGGCCAAGGACACATCGTGGCGCGGCGACACCAGCGCATCGACCAGGGCCAGCAAGTCCTGCACCACCGGTATTTCATGCAGCTCTGTTTTTTCCGCAAATTGCGCGGGTATGCGCAAGGCATCCAGTTCTTGCTTGAGCAAGGCCAGGCGCTCGCGTTTGCGCGCCAACACCATCACATCAGCGGCTTTGATAGGGCCCATACCCGCCACACCCGCACCCCGTACCGCCTGGGCCAGCCAGCGCGCAGCTTGCCGCGCTTCGAGTACCTTGCGCTTGTCCTCCGGGCTATGGCGCGCCATGGTGAGCGAGTCACGCCACAGGCCGTCCTCTTCCTCCTCAGGCACTGCGCCTGGGGCTTGCTTTTCTTTCAACACTTGGGGCAATTTGAGTAGGTAGCCCGGCGATTCTGAAGCGGTAGTGTGCGCCCGAAAACCTTCAAATCCACCGTCCGCGGCCAGTGGCGTAAACACGGTATTCACCAGTTGCACCACGCCTTGCGCATTGCGACGCGTATGGTCGCAGCTCAGGCTGTCGCCGCCCAATTGCTCAGTAATAAAACGCTTGGCATCCTGAAACACCTGGGGCTCCGCACGGCGAAAGCGGTAAATGCTTTGCTTGGGGTCGCCCACAATAAAAATAGAAGGTGCCCGCGCAGCCCCGGCATAACTGCCAATCCATGCTTCCAGCGTTTTCCATTGCAAAGGGTTGGTGTCCTGAAATTCATCGACCAACAAGTGACGCACCTGCGCATCCAGGCGCTCGCCAATCCAGGCGCCGCTGCGCGGGTCGGACAGCAAGCGTTGCGCCGTCAATTCCAGGTCATTCATATCCAACCAGGAGCGCTCGCGCTTCAAGGCCGCATAGTCTGCCAACAAGCCGCGCGTGAGGCGGGCCATGCGCTGTTGATGCAGCCATGCGCGGTGTTGCAATTGCGCGCGACGTATATCCAGCAATAAGGCTTGCGCAGCCTGGATGTCGGCCATGCCGCTGAGCCTGTCGCCAAAGGAACGCGGCGCATCCGTTTTAGTCAATAGAGAGTCAAAAATTTGATGGCTATCGCGGTCTTGCAAAGCCTGTTGCAATTGCACACCTTTGGCCGCGTACGTCTTCTGGCTGGCTGCGCCCAAGGCGCTGGCAGCCGCATCCAGTAAAGTCCTTTCCGTACTCCCAGACAAGGCCTCCAAAGGCTCGCCATATTGGGCCATAGCCGCAAAGCGCTGCGCCATGGTCTGTACCGAAGCTTCCACTACGCCCTGCGCATCGGCCAGGGCAAATTCCACGCGCTTGGCCAGCGCGGCCTCTAAGGCCTTGAGCGTCTGATGGCGCCCATAAACAGCGACCGCATCTTCATAGTCCTGGCGCGCCTGCGCGTCTTGCGCCACGCGCCGGTGAAAACGGCGCCACAGCTGGGCCACCGCGCGGCTGTCGTCTTCCAGCAATTCATAGTGCGCCGGCAAGCCCCAGCGCATCAGTTCGCCCACCGGCGCGTTGCGCACCAGGGTGGCAAACCAGCCGTGGAAGGTGCGCACTTGCACCGGCCTATCGGCCTTTAACAGCAAATGGTGCAGGCCACGCAAACGTGCCAGTTGCTCGGGGCTGCTATCGGGGCCCAGACCCCGGTCGCGCAGGGCTTGCTGCAATTGGGCGTCGCTGGCTTGGCTGAATTCTTCAAGCCATGCATGCAGGCGCAGGCGCACTTCCCCAGCGGCTTTTTTGGTGAAGGTAATGGCCAGCAATTCATGCGGCTGCGCACCCTCGAGCAAGGCGCGCAGCATGCGTGAGACCAGCATCCAGGTCTTACCCGCACCCGCGCAAGCTTCGACCACCACGCTGCGTCGGGGGTCGCAGGCGATGCTGTAAAACGCCGCTTGCGAAACCCGGCGCCCGTCATGGGCGTAGGCAGCCCCGGTTTCGCAGGGGCCGTGGGTATCGCGTGCGTATTCGTCTGTCATGCCGCCGCCCAAAAGTCCTTGCGGCACAGCCCGCGCACCTTGCAAAAATCGCAGGTACTGCCTTCGCCCAAGGCGGGCAAAACAGCCCCGCCGGCAATACGTTCCATATCGTCTTGGATGCCCTGCACCAAAGCCTCTCGCGCCTCGATCAAATGGGTTTGGGCTATGGTTTTGCAGCCCTCGCGTTCATGAAAACTCAGGTAGGCGCCCGCATCATCGTCCTTGGCGTGCAAGGCTGCATAAAAAGCCATTTGCGTGTCTTCCAAGGGCTGCTTCACCCTTTTGCGCGTGGCCTCGGGCGATTCGGTTTTGTAGTCCAGTATCACGCTGGCACCGTGGGCATCGCGGTCGATGCGGTCGATCCGGCCCACCAAGCTGACGCGGCCCAATCGGCGTTCCATCGGGGCCTCGGCCTGGTCAAACACCCAACCCGCCGCCACATGCTGTGCGCGCCACGCCAAATAGCCCTCGCCCATGGTGCGCCAGGCGGCTGCAAATGGCAAAAACTCGTCCACGTCCAGGCCCAGCGCTTGCGTGGCCGCATCAGCGGCAACTTGCAGCAGTACGCGCTGTCGGTCGGCATCGGCCTGCGGAGCGGCCTGCATCGCCAGCTCAAAATGCTCCACAAGCCGGTGCAGCCATTGGCCGAAGTCGCGCTTGTCCACTTCGCTTTCCAACTCTTCGGTGCCATACAGGCCTAATTGGCGTTGCGCAAAAAAACGGTAAGGGCAATTGCGCAAATCTTCGTAGGCGCTTTGGCTCAGTTTGGCAGGCAGCAGACCCGGTGCGCTGGGCTGCGGCGCGTGCATAGGCCGGGCCGCAAGAGGCCGCAGTGTGCGCTGGTCGGCACCCGCGGGCAGCGGCCCGCCCGCCAACAAGGCGCGCACCAAGGGGCTGGCCGCCATGGCCTCCCCAGCCTCGTCACTGGTGCGCCAAAAAATAGCGCAATGCGGGTGGTCCAGCGCATGTAAAAACGCCTGTTCGCTGGCCTGCGCCAGTGCGCTGCGTTCGGGCAGACCCAGGGCCTGGCGCTGCCCCGGTGTCCACAGGCTCGTCGATTGCGGCACGCGCGGCATGCGAATTTCGTCGCAACCTGCCAGCACCACCGCCGCAAAGGGCCGGGCCAAAATTTGGCTCAGGGGCAGTATGACCACCTGCTCATGCGCCGGGTAGTCCGGGCGAAAGGTATTGCCTTCTAGCAGTGCTTGCATCCAGGCACTGAAATCCGCCGCATCCATAGCCTGCGCCCCCCACAAGGTTTGGGCCTGTAAGCGTTCGCGCTCTTGCGGACGGTCCAAGGCACTCAAGCTCAGTAACTGCAGGCCTGCAGGGTCGGCATTCAGCGTGTCCCATAAACCGGCATCGCGCAAGGCTTGCTCCAACACCGCCAACCACTGCGCCATGCTGCGCCGCCCAGTAAAAGCTTGGTGCAAGGCTTCCCATGCCGCCACGCACGCGCTAATCGCTAGCGCATCGGCCGCCTTGGAGCGGTCTGCGCCTGCAAGGCGCAGGGGCACTTCGCGCCAATCGCGTAGTTGGTGGCGCCGCAAATACGCCTCCATCGCGACACTGGCCTGCGCCAGTGCCGGGGCCAGCTTGAGCCAGGCCAACACCGCATCGCTGGAGGCGTTCCAGACACTGGCGCGCAGCAATGCCACAAGCGCCGCACCGGCATGGGTGGTCGAGAGCATCCAACCGGTTTCATCGCGCACCATGGCGCCAGCGCCGTCCAGCAAGGCCTGGATGCGCCGGGTTAAGGCGCGGTCCGAGCAAATCAAAGCCAAGGGGTAGCGGTCTGCTGCGATGTGCGCTAGCACACTGGCCGCAACACGCTGTGCCTCTTGCGCAGCATCGGCACAGGCATGCAGCTGCGGCGAAAACCGGGCGGGGGATGCGGACGCGGCGCTATCGGCTACCAGTGGCATGCGGTGTAGGCCATCGCCCCAGGCGCGCTGCAAGCCCTCAAGCAGTGGGTCAGGCGTCAAGCCTTCGAGGGCCAGCACGCAATCCACGCTGGCGCGTGCCTCGGGGCGGAACAACACATCGGTGGCATAGCGTGAACTGGCGGCCCACTCCAGCGCTGCCGCCATGGCAATAGCCTCCCAGGCCGCGCCCGGCCCGGACCAGCCGCTTTCACAGGCACTGCGGCTGGCGACGGCCCAGGCCGCACGCTGCGCAGGCGCGCAGGCGGCCGCCAGTGGCGCAACCTCGTGCACCGCTTTGACCATTAGGGCGGCCAACACATCGATCTGCTCGGCGCTGTAGCGCCCACGCCATTCTTTTAACAGTGCCCGCGCCGTCAGGGTATCGGCGGCTTTGTCGCGGCGGATGTCGGTGGGGCCTGCCTCAAACACGGCCAAGCTGGCGCTCCAGTTCATAGAAGTCTCAAAGCGCGGGGCAAAACCGTCTGGAAAGCGCGTTGCCCACATCACCTGCGCCTGGCGCAATAGTTGGGCATAGGGGAGCAACACCACGGTACGTCCAGGGTGGGCACCCAGCGCCGCAATGCGGATGGCCATGGTGTCGAGCAAGCCACTATCCGGGGCGAACCAGCACCATGCTGCCGGCAAATCGCGAGGCAGTTTGCGCTCGGCACCTGGCGAAACCGGGAAATCCCCCACGAAATGGGAATTTTCTATGCCGGTCATAGTGCTGGCCCGAAAGCGTGAGGGCTTGTTTCTGTCACAATCGATTTCATATACGCGGTATCAACCACTTCCTGAGGAAACTTCCATGGCCAGCGAACTCGTCAAACACATCACCGACGCCACTTTTGAGGACGAGGTCTTGCATAGCACACAACCGATTTTGGTGGACTATTGGGCCGAATGGTGCGGCCCTTGCAAAATGATTGCCCCGATTTTGGATGAAGTCTCGGTGTCCTACGAAGGCAAACTGCAAGTGGCCAAGATGAATGTGGACGAAAACCGGGAAATCCCGGCCAAATTCGGTATCCGCGGCATCCCGACCCTGATGCTGTTCAAGGACGGCAAGTTGGCTGCTACCAAGGTGGGCGCTCTGAGTAAAGCCCAGTTAGTGGCTTTTATTGACGAGCAAATCTGAGCCTGGTGGCCCGCCGGGACGGCGTCCTGCGCAAAGGGCGCGCCGCCCGGCCCCAAGCCCCTCAAACCGGCCCCGTGCCGGTTTTTCAATTTTGGCAATTTTTCCTGTCATAATTCTCCCGTTCATGCAGCCCATACCCTTGGGCACCGATGCAACGGTGTTGAACCCCCAGGTGCTTCTTACCCCTACGCACCAGTCGGCACCCCCCCTCCCCTGATTTTTTGCCCACCGAACTTTCGGCTCCATCCCCTACGGGAAACATTCCATGCACTTAAACGAACTCAAGGCACTGCACGTGTCAGAAGTCCTCAAACAAGCCGAAGAGCTTGAAATCGAAAACACCGGCCGCATGCGCAAGCAAGAGCTGATGTTTGCCATCATCAAAAAACGGGCCCGGACCGGCGAGCAAATCATTGCCGACGGCGTGCTGGAAATCCTGCCCGACGGCTTTGGCTTTTTGCGCAGCCCCGACACCAGCTATACCGCCAGCACCGACGATATCTACATCAGTCCCAGCCAGGTGCGACGCTTTAACCTGCACACCGGCGACATGATTGAGGGCGAAGTGCGCACGCCCAAAGACGGCGAGCGCTACTTTGCGCTGAACAAGTTGGACAAAGTCAACGGCGGTTCGCCCGAGAGCAACAAGCACAAAGTCATGTTTGAGAACTTGACGCCGCTGTTCCCCAAAGTGCAAATGCGCCTGGAGCAGGACAACAAAAGCGAAGAGAACATTACCGGACGCATCATCGACATCATCGCGCCCATAGGCAAAGGCCAGCGCGCCTTGCTGGTGGCGCCGCCCAAAAGCGGTAAGACGGTGATGATGCAGCACATCGCCCACGCGATTTCAGCCAACTACCCCGACAGCCACATGATGGTGTTACTGGTCGATGAGCGCCCTGAAGAGGTGACCGAGATGCAGCGCACGGTGCGGGGCGAAGTGATTGCTTCCACCTTTGATGAACCCGCTTCGCGCCATGTGCATGTGGCCGAAATGGTGATCGAGCGCGCCAAGCGCCTGGTGGAATTGAAAAAAGACGTGGTAATTTTGCTGGACTCGATCACCCGTCTGGCACGCGCCTACAACAATGTGGTGCCCTCCAGCGGAAAGGTGCTCACCGGCGGTGTCGATTCCAATGCCTTGCAGCGGCCCAAGCGATTTTTAGGCGCCGCGCGCAATGTGGAAGAAGGCGGTTCGCTGACCATCATTGCAACTGCACTGGTCGATACCGGCAGCCGCATGGACGAGGTGATTTTTGAGGAGTTCAAGGGCACGGGTAATTCCGAGATTCATCTGGACCGCCGCCTCTACGAAAAACGCGTGTTCCCCTCCATCCAGCTCAACCGCAGCGGCACACGCCGTGAAGAATTGCTGCTGGCGCCGGAAATTTTGCAAAAGACCCGCATCCTGCGCCAGTTTTTGTACAACATGGACGAGATCGAGTCCATGGAAATGGTGCTCAAGCAAATGCGCGCCACCAAGACCAATAGCGAATTCTTTGAATTGATGCGCCGCGGCGGCTAAGCCGGGTCGCTGTGCTGGTCCAGCAGGGCCTGCAAATTGCCGCGTATCTGCGCCTCAATTTGCGCCTGAAAACTGCCCAGTAAAAAACCCAGTTGCGCGCGCAGTTCAAAACTGTCCGCACGCACTAGCAAGCTGCCTTTGGCACCGCTGCGGCTGAACAAGACTTCATCTTCCAAGAGCCCCGGTCTGCACTCGCAGGCCATGCCCCAATCGGCCTGCGCCTGCGCGATCCAATCCTGTGCAATCTCGCGGGCCTTGGGCAGGCCCAGGGTATGGGCTTGCTTAACTATTAGTTCGGGCATCGGTCGGCGCCTGCAAAGCAGCGCTTAATGCAGCTTGACATGCGACTCAGTGCGCCGGGTTATCGCACGCGTCAGGGTTTCCAGCACCACTTTAGTGACGCCATGCAAGGCCAATTCGTGCATTTTGTAGAGGGAGGTGTACATCACCCGGGCGATCAAGCCGTCAATAAACAAACTTCCTTGCATGATGCCGCCCATCAAACTGCCCACCGCGCTGTAATCGCCCAGGGAAACGAGCGAGCCGAAATCCCGGTAGTAGTAGGGCTGCAGCGCCTGATTGCGCATACGGCGAACAATCTGGCGACGCAAATGGGTGGCCTGTTGATGCGCCGCCTGCGCGCGTGGCGGGACCATGGCATTTTTCTCCGGCCAGGGGCAGGCGGCGCAATCGCCCATGGCAAATATGTGCTCGTCCAGCGTGGTTTGCAATGTTTGTTGCACCACCAATTGGTGAATGCGGTTGGTTTCCAGCCCATCGATATTTTTCAAAAACTCCGGGGCTTTGATACCCGCCGCCCACACGACCAGTTCGGCCGGAATGCGGGTGCCATCGGACAGTTCGACATGGTCAGCGCCCACGCCGGAGACGCGTGCATTGATATGCACGGCAATCCCCAAACCTTCGAGCAACTCATGCGCGCCCAGCGAAATCCGCGGCGACAAAGCCGGTAGCACGCGGTCAGCCGCTTCAATCAAATGCAGTTTGATGTCGCGCTCAGGGTTGATGGTATCCAGGCCAAAGGCGACCACTTCGCGCGTAGTGCGGTGCAGTTGGGCCACCAGTTCCACGCCAGTCGCACCGGCACCGATCACTGCCAGTTGCAATTGCGAAGGACGCAGCGCGTCGCTTTGGGCGTGGGCGCGGATACAGGCATCGAGCATGCGGCGGTGAAAGCGCTCGGCGTCGGCCAGGGTTTCCAGCTTAAGCGCATGCTCTTCCACGCCGGGTGTACCGAAATCATTACTGCGACTGCCGACCGCAATCACCAGCGTGTCATAGGCAATGCTGTGCTGGTGGGTAACCAACACCCCATCTTCATCGATAAACGGGGCCACATGCACCAAACGCTGTGCTCGATCCAAACCGTGCATCTCGCCCAGGCGGTATTTGAAATGATGCCAATGGGCCTGGGCCAGGTAGTTCAGCTCGTGGCGCCCCACGTCCATACTGCCGGCGGCAACTTCATGCAGCTTGGGCTTCCAGATATGGGTACGGGCTTTTTCAATCAGCGTCACATCGGCAAGGCCTTTGCGCGCCAAGGTGTCGCCCAGACTCGTAGCCAGTTCCAGGCCGGCAGCCCCGCCACCAACGATAACAATGCGATGCGGGGTTGCGGTGCCAGAATTGCTCATCGGCGCATTCTATGAGTCATGCGTGCAGCGCTTGCATTGCGGTTTGCCGCGAGTCGGTGGCCGCGCGGGCGACAAGCGGCCCGCACTGCCAGGGAGATAATCCCGCTCTATCAAGCCAACCATGGGCGCCAAGCGCAAGCCAATCGCCATCCATCCTGCAATGTCCCCCACACCCCATTCAGCTGATGCCAACACCCATACCGTGATTGTGGTGGGCGCTGGCTTTGCCGGCGTAGGCGCGGCGATTGGCTTGCGCAAAGCCGGCATCGATTTTTTGATACTGGAAAAAGCGTCCGAGCCCGGTGGCGTGTGGCGCGATAACACCTACCCGGACTGCGCCTGCGATATTCCCTCCAGCTTTTACTCCTACTCCTTTGCCCCCAATCCGCGCTGGAGCCGCATGTTTGCGCGGCAGGAGGAAATCAAGGCTTACTGCGGCAGCACCGTTGCCACATTCGGCCTTTTGCCCCACTTGCGCTTGAACTGCGAAATGCACAAAGCCCGTTGGAATGCAGCCGAAAAACTTTGGCATTTGGACACTTCGCTGGGCCTGCTGCGCGCGCGCTTTGTGGTGATCGCCTGCGGGCCTATGCATGTGCCGGTGACGCCCAATATTGACGGCCTAGACAGCTTTGCCGGGACGCACTTTCACTCGGCGCGTTGGCGGCATGACCTGGACTTGGCGGGCAAGCGCGTGGCGGTGGTGGGTTCGGGCGCGTCCGCGATTCAGTTCCTGCCCGCTATTGCGCCCAAAGCGGCGCAGCTGACGCTGTTTCAGCGTACCGCGCCCTGGGTACTGGCCAAAATGGATTTGCCTATTTCAGACACATGGCAAACCCGGTTCGCGCGCTTTCCCTGGCTGCAAAGCCTGCTGCGGCGCTCCTTGTACCTGCAGTTTGAACTGCTCAATTACAGCCTGAAATTCCCTCGCGCCATTGCCCGCCTACAAGTAGCAGGTTTGAAAAATATCGCACGCGGCATCAAAGACCCGGTCTTGCGGCAGAAGGTGACGCCCAATTTCTCGCTGGGCTGCAAGCGCATTTTGCAATCCAACACTTGGTATAGAACGTTGGCACAGCCGCAGGTGCAGGTTTTTTCGGGCATCGCCCGTATCGAAGGCAACAGCCTGGTGTCCACCGGTGGCGAACGGTGCGAGGCCGACGTCATCATCTGGGGCACCGGCTTCGAAGTCGCAGAGCCGCCGGTGGCACAGGCGATTTTTGGCCAATCCGGACAGGCGCTGTCCACCCATTGGAAGGGTTCGGCCAGTGCCTATCTAGGCACCATGCTGGAAGACTGTCCCAATTTGTTCATGATGTGTGGCCCCAATTTGTATGCGTTTTCATCGGCCTTCGTGATGATCGAGGCGCAGGTGAAATTCATCCTGGCGGCCATCCGAAACACCAGCACTAAGGAGCATGCGAGTATCGCGGTCGCCCCAAGCGCGCACCAGGCATACAACCAGGCGATACAACTTGCACTCAAGAAAACCGTCTGGAACAGTGGCTGCAGCAGCTACTTTATCGACCGCAACGGCAATAACAGCACCAACTGGCCCTGGACCACTTGGTATATGCGCTGGCGCTTGGCGCGTCTGCGGCCCGGCGACTTCACTTCCGGATAAGTGCTTGCCTGGCTCTTAAGATTTGCTGGATTTTTTCTGCAAGAAGCTGGCGATGCGCGCATGCACATCCGGGCCAACCCCTTCGTGGCGATACACCTCCTGCGCCAGGCCGGCACCCAGTGGCAGGCCGTCGGTTTGCACAAGCAATTTTTTGTTAGCCCGATGGCTGAACCAGCTATTGGCCAACACTTGTTGCGCGTAAGCATCCACCGCGTCAAAAAAACCCTCATCGGCCAAGCATTGGTTGACCAAGCCCAGGCGCAGCGCCTCCTGCGCGCCCACGGTGCGGCAGCTCAGCATCATTTCCATCGCATGGCTTTGGCCGACGCGGCGCGGCAGGCGCTGGCTCATGCCCCACAAAGGCGTCAAAGCCCATTTGGCATGGGTGTCCGCAAATTTGGCATTGGCGCTGGCCACAATCACATCGCCCGCCAAGGCCAGCTCCAAACCACCGGTATAGCAATGCCCGTGCACCGCGCAAATCACCGGCTGGGGCAGGTTCGCTAGGCGCTCTATCACCTGCGATTGAAAATGCGCGCGCGGCAACTGCTCGCCCTTGGCCAGATCGCCCAGGTCATGCCCGGCGGAAAAGCAGCTTCCCGCGCCGCGCAAAAGCACCAGGCCTACCGTGTCAGTCTGGCGCTCCAGATCGGCCAGATGGGTGTCCAGCGCTTCAAACACCTCGACGTTCAAGCTGTTGAGCTTGTCAGGGCGGTTGATCGTGAGAACGGCCAGGCCTTGGTTATCGCTGCGTAATACGGTTGAATTCATCGCTTGGATTTCCTTTGCGCAATGCGCTGGTGTTGAACAGAAGGCCAAACTTGGAACTGACGGAACCATACCACCACATGCCATCAAAGCGGGCTGGTAACCCCCAGGTCGGCAAAGTTGTTTATTTTGACCGACCCGTCGGGGAACCTTGCAATCACGTCCAACTCACCGCCCATGGCCTCGATGTGGCTGCGCAGGGTGGACAAGTACATGTCAGTCCGTTTTTCGATCTTGGCAATCGACGGCTGCTGCACATGCAGCACGTCGGCCAACATCTTTTGAGACAGGCCACGGGCTTGACGCAGCTCGTTAAGCGGCATTTCAGCCAACATCTGCCGGGCCATGCCATTCGCCTTCTCGCGTGCGGCTTGGCTCATGCCTGCGCGCAGTTCTGTAAATTTCTTAGCCATCAAATAATCCCTCTTGTCGAAGTTGTACCAGGTGCTGGTCATACAGCCGGTCGGCAATCGGCACATTTACGTCATACCAGCGGTCATCGCCCGTCTTATCGCCGCCAATCAAAAGAATCGCCATTCGGCGCGGATCGAATGCGCACAGCGTGCGAAAAGGTCTCCGGCTGTGCTGGGTGCGCAGTTCGCGCATATGTCCATGCTTGGAAGCATGGATGCCGCTGCTGTGCGGGTGCCCCAACGCCGGCCCCCGTGCTTCCAGCAACTGCACCGACGCAGCCAACGACACTTGCTCACCTTCCGTCAGGCTGGCCCACCAGTCACCAAATTCGTCTGTGTATTCAACATCCCAAGCCATGCACGAATATAGCCTCCATGGAATATTCCGTCAAGTGCATGTTTTGGGCGTCACCTTGCCCTATAGCACCGGCAAGTTAGCGACTTGCTAAAATTACACAATCGAGAGACAAAAATCGGCTACAAGCCGTGAGGTGATTTGGTTCATCCTATATCTCTCGATCCATCTTCCCGACACCCGCTCTACTTTCCAAAGTCAGCGGGTGTTCTTTATTGAAGATGCCACTTTGTCGGGTCCACAAATTACCTGCTTGCCCCAGGGGTCCGACAACTCCCATCGCGTTCTTTTCGCGAAAAGAAGAAAGGACTCAGCCCCTTTCGAAACTAAGTCCTTGATTCATTTGGTCGGTGTGAAAGGATTCGAACCTTCGACCCCTTGCACCCCATGCAAGTGCGCTACCAGGCTGCGCCACACACCGAATCAGCCTGCGATTATATCCCGCGCAATTGTTGCAAGCCCTTAGGCGGCAACGAGTAGTTCACGAATTTCCAGCAGTTCGGAGCGCACTTGCTGCCAATGCGCATGCGCCACGCCAGGCGCTTGGGCGAAAGCTGGCGCGTCATCCAAACCGCCCTCTTCCAAGCCGACCGCAGCACCCTCCATCCGTCCGTCGATCTGGCGTTTTTTCTCACGCTCGGACTCTTGGATTTCCTGCATCTTGTTGCGCGCGCCGCTGATGGTGAAGCCCTGCTCGTACAACAAGTCGCGGATTTTGCGGATCATCAGCACTTCATGGTGCTGGTAATAGCGCCGGTTGCCACGGCGTTTCATGGGCCGCAACTGCGTAAACTCTTGCTCCCAGTAGCGCAGCACATGGGGTTTTACGCCGCACAAATCCCCAACCTCACCAATGGTGAAGTACCGCTTTGCGGGAATGGATGGAAGTGTGTTTTCCATGAAAATCAATGCGCTATTGGGAAAAGTGAAGAGATTACTCTAAGTTGGACCGCAAGGCAATCGGGGCAAATGCAGGGGTGCCGCTGGTGTGGCACCGGTACCAGCACTAGCAACTTAGCTTTTCTGCAATTCGGCCTGGATCTGGTCCTTGAGCTTGTGGCTGGCGTGGAAGGTCACTACGCGGCGCGCCTCGATGGCGATAGCTTCGCCGGTACGCGGGTTGCGGCCCGGGCGGGGCGCTTTGGTGCGGATCTGAAAGTTGCCAAAGCCTGAAATTTTGACGTCTGTGCCGTCCACCAGTTGGGCAGACACCAGATCAAAAAATGCGTCCACCATGTCTTTGGACTCGCGCTTATTCAAACCCAATTGGTCGAACAACATGTCGGCCAGATGGGCCTTGGTCACTGCCGCTGTTTCCAGGCTGTCAACAGAAATTTGCATAGGAGGTATCCGGGTCTGGCGCGTTCAGGTCTGAAAAATAAAGAGCGGCCTTAAGCGCGCTGGCGGGCACCCAAGCGAGAGACTAATTGGGCCACCACCGCCGCAACAGTAGTTTCAATTTGCTCTTCCGTCAAGGTCGCTTGGGTGCTGCCCAGCGTCAGGCGCAGGGCCACACTGTGCTCAACCGCGCCCTGCCCGGCGGTATCGGCCGGCGGGCGGTAGATATCAAACACCCGCGCGTCTTGTAGCAGGCCCTGGGTGGGCGCTGCATGAATCGCGGCCATGATGGCCTCGTGATGCACGCTATCTTCGACCATGATGGCCAGGTCGCGTTGCACCGAAGGAAAGCGCGCTACCGGCGCGAACACCGGCATGGCTTTTTGCAGCAAGGCCTCTAGCTCCAACTCAAACACCTGGGGCGCTTGCGTCAAGCCATAAGCCTGCACCCAGCGCGGATGCAACTCGCCCACATGGCCCACTACTTTGCCGCCGAGCAGCACTTGCGCGCAGCGCCCGGGATGCATGGCCGGGTGCGCTGCCGCGCTAAATTGGGGTGCGCTTGGCGCAAACAAAGCCTCTACATCGCCTTTGGAATCAAAGAAATCCACTGCGCTGTCGTTGCGGCCCCACTGCAAGGCATCGGCATCGCCCCAGGCCAGGGCAGCTACGCGCATGGGTTGGTGAAAACCGGCCACCGTAGATTCGCCATCGTTAACGGAAGGATCACGAAAAAACACCCGCCCGATTTCAAACACCCGCACCCGCGAGGCCTTGCGGTCCTGGTTGAATTTGAGCACCTGCACCAAGGAGCCGATCAAGGACGAACGCATCACATTCATCTGGCTAGCAATCGGGTTAAGCAGGCGCACCGGGTCGGCATTGCCGGCCAGCTCATGCTCCCAGCGCTCGTCAACAAAGCTGAAATTAATGGTTTCCTGGTAAGCCAGCGCAGCCAACTGACGGCGCACAGCAAAAGGGTTTCGCCGGCTTTCCGATCCGACCTTGGCAAACACCGGCGCGCGCGGCGGCGTATTGGGTAAATGATCAAAGCCGATCATGCGCACTACTTCTTCGATCAGGTCTTCTTCGATGTGGATGTCGAAACGGTAGGAAGGCGCATTCACGCGCAAGACCCCAGGGCTTTCGCTAAAGGTCAAACCTAAGCGGCGCAAGGCGCCGGCGCAATCAGCCTGCGTCAAAGGCATGCCAATGACTTTGGCCGCGCGTGCGACGCGCAACTCCACGGTTTTAGGTTCTGGCAGAGCTACGGTCTGGTCGTCCACCGGGCCGCAGCACGTTTCGGGTGTGCCACAAATCTCCAAGATCAGCTGCGTGATGCGCTCGATGTGCTGCACGGTCAAAGCCGGGTCCACCCCGCGTTCAAAGCGGTGGCCTGCGTCGGTCGAAAAATTAAAGCGGCGCGAGCGCCCGGCTATGGATTGGGGCCACCAAAAGGCTGCTTCCACATAGACGCTTTCGGTGGTGTCAGATACGGCACTGGCGGCGCCGCCCATGATGCCGGCCAGAGACTCTAGCTGCGCATCATCGGCAATCACGCCCACGGCAGCGTCCACTTCGGCGGTGTTGCCATTGAGCAAGGCCAATTTTTCGCCGGCCTGCCCCCAGCGCACTGTCAAACCACCGGCGATTTTGTCCAGGTCAAAGATGTGCGTGGGCTGGCCGGACTCGAACATCACATAGTTGGAGATGTCAACCAAAGCGCTCACGCTGCGCTGGCCGCAGCGGGCCAAGCGCTCGACCATCCAGGCCGGGGTTTTGGCCTGGGTGTTGAGCTTGCGCACCACGCGGCCGGAAAAGCGGCCACACAAATCGGGGGCTAACACTTTGACGGGAAGTACTTGCGCATGGGTAGGGGCGACAGGCGCCACATCCAAAGGCAACAAAGGCGCGCCCGTGAGTGCCGCCACTTCACGCGCTACGCCATACACGCTTAGGCAATGCGCCAGGTTGGGCGTGAGCTTGAGGGTGAACAAGGTGTCGTCCAAATTGAGGCACTGGCGGATGTCCTGGCCCAGTACCGCATCCGGATTCAATTCCAATAAACCGCTGTGGTCATCGTCCAACTGCAATTCTTTGGCCGAGCACAACATGCCCTGGCTTTCCACACCGCGCAGTTGGCCCAGCTTGATCAAAAAAGGTTTGCCATCTTCACCCGACGGCAATTGGGCGCCGACCAGGGCGCACGGCACTTTGATGCCGACACGCGCATTGGGCGCACCGCAGACGATATTGAGCAAAGCGCCAGCGCCTACCTTGACCTGGCAAACCCGCAAGCGGTCCGCGTTGGGATGCTGCACCGCTTCTACGATTTCGCCAACCACAATCTGGCTGAACGGGGGTGCCACCGGCCGCAGTTCTTCGACTTCCAGACCGGCCATGGTCAGGGTATGCGCCAAGGCTTGGGTGGACAGGGGTGGGTTGCAAAAGCTGCGCAACCAGGATTCAGGAAATTGCATAGGAGTTCAGTGAACTAAGTACGTCGGAGCCATCGCACGAGCCCAAGCGGCTCAGGCAAATTGGGACAAAAAGCGCACATCTCCTTCAAAGAATATGCGCAAATCGTTCACGCCGTAGCGCAGCATGGCCAGGCGATCGATACCAGAGCCAAAGGCAAAACCGATATAGCGCTCCGGATCCAGGCCCATATTGCGGATCACCTGGGGGTGCACCTGGCCGGAACCTGACACCTCCAGCCACTTGCCTTGCAAGGGGCCCGATTCAAACATGATGTCAATCTCAGCGCTGGGCTCGGTAAACGGAAAGTAGCTAGGCCGAAAACGCAGTTGCAGTGCATCGGTTTCGAAAAAACTGGTGATAAAGCTCAAATACACCGACTTCAAATCTTTGAAGCTGATGTTTTCGCCCACCCACAGGCCTTCGACCTGGTGGAACATGGGGGAATGCGTGGCATCGCTATCCACGCGGAAGGTGCGTCCGGGCGCGATCACACGAATCTCGGGCATATCGCCAGAAAACAGGCGTCCTGCGGCCACGTCAAAATCGCCACCGTGCTTACGCACATGCGCTTGCGCATAGCGGATTTGCATCGGGCTGGTATGCGGACGCAGGTTGTAATAAACGCCGTCGGCGCCTTTGGTATCGATATAAAACGTATCCTGCATAGAGCGCGCAGGATGGTTGGGCGGATTGTTCAGGGAAGTGAAGCTGAACCAGTCGCTCTCGATTTCGGGGCCGTCGGCCACATCAAAACCCATAGACGCAAAGATGTGCTCGATACGCTCCTGCGCCAGCGACACCGGATGCAGGCTGCCCTGTCCGCGCACACGCCCAGGCAAGCTGACGTCCAAGGCTTGGGCTTGCAACTGTTTTTGCAACTGGGCTTCTGCCAGCGCCTGACGACGGTCTTGCAGCGCCGCTTCAATATCTTGCTTGGCAACATTAATCGACGCACCCAGGGTTTTTTTCTCGTCCACGCTGAGCGCCGCCATGCCCTTCATCAACTCGGTGATGCGGCCCGATTTACCCAAAAATTGGGCTTTGGCATTTTCCAGGTCGGCGCTCGCCGAGGCGGCTGCAAACGCAGCGCGGGCGGAGGCAACAATGCTTTCGAGTTCGTTCATGGCAATGGTGGCGGTTATTCAATGAAAAACGGGCTAGTGCTTGGTTTAAGCGCTAGCCCGGTTTTGCGGGCGGGGTCGGCGATGGCCCGCACGGGGCCGCGCCGCGTGAACCCTTATGCAGCGGCGAGCTTGGCCTTGACCTGCTCCACGATGCCGGCAAAAGCTGCCATATCGTGCACTGCGATGTCCGACAGCACTTTGCGGTCGATCTCGATCTGCGCTTTTTTCAGGCCGTTGGCAAATTGGCTGTAGGTCATGCCACATTGACGCGCTGCCGCGTTGATACGGGCAATCCACAACTGGCGGAACACACGCTTTTTGGTACGGCGGTCACGGTAGGCATATTGCCCGGCCTTCATCACCGCTTCTTTAGCGACGCGAAAGACATTACCGCGGCGACCGCGGAAACCTTTAGCAAGGGCGAGAACTTTTTTGTGGCGGGCGCGAGCCGTTACACCACGTTTGACGCGAGGCATGGTAGTACTCCTTGTTCGTCGTTAATTAAATACCACGACCGGGGAGCATCTGCGCCATATGACCCATATTGGTCTCATGGACAGCTGTCGAACCGCGCAGGTGGCGTTTATTTTTGGTGGTCTTCTTGGTCAGAATGTGACGTTTGAAAGCTTGGCCGCGTTTAACGGTTCCACCGGGACGGACGCGGAAGCGTTTTTTCGCCGCGCTCTTGGTCTTCATTTTGGGCATTTGCATGCTCCTTCTTCAATTGTGCTCGTGAGGCGTACGGAAAACTTTTCCGTCCTTGTTGGCCCCGAGCCACTTGTAGGGAGCCAGCCTGCAAGGTATTACTACCTTGGCAATCCGGCTCACCATATGCCAGGGGTCTCCCCCTGTGCAAACTTGGGCAAATTACTTTGCCCGGCGACTGCTGTTTCGCAATCGCAAAAAACTACGCTGCCATCTCCTGCACCGGCTTGGCCGCGCCACCGGGCTTTTTCTTACCCGGCGCAATCATCATGACCATCTGCCGACCTTCCAGCTTAGGAAACTGCTCCACCACGATCAGGTCCGCCAACTCTTCGCGCATACGCTGCAACAAAGCCAATCCGATTTCCTGGTGGGTGATCTCGCGACCCCGAAAACGCAAAGTGATTTTGCACTTGTCGCCATCTTCCAGGAAGCGCTTGATATTGCGCACCTTGATGTTGTAGTCACCATCATCCGTTCCGGGCCGGAACTTGACTTCCTTGACTTCAATCACCTTTTGTTTGGACTTGGCTTCCGCCGCCTTTTTCTGCTCCTGGTACTTGAACTTTCCGTAATCCATCAAGCGGCATACCGGAGGTATCGCGGTGGCGGAAATCTCAACCAGGTCCACGTCCAACTCACCTGCAAGGCGCAAGGCCTCGTTGATGTTGACAACACCGATCGGTTCGTTGTCAACGCCGGTCAGGCGGACTTCCGGGGCCATGATTTCCCGGTTCAGGCGGTGTTTACGTTCTTCGCGCTGGCGGCGGTCACGAAATTCAGTAGCGATGGCTCAATCCTTCACAAAACAAACCCACAGGGGCACTATCCGCGCGGTGCGCGACGCATCTTCTTCATCTTTGGAAAAACCTTAGACAAGGGATTTATCAGCTATGTCCCTCGCAATGAGCGCACTGAACGCTTCAAGGGGCATGGCACCGAGGTCTTTTCCACCCCGGGCGCGCACTGCAACGGCACCGGCAGCCATTTCTTTGTCGCCTACGACGAGCAGGAAAGGCAGCTTTTGCATCGAATGCTCGCGTATTTTATACGTGATTTTCTCGTTCCTAAGGTCTAAATCCACCCTAAGCCCTTGATTTTCCAGCGTTTTGGCGACTTTTTTGGCGTATTCGGCCTGGGCGTCGGTGATATTGAGGACCGCCAACTGTACCGGCGCCAGCCAGGTCGGCAGCGCGCCGGCGCTCTCTTCGATCAAGATTCCAATAAAACGCTCCAAGCTGCCGACAATGGCCCGGTGCAGCATGACGGGTCGGTGGCGGGCGCCATCTTCCCCCACATATTCCGCGTCCAGGCGCTCGGGCATCGAAAAATCCACCTGCATGGTTCCACATTGCCACTGGCGCCCGATAGCGTCTTTGAGCGTGTACTCTATCTTGGGGCCGTAAAAAGCACCGTCGCCAGGAGAGATTTCAAATTCGCAGCCCGAAGCGCGCAGGCTTTCCATGAGCGCGGCTTCTGCCTTGTCCCAGATGGCATCGCTGCCGATGCGCTGCGCCGGCCGGGTGGCCACTTTGTAAATGATGTTTTTGAAGCCGAAATCTGTGTACACCTTTTGCAAGAGCGCTGTGTAGTTGACGCACTCCTGCAAAATTTGGTCTTCGGTACAAAAAATATGCCCATCGTCCTGGGTGAAGCCGCGCACCCGCATGATGCCGTGCAAGCCGCCCGAAGGTTCGTTGCGGTGGCACTGACCGAATTCGCCATAGCGCAAAGGCAGGTCGCGGTAGCTTTTGATGCCTTGCTTGAAGATCAGGATGTGGCCGGGGCAGTTCATCGGCTTGAGCGCGTAGTCGCGCTTTTCCGATTCGGTGGTGAACATGTTTTCGCGGTACTTGTCCCAGTGGCCGGTTTTTTCCCACAGGCTCTTGTCGATGATTTGCGGGCCTTTGACTTCCTGGTAGCCGTTGTCTTGGTAGACCTTACGCATGTACTGTTCCACGCCCTGCCACAACGTCCAGCCCTTGGGGTGCCAAAACACCAAGCCCGGCGCGTGCTCATCTATATGGAATAGATCCAGTTCACGGCCTAATTTGCGGTGGTCGCGCTTCTCAGCCTCTTCGAGCATGGTCAGGTATTGCTGCAAGTCTTCCTTGCTGGCCCAGGCGGTGCCGTAAATGCGTTGCAGCATTTCCTTGGTGTGGTCGCCGCGCCAGTAGGCGCCCGCCAACTTCATCAGCTTGAAGTGCTTGAGCTTGCCGGTGCTGGGTACGTGGGGGCCGCGGCACAGGTCTTCGAAGCTGCCTTCGCGGTAGAGCGACACGTCCTCACCCGCTGGAATGCTGCCGATGATTTCGGCTTTGTAATGCTCGCCAATGCCTTTGAAATGGGCTACTGCGTCGTCACGCGGCAGCACTCGGCGCTGTACCGGCTCGTCTTTGGCCGCAAGTTCGCCCATTTTTTTCTCGATGGCGGTCAAGTCCTCGGGGGTGAAAGGCCGCTCAAAAGAGAAATCGTAAAAAAAGCCGTTTTCGATAACCGGGCCGATGGTGACCTGGGCTTGGGGAAACAATTCTTTGACCGCATAGGCCAGCAAGTGGGCGGTGGAGTGCCGGATGACTTCCAGACCGTCTGCATCCTTGGCCGTGATGATGGACAACTGGCTGTTGGCCTCGATGGCGTAACTGGTATCGACCACCTTGCCATCGACCTTACCCGCCAATGCCGCTTTGGCCAGCCCCGTGCCGATGGAGGCCGCCACTTCAGCCACGGTGACTGGGCCGGGAAATTCGCGTTGGGAACCGTCGGGAAGCGTAATCTGAATCATGGCAGCTAAGTGAGGTGTCAAAGGGAGCGATGTTAATCCCTCACCCGGCGCTGGCATAAGATGGCGCGCACCTCCTACAAGCCGCTAGCCATCATGCAATTTGATTACACCACCCCTTACAGCAGCACGCGTCTGCCAGTATTTGCCCGCAACATCGTCAGCACCTCGCACCCGCTGGCCGCGCAAGCGGGTTTGCGCATGCTGTGGCAAGGCGGTAATGCGGTGGATGCGGCCATTGCCGCCGCCGCTGCGCTGACGATTTGTGAGCCCGTCAGCAACGGCCTGGGCTCGGACGCGTTTTGCATTTTGTGGGACGGTAAGGAACTGCACGGTCTGAACGCCTCGGGCCACGCGCCTGCCGCTTGGACGCCGGATTACTTTGCTGGCAAATACGGCCAGGCCCTAGCCACGCCACCCAAGCGAGGCATGGATGCGGTCACCGTGCCCGGCGCCGTCGCCGGCTGGGCCGCCATGAGCCAGCGCTTTGGCAAACTGCCTTTTGCCGATGTGATGCAGCCGGCCATCGAGATCGCCGAACGTGGCTACCTGGTGCCCGTGGTGGTCCAGCAGAAATGGGCCGCCGCAACGCCAGAGTTGCAAAATCTGCCCGGCTTTGCCGACCACTTTTTGCCTCGCGGGCGGGCGCCCAAGGTGGGCGAGTTATTCCAGTTTGCGGCAGCGGCTCGCGGCCTGCGCGAGATTGCGGCGAGCAAAGGCGAATCCTTTTACCGGGGCGAGATAGCGCAGGCGCTAGAGCGCTTTTCCAGCGCGAACGGCGGCAGCCTGCGCGCCTCGGACCTGGCGGCTTTTCAGCCCGAATGGGTGACACCACTGGCACACAACTACCGTGGATACACCGTGCACGAAATACCGCCCAGCGGCCAGGGCATCGCCGCGCTGATGGCGCTGGGCATGTTGGAGCACTTTGACATAGCGGCCATGGCGCGCGATGGCGTGGACAGCCAGCATGTGCAAATCGAGGCCATGAAGCTGGCCTTTGCAGACGTATATCGCTACGTGGCCGACCCGCATGCCATGGCACTTAGCACCGCGCAACTGCTAGACCCTCAGTACCTGGCCCGGCGCGCCGCGCTGATCGACATGCAGCGCGCCCAAACTCTCGGCCCTGGCAACCCGGCCCAGGGCGGCACGGTGTACCTGACGACTGCTGACGAGTCCGGCATGATGGTCAGCTTTATCCAAAGCAATTACATGGGCTTTGGCTCAGGCTGCGTGGAGCCGAAGTTTGGCATCAGCCTGCAAAACCGGGGCCATGGCTTTAGCACCGACCCCATGGCGCCCAATACCGCCAACCTGGTGGCGCCGGGCAAAAAACCGTTTCACACCATCATCCCCGCCTTTCTGACGCGCGGGGGCCAGCCGGTGATGAGCTTTGGCGTGATGGGCGCCAATATGCAACCCCAAGGCCATGTGCAAACCCTGGTGCGCATGTTGGACTACGGCCAAAACCCGCAAGCCGCCTGCGACGCGCCTCGCTGGCGCTTTAACACCGGCCTGGCCATCAACGTCGAATCCGGCATGGCTACCACCACCGTGCAAGGTCTGGCTGCACGCGGCCACCAGATGGAAGTGATGAACGACAGCTACCAAGACTTTGGTGCCGGCCAATTTATCTGGCGCGCTGGCGATCCGGGCAAGGAAGGCTATGTGGCGGCGAGCGATGCGCGACGCGATGGATTAGTCGCGGGACTGTAAAGCTATCGGGTGCGCAAAAACCACCAATGCCCATAAGAACGGTCCGAGGCTCGCGCTACCAACAAAAACTCACCGCCCTAGACGATCTGAAAAGGTCCCTGTTGCACCGCGCCTTTATCGACGACCTGTGAAATATCATTCAAACTACTAATCATTAAATTTTTAGACATAAATATAACAAAAGGAGCGTCAACAACATGCCCAAAAAACGCATCGCCAATCAGCACCACGCCACGTTTGAGAGCATTCGGCATACGGACGACGCAGGACAGGAGTTCTGGCTTGCAAGGCAATTGGCCGATGTGCTGGATTACTCCCAATACCGCCATTTTTTGCCGGTGGTGGAGCGCGCCAAGGAAGCCTGTCTGAACAGTGGCCAGCCCGTGGAAAACCATATTGAGGATGTCCTCACAATGGTCGAAATTGGCTCCGGCGCACAACGTGAAATTGCCGACATACGCCTATCCCGGTATGCCTGCTATCTGGTGGTGCAAAACGGTGACCCCTCCAAGCTGGTGATCGCCAAGGGACAAACCTATTTTGCAATGCAAACGCGGCGGCAGGAGTTGGAAGACAGTGCCAAGTTTGCGCAATTGTCCGAAGATGACAAGCGGATTGCCATTCGCAATGAACTGGCCGCACATAACAAATATTTGGCAGCCGCCGCTAAGAACGCCGGTGTGGAGACCAGTCTGGACTACGCCATTTTTCAGGACCACGGCTACAAGGGACTGTATGGCGGCATGGGCGCCAAAGATATTCATTCCCGCAAGGGTCTGAAGAAAAGCCAAAAAATTCTAGATCACATGGGCAGCACGGAACTGGCGGCAAACCTATTCCGCGCCACGCAAGCAGAAGAAAAATTAAAGCGTGAAAACGTAAAGAGCAAGCAGCGCGCCAACAACACCCACTTTGAAGTTGGCAAGAAAGTGCGCGCAACCATTCGGGAGTTGGGCGGCACGATGCCCGAGGCCCTGCCAACCCCTGAAAAAAGCGTCAAGCAAATAGCCGATGCCAAGAAAAAACTGACCAGTAAGTAATGCCTAGCTTGAAGCCGGCACCATAAACGAAGCCGAAACCTGCGCCGAGCACAGCGACCTGTTCGATGTGTTGGCCTACGTGGCTTTCGCCCTGGCGCCCCACACCCGCGCGGAACGGGCTGCCATCGCAAAAACGGAGGTGAATCAACACTTTTACGGATAAGCAACAAGCCTTTATGGAATTCGTACTAGCCCACTACGTGAAAGAGGGTGTAAAAGAGCTTGACGCTGAAAAGCTAACCCCGCTGCTTCGCCTTCGCTACAACAACGCGATTGCGGGTGCGGTGGATCATCTTGGTAGCGCCGACCAGATTCGCAAAGTGTTTGTTGGGTTTCAGCGTTACCTGTATCAAAGCGACGGTAGCGCTCAAAACCTAAACCGATCCTAGAAAAAAGGGCAGGCACTCAGGTACCCGCCCTTTTCTCTGATCCCCACCGCCCAAGCCGCGAACGGCCCGGTGCGGGTCAGTGCTTTAGTGGAACTGCTCTTCTTCGGTGGAACCGGTCAGCGCGGTAACGCTGGAGCGGCCGCCTTGGATGACGGTGGTGATTTCGTCGAAGTAGCCGGTGCCCACTTCTTGCTGGTGCGACACAAAGCTGTAGCCACGGTCGCGGGCGGCGAATTCGGGCTCTTG
Source organism: Rhodoferax sp. (assembly GCA_044373655.1). GTDB lineage: Bacteria > Pseudomonadota > Gammaproteobacteria > Burkholderiales > Burkholderiaceae_C > Allorhodoferax. The sequence goes on from JBILPS010000020.1 coordinate 40,117, forward strand.
CACTTTTTCCACATAAGCGGTCATGCCGCGCTTGACGTAGTCTTGTGACAGGTCAAACATGTGATACCACATATTGTGGATACCGGCCAGCGTGATGAACTGGTATTTATAACCCATGGCGCCGAGTTCGCGCTGGAACTTAGCGATGGTGGCATCGTCCAGGTTTTTCTTCCAGTTGAAAGACGGCGAGCAGTTGTAAGCCAGCATCTTGCCGGGATGCTTGGCGTGCACGGCTTCGGCGTATTTGCGCGCAAAGTCCAGGTCCGGCGTGCCGGTTTCGCACCACACCAAGTCGGCGTACTCGGCATAGGCCACTGAACGGGCCACGGCCTGGTCCATGCCTTTGCGGGTTTTGTAAAAACCTTCGGCAGTGCGCTCACCGGTCAAAAAGGGTTGGTCGATGGGGTCAAAGTCGCTGGTCACCAAATCAGCCGCTTCGGCGTCGGTACGGGCGATCACCAAAGTGGGCACGCCATACACGTCAGCCGCCATGCGCGCGGCTTTAAGTTTTTGCACCGCTTCGGTAGTGGGCACCAAGACTTTGCCGCCCATGTGGCCGCATTTTTTGACCGAGGCCAGTTGGTCTTCAAAGTGCACGCCGCCGGCGCCCGAGCGGATCATGGCTTTCATGAGTTCATAGGCATTGAGCACGCCGCCAAAGCCGGCTTCGGCATCGGCCACGATGGGGGCGTGGTAATCGATATAGCCTTTGTCGCCAGGGCCTACGCCTTTGGACCACTGGATTTCATCGGCACGGGTAAAGGAGTTGTTGATGCGCTCCACCACTTTAGGCACTGAGTCCACGGGGTACAAGGACTGGTCAGGGTACATGGCGGAATACTCATTGCTGTCGGCAGCGACCTGCCAGCCGGACAGGTAAATCGCTTTCACACCGGCCTTAACTTGTTGCATGGCTTGGCCACCGGTGAGCGCGCCAAGGCAATTGACATAGGGCTCGTCATGTAGCAAGTCCCACAGTTTTTCGGCGCCACGGCGGGCCAGTGTGTGCTCGACCTGGAAGGAGCCGCGCAGGCGGACCACGTCGGCTGCGGAGTAACCGCGCTTGATACCTTTCCAGCGCGGGTTGGTGGCCCAGTCTTTCTCCAGTTGTGCGACTTGTTGTTCGCGGCTCAGTTGTTCCTTGAGTGCTTGCGGCATAAATACTCCTTGTGGTTAATCGGTGCCCCGGCCAATATGGCGCATGGTGCAGTGCCGCAATTGTAAGTCTTATATAAGACTTGAAAACAATCTTATGTCTTATATAAGACTAAATATTATTCCAATAAAATCAAGGGCTTAGAGCTATTTTTTCACCATGAATTATGAATATTTCTCGATGCGAAATACTGACCAGGTGACTCTGAGGCCCCATTTCCCGCAATGCGGAAAATGCGCCGGGTCAGCGAAAGGCCCGCCGCGCACGCAGCAGTACGCCCTTAAAACGCGTCGGCGTAGCGCTGCATTTCCCAGGCGCTGACGTGCTGGGCGTAGCTGTCCCATTCGGCGCGCTTAATGGCTATCCAATGGGCGCAAAAGGCCTCGCCCACCGCAGCGCGCAGCGCGCTATCGGCTTGCAGCGCGTCAATGGCCTCTTCTAAGTTTTTCGGCAGGCGCGCAGGCATGGGCTGGCCGCTGGCCTGGCGGGTATACAAGTCTTCATTACAAGGCGCGGGCGCGGCCATGGCCGTGTCGATCCCATGTAAACCGGCATGCAACACCCCGGCCAGGGCTGCATAAATATTGCAAGACGGGTCGGGCAAGCGCCACTCCATGCGCCCTGCCACGGTGCGCAGCAAACAGGTGCGGTTGTTGTCGCCATAAGCTTTCCACACCGGCGACCAGGTAGTGCCCGAGGCGCTGGGGCTGCTGGCCAGGCGCTTATAGCTGTTGACGGTGGGCGCGCACAGCGCCGCGAGCGCGTCGGCATGGTGCAAAAGCCCTGCCGCAAACTGATGGCCCAAAGTGCTGAGGCCCAAGCTGCCTGCCGCATCGGCAAACACCGCATTGCCTTGGGCATCCGTGATGCTGATATGGAAATGCAAACCACTGCCCGGCGCCTGCGCCAGCGGTTTGGGCATGCTGCTAAACACCTGCCCATGGCGCTGAGCAATCGCGTGCGCAGTCAACTTGAACAGCATATAGCGGTCCGCTGCCGCCAGTGCATGGTCGTGCGCATAGTTGATTTCATACTGCCCGCAAGCGTCTTCATGGTCCATCTGCTGCAAGCGAAAACCCAAGGCGCCCAGTGCTACGCGCATAGCATCTAAAAACGCATAGTTGCGCTGGATGGCTTTGAGGTCGTACGACGGTTTGTCCAGCGAGTCCTTTGCGTCGGCCAGCGTCCAATGCCCTGTGGCATCTTGGCGCAACAGAAAAAATTCAGGCTCGATACCAACCCACATCGTCCAGCCGCGCCGGGCTATTGCATCGGTGGCCGCTTTGAGGACTTGGCGGGAGCAAGTAGCGAGCGGCTGGCCGCCGGCAAAGCCATCGCAGACCGCATGCGCCACACCTGGCATAAAGGGCAAGGGTTGCAGGCTCTCTGGCTGCACGCGGCCATAGTATTCGCTGGTGGCACCGTGGCGCGGTAGGCCTGTGCCCCAGATGCTGGGGCCAGCAAAACCGGCGCCCTGCGCTACCCACTCCGGCAAATTATCCAGCGGCACCAGCTTGCCTTTGGCCACGCCATGGATATCGCAAAACTGGGCTAAAACGGAGTGGATACCTTGTGCTTGCAGCGCAAGCACGCGTTCTTCCAAGGAACTATCTGCCATACCCGCACTGACCTTCAATCAGGCCAGTACCTGCGCCAGGATGTCCAGCCCTTCGTCGAACACCGCGTCTTCGATCGTCAGCGGGAACAAAAAGCGCAGCACATTGCCATAGACACCACAGGTCAATAAGAGCAGGCCTTTTTTCAGGGCCGCTTGCTGCACTTGTTTGGCCTTATCGGCGTCGGGCGCACCGGTCTGCGGGTTGACAAAATCACAAGCCACCATGGCGCCCAAGGCGCGCACATCGCCGATACAGGCATTGGCGGCCTTGGCTGTATGTAGATGCGCCACTAACCGCTCGCCCAAGACCTGGGCGCGCGCTGGCAGCTGTTCTTCGGCCATGACGTCGAGCACCGCATGCGCCGCGGCAATCGCCAAGGGGTGACCGGCATACGTGCCGCCCAAGCCGCCGGGGTTAGGCGCGTCCATGATGGCGCTGCGGCCCACCACGGCGGACAAGGTGGTGCCGCCGCCCATGCTCTTGGCCAGGGTCATCAAATCGGGGGAAACACCATAGTGCTCCATCGCAAACATCTTGCCGGTACGGGCAAAACCGGTTTGCACTTCGTCGGCGATCAGCACGATGCCGTGTTCATCGCACAAAGCGCGCAGCCATTGCACCGCCTTGGCTTGGATGGGGTTGAACCCGCCCTCGCCTTGCACCGGCTCAAAAATGATCGCCGCCACACGGCTGGGCTCGATATCGCACTTAAACAATTGCTCCACCGCTTTTTGCGTTTCCTCCAGACTGGCGCAGTGGCAGGGGAAGGGCGCGTGGTAAATCTCGGGGGCAAAGGGGCCAAAACCGGCTTTGTAGGGCTGCACCTTGCCGGTCAGCGCCACCGCAAACATGCTGCGCCCATGGAAGGCACCGCCAAAGGCGATAACGCCGCTGCGCTTGGTGTACGAACGCGCAATCTTGATGGCGTTTTCTACGGCTTCGGCGCCGGTGGAGAAAAATGCGGTTTTTACCGGACCATCGATCGGCACGATGGCGTTGATGCGTTCGGCCAGCGACACATATTCCGCATAGGGCACGACCTGGTAGCAGGTGTGGGTAAAGCGTTGTAGTTGGGCGGCAATCGCGGCCTGTACTTTGGGGTGGATGTGGCCGGTATTGAGCACCGCGATGCCGCCGGCAAAGTCGATGAAGCGACGGCCTTCGATATCCCAAAACTCGGCATTTTTTGCATGGTCGATAAAAAAGTCGCCCATCACGGCCACGCCGCGCGGCGTAGCGGCCAGGCGGCGAGCGTGCCAGTCGGCATTGGTGCCAGGCGCAATTGAAGCGATTTCGGGCTTGAGGTGGGCGTTCATACGGGTTCCTTTTTTGGCTCAGGTCGGCTTGCGCCATTGTGCCTTGTCCGCGACCGGCCCAGCACGCGCACCAG
>JBILPS010000070.1:0-14391 GCA_044373655.1 Rhodoferax sp.
CGCTGGCTACTACACCTTGGCTTCGGCAAGCCTACTCTTGGCCGATCTCCCGGTCAGTACCAGCAAAAAATTGCCGCGTTACCCAACCGTGCCCACCGTCCGCATGGGCCGCTTGGCCGTGGATCAGTCATTTAAGGGGCAATGTCTTGGTGGGGCGTTACTGGCCGACGCGCTCTATCGCGCCGCCGATTCGGAGATTGCCGCCTTCGCGCTGATGGTGGACGCCAAAGACGAGGTGGCCATCGCGTTTTACTTGCACCATGGTTTTATTGCCTTGCCAGACTCCCCGCTGAAGCTGTTCTTGCCGTTGGCATCCCTTCCTCGCGCTTAAGGGGGGCTTGCGGGTCCGTCTTTACCGCCGCCGGCCGGGGGAGGCTAATTTGATCATCAAACTACGGCTACTCGGTGGAGCGCCCCGTGTTTACAAGACGGTCCTTAGTCTCAGGTGCACTTCCCTGTAAAGAGGACACTAAATCGTTGCCAAGCGTTGCACCATATCTGGAAACTGCGCCACCATTCGAATCAGCAGCGATGCCTGTGCATTGGGCTTTGCCCGGCCTTGTTCCCAGTTTTCCAGTGTTCGCGCGTTGGTGCGGAGGTAATGCGCAAAGACAGGCCGCGATAAGCGCAATTGCTCGCGCACTTCAAGAACCTCATGCGGCAAAAGCACCGGCGCCGGTTTGTTCGTGATCTTGAAGGTGCGTAGCGTCAGCTTACCCTCACGTTCAGATTTCAAAGCATCAAAGCCTTCTGTCAGTTCAGCAAAAATATCACGCTTATTGACCATCACGTTCTCCATCCTTAGGCTGTCTATTTTCCAATTCGGTTTTCAGAAATTGCTTGAGTAATTTGCGTTGTCCTGGAGTCAGGTCGTCGGCTTGGTCCTTGTCATAGACAGTAAAAAGCCAAAATTGATCACCACCTGACCACCAGTAATAAATAACACGCAGTCCACCGCGCTTTCCTTTCCCACGACGTGGGTCCGCCTGACGCAGCTTGCGCAAACCACCCGTTCCTTCGATGACAGCGCCCGCCGTCGGGTTTTCCATCAACGCAAGTTGCAAAGTCCTGTAGGCCTCGTCATCCAAGTATTCTTTACGAGTTCGCTCGAAAGGTGGCAGTTCAACAAAGGCAGCTTGCATTGTTAAAGTGTACGCTATCTGCGTATCTTTAACAACTTCCCAGACTCTGGAGTGTCCGGCCGCGTGCAGGAATTCATGGCGCTCAGCGTTTTAGCGACTTTGTACGGGGCACCTAAAGTCGTCGTCCCAGGGTATGGGTGGCGCATCGTCTGCTTTGCAGGCGGCATCGGTCGGTAGGCATTCCCTGCGCAACTCCTTGAATTCCAGCCGCAATGTGACGCGACGGCTTTTTTCCGGTTGATTGAGAATGGCGGAATTAAAAGACGAGCCGCCCACCAAAAATTGTTGGCGTATGGTCTTGCGGTCCGACAGGCTAGGCGCGTCCGGTGCGCTAGCGTCTAGCAGCACGCACAATACGCGCTGAGAGCGTTCCAGGCTGAGGTTGAGGTTGTGCAGGTAGCTGCCTTCCTGGCTGGCAAAGCCCTCCACCACGTAGCGGCGCAACCATTTGCTGCATTGGGGGCTACGCGCCACGTCCAGTACTTCGGGGATGAAGGCGCGCAAAAACTCCATGCGGTCTTCGGATAACTGGTTGCCATTTTTTTTGAACTCCGCCAGCGGCCCAAAGTCGATGGTTTGCCCGCTTATTTTCACGCCACGAAATTCGGGTCGTCGCGCTACTTTGTCCATATCGGCAATACAGGCCATGATAGATTCTTCGCGGTCTTTGCGCTTGTCTTCGATCGAGCGTAAGCCTTGGGTTACCACCATCAAGGCCACTGCCATGGCGACCAAAAACAGCACCATCAAGGCCGTCATCAGGTCGGAAAACGAAATCCAGAACGGCTTTTCTGCCTCTTCCTTGGCACGCTTGCGCCGTGGCGTTTGCAATGTAAACATGGCGCGCCTATTTCATGGCCACCAAATGACTCGATGTCTTGCGCAACTCTTCCAGCACGTCCTGCATGAGCGCCACTTGCGCCTCGGTGGCGACCACCAGGCGCTCCAGGTTTTCCTGGCCGGAACTGGCTTCGAACAGGCTGTCAATCAGGTGTTGCAGGCTCTCCACCTGGCTGTAGCGCGCACTGAGCAGCGCTTTTTCCACCCAAGTAAACAACATGGCCAGTGCAATGGCCAGAGCAGACACAAAAAACGCCTGGCCCACGGTTTGCACCAGCAAGCTGAGCTGGGCTTGGGTTGTGGCGGGGTCGGACACATCGAAATGGACCAGTCCGTTAATCAGCCCGGAAAACGTACCAATAATCCCCAGGCCCGTCAGTATGCCGGGCACGTGTTTGAAAAAGTCAGAGCGCAGTGGGGAGTCCACCAGCGCATAGTCGGAAAAAAAAGTTTCTGCCAAGGCCGATGCGCGCCAGCGCCGGGCTCGGCTGCTGGCCGGATCCGGCAGCTCGTTGCGCTTGTCCAGCGCTTCAGAATACTCGGCCCACAGGCTGGTGAGTTGCGGGTCGCCCGCTACTTTGCTTTCGATGTCCGCCAAGTCCACTACCGCGCCGCCGGACTTGGCTTTCATGGCATTAAAAAACAGTTCGGAGAGCACCCGTACGCGGTTTTGCGGCCCTGCCGCAGTTTGGCTCGCTTGGATGTCGTCCCAAGGTACATGCAGGCAATGGGCATATTGGGCCCATAGGTGCGCCATGCGCGGCTCGGTCATGGCTTCGCTTTCCAGCTTGTCCAGATCGATAGCACCATGAATAGCCCCGGCTTTCAGGCCTTCCAATTTGGAGAGCGCCTGGGCCAGGCGGTCCTTTAATCGCAATGCCGGCAGCACAAAGCTGCTCAGGAAATTGAGGGCAATCAGCGCTATGAGGCAGAGCACCAGCATCAAGTGCCATTGCTGCCAAAACCAGGTTTGAGTAAGGCTTGTCATGCTGGACGTTCCGTTGTTGTTTGGCCGCAGTTTCAGTGTAGCGGACTTGGCTGGTGGCGCTTGCTGGGTCCAGCGCAACCACGGGAGCGGGCAAGTTGCTGAACGCGGCTCCAAGCTTTCGCATCATCTGAAAACTTCGTGCGTCCTTGGGGCAATGCATAAGCCAGGCAATTTCTCAATATGAAAAGTCTAATGTCGTATTACGAAAAATAGAATTTAAGTTATTGATCTGTATAAATAAATATTCTGTCTTATATAAGACATAAGACAGGTTTTGTGTCATGGCGGCACTTAAAATTTGCCCAATAGACCAGGCGGCGTGTGCCGAGCGCACGGAGCCTTGGGGCGACAGATTTTCAATTAGCAGGAGTTTTTTATGGCAAAGCAATTCAACATTCTCATTTTGGGCGCCTCCTACGGATCGCTATTGGGTAGCAAGCTACTGATGGCCGGGCACCGCGTCAGCCTGGTGTGCCGCAGCAAGACGGCCCAGCTGATCAACGAGGAGGGTACGCGGGTGCGTATGGCCGTCAAAGGGCGTACCGGGATGGTGGAAATCGACTCGCGTAAGTACCCCGGCGCCTTAAATGCCAAAACGCCCTCGCAGGTGCAAGTGTCCGAATACGACCTGGTGTGCCTGGCTATGCAAGAGCCGCAATACAGTGACCCAGAGGTGCGCCACCTGATGCAGGCGATTGCCCAGGCCAAGGTACCGTGCATGTCCATCATGAACATGCCGCCTTTGCCATTTTTGGCGCGCATTGAAGGCATTGACACCACCAGCTGCCGCTCCTGTTACCTGGACCCCGCCGTGTGGGACGGATTTGAGCCTGGCGTGATGACGCTGTGCAGCCCCGACCCGCAGGCCTTCCGTCCGCCCGAAGAGGCGCCCAACGTATTGCAAGTCGGGCTACCGACCAATTTCAAGGTGGCGCGTTTTGCGTCTGACGCGCACAACGCCATGCTGGCCCAGTTAGACGCCGATATCGCCGCTGCCCGCCTGGTGGTCGATGGCGAGTCTTTGGACTTGCCGGTCAAACTCAAATTGCATGACTCTTTGTTTGTGCCACTGGCCAAGTGGAGCATGCTGATGACGGGTAATTACCGTTGCGTACTGGCCGAAACGGTGCAGCCGATTGAACAAGCGGTGCATGCGGATGTAGAGCAGTCGCGTGCGGTCTATGAATGGGTGTCCACGCTGTGCCAGTCGCTGGGCGCGGCCGCCGACGATATGGTGCCGTTTGAGAAATACGCGGCAGCGGCCAAAGGCTTACTCAAGCCCTCGTCCGCAGCGCGCGCACTGGCGGCAGGCGCAACGCATATTGAGCGGATTGATTTGCTGATCAAACTGATCGCGGATCAAAAAGGCATGCACTCGAATTCTGTTGACGAAACCGTTCGCAGGGTCAACGGCTGGCTAGAACGCAACCGCCACGCCAGCGCTTTGCCAGTGGCGCCGGCGGCTGTTGCTGACACCGCCGCCTGACCCGCAGGGAAGCGCTTCCTAGCCCAGGTCTTTTTAAGGCGGGTCGTTGCTAGAATGCGCTGCGCATTATTAATTGTTTGCAGTGCATTAAACCGGATGGCCGGGCACATGCCAACGGTCGGCTAAACGTCGGCCGCGGGCCCGAGTGGTGAAATAGGTAGACACATCGGACTTAAAATCCGCCGCTTCGTGAATAACGGGCGTACCGGTTCGATTCCGGTCTCGGGCACCACCTAAGCTCCATAATGGCCCTAGGCTATGCGCTTGCTCTACACTGCATTCAAGCCCCTTGATAATCCAGCGCCCATGTCCCGTTACAACAATCCCTTCGAAATCCATGTCCATGGCCAAGTGGTATTGCGCCCTGAGGTGCAACTCAGCGATGTCCAGGACGCGCTCAAACCCTTGTGGAAATATGCTGGCGCCCGCTCATTGGCAGATGCCGCTAGCAGCGCCTATGAGGATGAGCCGGGAATTGAGTTTGTTGCAGCCGAACACCAGTTGCAAATGTGTTGGACAGTTTCAGGGGATGAAGATTTCCGCCAGGCCCTGGACGAACTGTGCATGAACCTCAACGAACTGGCCCAGGCCGGTGCTGCGATTGAGGTGACTTTTTACGATACCGACTTTGACGAAGAAGAGCAAAGCCCCGAAGGCGAGTCACGCGATGATTTTGTGATGCTGTTTGTCGGCCCCAATCCGGCAGCCATCATGCAGGTACAGCGCGATTTGCTAGTTCAGGATTTGGTCAGCATGATGGAGCGCCATTTTGATGGCGCCGAGTTGGGCGGCGTGGTAGCTGAGGTGGACAAATTGTTTGCCCAGCGCTTTGATGCTTTGGTTAACTCGCTGGAAATTGGTAAACCGCCACGCGGGCCGGGTGGCGGTTTTGGTAGCGGGCATGGCGGCGGCCGAAAGCCGCGCCATTTGCACTAAATACCGCGGCGGGCCGCAGCTCCACGCGCGGTCAGCGGTTTAGCAGCCGCGGGTGATCGGCATCTCCACCGGTTTGGCATCCACGGCGTATTTGCCCAATTCCATTTTCGCGATGGCATTGCGGTGCACTTCATCTGGACCATCGGCAAAGCGCAGCGTGCGGGCACTGGTGTAACTGTAGGCGAGCGGGAAGTCGTCCGCCATACCACCGCCGCCATGGACTTGCATGGCCCAATCGATCACCTGGCAGGCCATATTGGGCGCTACCACCTTGATCATGGCAATTTCATTTTTGGCAAACTTGTTGCCGCCCATATCCATCATCCAGGCCGCTTTGAGCGTCAGCAGGCGGGCCATGTCGATGCGGCAGCGCGCCTCGGCAATACGCTCTTGGGTGACGGTTTGTGCAGCCACCGTTTTGCCAAAAGCCACGCGTGAAGACGCGCGCTTGCACATCAACTCCAGTGCGCGCTCGGCCAAGCCAACCAGGCGCATGCAATGGTGGATGCGTCCGGGGCCAAGGCGGCCTTGGGCAATTTCAAACCCCCGCCCTTCGCCCAATAAGATGTTGCTCGCGGGTACCCGGACGTTTTCAAAAAGCACTTCCATGTGGCCGTGGGGCGCATCGTCATAGCCAAACACGGTGAGCGGGCGCACCCGTGTGATGCCCTTTGTGTCTGCAGGCACCAGCACCATACTTTGTTGGGAGTGGCGGGGCGCTTGCGGGTCGGTTTTTCCCATCACGATATAGATGGCGCAGCGCGGGTCACCGGCGCCGGAAGTCCACCATTTGCGCCCATTGATGACATAGTCATCGCCATCACGTTCGATGCGCGTGGCGATGTTGGTGGCATCGCTGGAGGCCACTTCCGGCTCGGTCATGGCAAAGGCAGAACGAATTTTTCCTTCCAGCAGGGGCTTGAGCCAGCGCGCCCGGTTGGCTTCTGATCCATAGCGCGCAATGGTTTCCATATTGCCGGTGTCCGGCGCCGAACAGTTGAACACTTCGCTGGACCACATAACGCGGCCCATCTGTTCGGCCAGCGGGGCGTACTCCTGGTTGGTCAGGCCCGCGCCGTGGTAGCCCGAGGCTTCGGCGCTGTCCACCGGCAAAAATAGGTTCCACAAGCCTTGGGCCTGGGCCTTGACCTTGAGCGATTCAATCAATTGCAAGGGCGTCCAGCGTTTGCCCGCTGCCGTATTGGCTTCAATTTCCTGGTGGTAAGCCCCTTCGGCGGGGTAAATGTGCTCATCCATGAAGGCCATGAGTTTGGCTTGTAAGGCCTTGGTTTTGTCTGAGTATTCGAAGTCCATGGTGTCTCCAGTGCGGGATGAAATAGATAGGTCGGTGGCTGCAGCGCGAAAGACTAGGCGGCGACTGCGCCATGGTATTTTTGGGCAAAGGACCAAGCTAGCTCGGCCAGCGGTCTGGCGCCTGCGGCCGAACTGAGCGCTTGTGCGCTGGAGGCGGTGCCAGCCTCCACTCGTTTGGCAATGCCTTGCAAAATGGCCGCGATGCGGAACATGTTGTAGGCCATGTAAAAGTTCCAGTCTGCGCGCAGTGCATCTGCGTCGATGTGGGGCATATGCGCACAGTACATGTGGATGTATTGGTCCTGGTCGGGTATGCCCAGTTCTGCGAAGTCCAGGCCAGCGATACCGCGAAAACTGCCCGGCGGAATATTCCAGGCCATACCGTGGTAGCTGAAATCGGCCAGGGGATGGCCCAGTGTGGACAACTCCCAATCCAGCACCGCCAGTATGCGCGGCTGCGTAGGGTGAAAAATAAGATTGTCTAAGCGGAAATCGCCGTGCACCACGCTGACCAGAGATTCGCTTTGGGCGAGCGCTGGAATATGCAGAGGCAGCCAGGCAATGAGTTGGTCCATTTCCTCAATTGGTTGGGTGACGGAGGCTTGGTATTGCTTGCTCCAGCGGCCGATTTGGCGCTCGAAATAATTACCCGGTTTTCCGTAGCTGCTGAGCCCTTGTGCGACGATATCGACACGGTGCAAGGCGGCGATTACGCGGTTCATTTCGGCGTAGATGGCAGCGCGTTCTTCCTTGGACATGCCGGGCAAGGCTTGGTCCCACAGGATGCGGCCCTCGATGAAGTCCATGATGTAAAACGCCCGCCCAATGACCGATTCGTCTTCGCAGAGGCAGTACATGGTGGGCACCGGCACCTCGGTGCCGGCCAGTCCGCGCATCACGGCAAACTCGCGTTCGATGGCATGGGCCGACGGCAGGAGCTTGGCAACCGGCCCGGGCTTGGCACGCATGACATAGCTGCGGCTGGGAGTTTGCAGTTTATAGGTGGGATTGCTTTGCCCGCCTTTGAAGGATGCGACGGTCAAAGGGCCTTCAAAGCCGGGCAGATGCGTTTGCAGCCACAGGGACAGGGCGGCAGTATCAAAGCTGTGCTTGTCCGCAACCGGCTGCGTGCCTACGAAGTGGTCAAAGTCAGTCATGCTTAAGTTTCTATGGTTGGTAGGGCTGAGGTGCAATGGAACTCACAAATCGGCTTCTGCAATACGCAACAGCGCATCGCGGTCGCGGATGACCAAGCCGCCCGGCTCAATGCGGATGAAGTTGTCGCGCTCCATGGACTTGAGCTCTTGGTTGACGCGCTGTCGCGAGGCGCCCAGCAATTGCGCCAATTCTTCCTGGGCTAATTGCAGGCCGATGCGTGTTTCTCTGCCATCGCTGAGAGACGGTACGCCATAGCTGCGCACCAGGTGCAACAACTGCTTGGCTAAGCGCGCGCGCAAGGGCAGGGTGTTGAGGTCTTCCACCAGGCCATAAAGCTGACGGATACGCCGAGCGTGCAGGCGCAGCAGGGCCTCGTACAGTTCGACATGGGCGGACAGGATTTTTTTGAAATCTGCCTTGGCAACGCACAAGGTGGTGGTGTCGCCATGGGCATAGGCATCATGGGTGCGGCGATCGCCATCAAAAATAGAGACATCGCCGAACCAGATGCCTGGTTCCACATAGGTCAGTGTGATTTGCTTGCCCGAGATGGAGGTGGAACTGACCCGCACCGCACCTTTGGCGCAGGCCAACCATTCTTCCGGCGGTTCGCCGCGGGCCGCCAGCAGTTCGCCGTCGCGGTAGCGCCGCACATAGGCGTAGCGAAGAATGTCGTGTTTGAGCGAAGGCGAAAGCGCGGAAAACCAGCGCCCTGAATTAATGGCGTTGCGCTCTTCAACAGTGAGAATCGGTTCGTCCATGGCAGGAGACTAGCGAAAGCGGGAGGCAGCATGCATTGGCGCATTGTCGTACCTGTCTCGCTAAGGGAAGCGTGATTTTGTCGCCTGCGTGTCTAAACCGAGGCAATATCCAGGCTAAAGCACCCTGGGCAAGCGCATTGCAACTGCCTCAACCATCATGCCGCAGCCGCTTCTTTGCCAGCCATTCGATCCAACTCGGCGCAAACATCGGCCATCCGCCCGGAAATGACCATGCGTCCGCCAGCCGAGCGGTTTTGGTTGTCCACGATGCGCAAGACGCGTAGTGGCCTCTGATTTGTCGGCGCCCGCTCGGCAGCGGCCCGTGGGGCTAGTGCTTTGGGCGAAGGGCGCAGCGGTATGACCTTGATCTGACAGGCTTGCGTGCGTGTTTGGACAGCCTGGCTCGCCGGGGCTTGCCTGCCTTGCAACCAGTCTGCAAAGCGGTACAGGGTGGCGGAGACTTTGGGAGCGTTGATGAGGGTGCGCATGGTGTGCTTTCAAATGACCGGTGTTTACATCAGGATGGTGTTGCGGATCAGGCCGACCGCCAGGCCTTCAATTTCAAAAGGCTCGCCCGGCTCGACCACAATGGTTTGGAAATCCGGGTTTTCGGGGTGCAGTTCGATCAGGTGCTTGTTGCGGCGGAATCGCTTGACCGTGACTTCTTCGCCGATGCGGGCCACGATGATCTGCCCGTTTTTCGCTTCTTTAGTGGATTGGACGGCGAGCAAATCGCCGTCCATGATGCCGGCGTCGCGCATGGACATGCCACGTACTTTGAGCAGGTAATCGGGCTGGCGTTGGAACAGGCTGTTTTCGACGTAATAGGTCTGGTCCACATGTTCCTGCGCCAATATGGGCGAACCGGCGGCCACCCGCCCGATCAGTGGCAAGCACAATTGGGCCAGGCCAGGCAGGGACAGCGAGAATTGTTTGGAGCGCGTGCTTTGGATGTCGCGCAGGGTCTGGCCGCGTAAGCGGATGCCGCGTGAAGTACCGCTGACCAGCTCTATCATGCCCTTGCGGGCTAGCGCCTGCAAATGCTCTTCTGCCGCATTGGCTGATTTGAAGCCCAGCTCGGTGGCGATTTCGGCGCGGGTGGGGGGGGCGCCGGTTTGCGCAATCGCAGTTTCGATGAGCGTGAGTATTTGCTGCTGGCGGGCAGTGAGTTTGGGGGCTTCTAGCATGCGGACTCCTTAAAGGTGGTCAGGACGGGCTGGGTTTGCAAACAGACTGTGGACTTACACAGTAACTGTATTTTTATCCAGTTTCTATTTTTTTGCAAGGACTTTTTTTGCTATGGTTGATTGCATCGTCTTTTTGGGCACCGGCGGCACGATTGCCGGGAGTGCATCCAGCGCTCAGGACAATCTCTCTTACACCTCGGGTCGGTTGGCGCTGGGTGACTTGTTGGACGCATTACCCGGTTTGGCTGAGCGTCTGGGCGGGCTGGACCGGCGGCACGAACAAGTATTCCAGGAGGACAGTAAGGACCTCGACCCCAGCCATTGGCAGGCCCTGGCCGCGCGCGTAGAGCACCATTTGGGCAGCGACGCGGTGCGAGGGGTGGTGCTTACCCATGGCACGGATACGCTAGAGGAAACTGCTTTCTTTCTGGCCAGAACTTTGCCTGCGTCATTGCTGGCCGCCAAGCCCGTGGTAATGACTTGCGCCATGCGCCCGGCCAGTTCCCTCTCGCCGGACGGTCCGCAGAACCTGCGCGATGCCACCTTGCTTGCCTGCACCCAAGGCGCGCATGGTGTGATGCTGGTGTGCCAAGGCCAGGTGTTTGATGGCGCGCAGGTACAAAAAAATCACCCCTACCAGCTCAACCCTTTTGACGCAGGTGACTATGGCCTGGTCGGTCTGGTGGAGGAAAGCCAGTTGCGATTACTGGGCGGCTGGCCCTTGCCCATCCCAAGTCGGGCAGTCCAGACTTTGGCGGGAAAGTCCGATTCGGTTCAGGCTTTTCCCCGGGTAGAAATCGTTTTTAACCATAACGGTGCTGATGGCGCCATGGTGCGGGCGCTGTGTGTGCCGCCGGCGTCTGGCGACGCGCCGGTGCAGGGCATTGTGCTGGCGGGCACCGGCAATGGCACGGTGCACCGGGGGCTGGAAGCGGCGCTTTGGCAGGCCCAAAGCCAAGGGGTGACGGTGGTGCGCACGACCCGCTGCGCGCGCGGGCGGGTACTGCCACGTGGCGATGGACGTGGCCAGGGGTTCCCCATTTTGGAATTAAGCCCGGTGAAAGCCCGTATCGAACTGATGCTGCAACTGGCCGCGCGCTCCATCGCGCGCTAATTGCCGTCGCTGCCCAGACTGCAGCTGACCTAAGCACCATGGCTTGGTGGCCCAGCCGCGCCCTAGCTGCCTGTTTTGAAGGGCGGGCCGGCCAGCCGCAATCCGGCTTTCAGGCCTTTTTTCTTAAACCAGCCCTGGTTGACTTCCAGAACAAAGCGCACCGGCTTGACTGAGCAATGCGACTGGGTGCTTTGCGGCTGCATGTCTTGCAGGTTGACCACCGTCCCATCGTCAGCCACAAAAGCGGCCGTCAGGGGAATCAAGGTGTTTTTCATCCAGAAACATTGCTGTTTTGGCTCGGGGAAAATAAACAACATGCCTTCGTGCTGTGGCATCTCGGCGCGATGCATCAGGCCGGTAGCCTGTTGCGCCGGCGTGCTGGCAATTTGCACTTCGATTTGATGGAAACCCGCAGAGAGGGTGGTACGCGGCAGGCTGGTTTGCGCTTGGTCCTGCGCCATGAGCGGGCCTACGGCTGCCAGAAAAAACACGGTGCTAAGTGTGCGGAAAAGGAAGTTCATGGTCTGATTGTGCTTGAGCTTGGAAGTGCAGCTCGGCGAATATAAGGGTGCTTACCCTGGTGCGCTTGGTTGCGGCGGGCTGAGTGCAATGCCTGCCTCCATCTTGATTTATGACAGTATCGCGTAAAGGTTTGTGTCTAAAATTGGTTGGTCCAATCAAAAAAAGCCTGCGCACCCTTCGGTAAACAGACCTTGCAGGCGGCAATACACTGTCTGATTCAACATCAAAGAGACTCATTTCATGTACCAGCACATCAAAGTTCCCGCCCAAGGCCAGAAAATCACGGTCAACGCCGATTTTTCCCTGAACGTTCCCGATGAGCCCATCATTCCCTATATCGAGGGTGACGGCACCGGGCTGGACATTACGCCGGTGATGCTCAAAGTGGTGGATGCGGCGGTGGCCAAATGCTACGGCGGCAAGCGAAAAATACATTGGATGGAGGTGTATGCCGGTGAAAAGTCCACCAATGTCTATGGCCCGGACGTTTGGCTGCCCGAAGAAACCCTGCATGCGATCCGCGACTATGTGGTGTCGATCAAAGGCCCGCTAACCACCCCGGTCGGCGGTGGTATTCGGTCCTTGAATGTGGCTTTGCGCCAGGAACTTGACTTGTACGTCTGCCTGAGGCCCATCCAATACTTTGACGGCGTGCCCAGCCCCGTCAAAGAGCCGCACAAGACCAATATGGTCATTTTTCGCGAAAACTCCGAGGATATCTACGCGGGTATCGAATTTGAAGCCGAGTCCGACAAGGCCAAAAAATTGATCAAGTTCCTGACCGAGGAAATGGGCGTGACAAAAATACGTTTCCCAAATACCTCGGGGATCGGCATTAAGCCGGTGTCACGCGAAGGCACCGAGCGGCTGGTGCGCAAAGCCATCCAATACGCCATCGACAACGACAAGCCCAGCGTGACCATTGTCCACAAGGGCAATATCATGAAGTTCACCGAAGGCGGCTTTCGCGACTGGGCCTACGGTCTGGCGCAAAAAGAATTCGGCGCCCAACTGGTCGATGGCGGGCCTTGGTGCAAATTCAAAAACCCCAGGACGGGACGTGAAATCACGGTCAAGGACAGTATTGCCGACGCCTTTTTGCAACAAATCCTGCTGCGTCCCGCCGAATACAGCGTTATCGCCACACTCAATCTCAATGGCGACTATGTGTCGGACGCTTTGGCAGCCCAGGTGGGAGGTATTGGCATCGCTCCGGGGGCCAACCTCAGCGATACGGTGGCCATGTTCGAGGCGACCCACGGCACGGCGCCCAAATACGCGGGTAAAGACTACGTCAACCCCGGCTCCGAAATTTTGTCAGCTGAAATGATGCTGCGGCACATGGGCTGGAAAGAAGCGGCTGATTTGATCATCAGTTCGATGAAAAAATCCATTCTTAGCAAGAAGGTGACCTATGACTTTGCCCGCCTGATGGACGGCGCAACCCAGGTAAGCTGCTCCGGTTTTGGTCAGGTCATGATCGACCATATGTAAGCGCTTGCGGGCGCTTTGCCCGCCTGCGGATGCTTGCCCAAACGCCTGTTGCGCGCCTGCGCAGCCGGCGTTTTTTACTTGGCGGGCTTGAATCCGGCCCCGGGCGCTCCAATTACCCTTGGCACTGCGCTAGCATGTGCACACCGATAAAATAGAACCATGGCGACTACCCCCCCCAAACCCCCAAGGGAACTCCCCCGGCAGACCCCCAAACGCGACGACGGCGGTGGTGCCATCGTGCTGGAGCGTCTGCCGCAAAAAGTGCAGCCGCCGTCCATGCACCAAGTGCTGATGCTGAATGATGATTTCACCCCGATGGAGTTCGTAGTGGGGGTGATCCAAGAGTTTTTTTCCAAAGATTTGGCTACAGCAACCCAAATCATGCTGAAAATCCATATCGATGGAAGAGGGGTTTGCGGGGTTTACACCCGCGACGTGGCTGCCACCAAGGTGGACCAGGTCATGGATGCCGCTCAGAAGGCGGGACATCCTTTGCAGTGCGTCAGTGAGCCTGTGGGCTAAAAGGCGATAGAACGTAATGAGCTGTGGTGACCGCTGGGGCGGCCCACCGAAGATAAATAAATGCATACGATGAAGGAACAGACATGATCGCCCAGGAATTAGAAGTCAGCCTGCATATGGCCTTTGTTGAGGCCCGCCAGCAGCGGCACGAATTTATTACCGTGGAGCACCTATTGCTCGCTTTGCTGGATAACCCCAGCGCGGCCGAAGTCTTACGCGCCTGCTCGGCCAATGTTGATGAATTGCGCAAGTCGCTCACCCATTTCATCAAGGACAACACGCCCCAAGTAGCCGGGGTAGATGAGGTCGATACCCAGCCAACCCTGGGCTTTCAGCGGGTCATCCAGCGCGCCATCATGCATGTGCAGTCCACCGGCAGCGGTAAAAAAGAGGTGATGGGCAGCAATGTGCTGGTGGCCATCTTTGGCGAAAAAGATTCTCACGCGGTCTATTACCTACACCAGCAGGGTGTCACCCGCTTGGACGTGGTCAATTTCATTGCCCATGGCATCAAAAAGAGCGATCCGCCTGAAGCCGCAAAAGGCAGCGAGGCTGGGCCTGAGACCGAAGAAGCCTCCAGCGAGAAAAACGAAAAAGCGTCCCCGCTTGAGCAGTACACCCAGAATTTGAACCAGCTGGCCAAAGACGGCAAGATCGATCCCTTGATCGGGCGCGAATACGAAGTCGAGCGCGTGATTCAGATTTTATGCCGCCGCCGCAAAAACAATCCCCTGCTGGTAGGCGAAGCTGGCGTGGGGAAAACTGCGATTGCCGAGGGACTGGCTTGGCGAATTTCCCAAAAAGATGTGCCCGAAGTGCTGGCTGACGCGGTGGTGTATTCCCTGGATATGGGCGCATTGCTGGCAGGCACCAAATACCGGGGTGATTTTGAGCAGCGCCTCAAGGGCGTTCTGAAATCCCTTAAGG
>JBILPS010000132.1:0-4237 GCA_044373655.1 Rhodoferax sp.
CGCCGCTACGATGGGCGGGGCCGGTCGCGCGGTGCAAGAAGCCTTGCAAGCGGCAGGCGTGGTGCTACCCGTGCTCAGCCTGGGTTTGCCCGACATGTTTATCGAACACGGCGACCCGGCCAAGCTCATGGCTATGCACGGTTTGGACGCTGCGGGCATCGAAGCGTCTATCCACTTGCGCTTTGCGGGGCAATTAGCGCAGGTTTCCAAGGGAAAACCCCTGCCTAAAGCGGCTTAAAGCGGCCTAAAGCCTTCCTACAATCGCGCTTGGACGTATTGGCAGGCAGTACGCTGGCGTACGCTTGGTTGATGACCTGAATTTCTTTCACCCTTCATTGGAGTTAACTATGGATCGTCGTTCGATAATTAAAAATGCCGGTATCGCGGGCGTGTTGGCCGCAGGCGCCGCACCCGCCGTTCACGCACAGGCCACTTTGCGTTGGCGCTGTGCCTCCAGCTTCCCTAAAGCGCTGGACACCCTGTTTGGCGTGTGCGATGTGTTCGCGAAAAAAGTGGGCGAGTTGAGCGGTGGCAAGTTCACCATCAGCACCCATGCGGCCGGCGAGTTGATGCCCGCCTTTGGCGTCCTGGACGGCGTAGGTAACGGCACCATTGAAATGGCCAATACCGCTTCTTACTATTTCTTCGGTAAAGACCCCACCTATGCGCTCGATTGCGCAGTGCCCTTTGGCCTGAACAGCCGCCAAATGACGGCTTGGATGTACGAAGGCAATGGCCTGAAATTGTTCCGTGAGCACTTCGCCAAAGTCGGCATCGTCAACTTTCCTATGGGTAACACTGGCGTGCAAATGGGCGGCTGGTTCCGCAAAGAGATCAAAGGTTTGGATGACCTCAAAGGCCTGAAGTTCCGTTGCGGTGGTTTTGCCGGCAAGGTGCTTGAGCGCTTGGGCGTGGTGCCCCAGAACATTCCGGGCGGCGAGATTTACCAGGCCCTAGAAAAAGGCACAATCGACGCTGCCGAATGGGTCGGCCCGTATGACGACCTGAAGTTGGGCTTGAACAAAGTAGCGCAAAACTACTACTACCCCGGTTTTTGGGAAGCGGGCCCACAGTTGTCGCTCTATGTGAACCAGAAAGCTTACGAAGGCCTCTCCTCCGAGTACAAAGCCATTGTGGAGTGCGCCGCAGCCTATGCGCATACCGACATGCAAGCCAAGTACGACGTGCGCAATATGCCAGCGCTCAAAACCCTGCTGGGTCAAGGCGCCAAGCTGCAGCGTTTCCCCAGAGAAATTTTGGCTGCAGCTTTCAAATCGGCCACCGATATTTACGCCGAATTGAACGACACCAACCCAGCCTGGAAAAAAATATACGCGGACTACTCCGCCTACCGCAGAGACAGCAATTTGTGGTTCAGCTTGTCCGAAGCGGCCATGGACGACTTCATGCAGGCGCAAAAGTTGTAAGCTTCCAGCGCTTTTTCAGCTCGCAAAAAACCCCGCCTTGGCGGGGTTTTTTTTGCCTGGCAGAAACAAAGGGCCAGCAAGCTACAGCTCAGTCCCAGCCACGCTTGCGCAGGCTGGGGCTTGGCGACTTAAGGCTTCTTACCCTGATCTTCCTTCATAGACTCCAGCATGCGTGCCATGGGGTCTTCTTTTTCATCAGCGGTACCAGCATTGGCTTTTTCGGCTGCCGCCTTGTCATCTGTGCGTTGCTGTGAATCGGTTTGTAACTGCTGCATTACCGTATCAGCATCCACCGTCGGGTCTTTGGTCAGACCGCTGGAGACCAGGCCGGGGAAGGCGATGATGAGGCCGACCATCACAATCTGGATGATCACAAAGGGCACGGCGCCCCAGTAAATTTGCTCGATGGTGACGCGCTTGGTGAGCTTTTTGGTCACTTTGTCTACATAGTCCGCGTTGGGCGCCACGCTGCGCAGGTAGAACAGCGCAAAGCCAAAGGGCGGGTGCATAAAGGAGGTTTGCATATTCACCGCCAGCAGCACGCCGAACCAGACCAAATCAATACCCAGCTTTTCAGCCACCGGCGCGATCAGCGGCACGATGATGAAGGCCAGCTCAAAGAAGTCCAGGAAGAAAGCCAGCAGGAACACCATGATGTTCACCACAATCAAGAAGCCCATCTGTCCGCCGGGAAGGCCTGAGAGCAAGTGCTCAACCCAGATGGGCCCGTCCACGGCCTGGAAGGCCAGGCTGAAGACGGTGGCGCCGATCAGGATAAACAGCACAAAGCAGGACAGCTTCATGGTGCTGTCCATGGCCTGACGCATCAGCTTGAGGTTGAGACGACCGCGCGCAATCGCCATGACCAAGGCACCCACCGCGCCCATGGCGCCGCCTTCAGTGGGGGTGGCGATACCCAGAAAAATCGTACCCAGCACCAAGAAAATCAGGGCCAAGGGCGGAATCATCACAAAGGTGACGCGCTCGGCCATATTGGAAAGTAGACCCATCTTGGTCACCCGGTTGACCACAGAGGCAAAAAAGGCCAGGCCTACGCCCACGCACATGGAGGTGACGATCAGCTCATCGAGCGCTACGCTGGCCGGGCGCCATTTGGCAAATCCGATAGCCGCTGCGGTGGACAAGATGACCAAAATCAGCAAAGAGCGCAAGCCCGAGGTGCCGTCTTTTTCGCGGATGGTGCGTGCCTCAGCAGGCAGGGCAGGCACCGACTGTGGATAAAAGATACTTAGGGCCGTGATATATGAGATGTACAGCCCAGTCAGTACAAATCCGGGAATGAAAGCGCCTTTGTAGAGTTCGCCCACGCTTTTACCCAACTGGTCGGCCAGCACAATCAGCACCAGCGAGGGCGGGATGATTTGTGCCAAAGTGCCCGAGGCGGCTATTACGCCACTGGCCACGCGTCGGTCATAGCCATAGCGCAGCATGATGGGCAGGGAGATCAGGCCCATGGAAATCACCGATGCGGCCACCACCCCGGTCGTGGCCGCCAGCATGGCACCCACCAAAATCACCGCATAAGCCAGGCCGCCACGGATGGGGCCAAATAACTGGCCGATGGTGTCTAGCAAGTCTTCGGCCATGCCCGAGCGTTCCAAAATCAAGCCCATAAAGGTGAAAAAGGGAATCGCCAGCAAGGTGTCGTTTTGCATGATGCCGAATATGCGCAGCGGCAAGCTTTGCAAAAAGGCGGGCTGGATGACGCCCAACTCCACGGCCACAAAACCGAAAAACAAACCGCAGGCGGCCAGCGAAAAAGTTACCGCGTAGCCGAACATCAAAAAGATGATCAGCGAGGCAAACATGATGGGCGCCATATTGGCGATCAGGAACTCGTTCATTTGGCAGCTCCCATTTGGGCGGCTTCACGAGCGGCCACTTCTTTTTGCAGCAAAAACTCGGCTAACTCTTCCTCGGCCGTCTTGCTACCTTGCTTTTGGGTGGGGTCGGGCACCAAGCCCTGGAGAAAAGCAATGCGCTTGATCAACTCGGAAACCGCTTGCATCGCGAGCGTCACCATACCCAAGGGTAGTAGCGCAAACACCGGCCAGCGAATCAGACCGCCGGCATTGGAGGACACCTCGCCGGTCACATAGGCATTGATCACCAGCGGCATAGCCAGCTTGGTGATCATGAAGGTGAAGGGGAGCAGGAAAAGGCAGATGCCGATGATGTCGATCCAAATCTGGGTGCGCTTAGAAAAGCGCCCGGAGACGACGTCAATCTTGACATGCTCTTGGCGCAGCAAGGTGTAGCCCGAGGCCAGCAAAAATACGGCGGCAAACAAATACCATTGAATTTCCAAAAAACCGTTGGAGCTCATGTTGAAGGCTTTGCGCATGGTCGCATTGCCCGCGCTGATCAGCACCGCAAACAGTACCAGCCAGGCCACCCAGCGGCCCATCCATTCGCTAAACGCATCAATGCGTTTGGACAGGGATAAAAGAAAGTTCATAAGTTCTCCAGTCAATCATCAAAGCAAAAGTCAGTGCAAGAGCGAGCTACCAACGTAGCAGTGCATTTTATTGGGACATAGCGTGTGAATTCGCGCTGCGAGGAGGCTGTTCTGTTCGGGATTACCCTTGTATGTACCTCAGTACGCGCCATGAAATTGGAGCATACACACCACCACACCCGCCAGATAGCCCGCCTAGGCCAAGCCGGTGCTCCTGCGAAGGTGGCAAATCATGGGGGTTACGCAGGTTGAGAGTAGCTAGCTGGCACCGCGCAGGAAACCCGCCCAATTTGCTGGCGAAGTGCTGCGTCAAACAGGGGCAGCTTCAAGG
>JBILPS010000024.1:0-41527 GCA_044373655.1 Rhodoferax sp.
ACTTGGTCGCGAGCAGCCCGCAGCGCCAAAGCTGGCTGGGCAAACTCAAAGCCGGTCTGGGCAAAACCGCTGCGGGCATCGCCTCGGTGTTTGGCGGATCGCGCATCGACGAGGCTTTGTTTGAGGACCTGGAAAGCGCTTTGCTCATGGCCGACGCGGGCGTATCTGCCACGACGCATTTGATTAGCGAATTGCGACGCCTGGCCAAAGACCACCAAGCCGAAACGCCGGAACAACTCAAGGCCTTGCTGGTCGATGCCCTGGCCCGCTTGCTCCAGCCCTTGGAGCGCAGCCTGGCCATTGGCCCCGAGCAGCCCACGGTGATGATGGTGACCGGAGTCAATGGCGCGGGCAAGACCACCACCATCGGTAAGCTGACCCACCGCCTGGCGGACCAAGGCGCCACCGTGCTGCTGGCCGCTGCCGACACTTTTCGCGCTGCAGCGCGCGAGCAACTCACGGTGTGGGCCGAGCGCAACACCGTGGAGATCGTCAGCCAGGAGGGCGGCGACCCGGCAGCGGTCAGCTATGACGCGGTGTGCGCTGGTAAGGCGCGCAAAAAAGACGTTGTCTTGATCGATACCGCAGGCCGCTTGCCCACGCAATTGCACTTAATGGAAGAGCTCAAAAAAATGCAGCGCGTAGTCGCCAAGGCCGGTGTGGCTTCGGGCCTGGAGCATTGCCCGCGTGAAGTGCTGCTGGTCATCGACGGCAACACCGGCCAAAACGCCTTGGCCCAGGTGCGTGCCTTTGACGATGCCTTGGGCCTGACGGGCTTGATCATCACCAAGCTGGACGGCACGGCAAAGGGCGGTGTGCTGGCCGCCATTGCACGCGAACGCCCGATCCCTGTCTACTTTATCGGCGTGGGCGAAAAGCTCGAAGAGTTGGAAACTTTTAACGCCCGCGAATTCGCACAAGCTCTTTTGCAATAAACCCCTGCGCCCTAGGCTCAAATAGCTGCTTTGCACCCGGCTGGCTGGCCCAGGCGCTTAGGCTTCACCTCCTATGCATTACCCCTTCACACGCAACTCCCCCTCCATCCCGCGACGCCAGGCCCTCGCCCACATCGCAAGCCCTGCGCTAGCCCTTGCCGCACTATCGCTGTCAGAGGGCGCCGGCGCTGCGGGCCGCGCCTTGGCAGCGGACAGCGCCGCCTGGCGTGCCATCCAAGCACAGGCCAAAGGCCAAACCGTGTACTTCAATGCCTGGGCCGGTTCGCCCGCCATCAATGCCTACATCCAGTGGGCGGCTGCGCAATTGGACCAGCGCGATGGCCTGCGCTTGGTGCATGTCAAGATCAGCGACGCCGCCGAGATGGTGCAGCGGGTGCGCAATGAAAAAGCGGCGACCAAAAACGATGGCACGGTGGACCTGGTGTGGATCAATGGCGAAAACTTCTTGGCCATGAAGCGCGAGGGCTTGCTCAAAGGTCCGTTTGCCGAGCAACTGCCTTCCTATGCCTGGGTGGACACCCAAGGCAAGCCCACCACGCGCATTGATTTTTCCGAGCCGGTCGATGGCATGGAAGCGCCTTGGGGCATGGCGCAACTGACTTTTATGGCCGATAGTGCCCGTGTGCCCCAAGCGCCGCGCAATCTGGCGGCCTGGCTGGCCTTTGCGCAAGCGCATCCGGGTCGTGTCAGTTACCCGCGCCCGCCGGACTTTCATGGCACCAGTTGGCTCAAGCAAATGTTGCTGGACCTCCACCCCGGCGCGCAGCGCCAGGCGTTGTACCAGCCCGTCACTAGCGCCGCCTTCGAGGCGCGCACTGCGCCCTTGTGGCGTACCCTGGATGCGGTGCACCCGCATTTGTGGCGCAAAGGTCGCCAGTTCCCTCTGAGTGCGGGCGCCCAGCGCCAAATGATGGCCGACGGCGAACTGCTCTGGGCGCTGACTTTCAACCCCAATGAAGCGGCTACTGAAATCGCTGCAGGCCGCTTATCGGCAAGCACCATTAGCTACCAATTTGACACTGGCACTTTGGGAAATACCCACTTTCTGGCGATTCCGTTTAATACCCAGGCCTTTGCCGCAGCCCAGGTGACGGCGAACTTTTTGCTCAGTGCCCAAGCGCAGGCGCGCAAAGCCGACCTTGCTGTCTGGGGCGATCCGACGGTGCTGGCGGTCGATACCCTGCCTGAGGCGCAGCGGGCCTGGTTCCAATCGGCGACGCTGCCCGGTCAATTACAGACTTTTGCCCCAGCAGTTCCCGAGCCGCACGCCAGCTGGGTCGATGCCCTGGAAAAAGAATGGGCGCGGCGTTACGGCGGCTAGGGTAAATCGCCATAGCCCACGCACGCCGGGCGCGGCATACTCGCATGCTTGTGACAGCGCTGCGCGGGTATCGGACGGTCCAAGCGCAACAAGTGCTTGTCCGACGCAGCCCCTGTCTGTGGGACTCTGAAATCTCAGGAGGGAAACAATGAAACAACTATTTAAACTGATTGTGCTGCTGCTGGCCCTCGGCCTGGCCTACCTCTTGTTGTGGCCGGTGCCTGTACAGCCGGTGGCCTGGGCTGCACCCCAAGCGCCGGGTTACCAGGGGCCGCATGCGGTCAACGACAAGTTGTCGCAGCTCACACTGCTGGATTTGCAGGGCGAAGAAGGGCCTGAACATATCCTTATCGGTCCAGATGGCAAGCTCTACACCACGGTAGCCAGCGGCAAGATTTTGCGCATGGCGCAAGACGGCAGCGCCCAGGAAACCTTTGCCAGCACCGGAGGGCGCGTCTTGGGCTTTGACTTTGATGCCCTGGGTCAACTGGTGGCTGCGGACGCGGTCAAAGGACTTTTATCGATTAGCCAGGATGGCAAGATTACGGTGCTGACGGACAAGGTGGACGGCGACCCCATCCGCTACGCCGATGCGGTGGTGGTTGCCAAAAACGGCAAGATGTATTTCAGCGATGCCTCCACCCGCTTTGGGCCGGCGCAGTGGGGTGGCACTTTTGAAGCCAGTATTTTGGATATCCTGGAGCAATCGGCCACCGGGCGCATTTTGGAATACGACCCGGCCACCCGCGCCACGCGCATCCTGGCCCAGGGTCTGAGTTTTGCCAATGGCGTGGCGCTCAGCCAGGATGAAGCCAGCTTGTTCGTCAACGAGACCGGCAAATACCGCGTCTGGAAACTGGCCGTGGGTGCGCAAAAACTGCAACTTGGCGACGGCCCGCCACCAGCGGGTGCGCAAGTGCTGTTCGACAATCTGCCGGGCTATCCGGACAATTTGATGCGCGGGCGAGACGGGAAAATCTGGCTGGGCTTTGCCAAACCGCGCAACTCGATAATTGACGGCTTTGCCGATAAGCCCTGGCTGCGCTCGCTCACTTTGCGCCTGCCGCGCGCTTTGTGGCCTATCCCCAAGGCCTATGGCCATGTCATGGCCTTTACCGAAGACGGCAAAGTGGTGGTCGATATGCAAGATCCGACAGGCGCCTATCCCGAAGCCACCGGTGTGACCGAAACCGCCGACCGTTTGTACATCCAAAGCCTGCACGCCAAGGGCCTGGGCTGGCGCAAGCCCTAGGCCCAAAGCCTCACGCATCAACTGCGACTGCATGGTTCACCCATGCGGGCTAGCAACCGCGCTCTGGTCCATTGCGCGTTGAGGCTAGGTTTGGGCTGACTTGCTGCCTGCCGCAGGCCTTACTTTTCTTTGCTTCGCCAAAGAAAAGTAAGCAAAAGAAAGGCGAGCCAAAGGCCGTGCCCCTGCGGGGTGCCATGCGCTACTCGCGCCGCCCAGGGTCGGGCGCAAACTCGCTACGCTCAAACAAGCGCCCGCCCTGATCCCTGCGCCGCTGCGTTGCTCAGCACGGCCAATGGCCGGGGGAGCGCCAATCCCCAATCCATTTACTACGACTGCATCGTCCCCCATTCCGAGCGCCCAAAAGCGCATCGCAACTGCCTGAGTCAAGACCCCAATCCAAGTCCAAAAAACCAAGTTGGCTGTTAAAGCTCCCCTTCACCCCGGCGGGGGTGAAGGGGCGGGGGGGGAAGCGGGGGTCCGGGGCTACACTGCCCGCATGAATAGAAATTTGTGGCTACTGGCCCTGTGCCAAGGGTTTTTGCTTACCAACAACATCGCGTTTGTGGCGATCAACGGCCTGGTGGGCTTGCGCCTTGCGCCGATGGCCTGGATGGCCACGCTGCCGGTGATGGGTTATGTGCTGGGCTCGGCCTTTGCCACGCCGGTGGTGGCGTGGGTGCAGGCGCGTTGGGGTAGGCGCATCGGGTTTCAGACCGGCTTGCTGGTCGCCTTGCTGTCCACGCTGCTGGCCGCCTGGGCCATAGGCAGCCAGAGCTTTTGGGGCCTGGTGGGCGCCACTTTTATCGCCGGTTACTACAGCGCCAATGGGCAGCTCTACCGCTTTGCCGCCGCCGAACTGGCGCTGCCCGAGGCGCGCGAGCGTGCGGTGTCCTGGGTGCTGGCCGCTGGCCTGTTCGGCGCGGTGGTCGGGCCGTATCTGGCGGTCCACTCGCAGCAAATTTGGCAGGTGCCTTTTGTCGGCGCCTATCTGGCGCTGGCGGCGGTGGCGCTGCTGTCTTTGCTGGTTATGGGCCGTATCGAGTTTGCCCCTGAGCCGGTGCGGGTAACAGGTGCTGCGGGCCAGGAAGCAGGCCGCAGCGTCTGGCAACTATTGCGCGAGCCGGTATTTTTTGTCGCCTGCATGGCCGCTGCGCTGGGCTATGGCGTCATGAATCTATTGATGGCGGCCACGCCTTTGGCCATGCAGCAATGCGGCCTGGACTTTGGCGCCACCGCCATGGTTTTGCAATGGCATGTGATTGGCATGTTTGCGCCGGGCTTTTTTACCGGCGATTTCATCAAGCGCTGGGGCGCCTTACCGGTCATGGGGGTGGGCGTGCTGCTCAATGCCGCTTGTGTCGTGGTGGCGCTCAGTGGGGTGGACGTGCTGCAGTTCAGCGTGGCCTTATTTCTATTGGGCGTAGGCTGGAATTTTTTGTTCACCGGCGGCACCAGCCTGTCTTTGCAGGCCTATGCGCCGCAGGAAAAAGACCGGGCGCAGGCGGTCATCAACTTTGCGGTCTTCGCCGTGATGGCGCTCACCTCCTTTGCCTCTGGGGCCTTGGTGACCACCAGCGGCTGGTTCTGGCTCAATGCGCTTTCCCTGCTGCCACTGGGCGCCACCGGCCTCATGCTGTGGTGGCTGCATGCGCGCGCGCGGCTAGCGGCGCGCGTGCCGGCTTTGGACGCTTGAGCCGTCGTTGGGCGCGCTCAGCCCTTTTGCGCCGGGTGGCTAAAAGTCGGCCCCGTACAATGCTCGGCTGACCTTTGCCCCTGCTGGGGCGCCGGTCAGCCCGGATTGCCGCCTTCTCCGGCACCCGGTTTCAAGTCATTTCCCTGGGAGTTATCCAATGTTTATTTCTTCGGCCTTTGCCCAAACCGCACCCGCTGCGGGCGGCGATATGCAATCGACCCTTATGAGCATGCTGCCTTTGGCATTGATGTTCGTGGTGCTGTATTTCGTGATGATCCGCCCGCAAATGAAAAAGCAAAAAGAACACACCGCCATGATCTCGGCCCTGGCCAAAGGCGACGAAGTGATTACCGGCGGTGGCCTCTTGGGCAAAGTCAGCAAAATGGGCGATAGCTTTATCGGCCTGGAAGTCTCCTCGGGCGTGGAAATCCAGGTGCAGCGCAGCGCCGTTATCCAGGTGCTGCCTAAAGGCACCATCAAGTAATTCCTTTTCCAGCGCAGCTTAGGCGGCCTTTGTTCATATGAACCGTTATCCCCTGTGGAAATACGCGACCCTGCTGGTCGCGCTGCTGATCGGCGGCTTGTACGCACTGCCTAATCTGTTTGGCGAATCGCCGGCGGTGCAGGTTTCCGTTGCCAAAGCTTCGCTCAAGCTGGACTTGGGCACGGTAACGCAGGTACAAGAGGCGCTCAAGACGGCGGGTATCAGCCCCGAAGTGGTGACCTTGGAAGGTAACTCCATCAAGGCGCGTTTTGCCAGTACCGATGTGCAGCTCAAAGCCAAAGACGCAATGTCCCAGGCGCTCAACCCGGACGCTGCCAATCCCTCGTATGTGGTGGCGCTCAATCTGGTATCGCGCTCGCCCGCCTGGCTCAGTAGCCTGCATGCCTCGCCCATGTACCTGGGCCTGGATTTGCGCGGTGGCGTGCACTTTATGCTGCAAGTCGATATGCAGGCGGCTTTGAGCAAAAAGGCGGAATCCCTGGCTGGCGATTTGCGCAGCGCGATGCGCGAAAAAAGCATACGTCACGGTGGCGTTAGCCGCAACGGGCAAAAAGTGGAAATACGCTTTCGGGATGCGGCCATGGTGGAGTCCGCCAAGCGCCTGATACAAGACCAATTCCCGGACTTGGTGGTCGCCGAAAGTGTCGATGCGGGTGAGACCAAGCTGGTCGCCAGCATCCAGGAAGTGGCTGCGCGCAAAGTGCAGGAGCAGGCCCTCAAGCAAAACATCACCACCTTGCACAACCGGATTAACGAGCTGGGCGTGGCCGAGCCGGTGATTCAGCAGCAGGGCCTGGACCGCATCGTGGTGCAACTGCCTGGCGTGCAGGACACGGCCAAGGCCAAAGATATTCTGGGCCGTACCGCCACGCTGGAAATCCGCATGGTCGAAGACGGTGCCGAAGCGCGTGCCGCCGAAACTGGTACCGGACCGGTGCCACTGGGCGCGGAGCGCTTTTTGGAGCGCAACGGCGCGCCGGTGATTGTGAAAAAACAAGTCATCCTGACCGGCGAAAACCTCACCGATGCCCAGCCTGGTTTTGACAGCCAGACCCAAGAGGCGGCGGTCCACCTGACCTTGGATGCCAAAGGCGCCCGCATCTTTCGTGATGTGACGCGCGAAAGCGTGGGCAAGCGTATGGCGATTTTGTTGTTTGAAAAAGGCAAGGGCGAGGTCGTCACCGCGCCAGTCATCCGCTCTGAAATCGGGGGCGGCCGGGTGCAAATTTCCGGGCGCATGACCACGGTGGAAGCGGCCGATACCGCATTGCTCTTGCGCGCCGGCTCGCTGGCTGCGCCCATGGAAATTATTGAAGAACGCACCATTGGCCCTTCCTTGGGCGCGGAAAACATTGCCAAGGGCTTTAACAGCGTCACCTGGGGTTTTGCCGCAGTGGCGGTGTTTATGTGTACCTACTACTTGTTGTTCGGCGTGATTTCCAGTGTCGCCTTAGCGGTCAATTTGTTGCTGCTGGTGGCTGTGCTGTCTATGTTGCAAGCTACGCTCACGCTGCCGGGCATGGCGGCCATGGCGCTGGTGCTGGGCATGGCGATTGACGCCAACGTGCTGATCAATGAGCGTGTGCGCGAGGAGTTGCGCAACGGCGCGGCACCGCAAGCGGCCATCCATGCCGGTTATGACCGCGCCTGGGCCACGATTCTGGATTCCAACGTCACCACCTTGATTGCCGGTTTGGCCCTGCTGGCTTTCGGCTCGGGCCCGGTGCGCGGTTTCGCGGTGGTGCACTGCCTGGGTATTTTGACCAGCATGTTCTCCGGCGTGTTTTTCTCGCGCGGCGTCGTCAATCTTTGGTACGGCCGGCAGAAGAAACTCAAAACCGTCTCCATCGGCACGGTCTGGCGTCCTGATGGCAGCAGCGGGACTGCGCTTAGTGTGGATGGGGAGAAGTAAATATGGAATTTTTCAAAATACGCCGAGATATTCCGTTTATGCGCCATGCTTTGGTGCTCAATGGAATCTCGCTAATTACTTTCCTGGTAGCCGTGTTTTTTCTGTTTTCCCGCGGGTTGCATTTGTCCGTGGAATTTACTGGTGGCACGCTGATGGAGGTGGGCTATTCGCAAAGCGCCGACCTGGCCGCTATCCGCAGCACCGTCGACGGTCTGGGAATTAAAGATGTGCAGGTCCAAAACTTCGGTACTGCGCAAGAAGTACTGATCCGTATGCCGGCGCAAAAAGGCGCTACGCCCGGTCAGCAAAGCGAAAAAGTATTGGCCGCGCTCAAGGCGGCTGACCCCACAGCCACTTTGCGCCGCACCGAGTTTGTCGGCCCGCAGGTGGGTGATGAATTGGCCACCGATGGCCTCAAGGCGCTGGCCTTTGTGGTAGTGGGCATCATGCTGTATCTGGCGGTGCGCTTTGAGTGGAAGTTTGCCGTCGCCGCCATCATTGCTAACTTGCATGATGTGATCATTATTCTGGGATTTTTTGCGTTTTTTCAGTGGGAGTTTTCATTGCCGGTGCTGGCCGCGGTGTTGGCGGTACTGGGTTATTCGGTCAATGAATCGGTGGTGATTTTTGACCGAATTCGAGAGAACTTTAGGCGCTATCGCAAGATGACTACGGTGGAGATTATTGATAACGCAATAACCTCGACGATTAGCCGCACCATCATTACCCATGGCTGCACGCAACTGATGGTTTTGTCTATGCTGTTATTTGGCGGCGCCACTTTGCATTATTTTGCGCTGGCGCTGACCATCGGTATTTTGTTTGGCATTTATTCTTCGGTGTTTGTGGCTGCAGCCATTGCCATGTGGCTGGGTATCACGCGCGAGGATCTCATTAAGGGTCAGGTCAAAAAAGATACAGACCCCAACGACCCGAACGCCGGCGCCACCGTCTAAGCCTGCATCGGCTGGCACTTAGCTGTGCTTGTTGCGCGCCACCCGACCGCTCAGCGCGTCTAAATAGCCTAATAGGCGCTCGGGGGGTACCGGCTTTTGGTACAGTGTCACCCACTCGGGCAACTGGCCGTCCAAATGCGCTTCCTCGGGTGTCTTGCCGGTTACCACCAGTACCGCCAGCGATTGGTAGGCCGATTCGGTGGCCAGGGCGCGTATCAAGTGGTAGCCGTCAAAGGGCTTCATCATCAAGTCGGTAATCACTACATCTGGCCTTTGGCGCTCAATTTGTATCAAAGCCTGAGACCCATCGGCGGCGACGCTCAAGGCCACGGGATGCGCGCTGCGCTTGACCAAAGATTCGAAGTACGCCACTTGAATGGGGTCGTCCTCGGCCAATAGGACCCGCAGCGCTCGGCGTGTGGAGGTATCGCTCAAGCCTACGCGGTTGGGCATCATTTTCTCTACGGCGCTGCGGAAAATCCTGCGGTGTCCCCCGGAGGTGACCCAGGCCTCCAGTTCACCATTGGCCACCATTTTCTGCACGGTCGTGGTGGATAAGCCCAGCAGGCGCGCTGCTTGTTGGCTGGTCAGGACGTCAGGTGTTTCGTTCATGGTGTGAATTTTTAATAAATGAAGAATAGGATTTATGCATCATTATATTTATAAAAAATATGAAAATCAATATTTAAATTAATTAATGGGAATCGCCCCCTAATCGCTGCAACAGGCCCCCGGGCAATCGCCCGACTCTGCCTAGCAATTCCGATTCCATCAATTGCGCTTGCAGTCGCGCGGTATCCCATCCGGTGCGGCTTTGCAAGACTTCCAGGCTGCACGGATCAAAGCCTAGCGCGTCCAGCAGCGCTGTGTTGGCGTCCGAGGTGTCCGCGCTTGGATCCTCGAGACTGGGGGCGCTGGCTTGCCGCGTTCGCATGGTTTGAAATCCTGGCGCGTCCAAAATATCCTGCACGCAATCGACCAATTGCGCGCCTTGTTTAATGAGTGCATTGCAGCCGCGCGCCTGCGTGCTGTGAATAGAGCCGGGAATGGCAAACACGTCTTTGCTCTGTTCCAAGGCTTGCTGAGCGGTGATCAGTGAGCCCGATTGCAGAGCCGCTTCCACTACCAGGGTGGCCCGCGCTAAGCCCGATATCAAGCGGTTGCGGCGTGGGAAGTGCGCGGGAAGCGGTGCGGTGCCTAAAGGGTATTCACTAAGCAACAAGCCCCGCGCGGCAATCGCACTGGCCAGGGCCGCGTGTTGTGCCGGATACACGCGGTCCAGGCCGGTACCCACGACCGCGATGGTTGCTAAGCTGCTCTGCGCGTTGTCTAAGGCGCCGCGATGCGCTGCAGCATCCACGCCCAGCGCCATACCCGACACGATGCACAGGCCCACTTGGGCCAGGCTGCGCGCAAAAGCCCTGGCGTTATCGGCGCCTTGGGGCGTAGGGTTGCGGCTTCCCACGATGGCCATGCATGGCGCCTGTTGCCAGCACTGCCAGGCGGCATCACTGCCCTTTACGTACAGCATCAGCGGCGGATCATCGATGTCCAGCAGGCTGGCTGGGTAGCTTGGGTCACCCAGGGTCACCAGCCGGTGCTGCCCATCGCCCTGGTCTAGCCATTGCATGAGGACGCGAAGGCCCGGTGCCAAGTCGGCTGGCGTTTGCATCAGGGCCTGTGCCTGGCGCTCGGGCACGACGGCGCGCAAGGCGTCCAGGCTTTGGCTGAAAACCGCAGCGGGTAAGCCAAAGGCCTTGAGCAAGCGGCAACCGTGTACGCTGCCGATACCCGGCGTCAATTGCAGGCGCAGCCATGCACCCAGTTCGGTGCTGTCCATGGCGTGGGGGTTTGCGGGCTGCATCGTTGGTGGCTCAGGGGCCCGTCAGCCGGTCGCCCACCTGCACCGGGCCCTTGCTATCGCTGATCAGCGCGTAGGCGAGCTTGTCAAAGGTCAAAAATACCAAGGCCTGACCGGACACCCCGACCCAGGGGCGCAAGACCGGACGGCTGGGATCGGTTCCATCGGTCCTCAGGCTTAGCGTCTTGCGAATGGACAGCAGGTGTCCGGGCGCCAGCCCTT
Source organism: Rhodoferax sp. (assembly GCA_044373655.1). Lineage (GTDB taxonomy): Bacteria > Pseudomonadota > Gammaproteobacteria > Burkholderiales > Burkholderiaceae_C > Allorhodoferax. The sequence goes on from JBILPS010000024.1 coordinate 10,679, forward strand.
GCTGGCTGCCTTGATTGAGTACGACGATTTGGTGTTTGGAGGCGTTGGCGACACCGCTGCCGTAGATGGAAATAATGGTCGCCGCCACATCGCTTGCTGGTGCTTGGGGCGTCAGCGTGCGCCAATTGCTTTCATTGCTTTGATTGCTTTGAAACAAGCGGTCACCTGCACGGATTTCAGAGACCGCGTGCACGATTTCAAAACTGGCTGGCACGATAGTGTCCAAGGCTTGACCTTCCTTTTGGCTCTGCGCTAGCCGCTCATCGCTGAGCAAGCGTGCACGTCCCAGATACTCGGCCTCCATCCCCAGCACTTCGCCGCTAGCCGGGTCTTTCAGCGCTTTGGGCTGGCGGTAAATATTCCATTCACGCGGCAGTTCGGGCGACAGCACAAACCCATTGCCCGCTGGCGTTCGCGCATACACCAAATCGCCTTTGCTCAACAGGCTTTTTTGTTCGGCAGCGCCCACGATGCGGGGCAATGCATTGAATTGCGCCACATCAAAAACCTCCGGCGCACTTAGAAAAGCTTCGATGGACTGCGTTTGCAAGGCGGGCGATGCCTTTGCCGCCAGGGGCTCGCTGCGAACCTGGGCAAGCAGGCGTTCGGTGGGCGGCTCTTCTTGGATGTTGAGTTCGGGCAGGGTCTGGCCGTGGGCACAGCCTAGTGCGCACTGCATCGCAGCGATGGCAAGCCAGCCCCTTGGCGGCGGATACCCAATCGCAAGCTTCACGCATACTCCTTTGTTAAGCTATTAAATCTTATTAATTTGATAATTATTAATCTATTTTTATGAAAATTTCCAGCAAAGAAACAAAAAATTCATTCTTGCAGTAGCTGCGTAGCCAAAAAAGAGAAAATACAGGGCTTTCTCATTCCTTTTCCCATGGCCCTACTTTCCATACTTTGTTATCCCGACCCGCGTTTGCACACCAAGGCCAAGCCGGTGACGGCCGTGGATGCGCGGGTGCGCCTTTTGGTCAGCGATATGCTGGAGACCATGTACGAGGCCAGCGGCATTGGTCTGGCGGCCACCCAGGTGGATGTGCATGAGCGCCTGATCGTCGTCGATGTGTCGCAAGAGCGCGACCAGCCCCTGGTGCTGATCAACCCCGAACTGGTTTGGACCAGTCCCGGCAAGCGCCTCAACGAAGAAGGTTGTTTGTCGGTGCCCGGCATTTACGACGGCGTGGAGCGTTTTGACGCGGTGCATGTGCGCGCCTTGGATGCGCAGGGCCATAGCCGGGTGATTGAGGCCAGTGATTTGCTGGCCGTGTGCGTGCAGCACGAAATGGACCATTTGCTGGGCAAGGTGTTTGTGGAATACCTTTCGCCCCTCAAGCGCAACCGTATCAAGACAAAAATGCTCAAAGCCCGGCGCGAGGACACGCGTTGAGGCTGGTATTTGCAGGCACCCCGGAATTTGCCCGGGTGGCACTCGCGCATTTGCATTCGGCGGGGCATGAAATCGTCCTGGTGCTGACCCAGCCGGACCGCCCGGCCGGGCGAGGCATGAAGTTGCAGCCCTCGGCGGTCAAGCAGTTCGCCCAAGCGCAGCACTTGGCCTTGGCGCAACCCACCAGTTTGCGCCTGGACGGCAAATTTGCGGTGGAGGCGCAGGCCGCCCAAGACCTGATCAGCCAGGCCCGCGCAGAGGCCATGGTCGTCGTCGCCTACGGCTTGCTCTTGCCCCAATGGGTGCTGGACGCGATGGCCGGTCCCGGCCAGTGGGGGTGTTTCAATATCCATGCCTCATTGCTGCCACGCTGGCGCGGCGCGGCGCCCATCCACCGCGCTATTGAAGCCGGTGACATCGAGTCCGGCATCACCATCATGCAGATGGACGCGGGCTTGGATACGGGGCCCATGCTGTTGCAAGAGCGGATTGCGATTGCGCCCGATGCCAGCACTGCCGTATTGCATGATGCACTGGCCGAGCGGGGTGGGCGCTTGATGGTGCAGGCCCTGGACAATCTGGCCGCCTTGCATGGGCGTGCGCAAGCCGAACAAGGTGTTTGCTATGCGCACAAAATTGACAAGGCCGAAGCTGCGATTGATTGGCAGCAGCCCGCCGAGCAGATCGCTCGCAAAGTACGCGCCTTCGACCCCTTTCCTGGCGCCAGCGCCCGTCTGGCTGGCGAAACCCTGAAAGTCTGGGGTGCCCAGGTTCTTGCGCCCGAAGAAACCGTGGCGTTAGCAGACGGCCAGGCACGCCCCGGCCTGCTGCTTGCCAGCGACCCGCATGGTCTGGTGGTGGCAGCAGGTACGGGCACTTGCTTGCGTATTACCCACTTGCAGCGCCCCGGCGGCAAGCGCCTGGCGGTGGCGGACTACCTGCAAGGCCATGCATTAGCGCCCGGCCTGTGTTTTGACAGCCCTGTGGCGAAGCTGGCGCCTTGATGTTTTTCTCCCGAAGTCAACGGCAAAACCCGGCTTACCGCCAAGGTTTTATGGAAATGCTGACGGTCGCGCCGGGTATCGCTGCCTGGGGCTTGATGACCGGGGTCGCCATGGCCACTTCCGGCATGCGTACGCCTGATGTGCTGGCCATGGCACTTTTGGTTTTTGCTGGTAGTTCCCAGTTGGCGGCTATTCCACTGATCGCGGCAGGGGCGCCTTTGTGGGTGATTTTGGCAACCGCTTTTTGCGTGAATCTGCGTTTTGTGGTTTTTAGTGCACACCTGCGCAGTTACCTGATGCATTTGCCGCGTACGCAGCGCTTGGTGGTGGGCTATTTTGTTGCTGACCTCACCTATTTCTTGTTTACCAAGCGCTACCCGGTGCCAGCGACGACTGAGGCCGAGCGCGCCGACCAAATGGCCTATCTCGCAGGCAATGCCACGATCAATTGGCTCACTTGGACCACCTGCAGTGTCCTGGGCGTGGCGCTGGCCAACTACATTCCTAAAGCCTGGGGCCTGGGCTTTGCCGGCGTGCTGGCCCTGACCGGTATTTTGTGCTCGCTGGCCACCAGCCGCTTGCGCCTTGTGTCCGCAGGCATCGGTGCGGTCGTGGCCATCATGGCCTATGCATTGCCGCTCAAGCTCAACATTCTGTTGGCGATTGTGCTGTCGGTCCTGCTGTGCATGCTGCTGGAGTCCACTATGGCGCCTGCCACCGTAAAGGAGTAAGGATGGAATCGCTGATGGCTTACCTGAGTGCTTTGGGCTTGAACGATGGGGATCCCTGGACGTTTTTGTCGATTGTGTTGATGGCCTGCATCACAGTGATCACGCGCTCTTTTTTCTTTATCTCCGATGCGCCCTGGACGCTGCCATCTTGGGCGCAGCGCGGCATGCAATACGCGCCGATTGCGGCATTGGCCGCTGTGGTCTTGCCGGAAATTGTGATGACCCAAGGCGTTTTTATCCACTCCCTGGCCGATGCGCGCATTTACGGCGCCCTAGCCGGTGCGGCTTATTTTTTTTGGCGGCGCGGCAGCGGGCAAGCGGTGCTCGGCACGATTGTGGCGGGCATGTCGGTATACATCCCCCTGCACCTTGGTTTGCAATGGTAAGGCGGCTTGCAGGGGGTCGGGATCGAACTAGGCTTTGCGCAGGCTGTGCGCGCTACCTAAAATCCACGAACACACCCTATGTTTAACCCGATATTGAGCAGGCTATGAACCTTATCCGTTTTCAAGATTTATGCATCCAGGGCAAGGTCGCCGGGATGCGCGTATTCATCCGCGCGGACCTGAACGTCCCGCAAGATGCCAGCGGCGCCATCACCGAAGACACCCGCATACGCGCCAGCATTCCCTGTATCCGCATGGCTTTAGACGCCGGCGCCGCGGTCATGTTGACCTCGCATCTGGGCCGACCCACCGAAGGCCAGTGGCGTCCAGAAGACTCGCTAGCACCGGTGGCGCAGCGCTTGTCCGAACTGATGGGCCGCCCCGTGCCTTTGCTGCGCGACTGGGTCAACGGCGTGGCCGTACGTCGCGGTGAAGTCGTACTGCTGGAAAACTGCCGCGTCAATGTGGGTGAAAAGAAAAACGACGAAGCTCTGGCGCGCAAGATGGCGCAGTTATGCGACATTTTTGTGCACGATGCCTTTGGTACCGCCCACCGCGCTGAAGCCAGCACTTACGGTATCGCCCAGTTCGCTGCGATTGCCTGTGCGGGGCCTTTGCTGGCTGCTGAAATGGATGCTATTACCAAGGCCTTTCTGACCCCCCGCAGACCGCTGGTGGCTATCGTGGCCGGCTCCAAAGTCTCTACCAAACTCACCATTCTCAAAAGCCTGGCAGCCAATGTGGACCAGCTCATTGTTGGCGGCGGTATTGCCAATACGTTTATGTTGGCGGCCGGTTTGAAAATCGGCAAAAGCCTGGCCGAGCCCGATTTATTGGACCAGGCGCGCGCAGTTATCGACGCCATGCGCGCGCGCGGCGCAGCGGTGCCGATACCCACTGATGTAGTTACCGCCAAAAGCTTTGCCGCCGATGCGCCAGCCAGCATCAAGGCCGCCAGCGAAGTGGAAGATGACGATTTGATCCTGGACATCGGCCCGCAAACCGCCCAGTTACTGGCCGACCAGTTGATGCGTGCGGGCACGATTGTCTGGAACGGTCCGGTAGGCGTATTTGAGTTTGCTGCTTTTGAGCAGGGCACCAAAACCATTGCGCAGGCGATTGCCGCCTCCAGCGCCTTTAGCATTGCCGGTGGAGGTGACACCCTGGCCGCGATCGCCAAATACGGCATCGAGTCCCAAGTGGGCTATATTTCCACGGGCGGTGGCGCATTTTTGGAGGTGTTGGAGGGCAAGACCTTACCTGCCTTTGAGATATTGGCGCGCCGCGCCGCGGCCTGATGTGCACCGCTTGCGGGTCTGCCGCGTTTAGCTGAGTAGTCTTGCAGGGTATGCGTTCGCGCCAAGTTGCGCTTTGTCATTTAGCAAGACAATACGGGGCCACGCGCAGTGCGTTGGCTATTTCTATTTTTTTGGGAACTTTACATGTCAAATCGTCGTGAATTCGTGGTGCAGTTGGGTGTAGGCGCAAGCGCACTAGTGTCAGGTGCAGTATTTGCTTCTGCGCCTATGGTGGCAGAGTCCGATGCCAATGCCGCTAGCTTGGGTTACAAGGCCGATGCCAGCAAAGTGGACAAAACCAAATTCCCCAAATACGCCGCCGGCAAAAAATGCAGCAACTGCGCATTGTTCCAAGGCAAAGCCAGCGATGCCGCCGGTGGTTGCCCCTTGTTTGCTGGCAAGCAAGTCGCAGGACCTGGCTGGTGCAGCGCCTACGCCAAGAAAGCCTAATCTGCTTTTTCTGACCCAGGCCGGCTAGCGCACGCGCGCTAGGTCGGGTCTGGACGCACAATCGTGCCATGGCGTGCCAACGAATTGCCCGCTTTTTTCAGACCCGCCATGGACCTCAATTTCTCCGCACTCTCACCGCCCTTGCAGGCCGCTGCCCGCGACGCAGGCTTGCTTATTGCGACCGAGGTGCAAGCCCGCAGCATCGCACCGATTTTGCAAGGGCAAGATGTGTTCGTCTGCGCACCCACAGGTTCGGGCAAAACCCTGGCCTACGTCTTACCCTTGCTCGAGGCTGCCGCACAGGGCGCCGCACACAACGCCAAAGGGGCCAAACTGGCCGCCACGCTCGTGCTGGTGCCCACCCGTGAACTGGCCGTCCAGGTCGGCGAAGTATTCAAAAGCCTGGCGCAGCGTCTGCCCTATGGCGTCAAAGTGAGCGTCATTTTTGGCGGTGTGTCGATACAGCCCCAGTTGCGCGGCTTGCGCGGCGGCACCGATATCGTTGTGGCCACGCCGGGCCGCTTGCTTGATGTCATGGCCCACAACGCATTGCCCTTGTCCAGCGTGCGCACCCTGGTGCTGGACGAAGCCGATCGCATGCTTGACCAAGGCTTTGCCGATGAGGTGCAGGCTGTTTTGGTGCACATTCCCCTGCCATGCCAGCGCCTGTTTTTGTCGGCCACCTTTGCGCCGGCAGTCAGTGGCTGGGCTATGGCTTTGCTCCAGCAGCCGGTGCGCGTGGACTTGCGCCAGGCCCTTGCAGCTCAGGCCGACATCACGCAACGCGCCTTTGCGGTGGACAGCGAAAAACGCACGCGTCTGCTGCGCCATTTGATGGCTGGCGCGCACTGGAGCCGGGTACTGGTGTTTGTCGCCACGCAGTACGCCGCAGAAATCGTGGCCGATAAATTGCGCAAAGCGGGATTGCGCGCCGAGCCTTTGCACGGCCACCTCAGCCAGGGCAAACGCAGCCAGGTGCTGGAGGACTTCAAGGCCGCGCGCATCCGCGTGGTCGTGGCCACCGATTTGGCGGCGCGCGGCATCGATGTGTTGCAACTGCCAGTGGTGGTGAATTACGATTTGCCGCGCTCGGCGCAGGACTACACCCACCGCATTGGCCGCACCGGTCGCGCCGGTGAAAGCGGGCTGGCTATCAGCTTTGTTTGTCCGGACACGCAGCCCCATTGGCAACTGATCGTCAAACGCCAGGCGCTGTCTGTCCGTCTAGAGACGGAACCTGGATTTGAAGCCACAGCGTCTGCGCCCAAAGCGATAGTGGCTGGCGCGCCCAAGGCACTGGATCCGCAGGGCGGTATCAAGGGCAAGCGCCCGAGCAAAAAAGACAAGCTGCGCGCTGCCGCTGTGCAGACTGCGGTGGCTTGAGCCTGCGACTTCAGGGGCACTGCATGTCGGAAGGCAACCAGTTGTTTATCCCAGCGACGTTTTTGAATTTGTATGTGGCGCCTGGTGCGCACAAACCTTCGGCTTCCCAGGCCCATATTGCAGCGCACTATGAATTGTGCGAAGACCTGGCGCAAATGCTCACGGGCACCGCCACCGAGCTGCAATTGCGCAGCGACGCCGATAGCACCCAGGTTTTGCAACGCTGTTTGGATGGCCTGTGTGGGCCTGAGGCGGTCATCGACGAAGGCCAGGCCCGCTGGGTGGTATGCCGCCTGGCCGAACTTATGCAGTGGCCGGCGCCGGCCTGGCAGGCTGCCGCGCCCTGAGATGTCAGCCGCAGCCCGCATAGGCGTCCCGGGCGCCGCGCTCACTCCCCCTAGCGACAGCCCGCAGCTGCGCACGCGCGCCTGGCGGGGTTTGTTGTTGACGCTGCTCTTAGTCCTTTTGCTGCATATGCTTTTTTTGCGCGGCGTATCGCGCATGCTCCCCGACATGCCCCAGGGCATGGCAGGCGAGGACGCCGGGCGGGTGTTCAGCACACGCAGCATCCGCATTGCCAATCGCGAGCTCGCCCTTAAGGCGCCAGCGCCTCAGGAGCTCAACAAGGCGCCCAAGCCTGTTGCTGCACCGATTGCGCCTCCTGTTGCGAATACCGGTCTGCCGGGCGACCCGCCCCAAGGCAACACGGTGCGCTTTGGCGCCGAAGCTGCGTTGGTCGCTCTGCCAAACGCAGACGAAGCTGCTGCGCCGCCGCTTACAGCTGCTTCTGGCGCAAGCACCGGTACCGCCACCGCTGCGCCAGAATTGCCCCCTGCCAGCATGGCTGCGGCTGCGGCTGCGGCATCTGCGCCTTTAGCGGCGGCTGCATCGGCAAGCGTCACTACGCCGCCTGCTGCGGATGCTGCGTTGGCATTGGCCCCCGTAGCAAGCCCCAAAGCGGCAGCACCACCGGCATATAACTATGTGTTTCCGCCTTCGGTGCGCCTGAAATACGACGTGGCCGGCATTGTCAAAGGCTTTAAGTATTTTGTTTCGGGCGATTTGTCCTGGCTGCATGAAGGTGGCAACTACACCGCGCGCCTGGAAATTAGCCACTTCTTGTTAGGCTCCAAAGTGCAGACCAGCAAAGGCGCCATCACCGCGCGCGGCCTGGAGCCGCTGCGTTATGGCGAAAAAGTGCGCAGCGAAGTGGCGGCGCATTTTGAGCGCGAAAAGGGCAAGGTTAGCTTTAGCGCCAATACGCCGGATGTGCCGCTGCTGCCGATGGCGCAGGACCAGGTCAGTATTTTTGTGCAACTGGCGGCCATGTTTGCCGCCGATGGACAGGCCTTCGCGCCCGGTAGCAAACTGGTGTTCCAGACCATAGGTGCGCGCGGAGCCGAGGACTGGGATTTTTTGCTGGAGCCGCCCGAACGCTTGAAAATCCAGGGCAAGGAATGGACCGCCTACAAGCTGGTGCGCGAGCAACGGGGCGAATACGACACCCGCGCCGAATTGTGGCTGGCCCCTGAGCTGCAAGGCATGCCGCTGCGCATACGGCTGACGCAGACCAGCGGCGACGAAATCGATATGGTTTGGACGCGCAGCCAAAAACCCTGATATTGGGCCCTTTTCGGCGTGCGCGGAGTAAATCCTGTTAGGCTAAGGCCTTCCTTGCCACCGCGCTTTCCTATGAACACGCTTTACGACTCTGACAGCTTCACTGTGACCCATATGCTGGCCAATGCGCAGGTGCAAACTGACACCAGCGCCGCATTCCTGGGTCAGGGCAATACCACCCTGAGCGACGTGAAAACCGCCCAATACCCCCAGGGCGTACCCATGCTGGCACGCCACGGCTTTGAGATCGTGGACAAGCGCTCAGGAAAAGAAGTCTACTTGGATGGCTCCTGGGCCGAGTTGTTTCAGCAACACATCGTCGCCTGGCAGGTGAATATGCCCACCCAGGAAGAGGTCGAGGAGACCTTGGAACAATACGCTGGGCTAGCGCAAAACCCGGTGGTCATCCACTAAGTGGCAGCTACCTGCATTTAGCTTAGCTCGCTTAGCGCCCCGCGTCCCTGGCAGAGCCCGAGGCCTGGCAAGGTGGCCACCGTTAGTTTGATGTGTGTCAGGCGCTCTTGGCGCATAGCGTGTAAAACAGCCCTAGGAAGTTCGCAGATGCCTCTGCCGCTGGCCCAACACCGTTATTGCAAGCAGCTCTTGCTATGTCACTAAAAACGCTAAGTCTGCTCGTTTTCCTTTCTATCGCCAGCGTTGCGGCACAAGCCAGCGGCAAGCATGCCGGCGGCCACGCCCACGATGGCCCCTCCATCGGTGAACCCGGCCTGGCCGATAAAGTCAGCCGCACCGTCACCATCGACATGCAGGACACCATGCGCTTTGTACCGGCCACTTTGCGCGTGAAGCAAGGGGAAACCATACGCCTACTCGTGCGTAACACCGGCGCTGTGGCGCATGAGCTGGTACTGGGCAATATCAAAGACTTGCAAGCCCATGCCAAAGCCATGCAAAAGTTCCCGGACATGGAACATGAGGAGCCCAATATGCTCAGCCTTGCCCCCGGCGCACAGGGCGAACTGCTGTGGCATTTCACCAGCGCCATGACAGTGGACTTCGCCTGTTTGCGACCCGGCCATTACGAGGCCGGCATGAAGGGCAAGATTAATGTCACCAAGGGTAAAGCGCCGGTAAAAAACAAGGAGCAACACGATGCGCACAAGCACTAAAACCACGCGCCGCCACTGCTTGCAACTAGGGCTGGCGCTGCTGGCTGCACCGGTCATGGGCGCGCAGGCTGCCGTGGCGGTAGAGGTCTGGAAAGACCCCCATTGCGGCTGCTGTGAAGACTGGGTCGCCCACCTTAGGCAAGCAGGCTTTGGCGTCAAGGTCAATGACCAGGGCAACGATGCGGCGCGCAAGCGCCTGGGCATACCGGATGCGCTGGGCTCTTGCCATACCGCCAGCGTACAGGGCTATGCGCTGGAAGGCCATGTGCCTGCAGCCGATATCCGCCGTTTGCTGCGCGAAAAGCCGCAGGCTGTGGGGCTGGCCGTCCCAGGTATGCCGGTGGGTTCGCCGGGTATGGACGCAGCCTTGTACAAGGGCCGTAAAGATCCGTACAAAGTCTTGCTCCTTGCCAAAGATGGCAGCAGCACTGTTTACCAGGCTTACCCCTGAAGGCCGACACCATGGCAGCATTAGCGACCCGCCTTTTGGCCTCCTTGGCGCTCCTATCCCTTGCGTTTTTACCCCTGGCTTCCTGGTCACAAAGCGAGGACAAAGCACAAGGCGAGGTACGCAAAGTGGACCGCGACAACCAGAAAATCACCATCAAACACGGCGAAATCAAGTCCTTGGACATGCCCCCCATGACCATGGTCTTTAGCGTCAAAGACCCGGCTTTGCTAGACGCCGCCCAAGTCGGCGAGAAAGTGCGCTTTGGGGTGGTGCGCGAAGACGGGAAATTTGTAGTGACAGCGATTGAAGTAGCGCCTTGAGACCTTATGTCATACTACACCTAGATATTACAACTCCCGAGGTGCTGCATGACCATTACCGCCCGCGTTTTTATGAGTGGCCGCAGCCAGGCGCTGCGCCTGCCTGCGCGGCTCAAGCTACAGGCCAAGGAAGTGCGCCTGGAGCAAATCGGCAAAGACATCTGGCTGCACCCCGAAACCCCGCCCGAGCAGGATATGGGCGTGTGGCTGCAGCAGTTTTATGCTGACGCCGAGCCTCTGCCTGCCGAGTTCCTGGCCGATCGGCAAGACGCACCGGCCCAAGAACGTGATTGGACCTGACGCCCCGCATGCGCCGCACCCTGGACACCAATATTTGCAGCTACATCCTGCGCAGGCACCCGCAGGGCATGATTGAACGTTTTGCCGCGCTTGATAAAAGCCAGGTGTGGCTATCGGCCATCGTCGCTGCCGAACTGCGTTTTGGTGCCGCCAAACTAGCCAGCCCACGCTTTGCCGCAGCCGTGGAGGCCTGGCTGGTAGGTTTTGATGTACGCCCCTGGCCGCTAGAAGCCAGCCACCACTATGCCCAGATCCGCGCCGCGCTGGACCGAGCCGGCACACCTATCGGCGGCATGGACCTGATGATCGCCGCCCATGCCCTGGCCGAAGACAGCGTCGTCATCACCAACAACGCCCGAGAGTTCCACCGCGTGCCGGGGCTGGCGGTGGAAGCTTGGACGATAGAGGGCTGAAACCTGCGTCCTAAGTCCCCGCTAGCGAGCCTGTCAGCAAACGCCACAACAAGCGGGGCGCAAAGGTCGATGAAATCACACGCACGCCACTGGAGTTGATCGAGCGCATTGCAGCCTTGGTGCCACCCCCGCGCACGCATCGCCACCGCTACTTTGGTGTGCTGGCAGCGAACTAGCCGCACAGGGCTGCGTTTGTGTCGTTGGCACAGGGCGCAGTGGTGCAACCGGCGCAGGTGCAGGCCGAGCCTGCCAGCTCGGGCGTAGGCGCACCTGGGGCAGGTCATAGCCACTATTTGCTAAAACCGCGGGGGCATTTTTCATTTCTGGAGTAACTATGGCGTCTTGCCCGCTATTTGAGTCGCGCAGCAACGCGGCTCCAATTAAGTCCCCGCGTATCGGTAAATCTGATTGCCCTGCGGCGCGTGGATTTGCGCGTTGAAGGACAGGATGATGCGGTCGCGCTCGCCTTCGTAGGGCATGGCTTTGTGGGGCAGAAAAGCGGGGAAAAGAACGAGTTCGCCCTCTTGCGGGCTGATGTCTAGGGTAGCGTTTTGCATGAAGGCATTGCCCATGTCCATATGCGCGCCGCCGAGCAGCGGAAACATCGGGCTGTAAAAGCGTGTCACGCCGTTGTGCGCGCGCCACTGCGCATGCTTGGCGCGTTGTTCGGGCGGGTCGATTTGCAGGTAATACACGCCAGACCAGGAGCAATTGCCATGGGTGTGTACATCATGAAAAGCCGCACCGTTTTGAATCTGAAACCACACACCGGTCAGCAGCAATTGCAGCGGCTGCTGGCCCGGTGGCCAGACCTGCGCATTGGCGCGCTGCGCGGTGTCTTGCAGCGATTGCACGATGAACTGCACCAAGGCGCGGAACTCGGGTACGTCCACGCGCTTGAGCAAATTATCTTCGCTGGCGTAAAACGCGCCGCCGCGCTCGGGGTGCAATGCCACATCGGTAGCGCGCATGCTGGCAAACACGCGCGCTAGCAGCGGATTGACATCGGCCGCCCCCGCAAAGCGGTGCCGCCCCATGGGCACCGGCCATTGGCCGGTGAAGGCTTCGCTCATACGTGCGCGTCGGCCAGCGCTTGCGGTAACTCCAGCTTCCAGCCGGTGCGCGTGGCCAAGGCTTGGATGTCTTGCAGCGTATCTAGGTCGGTGACAAAGCGCGTGTTGCTGGTGTGGTGCAGATGCACCAAAGCCGGCTGGTTTTCGACAAAGTTGCGGCAGGCCAGGTTGACGCTGCTTGCGCGGATGTCGGCCAGGGCCACATCGTCCATTACCAAGGGGTTGCCGCGCTGCCCATCGACCATAGGCACCAGCACATGGCCGCTGGCGCGCTTTTTGAAGGCAGCGATCAACTCCGTCAAATCGGCAGCGCCCAATAGGGGCTGATCGGCCAGGGCCACCAACACCGCATCGAAATTGCCGCGTAAAGCATTCAAACCGCAGCGCACCGAGCTTTGCTGGCCCAGTGCGAAGTCCGGGTTATGGGCCAGCGTTACGGGAAAGGAGGCAATACTGGCTTCTACCGCATCGCGCGCATAGCCGGTGACGACTACGACCTCATCGACCCCGGCGCCGCTGAGCGCAATCAATTGGCGCTTGATGAGGGGCACGCCTTGCAGCGTGATCAGCGACTTGGCGACACCGCCCATGCGGCTGCCCTGGCCGGCGGCCAGCAGCACGGCGCCTATGCGCAAGCGGGCAAAGAGTCCGCCGCCTTGTTTGAGTAAACATCCCATGCTTAGGCCTTGTGTTTGTGGGTGGAAAAAAGGGTGCTGCGCAGCAAGTCGGGCAGGCGCGCCAGGCTGGCCAGATTATGGGCTGGCATGCTGCGGTAGATAAAAGGCAGTGCGCCGTGCATGGCCTCGGATTGGGGTAATTCTTTGGTCGGGTGCAGCCAGCAAACGCGCACGCCGCGCGCATGCAGGCGTGCCAGCAAGTCACCCAGAGCCTCTGGCGGGTCGGTGTCGTAGCCGTCGCTAAAGACTAAAAATACATCGCCCCGGCGCAGCCAGCGGCCCATATGCAAGTCCACCGCTTCCTGCAAGCAGGACGCAATGTGCGTGCCGCCGCCAAAACCAAAGGTTACGGCATTGATTTTTTCCTGCACCCGTTCGCTGCGCTGTTGCATCAGCGGTGTGACTTCGGCCAAGCGCGTATGAAACACAAAGGCCCGGGCTTGCAGCACTTCCACAAAAGCGCGGCTCAGGCGCAGAAAAAATTGCGCATGCACTTCCATCGAGCGGCTCACATCGACCAATACCGCCACCCGTGGCGTGCGCCGACGCGGCTGGCTGCGGTGCAGGGCAATCAGTTCGCCGCCGCTGGCCAGGGCCGCGCGCATAGAGCGGCGCAGCTGCACCGTGCCCGCATGCAAGTTGTGTGCGCGCCTGCGCGTTAGTTGGGTGTGCATGCGCCGCTTGAGTGCGCGCACCAGGGGTTCAAAGCGGTCCAGATCGCCGGGCAGCCAGTCCGCAAAATCGCGTTCATCGGGCGCGGCATGGCGGCTGGCACCGGCTTGGGCGCGCTGGCTTTCGCTGCCGCTCTGGCCCGCGTCCACCGCCGCATCATCGGCCTGGCCCAGATTGCTTTGCGGCTGGCCCGGCGGTGTGTTGCCCGCTTGTTGCGCCATGTCCTGGTGCATTTGCTGCACCAGTTGCTGCAAATGACGTGGCTTGTGCTGCAAACCCGAAGTGCGTGTGGTGCCGCGCACCTTGTGCGGAAACCAAAAGGCCTGGTGCAAATCCGGGTACTTGGCCCATTGCGCCTGGCTGCCGCTGGCAATCGCGCGCCACAAGGCCTCAGTGCGTTTCCACTGGGCCAAGGGCAGGGCGCTGGCGGCGCGCAGCATCAGATTGATCTCGGCAAAGCCCAAGGCAAAGCCGTGCTCGCGCAAGTAGTGCGCGAAATCAGCCAGTTGCTGGCGCGGGTCGGTCGCGGTGGGCAGCATGGCCGAGGGCCTATTTAAAGCCGCCAGCCACGCCCACGTCCTGGCCGATACGCGGACCGTCTATCAGCTTGGCCACGCGCTCGGGTGTCAGGCCCCAGCGGTCATTGCGCGTTTTGAGCAGCGCCGCCAGCGAATGGCTCAGCAGCGCCGGGTCTTGCGGCAGCTCTTGCAAGCCGAGTTTGAAGAGTACGCGCACCCAGTCCAGGGTTTCGGCAATGCCGGGCGTTTTGTCCAGGTCCTCTTTGCGCAGGCGCTGCACAAAGGCCACGGACTCTTCCACCAGTCGGCTGGCCGCTTCGGGCACCAGCGTGCGCACAATGTGCATTTCGCGCGCCAAGCTAGGAAAGTCCAGGTAGTGAAACAGGCAGCGGCGCCGCAGTGCGTCCGACAAATCGCGCGTGCCATTGCTGGTCAGCACCACCAACGGTTTACTGCGGGCGCTCAGGGTGCCCAACTCGGGAATACTGATCTGAAACTCCGAAAGCATTTCCAGTAAAAATGCTTCAAAGGCTTCGTCCGCGCGGTCAATCTCGTCAATCAGCAAGACGCAAGGCGCTTCACTGCGTATGGCTTGCAGCAAAGGGCGCTGCAGCAAAAAGTCTTCCGAAAACAAATTGCTGCGCAGGGCCTCTTGAGCGCCGCTGCCCTCACTTCTGGCGGCACTGCCCGCGCCCGCTTCGGTCAGGCGGATTTCGAGTAGTTGGCGGCTGTAATTCCATTCATACACCGCCTGGCCCAGGTCCAGGCCTTCATAGCACTGCAGACGCAGCAGCGGACGGCCCAAAGCCCGCGCACAGGCGGCGGCAATGGCCGTCTTACCCACACCGGCCTCGCCCTCGATCAGCATGGGCCGCTCCAGCGACAAAGCCATCCAGACCAGGCTGGCCACGTCCTCATCGGCGATGTAGCCGACGCCAAATAATTGTTCGCGCAAGCCCTGCGGGCTCGGCGGCACAGTCGCCTCAGGCATGCGTCAGGATTTTTTGCCGAACAGGCCGGCAAAAAATTGCTTGACCAAGGACCAAACCAAGCCCAGCGCATTGAACTCGGTCGCCACCACCGGCGCTGCTGGGGCACTAGGCGCTGCGGCACTGGGGCTAGCTGGGTGCGGCTGAGCGTCAGCGGCGGGCGAGCCGCCGGCGTCCGCCGCCGTACTGGCCTGCAAGGCCTGCGCTTTTTGCGAAAACACGTCGGCAAACTGCGCCAGGATCATGTCGGATACCGAGTTCATCATGCGCCCGCCAAACTGGGCGAATTTGCCGTTCACGATCACTGCGGCATGGCCGGCCAGCACGCAATGGCCGTTCTCGCCCGGCAGCAAAGAAGCGGTCAATTCCATAGATGCAGAAGAGCCGCCTTTGTCCGCGCCTTTGCCCAACATTTTGAGGGTGTAGGTGCCCGCGTCCAGGGCCAGGATTTCAATCGTGCCGGCAAAGGCCGCCACGGCGGGCCCGACCTTCACGCGCACACCGCCTTTGAAGTGGGTGGCGTCAATGTCCTCGGTAATTTGCGCACCGGGCATGCAAGTGGCCAGGGCATGCATATCCGACAACACGGCCCAGGCAGCGGGGATGCCCGCACTCACCGGGTACTGCTTTTCAATCACGACTTCCATGCGCGCACTTTCTACTGTTTAAAAAAAGGAAAAGGGCTGGCGCGCTTGCGCGCACCGGCCCTGGCTTGGTGCAAAGCCGCGTGTCAGGTATTTACGCCCGACTTCTTCAGTTGTTGCCATACGCGGTAAGCGGTATGTGGCATGTTGAAGTGCGTCACGCCCAGGTGTGCAAAAGCATCCACCATGGCGCTGGTAAAGGTGGGGATGCTGCCCACGTGCGGCGACTCGGCCACGCCCTTGGCACCGATGGGGTGGTGCGGCGAAGGCGTGACTGTGTGGTCGGTTTCCCAATGCGGTGTTTCTACTGCGGTCGGCAGGAAATAGTCCATCAGCGAATTACCCTGAATATTGCCCTGCTTGTCGAAAGACAAGAGCTGCCCCATCGCCACGGCATAGCCCTCGGTCAGGCCGCCATGGATCTGGCCTTCGATGATCATGGGGTTGATGCGGGTGCCGCAATCGTCCAGCGCATAGAAGCGGCGGATTTTGGTCTCGCCCGTACCCTTGTCGATGTCCACCACGCAAAGGTAAATACCAAAGGGGAAAGTGAAGTTAGGCGGGTCGTAGTAATGCACCGCTTCCAGCCCTGGCTCTAGGCCGGGGGGCGGGCTGTTGTAAGCGGCCCAGGCGATTTGCGTCATGGTCTTGTACTTGGCATCATCGCCGCGCACTTTGAAGCGGTCGATTTCCCATTCCAGATCGGCTTCGCTCACTTCCATCAAATGCGCTGCAATTTTTTTGGCTTTTGCGTGAATTTTGCGCGCTGCCATGGCAATCGCTGCACCGGCCACCGGGGTCGAGCGCGAGCCATAGGTGCCCAGACCATACGGCGCGGTGCTGGTATCGCCCTCTTCGACCTGGATGATTTCCGAAGAAATCCCCAGTTCGGTCGCGATGATTTGCGCGTAAGTAGTCTGGTGGCCCTGGCCTTGCGAAATCGTGCCCATGCGTGCAATCGCGCTGCCGGTGGGGTGCACGCGGATTTCGCAGGAATCAAACATGCCCACACCTAGGATGTCGCAGATCTTGCTCGGGCCCGCGCCCACTACTTCGGTAAAGGTCACCAGGCCGATACCCATGAGCGTGGGGCAGTTCGGGTCGGCGCGTTTGACCGCTTGCTCAGCGCGCAGTGCTTTGTAGTCCACCGCATCGAGCACTTTGTCCAAGGCGGTTTGGTAGTCTCCCGAGTCGTAATCAAAGCCCAAAGCGGAGTGGTAGGGAAACTGTTCGCGCTTGATAAAGTTTTTCGCGCGAATGTCGGCCTTGTCCATGCCCAGTTTTTGCGCCAGCACATCGACCATGCGCTCGACCAGGTACACCGCTTCGGTGACCCGGAAGGAGCAGCGGTAGGCCACGCCACCGGGGGCTTTGTTGGTATAGACGCCATCGACCTTGCAATAGGCATTGGCAATGTCATAGCTGCCGGTGCAGATATGGAACATGCCGGCCGGGAATTTGGTCGGGTCGGCACAGGCGTCAAAGGCGCCGTGGTCGGCAACCACATTGGTGCGCAACGCCAGAATTTTCCCGTCGGCGGTGGCGGCCAGCTCGCCGCTCATGTGGTAATCCCGCGCAAAGCCGGTGGAGGACAAATTCTCGATACGGTCTTCCACCCACTTGACCGGTCGGCCTAGCACGATGGAGGCCACGATGGCGCAGACATAGCCGGGGTAAATCGGCACTTTGTTGCCAAAACCGCCGCCGATGTCGGGCGAGATAATGCGCACTTTCGACTCGGGGATGCCCGAGAGCATGGACACCACGGTGCGCACAATATGCGGCGCCTGGCTGGTGAGGTAAGTAGTGAGTTCACCGCGGATCGGGTCAAAAGAGGCCACCGCGCCGCAGGTCTCCAGCGGGCAGGGGTGGACGCGCGGGTAGTGCATGTCTTGCGACACCGTCACGGCCGCGCTGGCAAACACCGCATCGGTAGCGGCTTTGTCGCCGGCTTCCCAGGTAAAAATATGGTTGTGGTGGTAGCGCTTGCCGTGTGCACCTTCGGTTTTACCGGCCAGGTCTTCGCGCAGCACCGGTGCGCCGGGCTTGAGTGCCTCAAACGGGTCAACCACCGCTTCGAGTTCTTCGTATTCCACTTCCACCGCTTCCACGCCATCGGCTGCGCTGTAACGGTCTTCGGCAATCACTACCGCGACTTCTTGCATTTGGAAGTGCACTTTTTCATCGGCCAGCACCGCTTGCACATCGCCAGCCAGCGTGGGCATCCAGTGCAGTTTGAGTGGCTTCAAATCGTCAGCGGTCAAGACAGCGATCACGCCGGGGATTTTGAGCGCAGCTTCTTTGTTGATGCGCTTGATGCGCGCATGCGCTACCGAGGCGCGTACGATGTCCATATGCACCATGCCAGGCAGCTTGATGTCATCGACATAATTGCCCTTGCCTTGGATAAAGCGGGCGTCTTCCTTGCGCAGGCGTGAATCGCCCATGCCCATCAGGGCTTTTTCGCGGTCACTCAGGGGTGCGTTCATGAAGGTCTCCTTCGGTAGGTTGTTTTAAGCGGCGACGGATTGGGCATCGCGCAGCGTGGCTGCCGCATGCAAAACCGCTTTGACGATGTTTTGGTAGCCGGTGCAGCGGCACAAATTACCCGACATGCCCACGCGCACTTCCTGCTCGGTGGGGTTGGGGTTGTCTTGCAACAAGCGGTAAGCGCGCATCAGCATGCCCGGTGTGCAAAAGCCGCATTGCAGGCCATGCTCTTTGTAAAAACCGTCTTGCAGCGCATGCAGCACGCCGCCGCTGGCCAGGCCTTCGACGGTTTTGACTTCGCTGCCTTCGCATTGCACCGTCAGGTGGGTGCAGGACTTGACCGACTGGCCGTCGATGTCCACGGTGCAGGCACCACAATGGCTGGTCTCGCAGCCGATATGGGCGCCGGTGAGGTTCATTTTTTCACGCAGAAAGTGGACCAGCAGCGTACGCGGCTCGACCGCCTCTTCCACTTGTTTTCCATTGACGTGCAGGGATACGATTTTTTTGCTCATAGCAGTGTTCTCCAGATCGGCTAGGGTTTAGGCGCAGCGGGCGGCAGCGGCGCGGATGGCACGTTTGCACATCTCGCCGGCCATGGCAGTTTTGTATTCCACATCACCGCGCAGGTCTTCGGCTGGGTCGCAAATAGAGCGCACCGCAGCGGCTGCCAAGTTGATGGTGGCCTCGGTCAGGGGCTGACCCACCAGCGCCGCTTCGGCAGCGCTAGCGCGCAGCGCGGTCGGCGCCACATTGGTCAGGCCGATACTCGCGTGCGTCACTTTGCCAGCCGCCATGCGCAAGATGACTGCGGCACCCGCCGTGGCCCAGTCGCCGGTTTTGCGCTTGAGCTTTTGGTAGGCGTAGCCCGTGCCGGCGGCAAAGGGTGCGACCAAAATCGCTGTCAGGATTTCGTCCTCGGCCAGTGCCGTCATATAGGTGCCGTGGAAAAAGTCCACTGCTTTGACCTGACGCGTGCCCTTGGGGCCTTGCAATTCAAAAGTGGCATCGAGCGCCATGGCGATGGCCGGATGGTCATTGCCCGGATCGCCGTGGGCGATATCGCCGCCGATGGTGCCACGGTTGCGCACTTGGGGGTCGGCGATCAGCAGGGCCGCTTCAGGCAGCAGCGGCAGGTGTTTTTGTAAGAGTGGCGAGGCAATCAGCTCGTTCTCACTGGTCATGGCGCCGATGCGAATCACACCGCCGCTTTCGCTGATGCCACGCAATTCGGGGATGCGGTTGATGTCGATCAGCGTGCCCGGCTGCGCAAAACGCAGCTTCATCATGGGCAGCAGGCTGTGGCCGCCCGCGAGCAGCTTGGCGTCGTCGCCTAGGCTGGACAGCAGGGAAATGGCCTCTGCGATGGTGCGCGGGGCGTGGTAGTCAAATGCCGGTGGGATCACGTTGTCTCCTTCATTTCTAAGTAGCGCGAACAAACTATCTCGCCGCAATGTAGCGAGGCATGGCGCGTTTGCGCAGGGAAAACAATCAAGCGGCGCAATTGCCGCACGAAGTGCAAGTGCATTGCACGAATCTGTCAGTGGCTGTTTTTCACCGGCACCGCGTCCGTCAGGCCGAGCTGGTCGAGCAGTTTGCCCATGCTAGAGCGCGCCACCGGAATTTCCACCGGCGTCGAACCCATCATGCGCAGCGACATGCGCCCGTCGTCGCGCACGATTTCGTCGACCTGCGCCAAGTTGACGATATAGCTGCGGTGCACCCGTAAAAACAGGTTCGGATCCAAGCGGCTTTCTAAGTCGCCAATGGTGATATTGCAAAACTGCCCGCCTTGCGCGGTATGTACCCAGGTGTAATGGCCCTCGGAGCGGATGAAGGACACACTGGGCACGTCCACCAGCATCACGCGGTTTTGCTTAATGGTGGGGATTTTGCGCAACTGGCGTTTTTCACTGGCGTCTGCGCCTTTGCGCGTGGCCTGGCTAGTGCCTTCTTTGCTCACCACTTCGGTGATGTCATAAAACACCAGCGTGTAGCCGGTAGTGGCGCCCTGCATATCGCCGATTTTGGAGACTTTAATTAGCAATACCCGCTCCGGGATATTGATCATCATGGCCATGGGCGGCGCATTATTGACCGGGCACTCAGCCTGGCCGAGTAAAAACTTCACCTTGGCTTTGGCCGCTTCCGGGTGAAAGTCGGTGACGATTTTGCCAAACGGCAATTTGTCCTTTACCGGTAGGGAGCGGCGCGCGTAATCGTTCATGCCCACCACATGCAAAGCATTGTCCAGGTGCACTACGCCGACATCAAAACGCTCTAATAAATACAGCCAGGAACTGGACGCGGCGGCGGCGCTTTGGTCGGTGGGGTGGGGGCAGCTTTTGGGCATAGCTATTTGATCAATGGGTGCGGTCCAACGATGCTTGGGCGCTTCTCGTGCCGCCAAACGGAAATTCATGCAATGCAATCGCGCTTCGTTCACCAGTCTGCGCGAAGTCTCGCAGATCGCTACAGTGCGTTAGATGAACGCTCGGATGCGAACCATAGCCGACCGGCACATTTTGTGCACGGGCAAGGGCACTTTTACAGACCCCAACGCTGCCAGCCCTAGGGTTTATACCTACACGCACAGCCGCCAGTCCGGAGGCTTTGTATGAAGCCAGCGCCCCATTGGCTGGCACGCGGCGCCGGTTCGGCGGCGATCACGCCGGGTGTTCTATTGCTTGCGGTCGGCGCCACTTTATGGGGTTTGGGTGTTCCCGGCGCCATTCCCGGTTTGTCGCAAGCAACTGTCATAGTGGTTTCGCTGGTGCTGGTGGCGGCCGGCTGCGCTGCATTGTCATTGGTGCGGCCCCAGCGCGCAGGCTTGTCGCCACCCTACATCATGTTGTCTTTGGGCTTTGGCGGCATGCTGATCGGCTTGCTGGTCGATGTGCTGCAAGCCGGTCCGGCCCGACTGGAGAGCCTGTGTAACCAGGCCGCGCCCCTGGATTTCTTTGACAGCCTGCAATTGCATATGGCGTTTTTGCCGGCCATGCATGCAGGTATGCTTACCGGTGGCCTGCTGGCCATTCCCAGCCTGCGTCTCTTGCGCCAGCATTGCGGGCGCTACTTGTGCTCGGTGCTGACGCAAAATCTGCTCTGCTCGGGCTGGATGTTGCTGGGAATGACGGCTGGGGCCATATGGTTGGTACGTTGGCAAGTTGCCCTGGGCAACTCCAGCCTTACTGCCATGCTCGGCGGCATGTTTGTCGGAATGACCTGGGGCATGGTGGTAAGTGTGGCCTTGTACCGCGCTTTTTTTGCCTGGCGCCTGCGCGCTCAGCCCTGGGAGTAGTGCATGGACAGTCTGGATTTACGGGTGCTCAGCGATGCACTCGATTGGCACCGCGCCGGCCATGCGGTGACGCTGGTCACCGTGGTGCAAACCTGGGGTAGCGCTCCGCGCCCGCCCGGCGCCCTGTTGGCGGTGCGGGACGACGGACGCGTGAGCGGCTCGGTCTCAGGCGGCTGCATCGAAGAGGACCTGATTGCGCGTGCCAAAGCAGCCTTTGGCGCGCTCGCCGCCTCCACCGTGCCCAGCGGCGCAAGCGCGACCCTGCCCACTGAAATTGTCTATGGCGTGAGCAAAGAAGAGGCGACGCGCTTTGGCCTGCCCTGCGGCGGCACCTTGCTCTTGGTGCAGGAGCCCTTGCTTGACGGCGCCTGGATTGCCGACTTGCTGGGCCGCACCGAGCACCACCAGTTGGTCACGCGCAGCCTAAGCATGGCCAGTGGCGCGGTGACGCTGTCCGGCGCCCTGCGCGGCCAGACGCTGTCTTACGACAGCGTAGTGTTGCGTACCGTGTTCGGCCCCAAATGGCGTTTGCTGTTGATCGGTGCCGGGCAGTTGTCCCAGGCGGTGGCGCAGATGGCGGGCATGCTGGATTTTGAAGTGCTGGTCTGCGACCCGCGCGAGGAATACAGCGCCGGGCTGGACATGGTGGGCGTGCAGCGCCTGATGGGCATGCCCGATGATGTGGTGCGCGAGATGCTGCCCGACGCCCACACCGCCATCGTCGCCCTGACGCACGACCCCAAGCTCGACGATATGGCGCTCTTGGAAGCGCTCAAGTCGGATGCGTTTTATGTTGGCGCGCTCGGCTCCGCGCGTACCCAAGCCACGCGCAAGCAGCGTATGGCCGAACACTTTGAGATGAGCCAAGACGAGTTGGCCCGCTTGCACGGCCCGGTGGGCTTGAAGCTGGGCGCCAAAACGCCGGCCGAAATTGCGGTCTCTATCCTGGCTGAAATCGTGCAGCTTAAAAACGCCGAACTTGTCAGCAACAACAGCGCATCCTCCTGCGAAGTTGCGGGTGCTGCGGCCGCCTAAGACGCCCCGGCCATCACCTGGCCCATGCACACCGGCCCGCCGGGCTGCCAGCCTGGGTTCCAGCCGGGCGCCGCTTCGGGCAATAGCAGTACCACCGTGGAGCCGAGCAAAAAGCGGCCCATTTCTTCGCCCTGGGCTAGCTGCACCTGACCGCCTGGGTAATCATGGCGGCTGATGCGTCCGGTACGCGGCGGGTTCACCACGCCATGCCATACCGTGGCCATGCTGCCCACAATGGTGGCGCCCACCAGCACCAGCACCATCGGCCCCTGTGTGGTGTCAAACACGCAAACTACCCGCTCATTGCGCGCAAACAGGCCGGGCACGCCGCGCGCAGTGGTGGGGTTGACCGAAAACAATTCGCCCGGCACATAGACCATCTGGCGCAAGGTGGCGGCACAGGGCATGTGGATCCGGTGGTAGTCACGCGGGCTCAGATACAAAGTGGCAAAGCTGCCCTTGGCAAACTGCGCGGCCAGCGCGCTGTCGCCGCCGACCAGGGCGGTGGCGCTGTAGGCGTGGCCTTTGGCCTGGAAGATCTGCCCGTTTTCGATGGCGCCAAACTGGCTGATAGCTCCGTCCACTGGGCACAGCCAGCGCGCAGCTGCCAGCGGCCGCGCATCGCTGCGCAGCGCGCGCGTGAAAAAATCGTTGAAGTGGGCATAAGCGGCGATGTCTGGTTGTGCGGCTTGCGCCATGTCCACCTGGTATTTGTTAACGAACCAAGCAATCAAGCGCGTGGTGGCATGGCCCCAGCGCCGGGTGGCGACCCAGCCGGCAAAAGCGGTGAGGGCTTGCTTGGGCAGAAGGTATTGCGGCCACACCGCTCTGCGCGCCGCCCATCGGTCTGCCATGGCCTCTCCCAGTTGCATGAAAATTTTGCCCAATACAGCGCTTTGTCAGCCCTGCGTAAAGCGGCGGATTATAGTTAGCGACTCCTATGAGTACCGCGCGCATCCCCCCCATCCAATGCTTGCTGACTTTCGAGGCCCTGGCCCGCTTGCGCAGCGTCACCCAGGCCTCTGAAGAGCTGTGCGTCACGCCCAGCGCCGTCAGCCACCGGGTGCGCCAGTTAGAACAAATCATAGGCACCAAACTCTTTGGCCGCGCCGATTTTTCCCTCACCACTGAAGGCAGTGAATACCTGGCCCATGTGCGCGAAGGCCTGTCCACGCTGCAAAAATTCCCCAGTTCCAGTTCCAGCGCCGCGCCGGGCAAGCGCAAGCTGCGCTTGGCGCTGACCCCCACGTTTGCGCGCTCGGTGGTGATTCCGCGCCTGCGTGAATTTACCGAGGCTTACCCGGAAATCGACCTGACGATGCAGGTCTCTATCCCGCTCTTGGACGTGGTGGCCGAAGACGCGGACCTGACGGTGCGTTTTGGCGCCGGTCGCTATGCCGACCTGGAATACGTCTGCCTGGCCAAAGACGTGGTCACCCCGATGGCCTCGCCGGTCTTTGTGCGCGAGCACGGCCCTTTTGACGCCGCGCAGGACTTGGCCAGCCAGCCCTTGCTGCGCAGCCCTCTGGAGCCTTGGCGCACCTGGTTTGCCGCGTACCGGCTGGATTGGCCCGAGCCGGTCGATGGATCGCAGTTCAACGACATCGGCCTGATGTGCGATGCCGCCGCGGCCGGTATGGGCATTGCCCTGGTGCGGCTCAAGCTAGGCGCGCCTTGGCTGGAAAACGGCTCGCTGGTGCGCCTGGGCTCTAGCGAGGTCTTCACCGGCAACGTGCCCAGCCCGCACGCCCATTACCTATGCTGGCGCACCGGCATGATGGACCGCTGGGAATGCGCCGCCTTTGCCGAGTGGCTCAAGCAGGTGCTGGCCTAGGCCGCTGATTCCCCGCGCCTTGGCAAACCGGGAGGCTCTGCCGCCTTGAATTCACAGTGCTTTGCAAGTTTCTTCATGGCCGGCTCTGCCGCCCTGCGCTAGAGTGCAGGCCATGAATGCTCCCTTGAATGCCAGCTCGCAGGACGCCGTCAGCCGTGCTGCCTTGCAGGCGCGCGTGGTGCAGGCCCTGGCCCAGCACCTGCCCGCGCATGCGCTACTTTTTCAGGCCGAAGACACCACGCCCTATGAATGTGACGGCCTGACCGCCTACCGCCAGCGCCCGCTGGTGGTCGCGCTGCCCGAGACCGAGGCGCAGGTGCAGGCGGTGCTGCGCAGCTGCCACGCGCTGGGCGTGCCGGTGGTGGCGCGCGGGGCGGGCACCGGCCTGTCCGGCGGCGCGATGCCGCATGCGCTGGGCGTCACTCTGTCGCTGGCCAAGTTCAACAAAATCCTGAAACTGGACCCGCTGGCGCGTACCGCCCGCGTGCAATGCGGCGTGCGCAACCTGGCCATTAGCGAAGCGGCGGCGCCCTTGGGCCTGTATTACGCGCCGGACCCCAGCAGCCAGATCGCTTGCACGATTGGTGGCAACGTGGCCGAAAACTCCGGCGGTGTGCATTGCCTGAAATACGGCTTGACCTTGCACAACGTGCTGCAAGTGCGCGGCTTTACGGCGCAAGGCGAGCCCATCAGCTTTGGCGCAGAAGCGCTGGACGCGCCGGGCTACGACCTGCTCAGCCTGGCCGTGGGCAGCGAAGGCATGCTGGCTGTCACCCTCGAAGTGCTGGTCAAGCTGGTGCCCAAGCCGCAACTGGCGCGCTGCATCATGGCCAGCTTTGACGATGTGCGCAAAGCCGGTGACGCGGTTGCCGCTGTGATCGCAGCGGGCATTATTCCGGCCGGCTTGGAGATGATGGACAAGCCCATGACCGCTGCGGTGGAAGACTTTGTGCATGCCGGTTACGACCTGAGTGCGCAGGCTATTTTGCTGTGCGAGAGCGACGGCACGCCCGAGGAGGTGGAGGAAGAGATTGCCCGCATGAGCGAGGTGCTGAGCCGGCATGGCGCTACCGCGATTGCGGTGAGCCAAAGCGAGGCCGAGCGTCTGCGCTTTTGGAGTGGGCGCAAAAATGCCTTTCCGGCCAGTGGCCGCATCAGCCCGGACTACATGTGCATGGACAGCACCATTCCGCGCAAACGCTTGGCCGACATCCTGCTGGCGATTGCAGAGATGGAAAAGAAATACCAGCTGCGCTGCGCCAATGTGTTCCACGCCGGCGATGGCAATTTGCACCCGCTCATCCTGTTTGATGCCAACGACCCGGACCAATTGCGTCGCTGCGAGCTTTTTGGCGCCGACATCCTGGAGACCAGCGTGGCCATGGGCGGCACCGTCACCGGTGAGCACGGCGTGGGCGTGGAAAAACTCAACTCCATGTGCGTGCAGTTCAGTGCGGCCGAAAACGCGCAAATGTTCGCCGTCAAACGCGCGTTTGACCCGCAGGGCCTGCTCAACCCCGGCAAAGTCATCCCCACTTTGCAGCGCTGCGCCGAATACGGCAAAGAACTGGTGCGTGGCGGCAAGCCCAAACACCCCGACCTGCCGCGCTTTTAAGCGGCGCGCTCGGCAGTGCTTTATTTGTGCAGCCGCCGGGCCAAACAGCGCATCGCGCCGGGGTAAAGGGCGCTTGCGGGAGGCTTGGGCTGTTTGCGTGACAATTGCGCCTCGCGTTGGCGAAGGCTTGGCCCCAAAGGCTGCACCGAACCCCGTGTTTGGATTTAACAATAAGGAGACCCCACTATGACCTATTTGCATTCCCATGTCCCCCAGCCTTTGGGCCGCCGCACCCTGCTGCAAGCCGCTGCCGCTGCCGCAGGCGCTGCAGGTCTGGCCTTTCCAGCCTGGGCCCAATCGGCCTGGCCGGCCAAACCCGTGAACTTGGTAGTGCCCTTTCCAGCCGGTGGCGGCACCGACGCTTTTGCACGCCCCATGTCCGCCCAGTTTGCGCGACTCACCGAAAAGCAGCTCATCATCGACAACAAAGGCGGTGCCGGCGGCACGCTAGGCGCTGGCGTCGCGGCCAAAGCTGCGCCGGATGGCTACACCTTGTTTATGGGCGCGGTACACCACACCATCGCCCCCAGCATGTACGCCAAGCTGGACTACGACCTAGAGCGCGATTTTGTGCCCCTCATCATGGTGGCCAGCGTGCCGCAGGTGTTGGTGGTCAACCCGAAAAAAGTTCCCTCTGCCAACTATGCCGAATTTCTGGCTTTTGTGCGTAAAAACCCCGGCAAGCTCAACTACGGCTCAGCCGGTGGCGGCACCTCGCACCATCTGGCGGGCGAACTGTTCAAGCTACAAACCAATACCTTTATTACCCACATCCCTTACCGAGGCGCAGGGCCTGCGCTACAAGACCTGATTGCCGGCAATGTGGACATGATGTTCGACGGCCTGGGCTCTTCGGCGGCGCACATCAAGGGCGGGCGCATCAAGGCTTTGATGGTCTCGGGTACCAAGCGCAACCCGGCTTTTCCGGATGTGCCCTGTTCCACCGAACTGGGTCTGCCCGACTACACCGTCAGCACCTGGTACGGCATCTGGGCGCCCAAAGGCACACCGGCCGATATCCAGGCGCGTGCGGTGGAAGAAATCCGCCGCGCTTGCCAGACCGATGAAGCCAAGATTACCTGGGCCAACCAGGGCGCTGATTTCCCCAACTTAGCTGGTGCGCAGTTCGACGGTTTCATTAAATCCGAACTGGCCAAGTGGTCCAAGGTGGTGAAGGCCTCCGGCGCGAAGCTGGACTAAGCATTCTTGGAATGGCGGCCGCAGCGGCGGCCGCCTGGTTTGAGCCGGCATCCGGTGTAGCACGCGTTTCTCTATGTCCCAACACAATCTTTTTGCCGCGCTGCGCGCCGCCTTCCCGCGCGATCTAGAGCAGACGGCGGTGCAGACCGAGACCGGCTTGTGCTACTCCTGGCGCGACCTGGAGCGCGCCACCGCCATGCTGGCCAATATGTTGCAGTCGCTCGGTTTACCCGCCGGCAGCCGCATCGCCGCGCATGTGGACAAATCGGTCGAAGCCATGTTGCTCTACCTGGCCACGCTGCGCGCCGGCTATGTGTATTTGCCGCTCAATGTGGCTTACCAAAGCGCCGAGCTGCAATACTTTTTGGGCAATGCCGAACCGGCAGTGCTGGTCTGTTGCCCGCGCGATTTCGGATGGGTCAGCAAACTGGCGTTTCAGGCCGGTACGCACTACGTGTTCACCCTGGACGACCAGCGCCAGGGCAGCTTGCTCGAACGTGCCGCGCAGCACAGCGATGTGCACACCATCTCCGCGCGCAAGGCAGACGATCTGGCGGCCATGGTCTATACCAGCGGCACCACCGGCCGCAGCAAAGGCGCCATGCTCAGCCATGGCAATTTGCTCTCCAATGCCCAGGTGCTCAAAGACTATTGGGGTTGGCGCCAAGGTGATGTGCTCATCCATTGCCTGCCTATTTTTCATGTGCACGGCTTGTTTGTGGCCCTCCATGGTGCACTGCTTAATGGCAGCAAGATGATTTGGATGGCGCGCTTTGAGCCCAAACAGGTGCTGTCTTATTTGCCACAAGCCACGGTCTTTATGGGCGTGCCCACTTTGTATGTGCGTTTGCTGGGCGAGGCTGGGCTCACGCCACAGGCTTGCCAGAACATGCGTTTGTTTGTGGCGGGTTCTGCGCCTTTGCTTTTGGAGACTTTCCAGGACTGGACAGCGCGCACCGGACACACGATTTTGGAGCGCTACGGCATGAGCGAAACCGTCATGCTCAGCTCCAACCCCTATGCGCCCGATGCGCGCCACGGCGGCCAGGCCGAGCGGCGCGGTGGTACCGTCGGTTTTCCGCTGCCTGGCGTGCTTTTGCGCGTTAGCGCAGATGACGCTAAGCCCTGCGCTGTAGGCGAAATAGGTCATATCGAAGTGCGTGGCCCCAATGTATTTAGTGGCTACTGGCGCATGCCCGAAAAAACCGCCGAAGAATTTACGCAAGACGGCTACTTCAAAACCGGCGACGTCGGCATGGTGGATGCGCGTGGCTATGTCAGCATTGTGGGCCGTAGCAAAGACCTCATCATCAGCGGCGGCTACAACGTCTATCCCGCCGAGATCGAAGGCTATATCAACGCCATGCCCGGTGTGGCCGAAAGCGCGCTGGTGGGCGTGCCGCATCCGGACTTTGGCGAAGTCGGCGTGGCCGTGGTGATTGCCAAGCCCGGCGCTGCGCCGGATGCCGATGCGATTGTGAAAGCACTCAAAGCTAATTTGGCGAATTTCAAAATTCCCAAGCGCTGTTTTCTTGTGTCGGAGTTGCCCCGCAATGCCATGGGCAAGGTGCAAAAAAACCTGTTGCGTCAGCAATACCAAAACCTGTTCACCGCCTAAGCGGCCCGCTATGCGCCAAGCCATCCAAAACCTCGAAGAGTCCAAAATCCGCGAAGTCGCCAATGCCGGCATGGGCCGCAGCGATGTGCTGGCATTCTGGTTTGGCGAGAGCGACGAAGTGACGCCCGATTTCATCCGCCAGGCGGCGATCGCATCGCTGCAGTCAGGCGAGACTTTTTACAGCCAAAACCTGGGTCTGCCCGCGCTGCGCGAAGCAGTAGGCCAGGCCATGGCCGCAAAACACCCTGGCGCGGCTGGCAGTGCGCCCATCGGTGCCGAGCGCATCGCCATCACCTCGGGCGGCGTCAATGCGCTGATGTTGGCGGTGCAAGCGGTGGTGGACGCAGGCGACGAGGTGGTGGCCGTTACCCCAGTCTGGCCCAACCTGACGGCGCAGCCGCTGATCCTAGGCGCCCACTTGCGCACCGTGGCTCTGCGCCCGCAGTCCGGGGCGTGGACTTTGGACCTGGATGCATTGCTTTGCGCCATCACCGTGCGCACCAAACTGCTGGTTGTGAATGCGCCCAACAACCCTACTGGCTGGACGCTTAGCCGCGAAGAGCAAATCGCCATCTTGGCCCACTGCCGCCGCACCGGCACCTGGATACTGGCCGACGAGGTGTATGAAAACTTGTATTTCGCACCCTCAAGCAATGACTGCGCCCCCAGTTTTTTAGACATCGCTGAGCCCCAGGACCAACTCATGGTGGCGCATAGTTTTTCTAAAAGTTACCTCATGACCGGCTGGCGTTTGGGTTGGCTGGTGCTGCCGCCGTCCATGACGCCAGCCATCGGCAAACTCATCGAATTCAACACTTCTTGCGCCAGCGTGTTTACCCAGCGCGCGGGCCTAGCGGCTTTGCAGCGGCGCGATGAGGTCACACCGCGCGTGGTGCGCCATCTGCAAGCCTGCCGCGACACCCTGGTGCCGGCGCTGCAATCCATCCCCGGCTTGCAAGTAGCCAGCCCCAAGGGTGGCATGTACGCGTTTTTTGAGCTGCCCGGCCACAGCGATTCACTGGTGACGGCTAAGCGCTTGGTGACCGAGGCTGGCCTGGGCTTGGCGCCGGGCGCAGCTTTTGCGCCCGAGGCGGGCAGCTGGTTGCGCTGGTGCTTTGCCTCTAAAGACCTCGGTCGACTCACACAGGGCGTGGAGCGCTTGCGCGAGTGGCTGCGCCACACCTCCACCAAGGGTTGATTGGTAGCGCTGGCCCGTCGGACTTTCTACAGCGCGCCCATGTCAAACCAGCCGAAAGTCCTTGCGCTGCTTGCGCAAATTGAAGGCGCCTTGCGCCCGCTGGCCGATGCGCAGCAAGCCCAGCCCATGCGCGCCTATATGCTGGACCAGTTTGTATTTTTAGGTGTCCACGCGCCCCCGCGCCGACAGGCCTTGCGCACGCTGCCTGGCTTGAAGGATTGGACGGCCCCTGCCTTGTTGGCGCTTGCCGAAGTGTTGTGGGTCTTGCCAGAGCGAGAATTTCAGTACGCGGCGGTAGATCTGCTCGCCAAGTACCACCGCCAGCTAGACCTGCAGAGCCTGCCGCGCCTGATCGCCTTAGTGCAGCGCAAGTCCTGGTGGGACAGCGTCGATGCTTTGGCTGGTGTGGTGGGCGATATCTTGCTGTTGGCACGCAAGCAGGGGCATGATGGCCAGCACACCATGGATAGTTGTCTTGGCCATAGCAATTTATGGGTGCGCCGGGTGGCGATGTTGCACCAATTGGGCTGGAAGGAGCGAACCGATGAAAGCCGCTTGTTGCGTTACGCGCTGCACTTGGCCGGTGAGCCCGACTTTTTTATCCGCAAAGCAATTGGCTGGGCTTTGCGCGACTACGCGCGCACCCGACCCGATGTGGTTCGCGCATTTTTGGCGCAACACGGCCAAACGTTCTCTGGCCTCACGCGCCGTGAAGCGGGCAAACACCTAGGCTGAGCGGGTGCTGCCTTAGGTGGTGAAAGGACGGCACTACCAGGCATCGACCATGCCGCCGCGCAAGGGGCGGGTTTGCGCGCTTGCCAGCG
The DNA here is from genome assembly GCA_044373655.1 of Rhodoferax sp. GTDB lineage: Bacteria > Pseudomonadota > Gammaproteobacteria > Burkholderiales > Burkholderiaceae_C > Allorhodoferax. The sequence goes on from JBILPS010000024.1 coordinate 41,249, forward strand.
CCCGGCAAAGCCAAGCGCGGGTGTCGGCGGGGTCAATAACAGCATCGATTTCCAGACTCGCGGCCATGTTCAGGGCGCTGCCGCCCTCCACCTGTTGGGCCAGGAGTTGTTCAAACAGTGCCTGGCGCTGCGGGCCTTCGGGCTGCGCCTCCAATTCCTTTTTAAAGCCCAGGCGCACCGCACCTTCCAGTCCCATCGCGCCAAACTCGCCGCTAGGCCAAGCGATGGTGCACAGCGGCGCATGAAAGCCTCCGGCCGTCATGGCCATGGCGCCTAAGC
>JBILPS010000022.1:0-43232 GCA_044373655.1 Rhodoferax sp.
CAACACCTTAACCCAGCAAAAACAACTGGCTTTTGCCTCCAAACGCCCCGGGCGCACCCAGCACATCAACCTGTTTGCATTGGGCAAACAAGGCGTGATGGACGCAGTGCTCACCGATTTGCCCGGCTATGGTTACGCGGCCGTGCCCAAGCAGGACAAGATCCGCTGGCAACAAGTCATGGCTAATTACCTGGTCAGTCGCAAAAACCTGCAAGCCATTGTGCTGATGTGCGACCCGCGCCACGGAATGACCGAGTTGGACGAAATATTGCTCGACGTCATCCGCCCCCGAGTGGAAGAAGGGCTGAAGTTTCTGGTGGTACTGACCAAAGCTGACAAACTAACCCGTAGCGAGGGCGCTAAAGTCTTGTCGATTACGAAGTTACAAGCGGGCGGTGGCGAAGTGCGGCTTTTTTCCGCCACCAAGCGTACCGGCCTGGAGGACGTGGCCACGCTTTTGTGGGATTGGGCCCACCCCGCTGGCCCGGCCTCGCTGTCCGCCGAACCGACTGCCAGCTAAAAAGAAGACGCACAAGCCGTCTCGCAGCCTAGCCCTTGCCAGAAGCGTAGATGCCAGGTGCACCCGGCGGGCGCGTCTTAAAGCGCTTGTGTACCCAGTAATACTGGGCCGGGTCCGGGTCAATCCATTGCTCAATGCACTGGTTCATGCGCAAAGTGTCGGCTTGCAAGTCCTCGCTGGGGAAATCCGCCCAAGCATCACTTAAGCGGACTTCATAACCACCGGGAACCAGGCGGCTGACCAAGGTGCAGACACGCGCGCGCCCAAGTTTGGCAAAACGCGACAGTGCCGGCACGGTAGCGGCAGGCACGCCGTAAAACGGAACCCAGAGCGTGCCCTCGGCACCGAAATCCATATCCGGCGATAAGTGCAGACGGATGCCTTTGCGCAGTCCGCGCAGCACCGGCTGGGGGCCGTCTTTGCGGGCAATCGAGTGCACCTTGCCCGAACGATTGCGCCCTTGCACCATCCATTCTTCGGCCCACACATTACTCAAAGGCACATAAATGCATGCCGTGCTGATTTGCTGTAACTCGGTGAGTACCACGCCGCCAACATCCAGGCCCACCATATGTGGCGCCAAAAATATCAAAGGCTGGGGGTTTTCCAGTTCGACCAGCGCCCCGTCAAAATGGATGCGTTCACGCAACACGGCGACAGGGGCGTGCCATAACCAGGCGCGGTCTAGCAAAGCTTGGGCAAAAAGGCGGAAGTGCCTGCGTGCAATAGCCCTGCGCTGCGCTGCGTCCAAGTGCCCGAAACAAGCCGCAAGATTGGCCTGCACGACCGCGCGACGGCGACGGGCGCAGACATACAAGAGCATTCCCAGGGCGCTGCCTATGGCGCGCAAAATCGGCAGCGGTACATAAGCCAGCAACTGCATGGCCCGCATTAAGGGGTTCACGCAAGAGACTCCTGGCGGGGTTGCTTGTAGCGCTCGTAGCCCCACAAGTACTGGGTCGGGCATTGGCGCACCAAGCTCTCCATGGCGCTATTGACCTGGGCCACCATGGAATCCAAATCTGCATGCAAGTCCACCTCCAACTTGCATGCATGGATGCAATAACCCTGGCCCCAAGGCAGGCGCTCGCCCCAGGCGATGACCACATCGGCACCGGTTTGCAAGACCAGTTTGGCAGCCAAGGTCATGGTGTAGGCCGGGCGTCCCCAGACAGGCGACCAAATACCCATGCCTAAGGGCGGCACCTGGTCGGGCAAGAGGCCGACGGCTTCGCCTTTGCGCAAAGCCTTGAGCAATTTACGCACGCCCTGCAAATTGGTAGGCACCGTCAGCATGCCCTGGCGGCTACGCGAGGCCTCCAACATGGACGCCAGCCACGCTTGGCGCGCCGGACGGTACAGCACCGTCATAGGCCCATAGCGCTCACCAAACAGCGCCGCCGCAGAGGGTGCTGTCACTTCAAAACAGCCTAGGTGCGGGGTCAAAAAAATCACGCCGCGCCCGCTGGCGTAAGCCCGTTGAACCGCCTCTTGCCCGTCCCACTGCACCGGAACCGGCGCGCCAAACCACAAGCGGGGCGATTCCAACACGCTGCAACCGGCCTGCCCGATCGCGCCAAGGGCTACGCGCCAGCCATAGCCGGCCTGCTGCAACTGGGTGTGAAAACGCTGGCGGTAATCCTGCGAAAGTGCATAGCTCAGATAACCCAACAGCCAACCAGCGCCATGCAATAGCCACAGAGGGCAGCGCGCGAGCAGACGGATCAAAAATGGCATAGGGCTTTGCTAGAATGAAAGGGTCGCCGAGTTAAACGAGCAACTTGCAGGGCGACGACACGATCGACCCGCCTTGCCGGCCAATTGTGCCTTGTCCTTCGGGGCAAATCTGCTAAAGCGTTCGCCAGCTCCCGGGATTGGCAACGCATGTCAACCTCAAATTTTTTAGGAGAGCACCCATGGCGAACGATTTTCTTTTTACCTCCGAGTCGGTGTCCGAAGGACATCCCGACAAAGTATCCGACCAGATTTCGGATGCGATTTTGGACGCGATTTTCAAGCAAGACCCCAAGTCCCGCGTTGCTGCGGAAACTCTGTGCAACACCGGTCTGGTGGTGCTAGCCGGTGAGATCACCACCAACGCGCATGTGGATTACATCCAGGTGGCACGCGATACCATCAAGCGCATCGGCTACGACAACACCGAGTACGGCATCGACTACAAAGGCTGCGCCGTGCTGGTCGCCTACGACAAGCAATCCAATGACATCGCCCAGGGCGTGGACCACGCCAGTGACGACCACCTGAACACCGGCGCCGGTGACCAGGGCCTGATGTTTGGCTACGCCTGCAATGAAACGCCCGAGCTGATGCCCGCGCCGATTTACTATGCCCACCGTCTGGTCGAGCGCCAGGCCCAGCTGCGCAAAGACGGTCGCCTGCCGTTTTTGCGTCCAGACGCGAAAAGCCAGGTGACCATGCGCTACGTCAACGGCAAGCCGCACAGCATCGACACCGTCGTGCTGTCCAGCCAGCACAGCCCCGAGATGAGCAATGGCACGACCATGAAGCAAGAATTTATCGACGCGGTGATCGAAGAAATCATCAAACCGGTCTTGCCCAAAGAGTGGCTGAAAGACACCCGCTACCTGGTCAACCCCACCGGCCGCTTTGTGGTCGGCGGGCCGCAGGGCGACTGTGGCCTCACCGGGCGCAAAATCATTGTGGACACCTATGGCGGCGCCTGCCCCCACGGCGGCGGTGCGTTCTCCGGCAAAGATCCCACCAAGGTGGACCGCTCTGCAGCGTATGCCGCGCGCTATGTGGCCAAGAACATTGTGGCGGCCGGTCTGGCCATGCAATGCCAGATCCAGGTGGCCTATGCCATTGGCGTGGCCAAGCCCATGAACGTCACCGTCTACACCGAAGGCACCGGTGTGATTTCTGACGAAAAAATCGCCGCCCTGGTCAGCGAGCACTTCGACTTGCGCCCCAAAGGCATCATCCAGATGCTGGACCTGCTGCGCCCGATTTACGAGAAAACTGCGTCCTACGGCCACTTCGGTCGTGAAGAACCCGAGTTCACCTGGGAACGTACGGACAAAGCCGCGACGCTGCGTGCAGCGGCAGGCCTGTAAATCAACAGACGCATGAAGCTGCAGACACAACGCCTGATAGACCGCTGGCTGGGCCAGTTGCTATGTGGTGCGGTGTCGGGTTGGGTGCGGCTTTGCAGTTTATGGCGCAAGCCTGCGGTGATGCCGCAGGATGCGCGCCATATTCTGGTGATCCTCTTGTCGGAGATGGGCAGCATCGTCTTAGCCGGGCCGATGTTTGCCGCGCTGCGCCAGCGCTACCCGCAAGCGGCTATTCACATACTGCAACTGAAAAAAAACCAAGAAGTCACGCGCTTGCTGTCGCTTACCGAAGCCGCGCACATGCATACGATTGACGACAGCGGCGGCCTTGCACTGGTGGGCGACATCCTGCGCGTCAGCGCACACATGCGCGCTTTGGGTGTTGACGCGGTGATCGACTGCGAATTGTTTTCGCGCGTTAGCGCGCTGCTATCCTTTGCCTGCGGCGCGCCGGTGCGCAGCGGTTTTACTGCGCATACGCAGGAAGGCCTGTACCGGGGCAGCTTTATTACGCATGCCATTCCCTACAACCCTTACCAGCACATTAGCTTGCAATTTTTATCGCTGGTCGATACCCTGCAGGCGGACAGCATGCCGCGCAATAAAGCGGCGCCCATCCGTGCACTGCCCCAAGACAGTGCTTTGTCCGTGCCGTTTACACCCGAAGAACTTTTGGCTTACCAGGACACCTTGGGGCAGGACCATCCGGCCACCCAAGCCAAACGCCTGGTGCTCTTGTATGCCGGTGGCGGCATCCTGCCCGAGCGCGCCTGGCCGCAAGCGCACTATGCGCGCGTGGCACAAGGGCTGTGTCACCAGGGCTATGCGGTCGGCTTGATTGGCCTTACGGACGATGCCGCTTTAGCGCAGCAGTTGAAGACCCAGGTCGGCAGTGATTTATGCATTGACCTGACCGGCTACACCCGTAGCATCCGCGAGCTCTTGATGTTGTTTTATGCCGCCGATTTACTCATCACCAACGACGGCGGTCCTGGCCATTTCGCCACTTTGACGCCGATCCAAACCATGGTTTTTTTCGGGCCCGAAACCGGCAAGCTCTATGGACCACTGGGCAAGCGCAATGTGGTGCTTGAATCCGGTATCGCCTGTTCGCCCTGCCTGAGCGCCTATAACCACCGCCTAACGTTTTGCGATGGCGACAACCAGTGCCTCAAACGCATTGCGCCGGATCCGGTGCTGGACCAGGCGCTGGTATTTCTGCAAGCGCCGCCCGGTGCTGTCGCGGCGGCGCCCGGCGCATGAACGCGCAAGCGCTCTGGCGTGACCGGCTGCTGATCCTGCTGCGCTGGCTGCTGGGTATCCGTTACATCAAATTCGGCATGGTCGGGGCCAGTGGCACCGTCGTCAATATCGCCGTGCTCTACCTGGGCCACGAGTATGTGTTTCAAAGCCTGGAAGGACCCCAGGGCAAGCCTTACGCCTCACTGGCACTGGCGATTGCGGTGGCCACCGTCAATAACTTCACCTGGAACCGCCTCTGGACCTGGGCCGACCGTGTTCAGCAGATACCCAACGAAGAGGGCATTGACCCCTTGCCACATACGAGTTTGGCCGTGCAGTTGTTCCAGTACGCATTGGCGTCCTGGTTTGGCATCGGCCTGCAATACGTGATCACCCTCTGGTTGGCACACAGCATGCACTACATGCTGGCCAATGTGATTGCCATCGTTATCGCCAGCGTAAGTAATTTCTTAGCCAACGACCGCTGGACCTTTCGTAAGCGCTAGAGTGCTCCGCATGGTGTCCATCACGCAGCCCCGCACACGCGCGACAGAAGGCGCACTCTGGCCCTGGTGGGTCTTGCTTTTTTGCGCCGTAGGTCTGTATTTTTTCGGACTCGGCAGTCCTTATGCGCCGACCAATGGCGACGAAATGGTCTATATCCATATCGCCCGCCTCACAGCAGCGTCGGGGCATTGGCTGCCGCTGGTATCCGACCTGGAAAACATGCGCAATACCAAACCGCCCTTGCTGTTCTGGCAAGCCATCGCCAGCGGCGACTGGAGCGCGCAAGGGAGTTTGTTTTCTCTGCGCTGGCCCAGCGTGGCCTACACCTTGCTAACCACTGCCGCTTTAAGTTGGATGACACTGCGCATCAGTGGCCAATGGCGCACTACGCTGCTGGCAGCGATCATTTTTCTAGCCTTTTTTTCCACCTACCGCTATAGCCGGGTGTACCTGACCAGTGCGCCCGAAACTTTTTGGCTGGCCTTGCCTGTGTGGTATTTACTGTGGCAACAAAGCGCGCGTACCCACTGCGCAGCGCCATCGGCCGCATTCCCTTCCCAGGCCGGCCAGTGGTCCGCTGGGGCCTATCTGCTGGCGGGCCTGGTTATGGGCGTGGGGCTTTTGTACAAGTCCTTCGCCCTCATCGCACCGGCCGCTGCCACGCTGGGCTGCGCCCTGTGGCTGAGCCAAGGAAGTCCCCGCTTCAAACCCTTGGTGCGCACGGCAGCGGGCGTGGGTTTGAGCGTGGTTGTCGCACTGGGCGTTTTCGCACTCTGGTTTGTGCTGGACCCCGATCCGCAGGCGGTATGGCAGGAGTTCGTGATCGGCGAAAACGCCGGCAAGCTGCAAACCGGCGGCTATTGGCAAGCGGCCTTGAACGGGGACTATCCTGTTTGGCAGCAAGCCTTGGCCTACCCGGAAAACGCCGGACTGCTGCTGCCCGTGGCACTGGGCCTGTGCTGGTACGCACTGCGCTGCGCTTGGCTTGGCCATTGGCGGGCCTGGGTCGGTCAACCCCAGGGCACGCTTTTGATCTGGCTGCTGGTATGGCTGCTGGTCTTTAGCATCCCCAGTCAACGCTCAGCGCGCTACGTCATCGCGGCCATGCCGGCCTTTGCCATCCTGCTGGCGATGTACTGGGAGCGTCTGGCGCGCGGCTGGTTTTTTGCCGTTTTACTGATCGGTGCGATTGCTTTGACACTGTTAGCCCGCATTGGCTGGGTTATGCACGGCTTGGGCATAGGCACAGACCTGGAGCTAGGCATCACCTTGATGTGCGCCGCGCTGGGCTTGACCGCCTGCCTTGGCAGCTGCTTGGACGCGCGCTGGACGCGCAACAGCGCCTTGGTCGCTACGCTTGCGCTGTACGCCTGTTTCAGCGCTATGACCGCACCGCTGGCTGGCGCGCAAGCGGGCTATAGCGCAGGCATTGTGGCGCGCATGCAAACGCTGCGCATCGCAGTGCCCAATGGCTTTAACGGGCAATACGAGCGCTTTGCCTTTTTGCTGCCGGGCAGTGCCCTGGTCCCCTATGACGTCGAAGGTCGCAACACTGCAAGCCTGCGCCCGGATCTGCCTGCCGCAGAGCGCCTTGACTATTTGCTGGAACGTTTTGACGCGGTAGTATGGATCGACGCCGAAACAGCGCAGACGCCTTTGACTTGCCTGCCGCGCTGCGAGTTGCTGGCGCAACGCTGGCATGTGAAAAGCCGCCACCGGGCGGGAGAAGTAAGGCTATCCAATATCTGGCAGCCCCAGGAGTGGTTGTTTGGCAAAGAGCTCTTAATCATCAGCAAGCCCTGAAACGCCGGCTTCGCCAACTAGGCGCGCTGGCGTTTGCGGTGGCGCACGAGCACATAGCCATGCAGGCCGACGAACAACCAAGGATCGAGCACCGCGTCCCACAAATTGCCGGTGGGCCAACGGGATAGCCAAAACAAGGCCAGCACCGGCAGCAGCACTTTGGATGGTGCTTGCATGAGCGTCGATGCGCGGCCACTTGCGATCCAGGGCCACAGGGCTACCAGCAAAAGCAAGCCATTGGCCGAGGGATGAAATCCCCAGGCATAGAGACTCCCGGGCAAATACGCAAAGACATCCAACAGCAGCAACCAGCCCATGGCGATGCCAAAAAGCGCATAGCGGTCTTGCCATGCAAGGCTGCGCTGTCTGGAACTTGCAGGGTCAAGGTCTTGCGCACTTTGGGGCCATCTGCGCTGCACCACACTGCGCCATAGGTACAACAGGGCCAAGCCGATGGCTATCAGACTAGGTGTCTGAAATGCCAGCCCCAGCCAATAGCTCAGGCCCCAAGGACCGGGAATGCAGGCCCACAATGCACATACCAAGGCCAGCAGGCGGCCCTTGTCGCGCAGCCAGCGCGCATCAAAGCATTGCATCAGGGCCGTGACGAGCGCCGCCAAGACCAAGGCCCAGCCCGCTTGCCTGAGCATGGGCAGCAAAGACGGTTGCGGCAACAGCGGTGCCGCATCCTGCACCAGACGCAGCCAAGAGGATACATCCACCCAACTCATGGACGACCTTTGTCAGGCGCTGCCCAGGCCTGCGACACCCAGGCAAATCGCTGCCAGGCAATCGACTGGCGCTGGTCGGTATAGCTCACCCAGACCTGGCCATCGACCAAGGCCATGGCCGGGTAGGAGTATTCGCTTCCCGGCGGCCCGTTTTCCAATTCCACCATGCTGCTCCACAGGGTTCCGTCTAGCGAAGACGCCATGCGCAAGCGGTCGCGGCCGCTTTGTTGCGGGTTGTACACCAGCAAGTGCTGCCCACCTGCCGTCAGCGTGGCGACGCTGGCATTGGGGTTATCCAAGGGCAAATCTTGGGCGTCTGACCAGCGGACGCCAGCATCGAGGGTGCGAGCCACGCGGATGCGGCCCGCAGGCCCGCTATCGCGCATCAAAGCGAGCCACTCGAGCTGGTCCCGTGCCAGCAAGGCCGGTTGCAGCATCTGGCCTTGGGTTGACATTGGCGCCATCGCGCGCAACGCACCTTGCGCATCCAGGCGCAGGGCCACCGGGTATTTGCGCGCCAGTTCAAAATAGGCTGGCAACACCAGGCCACCGTCGGCCAAGGGCAAGGGGGCGGTGCGCACCAGGTAGCTGGTATTCCAAAGCCAGGACAAGGGCAACACCGCCACAGCCTCCCAGGCCCAGGGCGCCTGCGGCGTGGGTGCAGTCTGACGCAAATGCACCACCCGCCCTGCCGCCCAGCCGCCTAAACCGGTGGCCACAACAAACAAGTGCACTTGCCCCTGTCCATCCAGCCAGGCTACCGGATTGCCAATACGGCGGATGCCAAACCCCAGCTGCGCCCCCACCTGCCAGCGGTCTACCACCATGCGGGCGGGGGACCAGTTGCCACTGGCACGGTCCAGTGCCGACATGGCGATCTGGACATTGGGCGCACTCTCGCGGTCCCCGGCAAACCAAAAAGCCAGCAGCGCCGATGGATGCGTGGCCGGCAGTGCAAGCAAGGCGCTGGCATGCGCGGCGGGCACGCCCTGGGGCATGGGGATATGGCCCTGCCCCGTACGCTCCCAATGTCCGCCCGCAAGCGCGGCTTGCCCCGAGCTTGGAACAGCGCCTGCCGCTTGGGTTGGGGTCAGCTGCGCGGCCTGCGCAGGCACCAGCGGCGCACGCCGGCCGGCATCGGCCAGACACAGCAGCGCGGCGATGGCCAGCGCCGTAGCGGCGCGCAACAAGCGGAGAGAAAAACCCATTGGCGCATCTTAGCGGTCGGGCCTGTGACCACTTATCGCTTGCGCCCAAGGCATTCATGCCGATGGAGCGGCGGGCCGTGTGCATGGAAGGGTAAGACCTGCAAGATCTGCCGCTACAGCGCAGCCCGGCCACTAAACTGCGCCCTTCACGCTAGCTAGCATGCCCCCGAACTCGAGGCTTTTTTTCTATGGCAAACCACAGTATTCTTGCGATCGCGCCTTTGGGATTTCCCTGGCAAACCATAGACCCGTTTTTGTTCTGCGTCCACCACGACGATGCCTATCCGCCCGGCAATGCGAATATGGGGCCCAAGGCCGATTTGGGCGGACGCAATATCGGGCAGGACTTTGAAGGCAAAGACGGCTGGCGCATGTACCACGGCACCACGGTGCCGGGCTTTCCGGCTCATCCGCACCGAGGCTTTGAAACCGTCACCATCGTGCGCCAGGGCTTTATCGACCACTCCGACTCGCTCGGGGCCACTGCCCGCTTTGGACCGGGCGATGTGCAATGGCTCACTGCAGGCAAAGGCATTGTGCACTGCGAAATGTTTCCGCTGCGCCAAACGGAGGCCGCCAACCCGGCCGAGTTATTCCAAATTTGGCTTAATCTGCCGGCGCGTAAAAAAATGGCCGAGCCGCACTTCACCATGCTCTGGGCCGACAGTGTCCCCTTGCTTGAATTTACCGACGCAAACGGGCGCAAGACTACGATCCAAGTGGTAGCTGGAACGCTGGGACAGGCGCGCGGCGCAGCGCCTCCACCGGACTCCTGGGCCTCTGAGGCGGACTCCGACCTGGCCATTTGGACTATCCGCATGCAAGCGGGCGCGCAATGGACCGTGCCAGGCGCAAGCCACGCGCAATCGCGGCGCCGCCTGTACTATTTTCGAGGCAGCGGGCTCACCGTCAATGGCCGGACGATTGCATCGCAGTCGGTAGTGGAGGTGCAGGCGCAAGATGCCATTGCGCTACAAGGTGGCGAGGACGAGACGCAATTGCTGATGCTGCAAGGCCGCCCTATCGGCGAGCCGGTGGCACAGCACGGCCCCTTTGTCATGAATACCCCGGCTGAAATCCACCAGGCCTTTGCCGACTACCGCCGTACCGAATTTGGCGGCTGGCCCTGGGGCCGCAGCGATCCGGTGCACCCGCGCGACAAAGGGCGCTTTGCCCTGCATGCCAACGGCCGCGTCGAAGAGCGCTAGGGCGGTGGCGCCGCGCTTGCTGCAAAATGCGCGACTTTCCCGAAACGCTTGGATACGCCATGTCACTGATTCCTGCCACCATACTCACAGGCTTTTTAGGTTCGGGCAAGACCACTTTGCTCAAACGCATACTGACCGAGGCGCACGGCCAAAAAATCGCGGTCATCGAAAACGAATTCGGTGAGGAAAACATCGACAGCGATATTTTGGTCAGCGACACCCAGGAACAAATCATCCAGATGAGCAATGGCTGCGTCTGCTGCACCATCCGCGAAGACTTGCGCACCACCTTGCAAGACTTGGCAGAGAAAAAGCGCAAAGGCGAACTGGACTTTGACCGCGTCATCATCGAAACCACCGGCCTGGCCGACCCCGGCCCGGTAGCGCAAACCTTTTTCATGGACGATGAGGTGGCCGAGTCCTACCTGTTGGACGCCATCTTGACCCTGGTGGACGCCAAACACGCGCCCGATCAGCTCAACGAACGCCAGGAAGCCCGGCGCCAGGTGGGATTCGCGGACCAGATTTTCATTAGCAAGTCCGACCTGGTCAGCGCCGACGCCTTGAATGCACTGACCCATCGACTGCAACACATGAACCCGCGTGCACCGCGGCATATTGCGCACTTTGGCGCGATGGACATACACAACGTGCTGGATTTGCACGGCTTTAACCTCAACGCCACCTTGGACATCGACCCCGAGTTTCTGAGCGGCGGCGCGCATGCGCACGGGCAGGCGCGCCATGACCATGACCATGACCATGACCATGACCATGACCATGACCATGACCATGACCATGACCATGACCATGACCATGAACACGGACACGGACACGACCATGCGGACCATGCGCATGGCCCTGATTGCGACCACCCCTCCCACGCCCATGAGGCACACCATGGCCACCACCACCATGTCGATGACGATGTGAAAAGCTTTGTGTTCAGGTCCGAGCGGCCTTTTGATCCGGGCAAACTGGAAGACTTTCTAGGCGCAATCGTCAACATTTACGGCCCACGTATGCTGCGCTACAAAGGTGTCTTATTTATGCAAGGCAGTGAGCGTAAAGTCATCTTCCAAGGCGTGCACCAGTTGATGGGCAGTGATCTGGGTCCTCTGTGGGGTGTTGACGAAGTCAAGTCCAGCAAACTGGTGTTTATTGGTATCGACTTGCCCAAAGACATCTTGTTGCAAGGCATGGAACAGTCCCTTGTCTGAGCGTTTTTGCAGCCGCTTACGGGCTTACAACAAGCGGTCTTGACTTGCCTGTACACTCGCGCGCCGAACAAGGAGGCAGCCCGGCGGGGCGGGTCAGTAGCTGAACTTCCCGCAATCGGGGGCCCTGGGTTTCTATTAGGAGACACGAATTGAACGCCACCAGCACTAAGAACGCCAAGCCCAGCGCGGCAGCCAAGCACGTGCCCGCGGCCAAGCCCAGCGCGGCCAAGACCGCCAAGACGCCCGTCGCACCCGCCAAAAAACCGGCTGCAGCGCCTCAATCGATCTCTAAAACACAGGCTAAGACCAGCGCGTCAGCCCCGAAAAACACTGTGACCACTTCCACCAAAAAAACCACACCGGCAACGGCGTCCAAAGCCACCGCACCGGCGGCAAAAAAATCCGCTGCCAGCACCGCAGTCGCATCCAAAGCCCCTGCGGCAACCGTAAAACCGGCGAGCAAAGCGCCGCCTGCAGGCAAAGCAGCACCCGTGGCCGCAGCGGTGCTTGTGCCGGTGGCGCCCAAAGTGCCAACGCAGCCCAGCAATGATCCGACCGCGGTGCCGGTCAAATCAGGCAGGCCTTCGTCGCGGTTAGCGCAATTGACGGTTCCTTCTATGGCCCAATCGGTTGCCTCGACCGCGGCCAAGGCCAGCTTCGGTCACGCCTACGAAGCAGAGCCGGTTGCGCCCGTCATTCCAGCGCCGGTCAAGAAAGACCCCAAGTTGGCCAACAACTGGAAAACCAAGCCGGTGGACCAATTGAGCGACGCCGAATTGCAGGCCATGCCCGATTCCGAGTACATGAACGATGTGCAAATGGCTGCCTTCCGGCTCAAACTGGTGGTGCTTAAGCGCGAGATCCTCAGTAATGCCGGTGAAACCACTGAGCATTTGCGCGAAGACACCTCGGTGGTGCCAGACCCCACCGACCGGGCCACCATCGAAGAGGAACATGCCCTGGAGTTGCGTACCCGAGACCGGGAGCGCAAATTGCTCAAAAAAATCGAACAATCGATTACCCGCATTGATGCTGGCGATTACGGCTATTGCGATGAAACCGGCGAGGCCATCGGCATCGGACGTTTGCTGGCCCGGCCCACAGCCACACTGTCGCTGGAAGCGCAGCAACGCCGCGAGCTCAAGCAAAAGATGTTTGGCGATTAAAGCCGCTTCTTGGGCCCGGGCAATGATGCCCAGTCGCGCCCTTCTATCCAAGCGCCATCAGCGTTAAGCGGCCAACAGACAAAACGCCGCACCCCACAAACTATTCACCCGTTACTTGCAATGCAATTGCTAAGTACTTAATTTAGAACGTCTTTTCTGCGGTTTTTAGACGCAGATTAGGTTCTAAGTCTTTGATTTCATTGGAAAAAACTTACAAAAACCTTGTCCCCAACACGAATTTGCTGGTAAAGTGCAATTAAGTGCAAATAAGTGGAGGAAAGTGCCAAAAACATGGCCTTTCACTCGTTCAGTTGGAATAAGAGGTTTTTGTGGTGTTTCAAGGTGCTTCTTCGCTCACGCTCGACGGCAAAGGGCGCCTGTCCGTGCCGACGCGGCACCGCGACGTCCTGAGCGCGACCGCGCAAGGATTGCTCACCATCACCAAACACCCGCACGGCTGCTTGATGGTCTTCCCGCGCCCCGAGTGGGACTTGTTCCGTGACCGGATTTCCGCCCTGCCCATGTCGGCGCAATGGTGGAAACGGATTTTTCTGGGTAACGCCATGGATGTGGAGCTCGACAGCACGGGGCGCATCCTCATCTCTCCCGAACTGCGCCAAGGCGCAGGCATCGCCAAAGACACGGTCCTGCTGGGCATGGGCAACCACTTCGAACTCTGGGACAAAGTGGCCTACGAAACGCAAGAAGCTAAGGCCATGCAAGAGCAAATGCCTGACGTATTCAAAGACTTTTCCTTCTGAGCGCGCCCATGGACGCGGTTGCGCAACACACCACTGTTTTGCTTACAGAAGCAATTGACGCGCTTTTGACGCCCGCAGATCCCTCGGACAGCAGGCCGCAGGACGGTCTGTACGTCGATGCCACCTTTGGCCGTGGCGGCCATAGCCGTTTACTGCTAACGCGCTTATCGCCAAGCGGGCGCGTACTGGCTTTCGATCGAGACCCGCAAGCCGTCGTCCAGGCGGCCAGTCTCCAGGACACGCGCTTTTCCATCCGCCAGCAAAGTTTTTCCCACATCGCGGAAATGCCAGAGGCCAGTGTCTCGGGCATTTTGATGGACCTGGGCGTGAGCTCACCGCAAATTGACACGCCCGCGCGCGGATTTAGTTTCCGCTTTGAGGGCCCTTTAGATATGCGCATGGACACCACATGCGGGCAGAGTGTGGCGCAATGGCTGACGGACGCCAGCGTCGAAACCATAACGGAGGTAATACGTGACTATGGCGAAGAGCGGTTTGCTGGCCAGATTGCAAAGGCGATTGTCGCGCGCCGGCAGGAACATGGACCGATTGAAACAACCACCGAGCTTGCCCAACTCGTGGCTGACACAGTCAAGACCCGCGAGCCGGGTCAGAACCCTGCAACGCGCACCTTCCAGGCTTTTCGGATTTTCATTAATGCCGAACTGGAAGAACTCCAACAAGCCCTAGAAGCGGCGCTGAACGTGCTGGCGCCGGGCGGACGCTTGGTGGTGATCAGCTTTCATTCTTTGGAAGACCGCATCGTCAAGCAATTTATCGCGCGCCATTCCAAAGACGAATACGACCGGCGCCGCCCTTTTGCGGCGCCACGCGCTATGCGGCTTCGCGCCCTGGGCCGCAATCGCCCCGGCGCTGCCGAGGTGGCGGCCAATCCGCGCGCCCGCAGCGCCATCATGCGCGTGGCAGTGCGCAATGACACCGTGCAAGGGCTGGCGGCATGACGCGCATCAGCCTTTTGCTGATCTTGGCAACGCTGGCCAGCGCCATGTATTTGGTGAGCGTGCAGTATGAGTCGCGTCGCCTGTTTACCGAACTCGAGCGCGCCCAGCGCGAAGGGCGTCGCTTGAAAACCGAGTTTGAACGGCTGGAAGTAGAAAAACGCAGCCAGGCCACACCCGCACGCGTAGAACGTGTGGCGCGCGAAAAACTGCAAATGCACCAGGTCACGCCGGGTATTACGGTGTACATGGGTCAGGCCCACAACCCCGAGCAGCATCCGTGAGCCGCAGCATCCGCTACACCGCCAGCCCCTTGCTGACCAGCCGCACGCCGGTATGGCGCAGCAAGTTGGTGGTATCGGCGCTGGCGCTAGGCTTTGTGGGACTGGGCGCGCGCGCCGCCTACATCCAGGTGTTTAACAACGACTTTTTCCAGCGCCAGGGCGAAGTGCGCTACAGCCGTACCCTGGAACTTCCGGCCAACCGGGGCCGCATCCTGGACCGCAACGGCTTGATACTGGCTTCCAGTGTCCCCTCGCCCAGCATCTGGGCCATACCCGAAGATGTGGAGTTAGACGAGACCCAACGGGCCAACCTGGCCAAGTTGCTGGAGCTGCCGCTGGCCGAACTGAACAAAAAACTGACCGACGAGGACAAAAGCTTTGTCTGGCTCAAGCGCCATGTCGAGCCGGAAAAGGCCAAACACATCGCGCAAGCTGGTTTCAAAGGGATTTACCAGCGCACCGAATTCAAACGGCAATACCCCGAAGGTGAAGCCGCCGCGCATGTGGTGGGCTTTACCAATGTGGAAGACAAGGGGCAAGAAGGCATTGAACTGCTCTACAACAGCACCTTGCTGGGCCGCGCGGGTTCGCGCCATGTGATCAAGGACCGCTTGGGGCAATCGGTCGAGCAAGTGGGCGAAAGCGTGCCGCCGGTGGCTGGCAAGGATGTGCAACTGAGCATAGACACCAAAGTACAGTTTTTTGCCTACCAAAAACTGCGCGATGCCGTGGTAAACAACCGGGCGCAAGCGGGCAGCATTGTGGTCTTAGATGCCATGACCGGCGAAGTGCTGGCCCTGGCCAATTACCCTAGCTACAACCCGGAAAAGCGTCTCAACCTGAACGGCGCGCAACTGCGTAACCGCGCGCTGACGGACACCTTTGAACCGGGCTCGGTGATGAAACCTTTCACCATCGGTTTGGCCCTGGAGACCGGGCGTGTCAAAACCTCCACCATCATCGATACCGCGCCCGGCTCGGTGACGATTACTGGCGCCACTATCCGCGATTCGCATCCCCATGGCGCCTTGAGCGTGGAGCAAGTGATTCAGGTGTCTAGCAATGTAGGCACCACCAAAATCGCAATGCAAATGCCGGCGAGCGAAATGTGGGAAACCTTCTCCGGCGCGGGTTTTGGCCAAAAGCCGCAAATCGAATTCCCCGGCGCGGTGCCGGGCAAGCTGCGACCCTACAAAACCTGGCGCCCGATTGAGCAGGCCACGGCCTCCTATGGCTACGGTTTGTCGGCCTCTTTGTTCCAGATGGTGCGCTCTTACACCGTGTTCTCGCATGACGGGCAAATCATCCGTGCCACCTTGCTCAAGAATGATGAGCCGGCCGTTGGCATCCCCGTGTTTTCCAGTGATACCGCCGCCAAAGTACGCAAGATGCTGCAAATGGCCGCCGGTCCCGGCGGTACCGGTCAGAAGGCGCAGACCGCAGGGTATTCGGTGGGCGGCAAATCGGGCACGGCCTACAAGCAAATCGGCAAAGGCTATGGCAGCGAGGGCAACCGCAAATACCGCAGCTGGTTTGTCGGCATGGCGCCGGTTGACAAGCCGCGCATCATTGTGGGCGTCATGCTCGATGAGCCTAGTGCAGGCAAATACTACGGCGGCGAAGTGGCCGCGCCGGTATTTAGCGAGACGGTACAACAAACCCTGCGCGTCATGGGTGTGCAACCGGATATCAGCATCCGCCCCCAAATCGTGGCCCATGCGGTGGAAGAAAGTTTTTGATGCAAGCGCATTTGCATACGCCCCAACAAGCCGCCGCCTGGCTGCGTGAACGGGTGACCGGCCAATTACAAACCGACCACCGCAAGCTGCACGCAGGCGATGGTTTTATCGCCATGCCCGGCCTGTCGGTCGATGCACGGCAATTTGTACCGCAGGCACTGCACGACGGCGCTGCTGCCTGTCTGTTCGATGCCCAGGATGCGGCCCAGTGGAGCCTGGGGGATGCACGCGTCGCAGCCTACGCCCGGCTCAAAAGCGATTGCGCGCACATTGCCGCCGCTTTTTATGAGCATCCCTCGCGCCGCGTGCAGGTGCTGGCAATTACCGGCACCAATGGCAAAACCTCCAGCGCCTGGTGGCTGGCCCAGGCGCTCAATGCCATGGGCACGCAACCGGTGTGCGCACTGATAGGCACGCTGGGTATCGGCATAGCCCCTGCAAACGCAGCTAAGCCCAGTGCGCTGAGTTCAAGTGGACTGACTACGCCGGACAGCGTGCTGCTACAACACAGCTTGCGCAGCTTTGTAGACCAGGGCTTGGACTATTGCGCCTTGGAAGCGTCCTCCATTGGCATCGAAGAGGGTCGCCTGGACGGCACGCGCATACGGCTTGCGGTATTTACCAATTTCACCCAAGACCATCTGGATTACCACGGCACGATGCAAGCCTACTGGGCTGCGAAACGGCGCCTGTTCGCCTGGCCCGGCCTGCAAGCGGCGGTGCTCAATATCGACGACGACCAAGGCGCGGTATTGGCGAGCGAACTGGCCGCACAAGCGCCTGAAATCGACCTGTGGACCGTGTCCACCCATTTGGTGGCCCGCTTGCAAGCACGCGATATCCAGCAAGGTCTGTTGGGCTTGGAATTTACCGTCGTCGAAGGTACGCAGCGCTGCCTGTTGCGCACCCGCATCATCGGCGGCTACAACGTCTCTAATTTGCTGGGCGTGATCGCCAGCCTGCGCGCGCTGGGCATAGACCTGTCCACCGCGGTACAGGCCTGCGGCAACTTGCCGCCTGTACCAGGCCGCTTGCAATGCCTGGGTGGGCAAGACGCGCCGCTGGCGGTGGTGGACTATGCGCACACGCCGGACGCTTTGCAAAAAACCCTGGAAGTGCTTCGCCCGGTGGCGCAGCAGCGCGGTGGCGCGCTATGGTGTGTCTTTGGTTGCGGCGGCGATCGTGATAGCGCCAAGCGTCCACTGATGGGCGCCATCGCTGCCAGCAAAGCGGACCATATCGTGCTGACCAGCGACAACCCGCGCATGGAAAACCCTGCCAGCATCATCAGCCACATCCTGGCCGGTATGGGCGGCCAGCCGCACATACAAGTGCAAGCGGACCGCGCTCTAGCGATCGCCGATTCGCTCACGCAATCGGGCGCTCGCGACGTGGTACTGATCGCGGGCAAAGGCCATGAAGCCGCGCAGGAAGTAGCCGGGCAAAAGTTTATCTTTTCCGATGTGGACCATGCCGATATCGCGTTGGCCCTGCGCGCTTCAAGGGTCGCAGCATGAGCGCCGCGCTGATGACCCTGGCCCAGGTGCAGCAATGGTTGCAAACAGCCAGCGGCCACTTGCCGGTCGCGCTGCATGGCGCACCCGATACCGGCATCGGGCGCGTGCACACCGACAGCCGCAGCCTGGAACCCGGTGATTTGTTTGTCGCGCTACGCGGTGAAAAATTTGACGCGAATAACTTTTTACACCAGGCCAAGGAAAGCGGCGCCAGCGCCCTGCTTTGCCACAGCGGCTTGCCCGCCAGCCAGTACCCGCAAGGCCTGCCGCGCATTGAGGTGGCAGATAGCACGCTGGCGCTAGGCCAACTGGCACAGGCCTGGCGCGCGCAATTTTCCTTGCCCCTGATCGCCGTGACCGGCAGCAATGGCAAGACCACGGTCACCCAAATGATTGCCGCCATCTTGCAGGAGCACGCTCCCGATGGCGCGGCGCTGGCCACGCAAGGTAACTTAAATAATGCAATCGGTGTGCCTTTAACTTTGCTGCGCCTGCGCGCCAAGCACCGTTTCGCCGTCGTGGAATTGGGCATGAACCACCCGGGCGAAATCGCCCAACTCGCCGCCATGGCCCAACCCACGGTGGCCCTGGTGAACAACGCCCAACGCGAGCATATGGAGTTCATGCACACCGTCGATGCAGTCGCCGCCGAAAACGGCGCGGTGCTGCAAGCGCTGCCCGCAAGTGGCTGCGCGGTATTTGGGCTGGACGATAGCTATACCGACCACTGGATGGCGCAAAACAAGGCACAACAGCTACTGGGTTTTGCCGCAGCAGCAGTGGCAGAGCACGACGGCGTCTATGGCGAACAAGCTTTGTGGCAAGACGGTGGCTGGTCGGTGCGAGCGCGCTGGCGCCAAGGCGCTGCCAGCGGGGTTTTGCACTACCGCTTGGATATCGCCGGTACGCACAATGTGCGCAACTCCTGGGCTGCTGCTGCCTGCGCCCTGGCCGCTGGCGTCAGTCCGACAGCCATTGAGCGCGGTTTGCAAGCTTTCGTACCGGTCAAGGGTCGCTCGCGTGCACTTAGCCTGGTTTGGGGCGGGCGCCGCATCAGCCTGGTCGATGACAGCTACAACGCCAACCCCGACTCGGTGCAGGCCGCTATCGATGTATTACACGCCTTGCCCGCGCCGCGCCTATTGGTACTGGGCGATATGGGCGAGGTCGGCGACCAGGGCCCGCAGCTACACGCACAAGCCGGCCTTTATGCCCACAGGCAAGGCATAGAGCACTTGCTGGCCACAGGAAGCTTGAGCCAATCTAGCGTCCAAGCCTTTATTCAGGCCGGTGGGCAGGCGCAGCATTGTCTCGATACGGCCGCGCTAACGCACGCAGTAGCCCAGGCATTGGCGCACAGTGCCAGCGTGCTGGTCAAAGGTTCGCGCTTTATGCGCATGGAAAAAATCATAGAAGCCTTGCAGGACAGAGCCACCACCCAACACACGTCAGGGGAGTCTGCACATGCAGCCTGAGCAATTGAAAGAGGCCACAACATGCTGCTAAGCCTGACGCAATGGCTGCAAGGTCTTTACCCCGAGTGGGGGTTTTTGCGGGTGTTTCAATACCTGACATTGCGCGCCGTCATGGCCGCTGCCACGGCGCTGGTGATTGGCTTGGCCGCGGGCCCCGCAGTGATACGGCGTTTGCAGTCGCTCAAGATAGGCCAGCCCATCCGGGGCTACGGCATGGAGTCGCACCTCAGTAAAAGCGGCACCCCCACCATGGGCGGTGTGCTGATTTTGATTGCGATTACCAGTTCCACTTTGTTGTGGGTAGACCTGTCCAACCGTTTTGTCTGGATTTGCCTGATCGTAACCCTGGGCTTTGGTGCGATCGGCTGGGCCGATGACTGGCGCAAAGTGGTCAACAAAGACCCCGAAGGCATGCCCTCGCGCGAGAAATATATGTGGCAATCCATCATCGGCGTTTTAGCCGCCTTGTGCTTGGTTTTCAGTATCTCGGAAAACTCCAATGGCCGGGTGCTGGAGTTGTTTGTCAACTGGGTTAGCTCCGGTTTTGACGTCAGCTTGCCACCTAAAGCGGGCCTGCTGCTGCCCTTTTTCAAACAGGTGAGCTATCCGCTGGGCGTATTGGGCTTTGTGGTGCTGACCTATCTGGTCATTGTGGGCTCCAGCAATGCGGTGAATTTGACCGATGGCCTGGACGGCCTGGCCATCATGCCGGTGGTGATGGTGGGCTCAGCGCTCGGTGTGTTTGCCTATGTCACCGGCAGCCTGGTTTATTCCAAGTACCTGTTCTTACCGCATATTCCGGGCGCCGGCGAATTGCTGATTTTCTGCGCAGCGATTGCAGGTGCCGGTCTGGCGTTTTTATGGTTTAACACCCATCCGGCGCAAGTCTTTATGGGCGATGTCGGTGCGCTGGCCTTGGGGGCTGCGCTGGGCACCGTCGCGGTCATCGTGCGCCAGGAAATCGTGCTGGCCATGATGGGCGGCGTATTCGTGGCAGAAGCCTTGTCGGTCATGCTGCAAGTGATGTACTTTAAGTACACCCGTAAAAAATATGGCGAAGGCCGCCGTTTCTTTCGAATGGCGCCTTTGCACCACCATTTCGAAAAGCAGGGTTGGAAGGAAACGCAAGTCGTGGTGCGCTTCTGGATCATCACCATGCTCTTGTGCCTGCTCGGTCTGTCCACCCTGAAGCTGAGGTAAGCGCATGAACATGCAAGTGCAACAGGTGTTAGTCGTCGGTCTGGGAGCTTCCGGCCTGGCGATGGCACGCTGGTGCGCGGGCGAGGGGGCGCACATCACCGTGCTGGACGACCGCGCCGCGCCGCCACACGCTACGACCCTTGCCCAGGACCTTCCATCGGCACGCCTGTTGCACGGCGCGCTCGATGCGCAAGCCTTGGCGCATGGGCCCTTTCAGCGCATTTGCATCAGTCCCGGACTGGCCCCCCATCGCATCAGCGCTTTGCTCGATGCTGCCCGTGCCCAGGGCATCTGGGTAGGCAGCGAACTCGGCTTGTTTGCGCAAGCCCTGCGCGAATTGCAAGAAGCACAGGCCTACCAACCCAAGATCATCGCAATTACCGGTACCAACGGCAAAACCACGGTGACTTCACTGACCGGGCAATTGGTCGCTCGCGCCGGAAAAACGGTGGCCATTGCCGGCAATATCGGCCCGACTTTGCTCGATACCCTGGCCCAGGCGATGCAAACGCAGGCCTTGCCGCAAGTCTGGGTGTTGGAGTTGTCCAGCTTTCAGTTGCATTACGCCCAGGACTTTGAGCCCACGGTGGCGACGGTACTCAACCTGAGCCAAGACCACTTGGATTGGCATACCGATGTGCAAGACTATGCGCGCGCCAAGGCGCGCATCTTCGGTAGCAAGGCATTAATGCTGCTCAACCGTGATGATGCACAAGTCATGGCGATGCTGCCCGAGCCGCAGCGTGTGAAATTGCAAAAACCGGTGCAACGCGCCCATTTCTGCTTTAGCGCGCAGACGCCCAGCCACGCTGGCGACTACGGCCTAGAAGAAGTCAATGGCGTGCTCTGGCTGGTGCGGACGGCGCCTGCCGATGAAACGCTCAAGCGCGGGCGCAACGCGCCGGTAGAAGACTTGTTTTTGCAACGCCTGATGCCGGCCGATGCGCTGCGTATCCGCGGCCGGCATAACGCTTGCAATGCCTTGGCCGCTGTGGCACTGGCCAGCGCCGCTGGCTGCGCGCTCGGGCCTATGCTGTTCGGGCTGCGTGAATACAGCGGCGAGCCGCACCGCGTACAGTCACTGGGCGTGGTGGGCGCAGTCGAATACTTTGACGACAGCAAAGGCACCAATGTCGGCGCCACCGTGGCCGCCTTACAGGGCCTAGGCCGGGACCGCACACTGCTTGTAATTTTGGGCGGCGAAGGCAAAGGGCAAGACTTTGCGCCCCTGGCGGCACCAGTGCGCGCGTATGTGCGCGCCGTGCTGCTGATAGGCCGCGATGCCACGCTCATCCGCCAGGCATTGGAAGGCACCGGTGTCAGCTTACACGATGCTGCGTCGATGGACGACGCGGTGCAACAAGCCGCGACTTTGGCGCAGCAGGGCGATGCGGTACTGCTGTCACCGGCTTGCGCCAGCTTTGATATGTTCCAAGACTATGCGCACCGCGCAGCCGTGTTCGCGCAAGCCGTGCAGTCACTGGCTTTGGCGCAAGGGCAGATGCTGGAGACGGCGTTATGAGTATTGCCGCCAACCTGTGGAGCCGTTGGGGTCTGGGCAAATCCGCCCAAGAGAGCGAGGCATTGCCGGTACGACTGGGGCGTCGCGCCAACTACGCCAATACCCAAAGCAGCAGCCGCGTGAGCAGCCTGGACCACGCCTTAATTGCCGTGGTTTCCACGCTCTTGGTGTGGGGCGCCATCATGGTGTATTCGGCCACCATCGCCATGCCCGACAACCCCAAGTTTGCCGGCTACACGCACAATTATTTTCTGCTGCGCCATCTGGCCTCGATTACCGTGGGCCTGCTCGCCTGCTGGATTGCCTTCCAGTTGCCAGTGCAAACCTGGGAAAGGCTGGCGCCCCTCTTGTTCATGGCCTCCTTGGTTTTGCTGGTGGCAGTGCTGATCCCCTATATCGGCAAAGGCGTGAACGGCGCCAGGCGCTGGATCTCGCTGGGCATTACCAATTTCCAGCCCTCGGAACTGGCCAAGTTTTCTGCCGTGGTCTATGCCTCGGGCTATATGGTGCGCAAGATGGAAGTGAAAGAAGACTTTCTGCGCGCGGTCTGGCCGATGGCCGCTGCCGTTGGGGTGATGGGTGTTTTATTGTTGGCGGAGCCGGACATGGGCGCCTTCCTGGTGATTGCCGTCATCGCCATGGGGATCTTGTTTTTGGGTGGCGTCAATGCAAGCATGTTCTTCCTGATCTCAGGCGTGCTGCTCGCAGCGTTTGCGCTGATGATTGCCTTTAACGACTACCGCCGCGCGCGCATATTTGCCTACTTGGACCCCTGGAGTGAGCACAACGCGCTGGCCAAGGGTTACCAGCTGACGCACTCGCTTATCGCGCTGGGGCGCGGCGAGGTGTTTGGCGTGGGCTTGGGTGGCAGTGTGGAAAAGCTGCATTGGCTACCCGAAGCGCATACCGATTTTCTGGTGGCCGTGATCGGCGAAGAATTTGGTCTGGTCGGTGTGCTGGTGCTGATTGTTTTGTTTCTGTGGATGACGCGGCGCATTATTCATATTGGCCGTCAGGCCGTAGCGCTGGAGCGGGTGTTTGCCGGCCTGGTGGCCCAGGGCGTGGGCATCTGGATGGGCTTTCAGGGCTTTATCAATATGGGCGTGAACCTGGGCGCACTGCCCACCAAGGGGCTGACGCTACCGCTGATGAGCTATGGCGGTTCGGCGATTTTGGTCAATTTAGTGGCGCTGGCTTTGGTGCTGCGCATTGACTATGAAAACCGCAAGCTGATGCAAGGCGTACCCGCATGATGGCCGCGAACACAACACGTACCCCCTGCGCCTTGGTAATGGCCGGAGGCACAGGCGGGCACATCTTTCCGGGCTTGGCGATTGCGCAAGCCTTGCGCGACAAAGGCTGGCGTGTGCATTGGCTGGGCGCGCCCGGCAGCATGGAGAGCCGCCTGGTGCCAGCACGCGGTTTTGCACTGGAAACCATCGCATTTTCTGGCGTGCGCGGCAAAGGCATGAGCAGTCTCCTGTGGCTGCCACTGCGCCTGCTGCGCGCCTGCTGGCAAAGCCTGGCGGTGCTGGGTCGGGTGCAGCCCGATGTGGTACTGGGATTTGGCGGCTATATCAGCCTGCCTGGCGGTTTAATGAGCGCGCTCCAACGCATACCACTGCTGGTACACGAGCAAAACTCGGTCGCAGGGGCGGCCAACAAAGTATTGGCCCGCGTGGCGCGCCGTGTGTTTAGCGCCTTCCCCGGCGCGCTGAGCGGCGCGCAGCATGTGGGCAACCCCTTACGCGCCGAGTTTTTAGTGCAGGGCGCGCCGGACCAGCGTTTTGCCGGTCGCAACGGACCGTTGCACATTTTGGTGCTGGGCGGCAGCCTAGGCGCCAGCGCGCTCAACCGCATCGTGCCGCAAGCCCTGGCTTTATTGCCCGCAGCGCTGCGCCCGAGCGTTATCCACCAAAGCGGCGAGCAGCATATCGATGCGCTGCGCACCCACTACGCGCAAGCCGGTGTGCAGGCCACGCTGGTTCCGTTTATCGACGACACCGCCAGCGCCATGGTGCAAGCCGACCTGGTCATTTGCCGCGCCGGCGCCAGCACCGTGACTGAAATTGCGGCGGTGGGTGCAGCGGCTTTGTTCATCCCCTTCCCAGCGGCGGTGGATGACCACCAGACGCATAACGCCCGCTTTCTGGTGGACCAGAGCGCCGCATGGCTGATGCCGCAGCACAGCTTGACGCCCGAGGGCCTGGCCCACTGGCTGCAAGCGTGTGAACGAAGCACTTTATTGCGCACCGCGCAAGCGGCTAAAGGCCTGCAAAACTTGGCAGCTACTGCGGCCATGGTGCAGGCTTGTGAGGAGATCGTGGCATGAAGCACGCAGTACGTAATATTCACTTTGTCGGCATCGGAGGCTCGGGTATGTCGGGCATTGCCGAAATCCTGCACAACCTGGGCTACCGCATCAGCGGCTCAGACCTGAGCGACAGCGCCACCCTGCAACGTTTGGGCACTTTGGGTATCCGCACTTTTGTCGGCCACCATACCGAGCATGTGGCAGGTGCGGACGCGGTGGTGACCTCCACCGCCGTGCAAGCCACCAACCCCGAAGTGCTGCAAGCGCGCGCCATGCATATCCCGGTGGTTCCGCGCGCGCTGATGCTGGCTGAGCTGATGCGACTCAAGCAAGGTATTGCGATTGCCGGTACCCACGGCAAAACCACCACCACCAGCCTGGTGGCCAGCGTGCTGGCAGAAGCCGGCCTGGACCCAACTTTTGTCATCGGCGGACGCCTCAACAGTGCCGGTGCCAATGCGCGCCTGGGTCAGGGCGATTACATCGTGGTCGAGGCCGACGAGTCCGATGCCTCGTTCCTGAACCTATTGCCGGTGATGGCTGTGGTGACGAATATCGACGCCGACCACATGGAAACCTATGGACACGACTTTGGCCGCTTGCAGCAAGCCTTTGTCGATTTTCTGCACCGCATGCCGTTTTATGGCACCGCCGTGCTGTGCACCGATGACGCCGCAGTGCGCGCCATCGTGGAGCAGGTTACCTGCCCGGTCACCAGCTATGGCACCAATGCCGATGCCCAGGTGCGCGCGCTCGATATCCGGGCGGCGCATGGGCAAATGCATTTCCGGGTGCAAAGGCGCAATGGCGTCACCTTGCCGGACTTGGACATTGTGCTCAACCTGCCTGGGCACCATAACGTGCTCAACGCCCTATCGGCCATCGCGATTGCGGTAGAGCTCAACATCCCCGACGCGGCGGTGCAAAAAGCCTTGCGCGAATTCAAGGGCGTGGCCAGGCGCTTTCAGCGCTATGGCGACCACGCCCTGCCCGGCGGCGGCGGCGTGACGGTGGTGGACGATTACGGCCATCATCCGGTGGAAATGGCGGCCACGCTGGAAGCGACACGCGGCGCCTTCCCCGGTCGGCGACTCATACTGGCCTTCCAACCGCACCGCTTTACCCGCACTCGCGATTGCTTTGAAGACTTCGTCAAAGTCATGGGCCTGGCCGATGGGGTGCTGCTGGCCGAGGTGTATTCCGCGGGCGAGGCGCCTATCGTGGCCGCAGACAGCCGTGCCCTGGCCCGCGCCATGCGGGTACGTGGCAATACCGACCCGGTGTTTGTGGATGCTATCGGCGAGATGGCCGCGACCGCCGTGCGCAATGCACGCGATGGCGATGTGCTGCTATGCATGGGCGCGGGCTCCATCAGCGCCGTGCCTGGACAGATCGTGGCGCTCTTGCGCCAAAGCGCCACGCAGGAGGGAAGCCCATGAGCACGGTCAGCCAATTACAGGCAAGCGCCCTGGGCAAAGTCGCAGTATTGATGGGCGGCAGTTCGGCTGAGCGGGAGATTTCTTTGCTTTCGGGCCAGGGCGTGCTTGCGGCCTTGCAATCGCGCGGTGTCGATGCCCATGCGTTTGACCCGCAGTTGCGCTCCTTGTGGGAACTGAAAGACCAAGGCTTTAGCCGTTGCTTTATCGCCCTGCATGGCCGCCATGGTGAAGACGGCACGGTGCAAGGCGCGCTGGAGCTGATGGGCATACCCTATACCGGCTCGGGCGTGATGGCGTCCAGCATCGCGGTGGACAAAGTGATGACCAAGCGCATTTGGCTGGCCCAGGGCTTAGCCACACCGGCTTACCGGGTGCTCGGGCCGCAAGGCCAGAGTGATGCGCAGCAACTGCTGGACCTGGCAGGCGCTCTGGGTCTGCCCTTTATCGTCAAGCCGCCGCACGAAGGTTCGTCGATTGGGGTGAGCAAAGTGCAAGACGCGACGCAAACGCAGGATGCAGTGCAGCTTGCCGCGCGCTACGACCGTGATGTGCTGTGCGAGGAATTTATCATCGGTCAGGAGCTGACCTGCCCGGTCATAGGCAGCGGTCACGACGCGCGGGCCTTACCCATTGTCCGGATCGAGGCGCCCCAGGGCGCCTACGACTACCAGAACAAATACTTCACCGACGCAGTGCGCTACCACTGCCCCAGCGGCTTGCCACTATTGCAGGAGCAAAGTATCCAAGCCATGGTGCTAGCCGCTTACAGGGCGCTGGGCTGCCGGGGTTGGGGACGCGCCGATTTGATGCTGCGCGCCCATGACGGCCAGGCCTTTTTGCTGGAAATGAACACTTCGCCGGGCATGACTAGCCATTCGCTGGTGCCTATGTCCGCACGCGCTGCCGGTATTTCGTACGAAGACCTGTGCCTGCAATTGCTGGCCAGCGCGGCGCTGGATGCGGACAGTACCAAAGGGAAGGCCGCATGAAGCGCGACGAAGCCCCCGCCCTGGATGTGCGCCTGATGAACGCAGCGGCCATCGCCTTGTTTGCAGTGTTTGTGCTGGCCTGCGCGCTGGCGCTGACACGCTGGGTGGCAACGCACCAGGTGTTTGCATTTCAAGGTATCACCGTCATCGGCGATGTCAGCCATTGCAATGCCGCCACCGTGCGCGCGCACGTAGTCTCGCGCGTGAAGGGTACTTTTTTCAGCATGGATTTAGGCAGCACGCGCGATGCCTTTGAAGCCATTCCCTGGGTGCGCAAAGCCGTGGTGCACCGCGACTTTCCGAACCACTTGCGCGTCAAGTTGCAAGAGCACCAGGTGGTAGCTTATTGGGGCGATGAAAGTGAACAGCGCTTACTCAATAGCTATGGCGAAGTATTTGATGCCAATGCCGGCGAAGTGGAGCAATACGGGCTGCCGCGCCTCAATGGCCCAAAAAACCAGAGCGCGTTGGTGCTAGCGGCCTACCGATTGATCGAGCCGCAGTTCTCCGCATTCAACCTGACGATCGAAAGCCTGGACTTAAGCGTGCAGGGCAGTTGGCGCATTGCCCTGGCCGGTGGTGCCCTGATCGAAGCCGGACGCGGAGACAGTGAAGCACTGGCTCAGCGCACCCAGGCGTTTTTGAAAACCCTCTCGCGCGTGGTGGCCCGCTACAGCCGCCCGCTGGGTTCACTCGAATCAGCCGACTTGCGCCATGAAAACGGCTATGCCATCCGCTTGCGTGGCGTCAACACGATAGCGACAGCACCTTCCCCCACTCCATGATGAATAACACAACAGGTAACTAGCTATGGCCCGAGAATACAAAGACTTAGTCGTTGGACTGGACATCGGAACCGCCAAAGTCATGGCGGTCGTGGCCGAGGTGTTGCCCGATGGCAGCCTGCGTCTGGCAGGTTTTGGCTCGGCGCCTAGCAGCGGACTCAAGCGCGGCGTGGTGGTCAACATCGATGCCACGGTACACAGCATCCAGCAGGCGCTCAAGGAAGCCGAGTTGATGGCCGATTGCAAAATCACCCGCGTCTATACCGGCATTACCGGCAGCCATATCAGGGGCTTGAACTCCAGCGGCATGGTGGCGATCAAAGACCGGGAAGTGAGCCAAGCCGACGTCACACGTGTGGTGGAAACCGCCAAGGCCATCCACATCTCCAGCGACCAGCGCTTGCTGCTGGTCGAGCCGCAAGAATTTGTGATCGACGGCCAGGATGTGAAAGAACCCATTGGCATGAGTGGCATGCGCTTAGAAGCCAAAGTCCACATCGTCACCGGCGCCCAAAGTGCGGCGGAAAACATCATCAAGTGCGTGCGCCGTTGCGGCCTGGAAGTCGAGCAACTCATGCTCAACCCGTTGGCCTCCAGCCTGTCGGTACTCACCGAAGACGAGCGCGAACTCGGCGTGGCGCTGGTGGACATCGGCGCTGGCACCACCGACATTGCCATCTTCACCAATGGCGCGATCCGCCACACCGCCGTCATCCCGATTGCCGGGGACTTGATTACCAGCGACATCGCCATGGCGCTGCGCACACCGACCAAGGACGCAGAAGAAATCAAAGTCGAAAGCGGTCACGCCAAGCAAGTATTGGTGGACCCGGAAGTGCAAGTGGAAGTACCCGGCCTGGGCGACCGGGGCCCGCGCATGCTCAGCCGTCAGGCCCTCTCCGGTGTGATTGAGCCGCGCATCGAAGAAATTTTCACGCTGGTCAACCAGGTCATGCGCGAGTCCGGTTACGAAGAAGTGCTGTCCTCGGGCATTGTGCTGACGGGCGGCAGTTGCCTGATGCCGGGCATGGTGGAGCTGGGCGAAGACATTTTTCTCAAGCCAGTGCGCCGGGGCATTCCCCAGTACGCCAATGCCTTGTCCGACATGGTGGCGCAACCCCGTGCCGCCACGGTGATGGGCTTTTTGGAAGAGGCCCGTATCGCGCGCATGCGCGGCATCAAAGTGGCCCAAAAAGGCGGCAGCGTGAAGAGCGCATTTGCCCAGATTCGTGATTTTTTTGCAGGAACTTTCTAAATGAAAAACTCCCCGCTCACGCGCCGCCGTCGTTGGTACCACAGCGCTTCGCTTTATCTGTGGATGGCGCGCGCTGGGCCGCCCCCAGACCCTGTTTGTTTCCCTGACCCTTTCTCATTTTTTTCCATCGCCACGCAACCATTAGGAGCCTCACATGACCATTGAACTCATCGAAGAAGAAATCTTCAACCAGGGAACCCTCATCAAAGTCATTGGCGTGGGCGGCGGCGGCGGCAATGCGGTGGAGTACATGATTCAGTCCCATGTCACTGGCGTGGAATTCATCTGCGCCAACACCGATGCGCAGGCACTGAACCGCAGCACCGCACACCGTACGATTCAGCTAGGCGAAACCGGCCTGGGTGCAGGCAGCCGCCCGCACAAAGGTCGCGCTGCGGCGGAGTTGGCCGAAGCGGACATCCGTAGCGCTATTGAAGGCGCCAATATGCTGTTTATTACCGCCGGTATGGGCGGCGGCACCGGCACCGGCGCCGCTCCCATCATTGCGCGGGTGGCCAAGGAAATGGGCATCTTGACCGTGGGCGTGGTAACCAAGCCTTTCGAATTTGAAGGCGGCCCGCGCATGAAAAACGCGGACGAAGGCCTGGCCGAGCTGGAAGCCAATGTCGATTCGCTGATCGTGGTGCTCAACGAAAAACTGCTCGAAGTGCTGGGCGACGATATCAGCCAGGACGAGGCTTTTGCCTATGCCAACGATGTGCTCAAAAACGCCGTAGGCGGTATTGCCGAGATCATCAACGTGCCTGGCCATGTCAACGTGGACTTTGAAGACGTGCGCACCGTCATGGGCGAGCCCGGCAAAGCCATGATGGGTACCGCCCTGGCCAAAGGCCCGGACCGTGCACGCATCGCGGCCGAACAAGCCGTGGCCTGCCCGCTGCTCGAAGGCATAGACCTGTCGGGCGCCAAAGGCGTGCTGGTGCTGATCACTGCGGCCAAAGGCTCGCTCAAATTGAGCGAATCCAAGCTAGCAATGAACACCATCCGCGCCTACGCCTCGCCCGAAGCCCATGTCATTTACGGCACCGCTTACGACGACTCGCTGGGCGAAGACGTGCGCGTCACCGTGGTGGCTACCGGCCTGAGCCGCCCACGCCGCACCGCGCCTCCCTTGCAAGTGCTGCGCACCGGCACTTACGACGCTGCGCCCTCGGCCATGGCCAACACCCATGCGGCCATGTCCGCTGGCACGATGCAACGCATGGGCAACAGCACCATGGCGTCGGCCTCGGGTATGGGCGGCAACACCGGCATCAGCGCCCCGACACCCGCGAGCGCATCCACCGACTACGGCACGCTTAGCACCCCCGCCGTCTGGCGCGGCAGCCGTACCACCGCAGCGCAAAAAGTGGATGCGCTGTCCAGTGGTGGCATGGACGATTACGAAATCCCGGCCTTCTTGCGCAAGCAAGCGGATTGATTTTTTCATCGGCCATCGGCGACTTCTGTCCACAGCCGGTCGGTGCGGGCGCATAGCCTCATCGGTCGGCTGTTGACGGATGCGCTTTTACAATCAGCCCGTGCTGCAACAAAGAACCCTCAAATCACTGACCCGCGCCGTTGGCGTGGGCCTGCACAGCGGTCAGCGTGTTGAAATCACTTTGCGGCCGGCAGCGCCCGGAACCGGTATCGTGTTTCGGCGGGTCGACCTTCCCCACCCGGTCGATATCGCGGTCTCACCGCAAGCGGTCACCGATACGCGGCTCGCTTCTACCCTGTCGCAGGGCGACGCCAAAGTGCATACCGTCGAGCATTTGATGTCGGCCTGCGCCGGCTTGGGTGTGGACAATTTGTATGTTGATATCAATGCCGAGGAAGTTCCTATCCTGGACGGTTCGGCGGCTTCGTTTGTTTTTCTGCTGCAAAGTGCCGGCATCGAATTACAAAACGCAGCGCGCCGCTTTATTCGCGTCAAAGCGCCCATCCGCGTGCAACACGGCCAGGGAGCCGATCTGAAGTGGGCGAGCTTGGAGCCCTACCATGGCTTTAAGCTGAGTTTTGCCATCGACTTTGCGCATCCGGCCGTGGACTCCACCGGACAAAGCGTGGAATTTGACTTAAGCCAGGGCTCTTACGCGCGCGACATTGCACGCGCCCGCACTTTCGGCTTTACCAAAGACGTAGAAATGATGCGCCAAAACGGCCTGGCCTTGGGTGGCGGTCTGGACAACGCCATCGTCATGGACGACTACAAAGTGCTCAATTCCGATGGCCTGCGCTATGACGATGAGTTTGTAAAGCACAAGATTTTGGATGCCATGGGCGATCTGTATTTGCTGGGTATGCCCTTGCTGGCGCACTACCGCGCCCACCGCTCGGGCCATGCGCTGAACAACCAATTGCTGCGCCAGCTGCAAGCGCAGCCGCAAGACTGGGAAGTGCTGACGTTTGACGACGAACGCAGCGCCCCCAAAGGCTTTGCGCAATTGGCACCGGCCTGGTAATTGCGCCGCGCCGCCGCAGCCTCAGTGGCTGCGCCCCGACTTGTAACCGGCGCCCGCGCCAATACCCTGGGCTTTTGCAATGCGTGCCATGGCCGCGCCGGCATGGGCGTGGGTAATCGCCAAACCTAAAGCGTCGGCCGCATCCGGGCCGGGCAGGCCGGGCAAGTCGATCAAGCGGCGCACCATCTCGCGGATTTGCATTTTGTCGGCGCGCCCATAGCCGGCCACCGCTTGCTTCATTTGCAATGCCGTGTATTCGGCGACCGGCAACTTGGCATGCACCAAGGCGCTGATCAAGGCCCCACGCGCCTGGCCCAGCAGTAAAGTGGACTGCGGGTTGACATTCACAAATACGATTTCCACCGCCGCGCAATCGGGCTGGTAGCGCTGCACCACTTCGGACAAACCGTCAAACAAAGCATGGATGCGGTCGGGCAAGGCCTGGCTAGCCAGACCTTGGGTGCTGATAGTGCCACTGGCCACATAGCGCAGGCTGCTGCCTTGCTGGTCCAGCACGCCAAAGCCGGTGGTGCGCAGGCCGGGATCGACGCCCAAAATTCTCATGGTGCGAGGGCGCCGGGCAGCCGGGCATCGGACATGCGGGCGACGATGACATTGGCGCGCGCATTAAGGTATTCGGAATTCGGCAGTTTTTCAAAGTAACGAGGCCGAGGCAACATCACGGCTAAGCGCGCCGCTTCCCAGGAACTCAGTTGCGCCGCAGACTTGCGGAAAT
The DNA here is from genome assembly GCA_044373655.1 of Rhodoferax sp. Taxonomy (GTDB): domain Bacteria; phylum Pseudomonadota; class Gammaproteobacteria; order Burkholderiales; family Burkholderiaceae_C; genus Allorhodoferax. The sequence goes on from JBILPS010000022.1 coordinate 32,141, forward strand.
AGTGACGCGCTGCGGCTTCGGCGCCAAACACGCCGTCACCCCATTCCACGCTGTTGAGGTAGATTTCCAAAATGCGTTGCTTACTCAGCAGCTTTTCCATGAGCAGGGTAATGACCATTTCCTGGGCTTTGCGCACCAGCGTGCGTTCGCCGGACAAAAACAAATTTTTCGCCAGCTGCTGGCTGATGGTCGAGCCGCCGACGACTTTGGCCGGGCGGGTTTCACGGCCATTTTTGGCTTTGGCCGCCCGCTGTGCAGCCCGTTCTTCGGCCTTGTTGTTTTTCGACCAGGCTTTTTCCAATGCGACCCAGTCGATGCCGTCGTGGCTGGCAAAGCTGTCGTCCTCGGAGGCGATCACTGCGCGCTTGAGCGCCTGGCCCAGCTGCGCATCAGTTTGCCAGCGCTGGCTCCAGCGCACGCTGCCTTGCTCCTGTAGCTGGCGCCAGACTTGCGAGCGCTCAAAACTGGTGGACTGCGGATCCACCCAGGCCATGGCGGCAATGCGCAGCGCAAAATACAGTTGCAAACCCAGCAGCGCCAAGCAGAGCAAACCGAGTAACCGCAACAAGGCCATCAGGCAAAGCCCAAGGCCTGAAAGCGCAAGGCTTCGCCACCGGTGAACGGAAAGCCCGCCACCGCTTGCGTAGGCAAGGTCTTAGGCGGGGTCCGGGGTGTCCAGTACATCGACAGCAATGGTAATTGGGCCGACCAGGTCTTCTTCATCTTCGCCCTGCGCGCCAGGCGCAAGCGCTGCTGCAGCGCCTGGGTCACCGGCCTCTTGCGGGCTGTCCAGACGCTCGAGCACGGTGGCGCTCACATCCAGGGTCATGAGGTCAATCGTGCCCAGGCGCAATCGCACTTGCGCACCCCGAGGCAGACCCGCCCCAGCGGCAATGGCCAGCACCAGCGGCACATCATCGGCGCGGGCCATGCCCTCTTTGATCACGGTGGCGAGAAGTTCGCTAATGGCGTTCTGGCGCAGGTATTGCAGCGTCCAAAAACGCTCCATGGCGGCCTGGTAGCCGTTATAGGCGGCGTAGGTGGCCTCGAAGGCGGAGATGATGGAAAACAGTTGCGCGTCTTTGGGCTTAAAGGGCGCGGCCAGCGCGGCAGTGCTGCCGTGGCGCACGCAGGCGATGATTTGCCATTGGTTCACCAGATCGGTGTAGCGGCGCAGCGGCGAGGTGCTCCAGGCGTAACTGGGAACGCCGATACCGGCATGCGGCAAGGCCTTGGTGCCCATGCGAACTTTGACGCCCGGCGCCATCGAGGCTTGGCTGCGGTAAATCGCGGGTACGCCCAGACTGGCCAACCATTGGCCCCAGGTGCTGTTGGCCAAAATCATGGCCTCAGCCACGATCAGGTCTAGCGGTGCGCCGCGCTGGCGCACGCTGATCTGAACGCTCTCGTTGCCCTGCGGCTCCCCGTCCAGCAGTTCCGGCAGACGGAAGTTGTAGTCCGGCCGGTTAAAGCTTTCGGGCTTGCCGCGCACGATTTCGCGCCGGGCCTTATGGGCGCAGGCAAAGCGGTGCAAAAAGGCCAGCTGGGGTTGCAAAGCCGTGGCCGCTGCGCGCTGGCTATCGGCGCTGCCCTCGTCGGGCACATGCGCCGCTTGCAGCCATGCTTCAGTGACCAGGCTGTCGAGCTGGTCGTGGCGCAAGTTATGGCTGATGGGCAGGCTTTCGATGCGGGTTTCACTGTGCTTTATTTCCAGGGTCTGCTCGTCCAAGGTGACATAGAGCGAGAGCGCCGGGCAATTGCGGCCTTGCTGCAAGGTATAGACCTGCACCAGCGCATCGGGCAGCATGGTCAGCTTATAGCCCGGCATATAGACAGTGGACAAACGGTGGCGGCCCAGGCGGTCGATATCGCTATCGGGGGCAATAGCCAAACCGGGCGCGGCAATATGTACGCCCATGGTGACCGTACCGCTACCCAGGCCTTGTAGCGACAAAGCATCGTCGATTTCGGTGGTAGCCGAGTCGTCAATCGAAAAAGCAGCCACCGGTGCCCGCGGTAAATCATCTGCGGGTGGCACCGCCGCCATCGCAGGAAAAGCCGTTCCCTGCGGAAAGTTTTCTAGCAAAAAGCGCTTCCAATGGAACTGGTAAGGCGAATCAATCGCACCGCTGGCTAGAAGCAAATCCAAAGGTGCCGTGCGGCTGTCGCGTGAGGCTTGGACCACGGCTTTGTATTCCGGCGCGTTTTTATCTGGTTTGAATAGAATTTTGTACAGCTGTGTGCGCACTGGCGCGGGGCAGTGGCCTTGGGTAAGCTCGTGCGCCCACTGCGCAATCAACTCGGTTTGCAGGCGCTTTTTCTCAATCGCCGCCAAGGCTTGGGCCACGATGTCAGCCGGCGCTTTGCGAAACATTCCTTTACCCGCGCGGCGAAAATAATGCGGCGCTTCAAACAGACGCATCAGCATGCCAGCTTGCTCGAGCAAGCTGGCTTTGTCGCTGAAGTAATCACGCGCCAAATCGGCAAAACCGAAATCACCCTCTGGGGCAAACTCCCAGGCCAGCTCCAATTCCACCGCTTGGCTGATGGCTTGCGCCTGCTCCATAAATTGCGCAGGCGCAGGTTTATCAAAACGCAGCATCACATTGGCAAGCTTGACCTTGAGGCGCTTGCCACTGTCCAGCTCCACTTGTGCCGAGGCATCGCTCTCGGACAAGAGCCTTGCGGCCAAGAATTTTCCGGCTTCATCAAACATCAGGTACATGACCGGATTGTCCCATGGCGTCTTGGGTGGGCGGCGCGATAATCGGACGATGTCCACTTCCTTTGGCAAAGTCTCGCTGCGCAGTCGCTTCCTGCCCTTATGGGCCGGCCTGGACGGGCCATTGGCCTTCATCGTGTTTTGCCTCGCCTCTGCCGGTATGCTGGTGATGTATTCCTCAGGTTATGACTTCGGCAGCCGCTTCTCTGACCATGCGCGCAATATGCTGATTGCCGCCACCGTGATGTTTGTCGCCGCGCAAATTCCACCGCAGCGCTTAATGACGCTGGCCGTACCGCTGTACATCTTGGGCGTAGCCCTTTTGATCGCGGTAGCAATTTTCGGCGTGACCAAAAAAGGCGCACGCCGCTGGCTCAATGTCGGCGTGGTGATTCAGCCCAGTGAAATTTTAAAAATTGCTATGCCCTTGATGCTGGCTTGGTGGTTCCAAAAGCGCGAAGGCCAGTTGCGCCCCTTGGACTTTGCGGTGGCCGGGGTGCTGCTGGCGATCCCCGTGGGACTGATCCTGCGCCAGCCCGATTTGGGCACCGCCCTGCTGGTATTGCTAGCCGGTCTGTCGGTGATTTTTTTCGCAGGTGTGGGTTGGAAATGGATTGCTCCGCCCGTGGTGCTGGGACTGGTGGGCGTGCTGCTGCTGATCGCTTTTGAACCGGCGCTCTGCGCCGACGGCATGCGTTGGCCGGTCTTGCACGACTACCAGCAGCAGCGCATCTGCACCCTGCTAGACCCTACGCGCGACCCGCTGGGCAAGGGTTTTCACATCATCCAGGGCATGATCGGTATCGGGGCTGGCGGCTTTTGGGGCGCCGGCTTTATGCAAGGCACGCAAACCCATCTTGAATTTATTCCCGAACGCACCACCGATTTCATCTTTGCGGCGTTTTCCGAAGAGTTCGGCCTGTTTGGCAATCTCTTGCTCCTGGGTGGCTTTATTGCCCTGATATTGCGCGGCCTGGCCATTGCGCTGGAGGCGCCGACCCTTTTTTCGCGCCTGCTAGCGGGCAGCGTGGCCATGATTTTTTTCGCCTACGCCTTTGTCAATATGTCCATGGTCAGTGGCATATTGCCAGTGGTTGGTGTGCCCCTGCCCTTTATCAGCTATGGCGGAACCGCCATGGTGACCCTGGGCTTTGCCTGCGGCATCCTGATGTCTATTTCCAACGCCCGGCGATTGGTGCAGTCCTGAAGCAGCGCGCTAGCGCGGGCGCAGCTACCCTTGCCCCGTCAGCGGCAAGGCCATGGAGCCCCGCCTAGAATGGCGTGATGATCTCTCGCGAACCCACCCTCGAACGCCTGGCCACCGCCAAATCCCTGTTGCTCACGCCTTTTGGCCTGGACGAAGGCCACCTGAGCCGCGCCTTGGCGGAAATCAAAGCGCACAAGGTGGACGAAGCAGACCTGTATTTTCAATACACCCGCTCCGAAGGCTGGAGCCTAGAAGAAGGCATTGTCAAAACCGGCTCGTTCAGCATTGACCAGGGTGTGGGGGTGCGTGCGGTCAGCGGTGAGAAAACCGCTTTTGCCTATTCGGACGATATTTCTGAAGCCGCATTGCTCGATGCCGCGCGCACAGTGCGCAGTATTTCGCAAGCGGCCAGCCAGCGCCGCATCAGCGTCAGTAAACCCAAGATTGCGCGCAGCCGCTCTCTCTACCCTGACCAAGACCCCATCGCCACCATGGACAGCGCCGCCAAAGTGGCTTTGCTCGGACGGGTGGAGAAACTGGCCCGCGCCAAAGACCCGCGGGTGTTGCAAGTCATGGCAGGCCTGGCCATGGAATACGACGTGGTTCTGGTGGCGCGCGCAGATGGTGTGCTGGCCGCCGATGTGCGTCCCTTGGTGCGCTTATCTGTCACCGTGATTGCCGAGCAAAAAGGCCGGCGAGAAATCGGCTCCTCCGGCGGTGGCGGCCGTTTTGGCCTGGCGTATTTTGACGATGCACAAATCAGTAAATACGTGGACCAGGCAGTGCACGCAGCACTCACCAATTTGGAGGCGCGCCCTGCACCGGCAGGGGAAATGACCGTGGTACTGGGTTCGGGTTGGCCGGGCATTTTGTTGCACGAGGCCATTGGCCACGGCCTGGAAGGGGACTTCAACCGTAAGGGCTCCAGCGCATTTAGCGGGCGCATTGGCCAGCGCGTAGCGGCCAAGGGGGTAACGGTACTGGACGACGGCACCATGGCCGAGCGGCGCGGTTCACTGAATGTCGATGACGAGGGCAATACCAGCGCGCGCAACGTGCTGATCGAGGACGGCATTCTCAAAGGCTACATCCAAGACGCCATGAACGCCCGTCTGATGGGTGTAGCCCCCACCGGCAACGGGCGGCGCGAGAGCTATGCCCATGTGCCCATGCCGCGTATGACTAACACCTATATGCTGGGTGGGGACAAAGCGCCAGAGGAGATTGTGCGCAGCATCAAGAAAGGTCTGTACGCGGTCAATTTCGGTGGCGGACAGGTGGACATCACTTCGGGCAAATTTGTGTTTTCGGCCAGCGAAGCCTATTGGGTGGAAAACGGCAAAATCTTGTACCCGGTCAAAGGCGCGACCCTGGTCGGCAGCGGGCCGGACTGCTTGAAACGGGTCAGCCTGATCGGCAACGATATGGCCCTGGACAGCGGCGTGGGCACCTGCGGCAAAGACGGCCAAAGCGTACCCGTGGGGGTGGGCCAACCCACGTTGCGCATCGATGGGCTAACTGTGGGCGGTACCGCCTGAGGCCTCAAGTCCGGGCAAGACCCGCTGTGTTACATTCACTCCCATGCATTCGCAACACTTTTACTTTAGCTACTTTTGGTTCTCTATCGCCCCCGGCGTGAGAGAGTTCTGAACGCAAGCAGTTAAACAGCGTACCGAATTCCCAGAACCGCCGGCCTCCCCGGCGGTTTTTTTATGCCTTATTTTTTGAACTACCTGCAAGAGGACATCTGAAATGACCGCCAGCGCCGACCGCACCAGCATTACCGATGACGAACGTATCAAGGACATAACCGTGCTGCCGCCCCCCGAACATTTAATCCGCTTTTTCCCCATTAGCGGTACGGCCGTGGAAGCCCTGGTTTCAGCCACCCGCAAGCGCGTGCAGAACATCATGAACGGCAAAGATGACCGCCTGCTAGTCATCATCGGCCCCTGCTCCATCCACGATCCCGCAGCCGCGCTGGACTATGCCAAACGCCTCAAAGAACAGCGCGACCATTACGCCGACACGCTGGAAATCGTGATGCGGGTGTACTTTGAAAAGCCGCGCACCACCGTGGGCTGGAAAGGCCTGATCAACGACCCATATTTGGACGAAAGCTTTCGCATCGATGAAGGTCTGCGCATCGCGCGCCAGTTGTTGATCGACATCAACCGCCTGGGGCTGCCCGCAGGCAGCGAATTCTTGGACGTGATTTCACCGCAGTACCTGGGCGACCTGATCGCCTGGGGTGCCATCGGCGCGCGCACCACCGAGAGCCAGGTGCACCGCGAATTGGCCTCGGGCCTGTCCGCACCGATTGGCTTTAAAAATGGCACCGATGGCAATATCAAAATCGCCACCGATGCGATCCAGGCAGCCGCCGGAGGCCACCACTTTTTATCGGTCCATAAAAACGGCCAGGTGGCGATTGTGCAAACCCAGGGCAACCCGGATTGCCATGTGATTTTGCGCGGTGGCAAAGCGCCCAATTACGATGCGAAAAGCGTGGAAAGCGCCTGCCAGGACCTGGCTAAGGCGGGCCTGGCGCAAACCCTGATGGTCGACTGCAGCCACGCCAACAGCAGCAAACAGCACCAAAAGCAGTTGGAGGTAGCCCAAGATATCGCAGGGCAACTGGCGCAAGGTTCAACCCGGATTTTTGGCGTGATGGTGGAGAGCCATTTGAACGCCGGTGCGCAAAAATTTACGCCGGGCAAAGACACGGTGGCCAACTTGCATTACGGCCAAAGCATTACCGATGCGTGCTTGGGCTGGGACGATTCGCTCAGCAGCCTAGAGACCTTGTCGCAATCGGTGAAAGCGCGCCGCGTGCGCCGCGGCACGGTGACCTAAATACCGCCAGGACAGGCTGCGCCCAGGCCCAGTGCGGCCTGGCTGGGCTTGCCGCCGAGCCTAGCCCAAGGGCGGCGCAGCCCGCTGCAAGGACTGCAGCAACTTGGCGTGAATGCCGCCAAAGCCGCCGTTGCTCATACACACGATGTGGTCGCCGGGCTGCGCCGCGACGCACAACTGCTCAATCAGCGTATCCACGGACTCGGAAACGAGGGCGCGGGCGCCCATAGGCGCCAAGGCCTCTTGCGCGTCCCAGCCCAAGCCACCGCTGTGGCAAAAAGCCAAATCCGCCTGCTCCAGGCACCAGGGCAATTGCGCTTTCATGGCACCCAGTTTCATAGTGTTGGAGCGCGGCTCAAACACCGCGAGAATGCGCGCCGCGCCCACCTGGCGGCGCAAGCCATCGAGCGTGGTACGTATCGCGGTGGGGTGGTGCGCAAAATCGTCGTATACCGTGACCAAGGGCACAGTTTGCTGCCCTGCCAGTGCGACGCGTCCACGCACTTCCATGCGGCGTTTGACATTTTCAAAACTCTGCAGGGCCAAAGCCGCGCGCGCCGGGCGCACGCCCAGATGTTCTGCCGCCGCGATAGCGGCCAGGGCGTTGAGCTGGTTGTGTACGCCGCCCAAGGCCCATTGCACCCGTGCAAGCTGCACGCCTTGTTGTAGCACCGCGAAATCTTCGGGGTCGCCTTGTGCGGAAAAATCGCTCACCGCTGCACCAAAACTGCGTACCTCGCTCCAGCAACCCATTTGCAACACACGCGCCAGACTTTCTTCCAAGCCATTGACCAGCACCCGCCCATTGGACGGCACCGTTCGCAGCAAATGGTGGAATTGCCGCTCAATGGCCTGCAGGTTGTCAAAAATGTCGGCGTGGTCGAATTCCAGGTTGTTCAAAATGGCGGTGCGGGGCCGGTAATGCACGAACTTGCTGCGTTTGTCGAAAAACGCGGTGTCGTATTCGTCGGCTTCGATCACAAACGGGGTGCCTTGCCCCAGGCGGGCCGACACGCCAAAGTTCAAGGGCACGCCGCCGATCAAAAAGCCTGGCGCAAGCCCCGCGTGTTCCAAAATCCAACTTAGCATCGCGGTAGTGGTGGTTTTGCCATGGGTACCGGCGACCGCCAGCACATGGCGACTGGCCAGGAGATGCTCAGCCAGCCACTGTGGGCCGCTGGTATAGGGCAGGCCCTGGTCCAAAATCGCTTCCATCAGCGGGAATTTGGCGCTGCCGTCGGTGTCTCGGGCACGGCTGACCACATTGCCCACCACATAGATGTCCGGCGCCAGGGCCAGCTGCTCGGCAGCAAAGCCTTGCATCACCTCGATGCCCAGCTCGCGCAATTGGTCACTCATGGGCGGATACACACCGGCGTCACACCCCGTCACCCGGTGGCCAGCCTCGCGCGCCAAAGCCGCCAGGCCGCCCATAAACGTGCCGCAAATCCCTAATATGTGTATGTGCATAGCCCAATTTTACCGGCCACCCCTGGCCGCACAGGGCCTTTCCCGTGCCCGCACCCCTAGCTTGCAACCGGCCAGGAACAGGGCGCCCGCGCGCTAGGCCACGGTAGATAAACCTGCATCGTTGTCGAGCCGGTCGCTGGCAAGGCTTGCCGCTCGCTTCATCGGTGCACAATGCAGCCATGGACAGCATCAAAGCGGAAATAGCGGCGGTGGCGGCGCGCTCAGTGGTGGAGGAAGGGCTGGACTTCGGCGCGGCCAAGCGCCGTGCGGCCCAGCAACTCGGCTTCTCAACCCGCCAGAGCCTGCCTGACCACGAAACCATGGAACAGGCGGTGCGAGACTACATCGCTATCTTTTGCCCTGAAAGCCAGGCGCTGGAGCTTGGCGTGCTGCGCGGTATCGCCATGGATTGGATGGAGCGCTTAGCCGCTTTTCAGCCCCATCTGGGTGGCGCGGTCTGGCGCGGTACGGCCACCCGCCACTCGGACGTTTACCTGCAGTTATTCTGCGAAGACTCCAAAATAGCCGAAATTACCTTGATCGATAGGGGCGTGCGCTTTGCGGCCAGCCAAGTCACCGGTTTGCATGGCGAGACGGTCGATGCACTCAGTGTGCAAGTTTGGTGTGAGGCGTTCAAATCTTATATCGGTCTGCACCTGCTTGTGAACGACTTGGACGGTATCCGGGGCGCGCTGCAATCGGACGCGCAGGGGCGGCGCTGGCGGGGTGATGCCAAGGCCTTGCGCACTTTGATGGACAATAACTCGTATGCAGCCACCTGATCTACCCGCATCTGTACCCGCCGCGCCGCGCCGCCGCTGGGCTTTGGGAGCGCTTGCGACAAGCGCCCTGGGCGCCGGTATTGCCGCCTCCTGGTGGCGGCATCGCCCAGCGCAGGATGCCGCACCGGCCAGCTTGTGGGCGCGCCAATGGATCAGCCCGCAGGGCCAGAACTTTGCCATGCAAAGCTTTCAAGGACGACCGCTGCTGGTCAATTTTTGGGCTACCTGGTGCCCGCCGTGTATTGAGGAACTTCCGCTAATTGAGGCCTTTTATCAACAAAACAAAGGCAAAGGATGGCAAGTTCTTGGATTAGCTGTAGACAAGCCCGAACGTGTGCTAAGTTTTTTAAACACCAGCCCGCTGTCCTTTGCGATTGGCATGGCCGGACTCGAAGGCACTGAACTAAGCCGAGAGCTGGGTAATTTGACGGGAAGCCTGCCCTTTACCGTCGTGTTCTCAAGCGATGGCCAAATCGCTCAGCGCAAACTCGGGCGCATAGTGCAGCAGGACCTGGACCAGTGGCGTGACTTAAAATAGCGGCTAAAGAGGCCTAATGCGCCAAGGGCCTCGTGCCGTGTGATGCGCCAATTTAGGCTGCGTTAGAATGTTTTAGACAATTTTAATTAATTTAAAGTATTTTTGTACGCGTTCAACGCGATGGCATTGCCAATCGGCCCTGTCAAATGCAAGGAGGATCCATGGATTTACGCAAACTAAAAACGCTGATTGACCTGGTCTCCGACTCCAATGTGTCGGAGTTGGAGATTACCGAGGCTGAAGGCAAAGTAAGAATCGTCAAAGGCTCGCAAGCCGTCGTCCATAGCTATGCACCGGCGATGGTGGGTACGCAGCACACGCAGAGTGTGCCCCAGGGCGCGCCACCGGCAGCGCCTACTGAAGCGTCGGCGCCCGAGGTCAGCGAACTGCATACCGTCAAGTCGCCGATGGTTGGCACTTTTTACCGCTCCTCCTCCCCCGGCGCCAAAGCGTTTGTGGATGTCGGCGATATGGTCAAAGAGGGCGAGACTATTTGCATTATTGAAGCCATGAAGATTCTCAACGAGATTGAAGCGGACAAATCCGGCAAAGTGGTCCAGGTAAAGTGCGAAAACGGTCAGGCAGTGGAATACGGGCAAGCCCTGTTCATGATCGAATAACGCCAAGCCATGTTTAAAAAAATTCTGATTGCCAACCGTGGCGAAATCGCGCTGCGCATCCAGCGCGCCTGCCGCGAGTTGGGCGTTCGCGCGGTGATGGTGTATTCCGAGGCCGACCGCGACGCGAAATACGTGCGCCTGGCTGAGGAAGCGGTCTGTATCGGACCGGCGGCATCGAGCCTGAGCTATCTGAATATGCCGGCCATTATTTCGGCCGCCGAAGTGACGGACGCTGAAGCCATCCATCCCGGCTATGGCTTTTTAAGTGAAAACGCCGATTTCGCCGAGCGGGTAGAAAAAAGCGGTTTCCAATTCATCGGGCCCACACCTGATTGCATCCGCATCATGGGCGACAAGGTATCGGCCAAACAGGCCATGATCCGCGCCGGCGTCCCCTGCGTTCCCGGCTCGGAGGGCGAGTTGCCCGATGACCCCGTCCAAATCCGCCGGATTGCAAAAAGCGTGGGTTACCCGGTCATCATCAAGGCGGCAGGCGGTGGCGGCGGCCGCGGCATGCGCGTGGTGCATACCGAAGCGGCGCTGATCAATGCCGTGGCCATGACCAAGGCGGAGGCCGGGGCCGCCTTTGGCAATCCTGCGGTGTATATGGAGAAGTTTCTCCAAAACCCGCGCCATATTGAAATCCAGATTTTGGCCGACTCCTTTAAAAATGCGGTGTATTTGGGCGAGCGCGATTGCTCCATGCAAAGGCGGCACCAGAAGATTCTCGAAGAGGCCCCTGCCCCTGGCATCAACCGCAAGCTGATTGAGCGTATCGGTGAGCGCTGCGTCACCGCCTGTAAAAAAATGGGCTACCGCGGCGCGGGTACTTTTGAGTTTCTGTATGAGGCGGGTGAGTTTTATTTCATCGAGATGAACACCCGCGTGCAGGTGGAG
>JBILPS010000071.1:0-13673 GCA_044373655.1 Rhodoferax sp.
TGGGCCAACCCTGCCAGCTATGTGAAAGAGTTTTCGGACGCTTTAGCGGCCCTGGGCAAAGGCAAAACCACCGAAACCCCGGTGAAAAGCCAATTCGGTTTCCACATCATCCGCCTCGATGACGTGCGCGAGGCCAATATGCCCAAGTTCGATGAGGTCAAACCCCAAATATCGCAACACCTGACCCAGCAAAACCTGGCCAAGTACCAGGAAGAACTGCGCAGCAAAGCGAAGATTGAGTAAGCGGCTTTATCCGCCCCCAAAGAAAACGCGGCCTGGTGCCGCGTTTTTTGTTGCGGGTTTGCAATCTCGATTCAGGTGCGCTGCCACAACCACAGCGCCCCCAGCATCACCGGCTGGTGCAGCATGTAATAAGTAAGGCTCCAGCGGCCCAAAAAAGCCAAGGGTCTAAGCGCAGGGGCATCCGCATGATGCAGCATGTGTACGCCATGTCGGTTTATGACCCATTGCATCGCCGCCATTCCCCAAAGCATCACGCCCAGCCAGGGAATCAGGGGAACATAGTCTTCGGTGATCGGCTTTGTGCTGATAAGGCCCATCCAGTTAAGCGATTTGTTATTGAGCGCGCTGTCCCACCAGCCCGCGTTGATCGCCCATGGCGCTAGCCATTGCAGGGCGATGAGTGCGCCGCCCAAGAGCCATAGCCAAGGCCCGCGCGGGCCGACAAAGCGGGTAATCAGTAGCATCACCGCCATGCCGTGCAACACGCCAAAGTAAATGAAGCTATTGGGAAACATCAGGAAAGAACCTGCGCTCACCAGCAAAGCGCATCCCGCAATTTGCAACCAGCGCTTGCCAAAGCGCCGCCAGGATTGCGCTTGCGCCAAGGCGATGGCTTGGCCCGCACCCGCACAAAGTAAAAACAGGCTGAGGATGCAGGTACGCTGCACGGTCCAGCGCGGGTCCTGGTAAAAATTGGCTTGAATCAGACCGGCGTTGGCCAGGTCAAAGCAAAAGTGAAAAACCGTCATCCACAGCATAGCCAGGCCGCGCAGCGCATCTACCCATTGATAACGTGCAGTATGCATAGCCTGCGGTTCTAAGGAAACAAAAGCTGAGCGTGCAAACAAACGGGTCGATGAGCGACCCAGACCCAGGCCCGAAGGCTTAGCCCAGCCATTGGCGCGCGTTGTGCCACAAGTGCATCCAGGGGCTGCGCGCGCTGATATCCAAGGCAGTCCAACTGCTTTGGACATTGCGCAATACGCGCTCGGGGTGGGGCATCATCGCGGTGAAGCGTCCGTCTGCAGTCGTCACCGCCGTCAGGCCCGCCGGGCTGCCATTGGGGTTGAAGGGGTAGGCTTCAGTGGCCTGCCCTGCGTTATCCACAAAGCGCATAGCACGCAGCACTTTGGCCACATCGCCACGCTGGGCAAAGTTGGCAAAGCCTTCCCCATGGGCCACCGCAATGGGCAAACGCGCCCCGGCCATGCCCTGTAAAAACAAAGAGGGCGAGTCCAGCACTTCCACCATGGACAGGCGCGCTTCGAAGCGCTCGCTTTGGTTGGTGGTAAATCGCGGCCAGTGGGCGGCGCCCGGAATGATGTCGACCAACTCGGCAAACATCTGGCAGCCATTGCACACGCCCAAGCCAAAGGTGTCGGGCCGCGCAAAAAACGCGCTGAACTGGTCCGCTAAGCGCTGGTTGAAAGTGATGGAGCGCGCCCAGCCTATGCCCGCACCCAAGGTGTCGCCGTAGCTGAAACCACCGCAGGCGACCAGTCCGGCAAAGTCGCGCAGATCGGCGCGGCCTGTTTGCAAATCGCTCATGTGCACGTCAAAGGCGTCAAAGCCGGCCTCGGTAAAGGCATAGGCCATTTCGATGTGCGAATTCACGCCTTGCTCGCGCAACACCGCCACGCGCGGTTTGCGCAATAGCAAAGCGGGTGCAGTGGGTGAGGGCACGGGGTCCAAGCCCGGCGGCAAATAAATATGCATGCCGCTATCGATTGACGCACCAAACGATGCATGTTCGGCATCAGCGCACGCCGGGTTATCACGCAGGCGGCAAATTTTCCAGCTGACACTGTCCCAGACCTGGGCCAGGTCTTGCAAAGGCGCGCTAAAAACCGCCTTGGCATCGCGCCAAATTTCTAGCGCCGACGTATCACTGCCCTTGGCCGGGCGCGTCTTGCCGATGACATGGCTGTGCTTGGATAAGCCGTGGGTGCGCAGCACTGCCATCACCGCATCGCGATCCGCAGCGCGCACTTGCAAGACCACACCCAGCTCTTCGTTGAAAAGGGCTTTGAGCGTCAATTCTTCCCGCAGCGCCCCAACCTGGTTTGCCCAGTTCTTGCTATCGCCTACGTCCATGCGGCTGTCGGACACGCCATCGCCTTCCAGTACCAACATATCTACATTCAGCGCCACCCCCACACGGCCAGCAAAGGCCATTTCGGTTACGGTGGCCAAGAGCCCTCCATCGCTTCGGTCATGATAGGCCAGTATTTTTTTCTGGTCGCGCAAGGTATTGACGGCTTGGACCACGGCGACTAAGTCTTGCGCATCGTCCAGGTCGGGCACCTGGTGGCCTGTTTGCGCCAGGGTTTGCGCCAGGATGCCGGCGCCCATGCGGTTTTTACCGCGCCCCAGGTCGATCAGTACCAGCAGCGCATCGTCCACCGCTTGCAATTGCGGGGTCAGCGTAGGCCGCACATCGGCGATGCTGGCAAATGCCGAAACAATCAGCGAAACCGGAGAGCTGACTTTCTTCTGCGTGCCGTCCTCGTCTTTCCACTGCGTGCGCATGGACAGCGAATCTTTGCCGACCGGAATCGAGATGCCCAATGCCGGACACAGTTCCATGCCCACGGCCTGCACCGTGGCATAGAGCGCCGCATCTTCACCGGCCTCGCCACAGGCGGCCATCCAATTGGCTGAGAGTTTGACGCGCTTCAGTTCAATCGGCGCGGCTAGCAAATTCGTAATTGCTTCAGCAATCGCCATGCGGCCCGAGGCCGGTGCGTCAATCACCGCAAGTGGCGTGCGCTCGCCCATGGACATGGCTTCTCCGGCAAAGCCTTTGAAGTCGGCCAGCGTCACCGCGCAATCGGCCACCGGCACTTGCCAAGGCCCGACCATCTGGTCGCGATGGCTAAGGCCTCCCACCGTGCGGTCCCCAATCGTGACCAAAAAGCGCTTAGACGCCACCGTGGGATGCGACAACACCGCCGTCACTGCGTTGTGCAATGTCACGCCGCTCAAGTCCAGCGGCGCAAAGTCACGGTGCAGGGTTTGCACATCGCGGTGCATCTTAGGCGGCTTGCCCAGCAGCACGTCCATGGGCATGTCCACGGGCGAAGGTGCACCTTCTTCAACCACCACCAGCTGCCTATCTTCGGTGGCCACACCGACTACTGAAAAAGGGCAGCGCTCGCGCTCGCACAAGGCAGTAAACAGGGGCAAGGAATCAGGGGCAATCGCCATGACATAGCGCTCCTGGCTCTCATTGCACCAAATTTCTTTGGGCGCCATGCCCGACTCTTCCAGCGGCACGGCGCGCAAGTCAAAGCGTGCGCCGCGCCCGGCATCGTTGCTGAGCTCGGGGAAAGCATTGGACAGGCCGCCAGCGCCCACATCGTGGATCGCCAAGATGGGATTGGCATCGGCGCCCATCAGCCAGCATTGGTTGATCACCTCTTGGGCGCGGCGCTGGATTTCGGGGTTGCCACGTTGCACCGAATCAAAATCCAGCTCCGCCGCATTAGCCCCCGTCGCCATGGAGCTGGCCGCACTGCCGCCCATGCCGATACGCATGCCGGGCCCGCCCAATTGCACCAGCAAGCTACCGGCAGGAAACAGTTTTTTATGGGTTTGCGCGGCATCGATCACACCCAAGCCACCTGCAATCATGATGGGCTTGTGGTAACCGCGTTGCACCGTGTCTTGTGCGCTGCGAACGCTTTGTTCGAACTCCCGGAAATAGCCCAGCAAGTTCGGGCGGCCAAACTCATTGTTAAACGCGGCTCCGCCCAAGGGGCCTTCGATCATGATTTGTAAGGGGCTGGCGATGTGCGCCGGTTTGCCGTAGCCACCCTGCCCGTCCCAGCGCAAGGTGGACACGGTAAAGCCAGTGAGTCCAGCTTTGGGCTTGGAGCCGCGCCCGGTGGCGCCCTCGTCGCGGATCTCACCGCCCGCGCCCGTGGATGCGCCGGGAAATGGCGAGATCGCCGTCGGGTGGTTGTGTGTTTCCACCTTCATCAATATATGCTGCAAGGCCTCGGTTTTGATGTACGGCGGCGATTGCTGCGCGCCCAGGACGGGCGCGGGCTGCGGCGCAAAGCGCTCTATCGCTGCGCCTTCCATCACCGAGGCGTTATCCGAATACGCCACCAGCATATGCTGCGGATGCCTTGTGTGCGTGTGGCGGATCATGCCGAACATGCTGCTGCTTTGGGCCAGGCCGTCGATGCTGAAATCGGCATTGAAAATTTTGTGGCGGCAGTGTTCGCTATTGGCTTGCGCGAACATCATAAGCTCCACGTCGGTGGGGTTGCGCTGCAGGCGAACAAAGGCCTGGTGCAGGTAGTCGATCTCGTCTTCGGCCAGCGCCAGGCCAAATTGCACATTGGCCCGCTCCAGTGCAGCGCGCCCGCCAGCCAGCACATCGCAGTAATCCATGGGTGCGGCCGGCAAAGCCTGGAACAAGCGGGCGACTTGCGCGCGCTCGCGCCAGACGCTTTCGGTCATGCGGTCATGCAAACAGGCAGCGACAGCCTGCATGTGAGCTTCGCTCAGGCTCCCCGATTGGCCCAACCAGGATTTGATGTTCAGGCGGTATTCGACCGCGCGCTCGATGCGCTGTACTGCAAAACCGCAGTTGTGGGCGATATCGGTGGCCTTAGATGCCCAGGGCGATAAAGTGCCCAGGCGAGGGGAAACCAGCAAAACCTCGCCGCCTTGCCGCTGGGACGCGGGCTCGCCATAGGTGAGCAAGGCGCCCAGGCGGTCCTGTAAACCGGCTTGCGGCACGCTCTCGGTCACGACCCAATGGACATAGCGGGCGTCAAGCGCGCTAATTTTGTCGTGAACTCGCTGTAATTGCGCCAGTAACTGCTGGTTGCGAAAAGGGCTAAGGGCGTTGCCGCCTTCGAATGTGCTGATGTGGAGCGTCACGGTGCAAGGCCGGCTAGAGGGAATCGTCAATTTTAACGGGGCCATGCGCCGGCGGCCTGTAATGCCGGGGCGACTGCTTGCGCGGCCCTCAGCCCTAGCCTGGGTGCCGCTGGCGGAGCGGCAAGTAAACTGGGGTTTTTTAACGCCTTGCGAACCGCGCCATGACCGATAAAACCATTCCCATCCTACCCATCAACCGCCGCAGCGCCAATATCACCGAAGGCAAATCGCGCGCCCCCAACCGGTCTATGTACTACGCCATGGGCTACGAGGAGAGCGACTTCAAGAAACCCATGGTCGGCGTGGCCAACGGACACAGCACCATCACCCCTTGCAACAGCGGTTTGCAAAAACTGGCCGATGCGGCCATCGCCGGCATCGAAGAGGCCGGCGGCAATGCCCAGGTGTTTGGCACGCCCACCATCTCGGACGGTATGGCCATGGGCACCGAAGGCATGAAATATTCCCTGGTCAGCCGCGAAGTGATTTCCGATTGCATCGAGACCTGCGTGCAAGGCCAGTGGATGGACGGCGTGGTGGTCATTGGCGGTTGCGACAAAAACATGCCAGGCGGCTTGATGGGCATGCTGCGTGCCAACGTACCGGCAATTTACGTCTATGGCGGCACGATTCTGCCTGGCAGCTACAAAGGCCAAGACCTCAATATCGTCAGCGTGTTTGAAGCCGTGGGCCAGAACGCAGCGGGCAATTTGAGTGACTTTGATCTGCACGAGATCGAACAACGCGCCATCCCCGGCCCTGGCTCCTGCGGCGGCATGTACACCGCCAACACCATGTCTAGCGCGTTTGAAGCCCTCGGTATCTCGTTGATCTATTCCAGCACCATGGCCAACCCGCACGACGAAAAGCTCAACTCGGCCAAAGCCTCGGCCCAGGTGCTGATTGAAGCCATCAAAAAAGACATCAAGCCGCGCGACATCGTGACCCGCAAATCGATTGAAAACGCGGTCGCGGTGATCATGGCGACCGGCGGTTCGACCAATGCGGTGCTGCACTTTTTGGCCATCGCGCATGCGGCAGAGGTGGAGTGGACGATTGAGGACTTTGAGCGTGTACGCGTCAAAACCCCGGTGCTGTGCGACCTCAAACCCAGCGGCAAATACCTGGCGGTGGACCTGCACCGCGCTGGCGGCATTCCGCAAGTGATGAAGACTTTGCTGGTGGCCGGACTGCTACACGGCGACTGCCTGACAATTACCGGCCAGACGATTGCCGAGGTGCTCAAAGACATCCCCGATGTGCCGCGCGCTGACCAGGACGTGATCCGCCCCATCCACAAGCCCATGTACGCCCAAGGCCACCTGGCGATTCTGAAGGGCAACCTTTCGCCCGAAGGCTGCGTGGCCAAAATCACCGGCCTGAAAAAACCGGTCATGACCGGCCCGGCGCGCGTGTTTGACGACGAGCAATCGGCTCTGAAAGCCATTTTGGCCGGCAAGATCGTCGCCGGCGACGTGATGGTTTTGCGCTACCTCGGCCCCAAAGGCGGACCCGGTATGCCCGAAATGCTGGCACCCACCGGCGCGCTGATTGGCGCGGGCCTGGGCGAGAGCGTGGGCCTGATTACCGATGGCCGTTTTTCCGGCGGCACCTGGGGCATGGTGGTGGGCCATGTGGCACCGGAAGCGGCGGTCGGCGGAACCATCGCATTCATTCACGAGGGCGACTCGATCACTATCGACTCGCACGCATTGCTGCTGCAATTGAATGTGTCGGACGAAGAAATTGCCAAACGCCGCGCCGCTTGGACGGCGCCCGCGCCACGCTACACCCGTGGCGTGCAAGCAAAGTTCGCTTTCAATGCATCCACCGCCAGCAAAGGCGCAGTGCTGGACGACTACTAAGCCAGCAAGTCTGCCCACCGGGCCGTGGTGCGGCGGCTAAGCGCGGGCGCGCTGGATGGCCTGTACCTGCATGTCGGCAGTGCCATCGGACAAACGGGCTTGCACACGCTGGCCGGTTTGCATGTGCGCGGTGCGCGTAAGAGGCCGGCCCGCATCGTCTTGCAACCAGGCGTATCCGCGTCCCAGTACCAGTTGCGGGTCCAAAGCGCCAAGGCGCACCCCCAGATGTTCTAAGCGGCTACGCTGGCCTTGCACGCGCTGATTTGCCGCGTTGCGCAGCGCAGACTGGTTGGCCAATAGCCGGGTTTGCTGCGATTGGAATTGCTGTGCCGGCGCATAGGCCATGCGCTGCCCCAGGCCAGCCAAGCGCAATTGCAAACGCCCAAGCAAGGCCGCCGGGCGGCCCGCACGGCTGGCCATTTGGTCCAGGCGCTGCGACTCACGGTCCAGCTTGCGCAGCAGTGCGTTTTGCAGACGCGATTGCATGAGCCCGCAAGCCTCCAATAACTGATCCAAGGGCATGGCGCATAACTCCGCAGCGGCCGTGGGCGTGGGCGCGCGCAGGTCTGCCACAAAATCAGCCATCGTGAAATCGGTTTCGTGGCCTATGCCGCTAATCACCGGCACCGGACTTTGCGCCAGCACCCGGGCCAAGGCCTCGTCATTGAAAGACCACAGGTCTTCCATGGCCCCGCCACCGCGCACTAGCAAAATAACATCGACCTGCAAGGTGCCTGCCTGCGCAGCCGCATCTGAATCCTGCGCTTGGGCTGGCGCGGCCAAAACATACAAGGCTTGCAAAGCCTGCACCAACTCTGCTGCTGCATTTGCGCCCTGCACACTGGCTGGCGCGATCAACACCGGGATATGCGGCACGCGCCTTTGCAATGCGCTCACCACATCATGCAAAGCCGCTGCGCCCAGCGAGGTCACCACACCGATGCCGCGCACCCGCTTAGGCAGCGGTTTTTTGCGTTCGGCCTCAAACAGGCCCTCGGCCTGCAAGCGCGCTTTGAGCAGCACAAACTGCTCATACAAATTACCCTCGCCCGCTAGCACCATGGCTTCGACGACCAGTTGCAGTTCGCCACGTGGCTCATACACGCCCAGGCGGCCCGAGACTTCGACGCGCTGGCCTTCGCGCGGCACAAAGCCCAATCCCGAGGCAGCACGCTTGAACATGGCGCAGCGCAATTGCCCGCTGCTGTCTTTGAGCGTGAAATAGCAATGCCCGCTGGCCGCGCGGACAAAACCACTGATTTCCCCCGCCACACGCACCGGGTTAAAGCGCGCCTCCAGGGCGTCAGCAATCGCATGGCATAAAGCGCCTACCGACCAGACCTGGGGCGCGGCGCGGCGCACGGGCAAAGCTTCTGACATGAAGGTTATTTGGCGTTGTTGAGCGCCGCTGAAGGACGCAACAAGAAGGGAGGAGTCTGCACGCGCCATATTAAATTAAAAGCAAGCCTGGTCTGGCAGGTTCAAAAGTCCTTGCCTGCTGCTCCAAAACGCTGAAAGCACCCAAAGCGCGCAGGACCTGCAAGGTAAACTGAAAGCAGCCGCTAGCGCAGTCGCCAAGACCTGGGCACTGCTGACCCCCACCTATGGAAACCGCCAACCTGTGCCCATCACCAGCGCCTACGCCTTAAGCCCTCACCTCTTGGTGATTGCGCCGGTAGTCGCTGCGTGTGCAGGCGGCATCAGCCTCTTTGCTTATGCGCCGAAAGCGCTGCAAGCGCCGCAGCACGCGCCCAGGCGCTGATGCCATGCGCAACCTGGCAACCCAATTTTTACTTCGCGCTTGGCAGGGGCGATCCTTGTGGGTGTGGCCGCTGCTGCCCGTCGCCTGGCTCTACCAGCTGATCTTGCAATTGCGCCGAGCCCTGTTCGCGCTGGCCTGGCGGCGGGTCGAGCGGCCTGCCGTCTGCGTCGTGGTGGTGGGCAATGTGGTGGCTGGCGGAGCCGGCAAAACGCCTACTGTACTTTCCGTCGTGGCGCATTTGCGTGCCCAGGGCTGGTCCGTGGGCATCATTTCCAAGGGCTATGGCCGCAGCGAGTCCACGACCAAAGAAGTGCTAATCGATGCGCCAGTGCAGACGGTAGGCGACGAAGCCCTGCTGCTACGCCAGCGCAGTGGCGCGTCGGTATTTGTAGGCCCGTCACGCGAGGGCAGCCTCAAAGCGCTGCTTGGCGCCTATCCGCAGACGCGTATCGTGGTCTGCGACGACGGCTTGCAAGACTACGGCCTGTACCGCGATGTCGAAATTTGCATGATGCACGAAGCTGGCCTGGGCAATGGCTTTTTGCTGCCTGCAGGCCCCTTGCGCGAACCCTGGCCACGCAAACCATTGGCCTGCTCTGGCGTAAACGACGCGCAGCTTCTAATCGTCAGCAGCGGTGTGGCCCTACCCGGCCAATTCGCTACACGTCGCAGCTTAGGGACAGTCGCCAGGCAGGCTGACGGCAGCTGTCGCGCCTTACGCAAGCTGCGCGCTGACCCGGCCCTCAAGGCCGTGGCCGCAATTGCCCGGCCCGCCCAGTTTTTTTCCATGCTGCAGCAGGCCGGTTTGACGCTGGCGGCGCAAGAAGCCCTGCCCGACCATGCGGACTTTGCCGGCCGCGACCGTGCTTCGTTTGGCGCCTATACCTTGCTGTGCACCGAAAAAGACGCGGCCAAACTCTGGGCGATCGCGCCCGATGCCTGGGCCGTTCCCTTAGAGCAAAGCCTGGATGAAAGCTTCTATGCGGCATTGGACGCGCGCGTCGCGGCGGCCTGGGCCGGGCGTTTATCATTGCCGCATGGACACTAAATTAATGGCTTTGCTGGTCTGCCCGGTTACCAAAGGCCCGCTGCAATGGCATGCCCAAAGCAAGGAGTTATGGTCGCGTGGCGCCCGATTGGCCTATCCGGTACGGGACGGCATACCCATACTTTTGGAAAACGAAGCACGCGCGCTCAGCGACACCGAATTAGGCCTGTAGCCCTGATGGCCACTACCGTCCTGATTCCTGCGCGTCTGGCCTCTAGCCGCTTGCCCGAAAAGCCCTTGGCCGACCTGGGCGGCGTGCCAATGGTGGTGCGGGTGGCCCAGCGGGTGGCGCAAGCGCTGCCTGCGGACACCCAGGTGGTGGTGGCCTGCGATAGCGCGCGCATTGTCAGTGCTTGCGACGCTTTCGGAGTGCAGGCCTTGCTCACCCGCAGCGATCATGCATCGGGCAGTGACCGCCTGGCCGAGGCCTGCCAATTGCTGAACTTGGCCGATGAAGACACCGTGGTCAATGTGCAAGGTGATGAACCGCTTATCGATACCCGTCTGGTGGCAGCGGTGGCCGCTTTGCTCAACCAATACCCGCAGGCCAGCATGGGCACTGCCGCGCATGCCTTGGAAGATGGCGTAGATTTTTACGACCCCAACGTGGTCAAAGTCGTGTGCGATGCACAAGGCATGGCCATGTACTTCAGCCGCGCGCCGATTGCCTGGTGGCGCGACCGGCCCCTGGACGGATCCAACGCCCTGCCGCAACCCGCGCCCTTGCGCCACATCGGAATCTATTCATACCGCGCCGGTTTTTTGCGCAACTTCCCAAAACTGGGGCAGGCGCCCATGGAAATCAGCGAAGCGCTGGAGCAATTGCGCGCGCTATGGCATGGCTACAAAATCGCGGTCCACCTGAGTGACAGCGCACCGGGGCCTGGCGTAGATACGCCGCAAGACCTGGAGCGCGTGCGGCGCCTGCTCGCTGGGGACTAATGCTTGCGGGGCTGTAAGGCAATTTAAGGAATACGCGTGCTATTCTCGAAGCTATACCCATAAGGCAGTCGGGCACCGCTAGTAGGCCGCCCGGCCATGAAGAGACACTGATTTGCGAGGTTAGCCATGCGATTGATTCTGTTAGGTGCGCCAGGCGCAGGCAAAGGGACCCAGGCCACGTTCATCTGCCAAAAATATGGTATTCCTCAAATCTCCACCGGAGATATGTTGCGTGCCGCCGTGAAGGCCGGTACCGCGCTGGGACTGCAAGCCAAGGCCATCATGGACTCCGGCGGATTGGTCAGCGATGAACTCATTATTGGCCTAGTCCAAGACCGCTTAACCCAAGCGGACTGCGCCCAAGGCTTTTTGTTTGATGGTTTTCCGCGCACGATTCCGCAAGCCGACGCCATGAAGGCCGCTGGCGTGGCGCTGGACTATGTGGTGGAGATCGATGTGCCTTTCGATGCCATCATTGAACGCATGAGCGGCAGGCGCTCGCATCCCGCGTCGGGGCGCACCTACCATGTGAGCTTTAATCCACCCAAAGTCGCCGGCCAAGACGACATCACCGGCGAGCCTTTGATTCAGCGCGAAGACGACAAAGAGGAAACTGTGAAAAATCGCCTAAACGTCTATAGCGCGCAGACCCGCCCGCTGGTGAAGTACTACTCCGATTGGGCGGCACACGAGCCGGCCAAAGCCCCCAAATACCGCGCCGTCAACGGTCAGGGTTCTGTGGAGTCGATTCGCGACAGCCTGTTTGCGGCGCTGCAAAGCTGAGCGGCAACCCGCGAACACAAAAAAAGGATGCGCGAGGCATCCTTTTTTGTTGAAGCGGAGCCCGGAACAACCGGGTACGCCCTTAACAAGCATTCGATCCTTCAGTAGGCCTGGCCCAACTGGTCGAGAATGGCCGGGTTTTCCAGCGTGGACACATCCTGAGTAATCGTCTCGCCTTTGGCCAGCGAACGCAGCAGCCGACGCATGATTTTTCCAGAGCGGGTTTTGGGTAGGTTCTCGCCAAAACGGATGTCTTTGGGTTTGGCAATCGGGCCGATTTCTTTGGCCACCCAGTCACGCAACTCCTTGGCAATGACCTTGGCTTCTTCGGGGCTGGGACGCGAGCGCTTGAGCACCACGAAAGCGCAGATGGCCTCGCCCGTCAAGTCATCCGGACGACCCACGACAGCAGCTTCAGCGACCAGGTCGGTTTTGGATACGAGGGCCGATTCAATTTCCATCGTTCCCATGCGGTGGCCGGACACGTTGAGCACATCGTCTATGCGCCCGGTGATACGGAAGTAGCCCCGGTCCGCGCTGCGCACCGCACCGTCGCCCGCCAGGTACAACTTACCGCCCATTTCTTCAGGAAAATAGCTCTTCTTAAAGCGCTCCGGGTCGTTCCAGATGGTGCGGATCATGGAAGGCCAGGGCCTTGTGACAACCAGAATACCGCCAGTGCCATTGGGAATGGTTTTGCCCACTTCATCGACGATGGCCGCCATGATGCCGGGCAAAGGCAGGGTGCAGCTGCCGGGCACTAGCGGCGTGGCGCCGGGCAGCGGCGTCATCATGTGGCCGCCAGTTTCGGTTTGCCAAAAGGTATCGACGATGGGGCATTTCTCGTGGCCCACATGGCGGTAGTACCACATCCAGGCCTCGGGGTTGATGGGCTCGCCTACCGAACCGAGGATGCGCAGGCTGCTCAGGTCTGAGCGGTCGGGGTGCACCGCCGGGTCACTTTCAGCAGCTTTGATCAGGGAGCGGATGGCAGTGGGTGCGGTGTAAAAAATCGTGCATTGGTGGCGCTCAATCATTTGCCAGAAACGCCCAGCGTTGGGAAAAGTGGGCACACCTTCGAAAATGATTTGCGTAGCGCCTGCCGCCAGGGGCCCATAGGCTACATAAGTGTGGCCGGTAATCCAACCGATGTCGGCAGTACACCAAAACACATCGTCGGCGCGCAGGTCAAAGGTCCAGTCCATGGTCAGCTTAGCCCATAGCAGATAGCCGCCGGTGGAATGCTGCACGCCCTTGGGTTTTCCGGTGGAGCCGGAGGTGTACAAGATAAACAGCGGATGCTCCGCGCCCACCGCCACCGGCGCGCAGACGCTGCTTTGACCTGCCAAGGCTTCGCTAAAGGTTTTGTCGCGGCCGGCCACCATATGGCATGCGGTGGCAGTGCGCTGGTAAACAAAAACGGTTTTGATTGACTCGCAGCCGCCCATGGCCAAGCCTTCGTCCACCATGGCTTTGAGGGGCAGTTCTTTGCCGCCGCGCATTTGGTAGTTTGCGGTTATGACGGCGACTGCGCCAGCGTCGATGATGCGTTCTTGCAAAGCTTTGGCGGAAAAGCCGCCAAAAACTACGCTGTGCGTGGCGCCGATGCGTGCGCAGGCTTGCATGGCAATCACGCCTTCAAGCGTCATGGGCATGTAGACCAGCACACGGTCACCCTTTTGGATGCCTGCAGCCTTCAGTGCGTTGGCAAACTGGCTGACGCGCGCCAGCAGTTCTTTGTACGTCGTTTTGGTGATCGTGCCGTCGTCAGCCTCGAAAATCACTGCGGCTTTGTTTTCCACGGGCGTGCCCATGTGACGGTCCAGGCAATTGGCCGAGGCATTGAGTTCGCCGTCGTCAAACCATTGGTAAAACGGTGCATTCGACTCATCTAGTACGCGACTGAAAGGCTTGGTCCAGCTCAGATGATCCCGCGCCAACTGCGCCCAAAAGCCCTGGTAGTCCTTGTCGGCAGCATCACACAAGGCCTGGTAGGCCGGCATGCCGGCAATGCGGGCGCCTTTTTGGCTCGCCTCACTGGGGTGAAAAACCCGGTTTTCAACCAGTACGGACTCGATGGCAGATGTCGACGAACTCATAAAACCTGTCTCCTTGTGGTGTTCGAAATGCTGGG
>JBILPS010000133.1:0-4036 GCA_044373655.1 Rhodoferax sp.
CTTCCTCAATCCTGAGCGGGTTTCCATGCCTGACTTTGACATTGACTTTTGCCAGACCAACCGTGACCGGGTGATTGACTACGTCAAAGAAAAATACGGCAAAGCGGCGGTAAGCCAAATCGTGACCTTTGGCACCATGGCCGCGCGCGCCGCCATTCGCGACGTCGGGCGCGTGCTGGACCTGGGCTATAACTTTTGCGATGGCATCAGCAAACTCATTCCAAACAAGCCCGGTACCTCGGTCACGCTGCAGCTGCCGCCGCCTGCTGCTGATCGCAAAAAAGACGATAAAACCATTTATGCCAGCGAAGCCGAGCCGCTGCTCGCGCAGCGCGAAGCGCAGGAAGAGGACGTCAAGACGCTGTTGGAGCTGGCGCGCAAGCTCGAAGGCTTGACGCGCAACGTCGGCATGCACGCCGGCGGCGTGCTGATCGCGCCGGGCAAGCTCACCGATTTTTGCCCGCTTTACCAGCAGCCGGGCAGCGAATCGGCGGTGAGCCAGTTTGACAAAGACGACGTCGAGGCCATTGGCCTGGTGAAGTTTGACTTTTTGGGTCTGGCCACGCTCACGATTTTGGAGATCGCGCGCGACCTCATCCGGGCCCGGCACCGGGGCCAGGAGCACTTCAATTACGAAGACTTGCCGCTGGATGACGAGGCGGTGTACCGCCTGTTTTCCGCCGGGCAGACCGAAGCGGTGTTCCAGTTTGAAAGCCGTGGCATGCAGGGCATGCTGCGCGACGCCAAGCCCACGCGCCTGGAAGACCTGATTGCGCTCAACGCCCTGTACCGCCCTGGCCCGATGGACTTGATACCCAGCTTTGTGGCGCGCAAGCATGGGCGCGAGGAAGTGCAGTACCCGCATCCGTTGGTGGCCGAGATGCTGTCCGAGACCTACGGCATCATGGTGTACCAGGAACAGGTGATGCAGACCGCGCAGATTTTGGGCGGCTACTCGCTGGGCGGCGCCGATATGTTGCGCCGCGCCATGGGCAAGAAAAAAGCGGAGGAAATGGCGGAGCACCGCGCAATCTTTCGCACCGGTGCTGCCAAGAACCACATCAGCGAGGAAAAAGCGGACGAAATTTTTGACTTGATGGAGCGCTTTGCCGGCTACGGTTTCAATAAGTCGCATGCCGCCGCTTACTCGCTGCTGGCCTACCATACGGCCTGGATCAAGGTGCATTACACGGCCGAGTTTTTCTGCGCCAATATGACGGTGGAGATGGACAACACCGACAAGCTCAAACTCTTGTTTGAAGATGCCGAGCGCTTAGGTCTGCAGTTTGAGCCGCCCAACATCAACCGTGGCGTACACCGCTTCGAACCCATCTCCAACCGCGAAATCCGCTATGGGTTGGGCGCCATCAAAGGCACCGGCCAACAAGCCATTGAGGCGATCGTGGCCGCGCGCGAAGGGCGCGGACCTACCGGCGAGCCCGGGCCATTTACCAGTTTGTTTGATTTTTGCCGTCGCGTCGAGCGCAGCCGTATCAACAAGCGCTGCGTTGAGGCACTGATTAAAGCCGGTGCTTTTGACACCTTGGAACTCAATCGCGCCTGCCTGCTGGCCTCGACCGACCGGGCCTTCGAATTTTCAGCGGCCGCCAGCGCCAATGTGCACCAGGTCGGACTGTTTGACCTGGGCGACGGCGATGCCCATGGCTCCAGCACCCAAGAGCCCGAATTGGTAGCGGCTTTGCCCTGGGGTGTGAAAGAGCGGCTCACCCAAGAAAAAGCGGCTATCGGCTTTTATCTGTCCGGCCACTTGTTTGACGAGGTGGCGCAGGAGGTACGCCGTTTTGCCAAGCGACCGATTGAGGAATTGCTGGAAACCCGCGAGCCGCAGTTGCTGGCAGGCATCGTCACCGATATGCGCATCATCAATGGGCAGCGCGGCAAACTGGCGCTGTTCAAACTGGACGACAAGTCTGGCGCCATCGAGGCCCGTGCCGACGAAGCGCTGATCAATACGCACAAGCACTGGTTCAAGGAAGATGCGCTGGTCATCGCCATGGGCAAAGTGCAGGCCGATCGCTTTTCCGGCGGCATGCAGTTGACGATCACCCAGATGTGGGACTTGGAGCAGGCACGTTGCCGCTTCGGGCGCTATTTGCGCGTCGCGGTGAAAGCCGACGGCCGTGCGCCCGATGTGGCCCAGTTGCTGCGCGAGTTCCCTGCCAAGCGCGAAATGAGCGAGCAGGGTGAATTGGTGCGCGGCCTGGCAGTGCGCTTGGTGCTGGAATGCCCTGCGGACGGCGAAGCGCAGGCCCCTTCGGCCGAAGGCGCCAGCGCCGAGCTGCAGCTGGGCGAAGCGGCCCGCTTTTTCCCCAGCGATGCCGCCTTGGCCCGCTGGCGCGCCCATGCTGACCAGGGGCGTGCGGTCGTGGCCTACGAATAAAGGCAGCGCGCCCTGGCTTGCGGTGGCATCAGTCGCGCGGGCGCAGGCTGATGGTCATAGGCGAGGGCACGCGCCCGTTCTCGTCGAGAGGCAGTTTTTCGGTTTTTAAAATCGCGCTAAGCGCTGCGTCGTCCCAGTAGGCGTCGCCGCTGCGCTTGCGGATTTTGGCGCTCATGATTTTCCCGCTGGCATCGGTATAGACATCGTATTCCGCTGTCAGGCTGGCACTCAGTTCCTTAATGGATGCAATATTGGGCCGGATCGCAGCCACCACCTTGGCACCGTAATTGGCACTGGGCCCGGCGCTTTGCGCGGCAGTTCCAGTTGAACTGGCACTTCCACTGCCGGCGGCGCCTGCGAGTTTGAGGGCGCGTTCACGCGCGTCCTTGCGCAAATTCTCGCTTTGCGCCTGCTCTTCGCGCAGACGATCGGCTTCCTGCTGCTTGGCGATCTCCTGGTCTTTCAGGCGCTTTTTTTCGGCGACTTTGGCCGCTTCAATCTCTTTGACGCGCTTGGTTTCTTGCGCCTTGGCGGCATCAAGCTCCTTTCGCCGCTTGGACTCCTCGGCTTTTTGCTTTTCGGCTTTCAGTGCTTCATCTTTACGCTGCTCCGTTTCGCGCTTTTCAATCTGGCGGCGCTCCTCTCGCTTCTTTTTTTCCTGCGCTTTACGCTCGGCGGTGGCTATGTCTGGTTCCAGCTTGGGGCTGGGGGGTGGCGCGGTGCGTACGGGTTCGGGTGGCGGCGCAGGCGGCGCGACGATGCTTTCCACTTCCGGCGCCGGCGGTTCAGGGGCTGGCGCGGGCGGCGCGGCTTCCATCGGCAAGGGTGCCCACAGTTCGGCACTGAAGCTGGCACTTTGCGTTTGCAGGTGCCAGGGCACGGCATAGGTCAGGGCTAGTACTAGCAAGCCATGCGCAATCAGCGCGAGCACCAAGGCCCGGCCCGAACCCGGAGCAGGTGGTGGCAAAAAATCGCTGTGTGCCTGGGCCGTGGCCATGCTGTTCAGGGTGCCAGTTGCACCGACAAGCCGATGCGCGCAATGCCTGCACGCTGCAAGGTATCCATGACCTTGACCACCCGTTCATACTGCACGCTTTTGTCCGCGCTGATCACCACCGCGCTCGTATTGGGCGGATGGGCGGCTTGGGCTTTGCGCACCGCGCTGGCCAGGTTCTCTAGGGTGACGGCACTGGCAGCACCCTGGCCTTTGATTTCCAGGGTGTTGTCTTTACCCACGATGATCTGAATAAAGACATCAGGCTGCTTGGCGGCACTGCCGACGCTGGGAAGGTCTACCACGCTAGGTGAAATCAGGGGCGCAGTGACCATAAAGATGATCAATAGCACCAGCATCACATCGATAAAGGGCACCATATTGGGCTCGCTGATGGTGCGTCTGCCGCGACCCCGGGAACTGACTGCGGGCATGGGCTACTCCTGTCCTGCGTGCAAAGGCGGCATCATGGGTTTAACGCGGCGCGCTGGTAGTGGCCTGTGCGCTGACATTGCGCTGCAGGATGTTGGAAAACTCTTCGATAAAAGTTTCTTGGCTGATGGCAATACGCTCCAGGTCGCGTGCAAAACGGTTGTAGGCAATGACCGCCGGAATCGCGGCAAACAGCCCAATAGCGGTGG
>JBILPS010000072.1:0-13507 GCA_044373655.1 Rhodoferax sp.
TCAGAGCTTGGCCGATACCTTGCACCAGTCCGCCATGAACCTGGCCTTCAACAATCATCGGGTTGATGATAGTGCCAAAGTCGTCCACTGCAGTGAATTTCTCCACGCGCGTCACGCCGGTAGCCGAGTCAATTTCCACTTCGCAGATATAGGTGCCTGCCGGGAAGGTGAAGTTGGTCGGGTCGTAAAACGCGGTTTCATTCAGACCGGGCTCCAGCTTATCCAGCGGGTAGTTGTGCGGTACGTAGGCCGTGAGCGCCACTTGGCCGAAAGTCACCTTTTTATCGGTACCTTTAACGGTGAATTCGCCGTTGGCAAATTCGACGTCGGCATCACTGGATTCCATCAAGTGGGCCGCAATTTTTTTGGCCTTGGTTTCGATTTTGTCCAGCGCCTTCATGATGGCTGCGCCGCCCACCGAGATGGAGCGCGAACCATAGGTGCCCATGCCAAAGGGCACGCGACCGGTATCGCCGTGCACCACATCGACGGCGTCCACCGCCACGCCCAAACGGGCGGCAACGACTTGGGCAAAGGTAGTTTCATGGCCTTGGCCGTGGCTGTGTGAGCCGGTAAACACGGTAACGCTGCCTGTAGGGTGAACGCGGATTTCGCCGCATTCAAACAGGCCGGCGCGGGCGCCCAAAGCACCTGCGATATTGCTAGGCGCAATGCCGCAGGCTTCGATGTAGCTGGAATAGCCTATGCCGCGCAGCAGGCCTTTGGCAGCACTGGCAGCTTTGCGTCCGGGGAAACCGTCTACGTCGGCCATGTCTTGGGCTTTGGTCATACAACCGATGTAGTCACCAGAGTCGTATTGCAGGGCGACTGGCGTTTGGTAAGGCCAGCTGTTGATGAAGTTGCGCTTACGGATTTCATCTTGTGACAGACCCATCTCCCAGCCGCAGCGGCTGACCAGACGTTCGAGCAGGTAAGTGGCCTCTGGGCGACCTGCGCCACGGTAGGCATCGACCGGTGCAGTATTGGTAAACCAGGAATCGACTTCCACGTAAATTTGCGGGCAGGTGTATTGGCCTGCCAGCAGCGTGGCATACAAAATTGTAGGCACGGCAGTGGAGAAGGTAGACAGGTAAGCGCCCAAGTTGGCATGGGTGTGTACCCGCATACCCAGGAACTTGCCGTCTTTGTCCATGGCCATTTCAGCGTGGCTGACGTGGTCACGGCCATGCGCGTCAGTCAGGAAAGACTCAGAGCGCTCGCAGGTCCATTTGATAGAGCGGTTGACTTCTTTGGCCGCCCAGGTGAGGGCCACGTCTTCGGCGTACAAATAGATTTTGGAGCCGAAACCGCCGCCCACGTCCGGCGCGATCACACGCACCTTGTGCTCGGGCAAGCCCAGTACAAAAGCCGTCATGAGCAGGCGCTCGACGTGCGGGTTTTGGTTGGACACGTAGAGCAGGTATTCCTCGGTGGCACGGCTGTAGTTGCCGATCGCAACCCGTGGCTCCATGGCATTAGGCACCAGGCGGTTGTTGATCAGGTCCAGCTTGGTCACATGGGCGGCATTGGCAAACGCAGCATCTACATTGGCTTTGTCGCCCAGTACCCATTTGTAGCACTTGTTATTGGGTGCACCATCATGCAGTTGCGGTCCAGTGGCGGCATCGCGAACATCTACCACTGCGGGCAGCACGTCGTAATCGACTTGCACGGCTTCTGCGGCGTTTTTAGCTTGCTCCAGCGTATCGGCGATCACCATAGCTAACTGGTCACCCACGTGGCGCACTTTGCCCAAGGCCAGCACAGGGTGCGGTGGCTCGTTCATGGGTGTGCCGTCGGGGTTATTGATCAGCCAGCCGCAGGGCAGCCCACCCATCTTGCCTTCCAGGTCTTTACCAATAAAGATCCGCACCACGCCCGGCATGCCTGATGCTGCACTGGTGTCGATGCTCTTGATCACGGCGTGGGCATGCGGGCTGCGCACGAAGACGGCGTAGCTCTGGGCCTGCATGGTGATGTCGTCGGTGTACTGACCGGCGCCGGTCAGAAAGCGGTAGTCTTCTTTGCGGCGAACCGACTCACCGATGTGCGGGAGGTTTGAAAAATCTGATGCACCCATGTTGCTTGCTCCTTGAATGGTTTAGGCAGAAGCCATGGCAGCAGCACCCTGCTGCACGGCTTTGACGATGTTTTGGTAGCCAGTGCAGCGGCACATATTGCCTTCCAAGTGCGTACGCACTTCAGCCGCGCTGGCATTGGGATGCTTGGCGCACAAGTCGATAGCGCTCAACACCATGCCCGGCGTGCAAAAACCGCATTGCAAGCCGTGGCAGTCTTTGAAAGCGGCCTGCATCGGGTGCATGGTGCCGTCCGGCGCGGCCAGGCCTTCGATGGTGGTGATTTCGGCGCCGTCCGCCTGGGCGGCCAAAATGTTGCAGGATTTGACCGCATGGCCGTCCTTGATGACCGTGCACGCGCCACACTGGGCGGTGTCGCAACCCACATGGGTGCCTGTCATATGCAAATGTTCGCGCAGAACCTGCACTAGCAGGGTATGGGGCGGGACGTCCACTGAAACCTGGCGGTTGTTTACCTTCAATTGAACCTGCATAACGTATGTCTCCGGGAGGGGTTGTTAGAACGAATAACCTCTTCATTATGTTCCTTGCTTATGACGGCTTACCCTAGTGAAAACCCTTGAACATAGCCTTATTCAAAAGCGATTTGCGCCTTCCTGATTCACTTGTATTGGCGCTCTGTCCAGCAGTGGCAAAGGCACGCGTGCCACAGCCCCTTAGCGCGGCTACGCAAAGGGATACGTGGTACAGATTGAAGAAGCTGCGGGCGGCCTTTTAGATCGCTGGGCCGGCAAGGACAGTCCTTTATCGGCGCGCGATGCGCGCTGCGCCAAAGACTTGCTTTGTGCGGATCGAGGTCGGTTCTCTAAAAACATGGCTTCGGATGCGCTAAGTGCTTGGTTTTTACCGGCTTTTTCCATTACAATGCTCGCTTCACGACCAAACGGGCGGGTAATTACCGCCCGTTTTTTTTGGTCGATTGTTTTTTGAGGTGGCTTTTAACGGCCTCCGGACACACAGGAAAGCGGGCATCAGCAACGTGGCTTGGCAAGATATCGTGCGTCAAATCGTGGTCGGTCTGGGATACGACCTGGTGGAGTTGGAGCGCTCGGCAGGCGGCCTGTTGCGGGCTACGATCGACCTGCCTTGGGTGCAAGCGGCGCCAGGCGCGGCGCAAGATGAGCAGTTTGTGACGGTGGAAGATTGCGAAAAGGTAACGCGCCAATTGCAATTTGCGCTGGAAGTCGAGGGTACGGCGTACAGCCGCCTGGAGGTGTCTTCGCCGGGGATTGACCGACCCCTGCGGCACGAGGCAGATTTTGAGCGCTTTGCCGGCCAGGTGATTGATATCACTTTGCGCGAGCCGATTGGCGCGGCGGGAGGCGGCATGGTCAACGCTAAGCGTAAGAAGTTTCGCGGCACTTTGGAGCGCCTTGACGATGCGCTAGGCGCTGCGCATTGGCAAATTGTGTGGAGTGATGCGCCGACCGTGAAGCCGGGCCAGAAGATAAGTAAAAAGCGGCCCGCGCCGCCTTTGCAGGCCATGGGTTTCGCGCTAGACGAATTGAAAGAAGCGCGTTTGGCGCCTATTGTCAGCTTTAAGGGCCGCGGCAAGGGGCAGGGCGAGGCGCTGTTGGAGCCGGGGACGGATGACCTTGGTGCTGCTGCCTAAAGGCGCAGAGTTGAGATGGGCAAGGCTTTTGAGTAGCACTTGTTTTTGTTTGTGAATTGAGTTGTCAGGAGAGTGAAGGCATGAATCGCGAATTGTTGATGTTGGTAGAGGCGATCTCCCGTGAGAAAAACGTGGAGCGTGATGTGGTTTTGGGTGCCGTAGAGGCAGCCCTGGCACAAGCCACCAAAAAACTCTATGCAGGGGACGTGGATATCCGTGTCGCCTTGGACCGTGACAGCGGTAATTACGAAACCTTTCGTCGCTGGCACGTCGTCCCGGACGAAGCGGGCCTGCAATTGCCGGATCAGGAAATTTTGCTGTTTGAAGCCAAAGAGCAGATTGCCGATGTCGAGGTTGATGAGTACATTGAAGAGCCGATTGAGTCGGTTCCCATCGGCCGTATTGGCGCCATGGCGGCCAAGCAGGTCATTTTGCAGAAAATCCGCGATGCCGAGCGGGAAATGCTGCTCAATGACTTTATGTCACGCGGCGACAATATTTTCGTCGGCACCGTCAAGCGCATGGACAAGGGCGATGTGATCGTTGAAAGCGGCCGCGTCGAGGGACGTCTGCGGCGTGCCGAGATGATTCCCAAAGAAAATTTGCGCGCGGGTGACCGTGTGCGCGCCATGATTATGGAAGTGGACCTGACCCTGCGCGGCGCGCCGATTCTGTTGTCGCGCTCAGCGCCAGATTTCATGATTGAGCTCTTTCGCCAGGAAGTGCCTGAGATCGAGCAAGGCTTGTTGGAGATTAAATCCTGCGCCCGCGACCCCGGTTCGCGCGCCAAGATTGCGGTGCAGTCGCACGACAAGCGTATCGACCCCATCGGCACCTGTGTCGGCGTTCGTGGCAGCCGCGTGAACGGCGTAACCACTGAGCTGGCAGGCGAGCGCGTAGATATCGTGCTGTGGAGTGAAGACCCGGCCCAGTTTGTGATTGGTGCTTTGGCGCCCGCTAA
Organism: Rhodoferax sp.; assembly: GCA_044373655.1. GTDB lineage: Bacteria > Pseudomonadota > Gammaproteobacteria > Burkholderiales > Burkholderiaceae_C > Allorhodoferax. Next base: position 4,673 of record JBILPS010000072.1, read on the forward strand.
CGTTAGTTCCATCGTCGTGGATGAAGAGCGCCACGCCATGGACGTGGTAGTGGACGAGGAAAATCTGGCCATCGCCATCGGACGTGGCGGACAGAATGTGCGTCTGGCATCCGAATTGACGGGCTGGAAAATCAACATCATGGACGCGGCGGAGTCCGCCGAAAAACTGGCAGTGGAAACTGATTCGGGCCGCCGCTTGTTTATGGACAAGTTGGATGTGGACGAGGAGATTGCAGACATCCTGATCGCCGAAGGCTTTACCAGCCTGGAAGAAGTAGCCTACGTGCCCTTGCAAGAGATGCTCGAAATCGAGAGCTTTGACGAAGACACGGTGCATGAGCTGCGCACCCGCGCCAAAGACGCGCTGCTGACCATGGAAATTGCGCGCGAAGAGAGCTCCGCCAAAGTGTCGCAAGACCTGCGTGACTTGGAAGGCTTGGGCGCCGAGCACATTGGGATGTTGGCCGAACACGGGATCACGACCCTGGACGACCTGGCCGATCTGGCTACTGACGAACTTACAGAAATCACCGGCCAGTCTATTGACGAAGCCACTGCCCTGATCATGAAGGCGCGCGAACATTGGTTTACCGATGACGCCGCCGCTCAAGAGTCACGGCCATGAAAGGTTACCCGCTAAATGTCCAGTACGACTGTCGCCGAGTTTGCCAGTGAACTCAAGAAATCTACCGAAACCTTGTTGGAACAACTGACATCCGCTGGGGTGGCCAAAACCGCTGCAAGCGATGTTTTGACCGACGCCGATAAGCATAAATTGCTAAACCATTTGCAAGCTGCCCATGGCACGGCTGGCGCGGAACGAAAAAAAATTACCCTGGTCAAGAAGCAGACCACGGAAATTAAACAAGCTGATGCCAGCGGCAAGGCGCGCACCATCCAGGTCGAGGTGCGTAAAAAGCGCACTTTTGTTCGGCGCGAAGATGGCTTGGACGCAGTGCCAGAGTCTGCCGAGGTATTTGAAGCACCGGCGCCGGCAGCACCGGTGATCGACCAGGCCGAACTGGCACGCCGCGAAGAAGAGGCGCGCCACCAAGCTGAGTTTTTGCGCAGGCAGGAAGAAGAGTTAGCCGCCCGAAGGCAGGCGCGTGAAGAGCAGGAGGCCAAGGCACGGGCAGCGCAAGAAGCTGCGGCCCAAGCCCTAGCCCAAGCCCAAGTCGAAACCCAAAGCGAGTCTGCGGACGGCCCCGAGAGCGATAGCGCCACGGCCAAGCCCCGTAAATTGACCAAAGCTGCTGAAAAAGCGGCCTTAGACGCGGCGGCCCAAGCCGAGGCCGCGGCTGCAGCCCAAGCTGCATTACTACTTCAGCGTGAAGAAGATGCAGCTAAAGCCGCCTCAGCATCGCGTGAGGCAGCACTAGAAGAAAACAGGCGGGCCGCTGATTTGGGCGACCGTCGTCGCAAAGCCGAGGCCGAAGCTGCAGCCATCCGCTTGATGATGTCTGCGCCTGCCAAGGTCGCGCCGCCGCCGAAAAAGGTGGAGCCTAAACCCGCTGTGGATCCAAAAACAGCGATAAAAGGCACCTTGCACAAACCTGCAGCAGGCTCGACGGTAGCCAAGCCCGCTAAAGCGGGCGCCAGCGCAGCACTGGCTTCGGGCAAAGAGGTCAAATCGGCCAAGCTATCGAGCAGCTGGGCCGGCGACCCGGCAAAGAAGAAAGAACTCAAGACCCGTGGCGACACCGGTGCAGGAGCGGGCCGCTCGACCAACTGGCGAGCCGGTCCGCGCGGTAAGCGCGGCGGCGACCGTGATCGCGAAGACCACGCGCCCATGCAGACGCAAGAAGTGCGCGTCATTGAAGTGCATGTACCGGAAACCATTACCGTGGCCGAGTTGGCGCACAAGATGGCGATCAAGGCCTCGGAAGTCATCAAACAATTGATGAAGCTGGGTCAGATGGTCACCATCAACCAACCGCTGGACCAAGATACTGCCATGATTGTGGTGGAGGAGCTGGGCCACACGGCGGTAGTGGCGGCATTGGATGACCCCGAGGCGTTTACCGACGAAGAGGTGCATTCGCAGTCGGAGTCATTACCGCGCGCTCCGGTGGTGACTGTCATGGGCCACGTGGACCATGGAAAAACGTCTTTGTTGGACTACATCCGTCGCGCCAAAGTGGCATCGGGCGAAGCCGGTGGAATTACCCAGCATATCGGCGCCTACCATGTGCAAACACCCCGTGGCATGGTGTCCTTTTTAGACACGCCAGGACACGAAGCGTTTACTGCTATGCGTGCGCGTGGTGCCAAGGCAACCGACATCGTGATTTTGGTAGTGGCCGCCGACGATGGCGTGATGCCGCAAACCAAAGAAGCCATCAAGCACGCCAAGGCGGCCGGTGTGCCGATTGTGGTGGCTATCAATAAGATTGATAAGCCCGACTCCAACCCGGAGCGTGTAAAAAATGAACTCGTAGTCGAGGAAGTCGTACCCGAGGAATTCGGTGGCGAGTCGCCCTTTGTGTCGGTATCTGCCAAAACCGGGCAGGGTATCGACGAGTTACTGGAACAAGTATTGTTGCAGGCCGAAGTGCTTGAGTTGCGCGCGCCGGTCAATGCCATGGCCAAAGGCCTGGTCATTGAAGCGCGTTTGGATAAAGGGCGCGGTCCGGTGGCCACCGTGCTGGTGCAGTCCGGAACACTCAAAACCGGCGATGTCGTGCTGGCGGGTCAAACCTTTGGCCGCGTGCGTGCCATGCTGGACGAAAACGGCAAGTCGATTAGAGACGCCGGCCCTTCCATTCCGGTGGAAATACAAGGCCTGACAGAAGTGCCGCAAGCGGGCGACGAGTTCATGGTGATGTCGGACGAGCGCCGTGCGCGCGAAATCGCGACCTACCGCGCTGGCAAATTTCGCAACACCAAACTGGCCAAGCAACAAGCGGCCAAGCTGGAAAATATGTTCAGCGATATCGGTTCTGGCGACGTCAAAATGCTGCCCATCATCGTTAAGGCCGATGTGCAAGGTTCGCAAGAGGCCTTGGCCTCTTCGCTGCTCAAGCTATCGACCGATGAAGTCAAGGTGCAAATGGTTTACTCCGCTGTGGGTGGCATTAGCGAATCGGACATCAACCTGGCTATTGCCTCAAAGGCGGTGGTGATTGGCTTTAATGTGCGCGCCGATGCCGGTGCACGCAAATTGGCAGAAGGCAATGGCGTTGACATCCATTACTACAACATCATTTACGACGCAGTCGACGAGCTCAAAGCGGCCATGTCGGGCATGTTGGCACCAGAAAAGCGCGAGGAAGTTATTGGCTTTGCCGAGATTCGTACCGTGTTTGTGGCATCCAAGATCGGTACCGTGGCCGGCTGTATGGTCACTGGCGGCTTTGTCAACCGCAGTGCGCACTTCCGCTTGCTGCGCGAAAACGTGGTGATTTATACCGGCGAGCTCGATTCGCTCAAGCGCATGAAAGACGATGTGCGCGAAGTCAAAGAAGGCTTTGAGTGCGGTATCAAACTCAAAAACTACAACGACATTGCGGTGGGCGACCAGCTGGAGTTCTTCGAGATCAAAGAAATCGCGCGCACCATCTGAGCGTTTATCTTGCATGCGCAAAAAGTCCTCCACCCCCAACCGCGGTTTTCGCGTGGCCGATCAGATCCAGCGCGATCTGACCGAGCTGATTGCGCGCGAACTCAAAGACCCGCGCGTGGGCATGGTGACGATTCAGTCGGTGGAAGTTACCCCCGACTATGCGCATGCCAAGGTGTACTTCAGCTTGCTAGTGGGCGATGCAGCGCAGTGCGGCGAAGGCCTCAACCAAGCGGCAGGTTTTTTGCGCGCGGGTTTGTTTAAACGCCTACACATCCATACCGTGCCGACCTTGCACTTTATTTTTGACCGAACCACCGAGCGGGCTGCGGATATGAACGCGCTGATAGCGCGAGCCGTGTCCTCGCGAGCCAAGGAAGACTGAGTAGCATGAACGCGCCGCATGCACGGGTTGCAAGGCGCCCCGTGCATGGGGTGCTCTTACTGGACAAGCCACTGGGTTGGTCCAGCAACCAGGCTTTGCAAAAAGCCAAATGGTTGCTGGCCGCTGAGAAGGCGGGTCACACGGGCACTTTGGACCCCTTGGCCACCGGTGTATTGCCTCTGTGTTTTGGCGCGGCGACCAAGTTCAGCCAAATGCAATTGGATGCGGACAAGGTGTACCAAGCAGTTTTTCGACTGGGTGTTACGACTACCACGGCCGACGCCGAAGGCGAGGTCTTGCAAAACCGGCCCGTGGCGGTTTCCCGGGAAAGCATCGACGAAGTGCTGGCCCGCTTTACCGGCCCGATTGAACAGATTCCGCCTATGCACAGTGCGCTGAAGAAAGACGGTAAGGCTTTGTACGAGTATGCGCGTGCCGGGATTGAAGTAGAGCGGGCGGTGCGCCATGTGACCATCCATGCGATTACGCTGCTGGCCGATGACTCGATGGCAGCGGTGCCAACGCTCTCGGTGCAAGTGGCATGTAGTAAGGGCACCTATATACGCACCTTGGCACAAGACATCGGCGAAGCCCTGGGTTGCGGCGCGCACTTAAGTGCTTTGCGCCGCGTGCAGACTGGCGATTTCCAGATAGGCGCCTGCGTTGAGCTGCAGGCACTGGAGGCCATGGATATGGGCCAGCGCCTGGCCTGTTTGCACAGTGTGGACAGCTTGTTGCCCGGTCATGCGCCCATCACATTGGATGCCGACAATGCAGGACGTTTTTTGAGTGGTCTGCGCCGACGTGGTATCTGGGACGATGCGGGGCAAGTGGCGGTGTATGCAGAAAATCCCACCGCTTTGCTGGGCATCGGGCATGTGAAGGCGGGCGAGCTAATTCCTGGCCGCCTGCTCAGTCCGCTGGATATTGCGCAAATGCGCGAGCAAGCAGCCTAGCTGAATTGAATTTTGTGTTTTGAATTTTGAATTTGTAGAAAGAAAGATAACCATGAGCAGTAAACAAATCCGCAATATCGCGATCATTGCGCACGTTGACCACGGTAAGACCACGATGGTGGACCAGTTGTTACGCCAGTCCGGCACTTTTGCCGATCATGAAAAAGTAGTGGACACGGTGATGGACAACAACGCCATCGAACGCGAGCGCGGCATCACCATCTTGGCCAAGAACTGTGCCGTCAGCTGGGAAGGCACCCACATCAATATCGTCGACACCCCCGGACACGCGGACTTTGGCGGCGAAGTAGAACGCGCGCTGTCCATGGTCGATGGCGTGGTGCTGCTGATCGATGCGCAAGAAGGCCCCATGCCGCAAACCCGTTTTGTGACCAAGAAGGCGCTTGCCCTAGGCCTCAAACCGATTGTGGTGGTGAACAAAGTGGACAAACCCGGTGCTAACCCGCAGATGGTGGTCAATGCGGCTTTCGATTTGTTTGACAAACTTGGCGCAAGCGACGAGCAGCTGGATTTTCCAGTGGTCTATGCATCGGGCATCAACGGTTGGACCTCGATGGAGCAGGGCGCCTCCGGCGAGCAGTGGGGGCCCGACATGTCCGCCTTGTTCAACACCATCTTGAGCCATGTGCCGCCACAAGCCGGCGACCCCGAGGCCGCACTGCAATTGCAGATTTCCGCGCTGGACTTTTCCACTTTTGTTGGTCGCATCGGGGTGGGCCGCATCAGCGCGGGCACTCTCAAAGCCGGCCAGGACGTGATGGTGATGTCCGGTGAAGATGGCCCGGTGGTCAAAGGCCGCGTCAACCAAGTGCTGACTTTCCAGGGCCTAGACCGTGTGCAGGTCACTGAAGCCGGACCGGGAGAAATTGTGCTGATCAACGGCATTACCGATATCGGGATCGGGGTTACGGTAACCGATCCGCTGCGCCCGGCGCCGCTGCCCATGCTCAAGATTGATGAGCCCACGCTGATCATGAACTTCTGCGTCAACACCTCGCCACTGGCAGGGCGGGAAGGCAAATTCGTCACCAGTCGCCAACTCTGGGACCGCCTGCAAAAAGAGCTGCAGCACAACGTGGCACTGCGGGTGAAAGAGACAGACGAAGAAGGTATTTTCGAAGTCGCTGGGCGTGGCGAATTGCACCTGACGATTCTGTTGGAAAACATGCGCCGTGAAGGCTATGAGATGGCGGTATCCAAGCCCCGCGTGGTGTTTCGGGATGTCGGTGGCGAGCGCCATGAGCCTATCGAGTTAGTCACTGCCGATATTGAAGAGCAACACCAAGGCGGCGTCATGCAAGCGCTGGGCGAGCGCAAGGGCGAGTTGGTGAATATGGAGCCCGACGGACGTGGGCGCGTGCGTTTGGAGTACCGCATCCCAGCGCGCGGCCTGATCGGCTTTACTAACGAGTTCATGAACTTGACTCGTGGCTCGGGATTAATCTCCAATATTTTCGACAGCTACGAGCCGCATAAAGGCGACATCGGCGGCCGCAAAAACGGTGTCTTGATCTCGATGGACGACGGCGAAATTTTCACCTACGCCCTAGGTAAGCTGGACGATCGAGGCCGCATGTTTGTGCGCGCCAACGACCCGGTGTACGAGGGCATGATTGTGGGCATCCACAACCGTGACAATGACCTGGTGGTCAACGCCACGCGCACCAAGCAATTGACCAACTTCAGGGTTTCCGGCAAAGAAGATGCGATCAAGATTACGCCCCCTATCGACTTGAATTTGGAGTATGGCGTGGAGTTCATTGAGGATGATGAGCTGGTCGAAATCACGCCCAAAAGCGTTCGCCTGCGCAAGCGCTTTTTGAAAGAGCACGAGCGCAAGAAAGCCAGCCGCGGCGCATAAGCCGGGCGGGAAATTGGGATTCGGGCCATGTCGGAATTTCTGCTGATCGAAGAACGCGGCGGCGTGGGCCTGATCACGCTGTCGCGCCCCAAGGCCATGAACGCACTGAGCCTGCAGATGGTGCGTGGCATAGCGGGTGCTTTACGTCGGTGGAAAAACGATCCGACGATCTATGCCATCGCGATGCGGGGCAGCGACAAAAACGGGCCCTTCGGCAATTTTTGTGCTGGGGGCGACATCCGGTTTTTCCATGAAGTAGCGCTGGCGGGCACCCCGGAGTTGGAAGATTTCTTCACCGAAGAATATGCGCTCAATTACCTGACCCACCATCTGGGCAAGCCTTTGATTGCTTTTTTGGACGGTATTGTGTTTGGCGGCGGCATGGGCTTGTGCCAAGGTGCGACCCATCGCTTGGTGACGCAGCGCACCAAAATGGCTATGCCCGAAACCTTGATCGGTTTATTTGCCGATGTAGGCGGCGGTTATTTTTTGAGCCGTTGCCCCGGAGCTTCAGGCGAATGGTTGGCGCTGACCGGCCAGCATATTGACGCCGCACAGGCCATTGCCTTGGACCTGGCCGATTGGCATATCGAAGCTGCGCACCAAGCTGTCGCCTGGGATGATTTGCAAACTTTGGATTGGACCAAAGCCCATGCCTTGGACGCATGGCTGCAAGGCCACACCGTGGCCGCGCAAGCCGGCCCAGCGTATCCGGATATGCACGCCTGGGGCCTGATCAATCGCCATTTTTCGCATTCCACGGTAGCTGAGATTCTTCGGTCACTGGATGCTGACCAAGACCCCTGGGCCCAGGAAAGCGTCGCCGGTTTACGCAAGCGCTCGCCCTTGATGCTGCATGTGGCCCTGGAACATGTGCGCCGCGCGCGCACTATGTCTTTGGCAGAGGATTTGCGTATGGAACGCGATATGGTGCGCCATTGCTTTCACAGCGCGCACCTGGGCCGTAGCGGCGCTGCCACCGACACCGTGGAAGGCATTCGGGCGCTGGTCATCGACAAGGATCAAAATCCCAAATGGAACCCCGCGCGGGTGGAAGATGTGACGCCGGATATGGTAGAACCTTTTTTTCAAAGCCCCTGGCCGGTGTTTGCGCATCCGCTGAAAGACTTGGTGTAGCGCCGAAGGCCCGCCAGCGGCTATCGGTGGTGTACCTTCATCGCTCGCTCTACCTCCCGCTTTCCTTCGCGGTCTTTGATGGTGTCACGCTTGTCGTGTTCGGCCTTGCCTTTGGCTAGCGCAATATCACACTTAATCTTGCCCGCTTTCCAATGCAAATTAATGGGCACCAAGGTATAGCCTTTTTGGTCGACTTTGCCAATCAAGCGTTTGATCTCGGCTTTGTGCATTAGCAATTTGCGGGTGCGCACTTTGTCCGGGCTGATATGGGTAGACGCGGTGTTCAGCGGGTGAATTTGCAGACCAATGATGAATATCTCGCCATTGCGAACCACCACATAGCCGTCCGTGAGCTGCACTTTGCCTTCGCGCAGCGATTTGACCTCCCAGCCTTCGAGCACCAAGCCCGCTTCAAATCGTTCTTCGAAAAAATAGTCGAAAGCCGCCTTTTTATTATCGGCAATGCGGGCGGAGGTATCGGGTTTTTTGGCCATGGCGCTCGGGAGAAGGGGGCGGCGTAGGGAGGGTCGCAGGCCCCAAGGCCTTCACTACAATCCGCGCGCAAAGCCCATTCTATGAAAACCGTTCACAAGTCAGTCCTGCTGTGCTACAGCCCGGAGCAAATGTACGCTCTGGTGACGGACGTGGCGCGCTATCCGCTGTTCCTGCCCTGGTGCGACCGGGCCGAGATTTTGCAGCAGGACCCCACTGGCATGACTGCCGAAGTCGGTATTGCTTTTGGCGGCATCCACCAAAGTTTTACTACCCGCAATACCCACACCGCCCCCGGCCAGGTAGATATGCATTTGGTCAAAGGGCCTTTTTCTAAGCTGGATGGGCAATGGCTGTTCCTGCCGGTGGGCGATGGCTCGCAGCAGGCCAGCAAAGTAGAGCTTTCACTGCGCTATGGTTTTTC
>JBILPS010000023.1:0-41715 GCA_044373655.1 Rhodoferax sp.
ATCTTGCGCGCCGCCTTTGCCTTGGCTGCACAAAATGCCCAGGTTGCACTGGGCCAAAGTGTCGCCCTGGTCGGCAGCGAGTTGAAACCACTGGCGCGCCAGCGTGAAGTCCTGGCTCACGCCCTGGCCTTGGCTGTACATCGCGCCCAAATTGCATTGCGCCATGGCATGGCCTTGGTCGGCAGCCAGGTGCATCCATTGGCGGGCCTGGGTGCTGTTTTGCGTGACGCCCTGGCCGATCTGGTACATCAGGCCGACTTGAAACTGCGCTTGCGCCATGCCGCGCTCGGCCGCCATTTGGTACCACTGCAAGGCCTCGGCATAGTCTTGGGCTACCCCGTAGCCATTGGCGCTGAGCGTGCCCAGGTTGTATTGCGCGTGGGCGTGGCCCAGTGCGGCGGCGCTGCGGTAGTGCACCAGGGCTTGCGCCATCGGGCCGGGCGCGTCTTCATCGTCGCTCAGGCCGAGGTCGGTAGCGGCGCGGCCTTCGCTGTCCATTTGGGCGCAGAGCACCGCCAGGTTGTAATGCGCATCGCCGTGGCCTTGTTCGGCGGCCAGCGTGAAATACGCCATGGCCAGCGACAGGTCCGGGGCAATGCCCTGGCCGTGCGCATACATCAGGCCCAGGTTGTATTGCGCCGGGGCATCGCCCTGGTCTGCGGCTTTGTGGTACCACTTGGCCGCCAGTTCAGCATCGGCTTCGATGTCAATACCCTGCGCCAGCAAGAGGCCCAATTGAAACTGCGCGTAGCTATGGCCTTGCACGGCGGCGGATTCCAGCCACTTGCGCGCGCCTACGGTGTCCTTGGCAATGCCTTCGCCTTGCAGCAGCATGCTGGCCAGATTAAATTGGGCGGTCGCGTGTCCTTGCACGGCGGCGCGCTCAAACCAGTAGGCGGCCTGGGCCGCATCGCGCTCCACGCCCTGGCCGTTGGCGTACATAAAGGCCAGATTGGTTTGCACATCGGGCAGGCCTTGCGCAGCGGCCAATTGGTACCAGTGCAGCGCCTGGCTGTGGTCTTGGTCCACGCCCTGGCCATTGGCATACATATAGCCCAGGTTGTACTGGGCGGGCGCATAGTCTTGCGCGGCGGCCAGTCGGTACCACTTCAGCGCTTCGGCATAGTCCTGCACCACGCCCTGGCCGTTGGCATACATAAAGCCCAGGTTGTTTTGCGCGGCGGCGTATTCCAGCGAGGCTAGGGGCCGCGAAATACGCAAGGCATTGGCAAAGTCGCCACGGCGGTAGGCGGCATCGGCATCGGCCAGCAAATTTTTCATGCGCGCACTCCCGCCCGGCGCGCCAGGGGCGCACCGGCTTGGGGAAGGGCGCGGGCCAAGCTCATTCCTGGTGTTGGCTTAGCAAAGGCAGGGCCTGGTGTTGCACCGGATGGGCTTGGTGCTCGACGGCATACAGTTTTTGCCCGTGCGGCACGTGGGCTTGGCGGGAAACCACCAAGGTGCTTTCGGCCAGCCATTGGGCCGATGGGCCGCGCGCAGGATGGGCTGCGGCCTCCAGATGCTGGGCTTGGCTGGCTTGGTGTTTCACCTCGGTCATGGCAGTTTCCTCGTAGGGCCTTGTAACGGGCCTTGGCGCTTAGCAGTGGTTTTCTTGACGCCTACAAACCTTGTAGGCAATGGGTCTAAAGGGGTATGCAAGTTTTGTGCCTTTGAATTTGGGCGTTATGGCGATTTCAGGAAGCCAGCGCTTCGCTTTATGACGGCTTTTCCTGCAACAGTGTCGCGATGTCGTTGCTGCTGAGGTGGTGGATATTGAGCCCCTGGTGCTGCGCTACCAGGCTGGCAAACCAGTGGGCATCAAAGCGCAGGTACAGCGCGGTACTCCAAGGCAGGCTGGCTTGGCCGCTCAGCGTGGCCCAGTTCAGGCGATCGGCATACGGGGCTAACAGGTCCTGCGTCCAGGGGATATGCTTATTGGCGCTCAGGCGCTCCCAATCCCAATGGTCGGCATGGCGCGCCAGCAAATCCGCGCTCCAGGGCAGGGCGCTGCTGCTGCTAGGGCCGCTCCAGTCCCAGTCGCGCGCAAACTGCGCCAGCAAGTCGCTGTCCCAGGGCAGGCCGGGGTTCCAGCTCAGGCGGTCCCAGTCCCACTGGTCTTGCAAGGCCTCTAGCAGCGGCGCACTCCAGGGCAGGGCCGGGTTTTCGCTCAACGCGTCCCAGTCCCAGGCTTGCAGTGGCGAAGGCGGCGTCGTTATCTCTGGCGCTTGCAGCCAGCTTGGGTCGCTCCACTGCGGGAGCAGCGCGGACCAGGGCAGCGAAGGATTGCGGCAAAGGGCGGCGCCATCCCAGCGCGCGGACCAGGCGCGCAATAGCTCCAGGGTCCAGGGCACATGCGGGTTGGCGCTTAAAGCGCCCCAGTCCCACAGTTCGGCATGGCGCGCGATCAACTCTGGGCTCCAGGGCAATTGCGCTTGGCTGCTTAAGGCCTCCCAATCCCAATGCGCGGCATAGCGCGTGATCAGTGCGTCGTTCCAGCGCAAGCTGGGGTTGGCGCTCAGCCAAGTCCATTGCCAGTGCTTGGCAAAGCGCTCGACCAGCGCCGCATCGCCGGGCAGCGAGGTATTGGCGCTCAGGCCGGTCCAATCCCAACGCTCCCGGTAACTGTCCAGCAAGCCCACGGTCCAGGGTAGGCCGGTATTCCAGCTCAGCGCGGTCCAGTCCCAGCGGTGTGCATTGGCTTCGATAAATGCGCCCGTCCAGGGCAATTGGGCGTTGCGGCTGAGCACCGCCCAGTTCCAGCGGTAGACAAATTGTTCTAGCAAGGCCTGGCTCCAGGGCAGGCCCGGGTTGGTACACAAAGACTGCCAGTTCCAGCGCTCGGTATAGCGCTCTAGCAGCGGGCCGGACCAAGGCAAGGCCGGGTTTTTGCTCAAAAGCTCCCAGTCCCAATCAGCGGCATGTGCGTCGATCAGGGCGTCTGACCATTGCAGGACGCGACTGGCGCTGAGCATGCGCCAGTCTTTGCGAGGGCCCAGGGCCTGCATCAGTGCGTCATCCAGCGGGTAATGCTGTTGCAAGCAGGCGGCCAATAGCGCCGGGCGGTCGCGAAAAAACTGCAAGGCCTGGGTTTCATGCAGCCCGGCCAGGGTGTGGGCCACCAGGTCCAGGCGCTGGCGCTCCAGCGGCGTGAGTGCGCCCGCAGCGGGTGAAATTTGGAGTTGCCCCATGCTCAGCCCGGGTGGATGTGCGCTTGGCCTTCGCCCATGGCTTCTTGCAGCGCTTGGCGGTAACGCTGCACTTCGGTTTGCAGCTGTGTGGCTTGTTGGGCAAACCACAGGTCCCAGCGGCTTTGGGTCGCCAGGGTGCGCCAGGTGGCGCTTTGCAAAATCTGCAGGCGTTGCGCCCGTTGTTGCGCCAGCGTGCTTTGCAGCGCGCTCAATTCCATGGCCCATTGCGCCGGGGGCCGGCTGGCAGCGGCAGCCTGGCCTGTCAGCTTGGTGCTGCTAGCGCCATGGCCTAGCGCCAACTGGGCTTGCAGGCTTTGCAGGCCGGGCATATCGCTGGCTTGGTAACTGCGCTGCAGGCGTTGGAACAAGGCCTGTGCATGCTGCTTGTCCTCTGGCGTGTCCATCCGGTCCGGGTGGCATTGCATCGCCAGTTTGCGGTACAGGCGTTTGAGTTCCTGCTGTGCTTGCGGGTCTAGTTCTAGTGGCGCAACTTTGCTTTCATCGTCCGGATGGCTTTCGCTGTAGCGGCTAAAGCTTTCGTCGGCCTGGCGCGCTTGCGCCTCGCGGTCGGCGCCGCCAAAGCGCGCGTGCATCTGGGCCAGGTACTGGCGCTTGAGATCTAAAAACTCGCGCAGCAAATCGCCAATGGCCGCGTCTTGCTGCCGGTCAAAGCTTTGCATGGTGCGCTGCAATTCGTCCAGTTCGGCTTGCAGCGCCAGGCTGTGGCATTGCAGCAGCTCGCTTTGCCAGGCGGCGGTGCGCGCTTGTAAGTCGGCACTCAGAACCAAGGCCTGACTACTGGCCACTAAGGGCGTGTCAGGCCCAGAGGCGCTCTGCGGCGCCAGCGCTTGCAGGCCTTGCAAACAGCGCTGCGCCAGGCCCAAGTCGCTTTGGCGTACCACGCCGGCAAAGTCTTCGCGCGCCGGCGTACTCACATCAGCGATGCCGCCGCTAAGTACCGTATGCGCATCGATAACGCAGACCGATGTTTGCAGAATCGGCGCGCTGCTGTCCAGCCATAGCAGTTCGCCCCCGGCCGCGCTCATGCGTTCCCAGGCGATGGCCGACTGGCGGTTGGCAGAGGTGTCTGGCACCAGCAGGCGCAGAGCCACGCCACGGCGGCGCGCTTGCAGCAGCAGTTCAAATCCATGGCGGCTGCAGCCGTGCGCCAGGGCACACACCACCTGCTGGCGCGCACCGGCCAGCAGCGTCTGCACGGCAGGCGCTGCATCGGCAAAGTAGGCCTGGTAATCAGGGTCGGTGGAGTCGTCGAGCATGGTGGGCGGTAGGCGGGAAAGGAATCGGCTTGCGGGCTGGCCAGCGGCGCTTTGCGCTGCCTAAGCCTTGGCTGAGCCGCCTAGTCAAAGCCGGCAAATTGTGCCTGTATGCATTTGCGCGCCATGTCCTGCGCCTGGGCGATTTGCACCGGCGCCATTTGCTGCGCCACAAACTCGCGCCCGCTGGCCGCTTGCACATGGCCGCTGACGGCGCCCACGTTAAACCACATATGGGCGCGCACAAAGTCTTGCAATACGCCCATGCCATTGGCGTATAGCCAGCCCAGCGCCGCCTGGGCGTCGGCTTGCCCCCCTTGGGCCGCTTTGCGGTAGCACTGCAAGGCGCGCTGGTAGTCGGGTGCCTGGTCTGCGCCTTCCTGGTAGAGCGCGCCCAGGTTGTACCAGGCCAGTGCGTCGCCTTGGTCGGCCGCTAGTTGCAGCCATTGCATGGCTACCGTGCGGCTGGCCAAAGTGCCCTGGCCGTTGGCAATCATCACGCCCAGGTTGTACTGGGCCTGGGCATCGCCCTGGTCGGCGGCCAGTTGGTACCAGGCCAGCGCGGCGGCGTCATCTTGGGCCACGCCCTGGCCGGTGGCGTACATCAGGCCGAGGTTGAATTGGGCGGCCGCGTCGCCTTGATCGGCAGCCTTTTGGTACCAGTGCAGCGCTTTTTCGGGGCTCAGGTCGGCTCCTTGGCCGCTGCTGTACAGCACGCCCAGGTTGTACTGCGCAGCGGCGTCGCCTAGTGCGGCGGCGCGCTCATAACAATCCAGGGCTTTGGCTCTGTCGGGCGCCATGCCCTGGCCGTTGGAATACAAAAAGCCCAGGTTGAACAAAGCGTGTAAATGGTTTTGCGCTGCGGCCAGCTGGTACCAGTGGCAGGCCTGCGGCAGGTCTTGCGGCACACCGTGGCCGTTGGCGTACATCACGCCCATGCCGTATTGGGCGGCGGCATCGCCGGCGGCAGCGCCACTTTGGTAGCACTGCAAGGCCTGGCCGAAGTCCTGCGCCACGCCCTGGCCGTTGGCGTACATCACGCCCAGGCCGCGCTGGGCGCTGGTGTCGCCCTGTTCGGCGGCAGCCTGGTACCACTTGAGGGCCTCTTGGTAGTCGCGCGCCGTGCCCTGGCCGTTGGCGTACATCACCGCCAGATTGGTTTGGGCATAGGGCAGGCCTTGTTCGGCGGCAGCGCGGTACCACTTGTGGGCCTGCGCAAAATCCTGGGCTACGCCCTGACCGTGGGCGTACATCACTGCCAAATTGGATTGGGCTTGGGGGACGCCGTGTTCAGCCGCCTGGCGGTAACAGTCCAGCGCGCGCCCTAAATCCTGCTCCACCCCTTGGCCCTGGGCGTACATCAGGCCCAGATTGGTGAGGGCGGCAAGTTGCAAATCGGGAGCTAGTTCGGTCACGCCTGTGGTCTAAAAGTGGGGCACCCGTCCGGATGGGTGCAGCTAGGGGACGGGTGTGCATGCGGATTATGCAGTTTGCGTACCAACTAGCATGAATGGCTTAAAAGACATGCAAATTTCTGGTAATGCGTGTAATTTGAGAAACAAACTATGAAAAATGTAAAAAAACACTGGTGTACTGTCTGAAAACTGACACTTACTGGTATGATTTTGAGGTCAAGCTCCAGTAAAGGCGTACTCTTCGAGGCGCGGGGGCCCGTCTCATACAAGGTTCCATGTCGCGAAAAGCAATCAATTTTATTGGTGAAAGTGATGCCATCCGGGCCATCCGGGACCTTTTGCCTGTGGTGGCAGCATCAAGTTCGACCGTGCTGATTACCGGCGAGAGCGGCACTGGCAAAGAAATTGTGGCGCGCTCGCTCCATGATTTGTCGCACCGGGCCAACGCCAATTTTGTGCCGATTAATTGCGCGGCCATTCCCAAAGATTTGATCGAGAGCGAGCTTTTCGGCCACCGCAAAGGCGCATTTACCGGCGCCGTTACCGACCGGGTGGGGCGCTTTGAGCTGGCGCACAACGGCTCCATTTTCCTGGATGAAATCGGTGATTTACCGCTGGAGTTGCAAGTCAAACTGCTGCGCGTGCTGCAAGAGCGCGTCATCGACCCGGTGGGCGGCACCAAGCCGGTACCCATCGATGTGCGCGTGATTGCCGCGACCCACCGGGACTTGGAAGCGGAAATTGCCGCCGGACGCTTTCGGGAAGACTTGTATTACCGGCTTAATGTGCTGCCGCTCAATACGCCGCCTTTGCGGGAGCGCGCCACCGACGTGCCCTTGCTGCTGCAATTTTTTGCCAAGCACCACGCGGGCGCCAGTGAAAAGCCGATCACCTTTGCGCCGGACTTCACCTACGCGATGCAGGCCTACGCATGGCCGGGCAATGTGCGGGAGTTGTCCAATTTGATCGATCGCTTTAGCACCTTGTTTGCCGGCCAGTGCTTGGAGCTGAAAGATTTCTCTAAAAGCCTGTTGCCCAAAGGCATGCTGGCCTACAAAGCGCTGGCCGATTCAGGGGATTTGCCGCAGATGGAGATGGCGCTGGCCGCAGGCGCTTTTCCCGATGGCCCGACTTCCGGAGGTTTGTTTGACGAATTGTCCGACGAGGAGGACGATCTGGATGAGGCCGAGCCCAATCAGGTCGAGCAAATGACTTTTATGTCGCAGGCCTTGCCGGTGTTGCCACCCGAAGGTTTGTCCTTGAAACACCGTTTGGCCGAAATTGAGCGCGACCTGATTGCCCAGGCGCTCAGCCGCACCAATGGCAATGTGTCACAGACGGCGCGCATTTTGAACGTGCAGCGCACCACGCTGATCGAAAAAATCCAAAAATTCGGCCTGCGCGAAGGCAGCTAAGGCGCTGGCGCGGTCCACGCCGGCTTAAAGCTTACTGGCCTTCAGGCGTCTTGCCGGTGTTTTGGATGCGTGGGTATTGCACCACTTTTTCCACCGGTTTTTCGGGCGTTTTGGGGGCAGCGGACGGCGACGTTGGGCTGGGCGCTGCGGGCTTAACGCTGGCTTCTGCGGCTTTGAGCTGGCGCACCAAGGCTTCTGCTTCTTTGCGCACCGCAGCCGGGTCGGGTCGGGCTGGTGCTGGGTTGCCTACTGCGCGCACCTGGCTGCTCAGGTTGCTGATGGCATTGGCCTGGGCCTGCAGTTTGCCGTCCAAGTCTTTGATGAGCTTGGCCACATCGGGCGCTTTATCTTTACCTTTGTCTTTGTCCGGGGCGACGGGTTTGGAAATCGTATCGACCGCGCCTTGCACGCCGCGCATCACTTCGTCCAGGCGCAGCTCAATTTTGGTTTGGGCGCTGAGGATGGCTTCTTGCTTGCTGGCCACTTCGCGCAGGGCTTCTCCATGGCCCGTGAACAGCTCCAGCCCCTCGTCCATGGCGATGACACGCTTACCGACTGCGATCAGCATGGCGTCGGCTTGGGTCACGCGCTGCTGCAGTCGAAAGGACATAAAGGCAAACACGGTCATGGCCAGCACCATCAGCAGGCCAAACACGGCCAGCACAATGATCAGATACATTTTTTGCCCGGCGTAGCTTGCGATCAACTGGGTGGAGGCACCATGCATATCGCCCGCCGCTTTGGCGGCCATGCCTGCGGCCCGGTTGGCCAGCTCGGCAGAGTCGAGCATGGTGGACTTCATCTCTGCCATTTCCGCGTCCTGGGTGTCTTGTGCGGATTCGGACGCATCGTGGTGGTCGTGGTGGCCCTCATCGTGGGCTGCGCCGTGCAAGGCGCCGCCTTCGTTGCCGTGCTCGCTGGCCGGATGTGCTGCCTCAGCGGCAGCCTCCTCGTGCAGCACGGGTTCGCTGGCCTCATCGTGCGAGGGAGTCTCAGCCGGGGCGGCTGGTGCGATACCGCTAATGGCCTCAATGGCGGAGGCTTCGTCGGGTGTGAGTTCGGTCGGCTTGTCGGACATAGTTGCTTACCTCTGGGTGGCGCGGGGGCTGGGGCTTAGCCGCCGTTGATGAGCGCGTCGAGCGCTTTGAGTTGTACACGCATCGCGTCGTTTTGAATCTTGAGTTGAATCACGCGAGCGGGGAAATCCATTTCGACCATTTCTTCGGTCTCAAATTCAGCTTCCAAGTCGCCCAGGTCGTCACCGGCGTCCGCTTGGGTGCTAGCGGCAGCTGCTACTGCGGTTTGAATGGCGACGGTTTTGAGTTGTTTCTTTTGCTGCGGTGGTAGCTTGACGATATTGCTGGCCGTAGCACTGGCGTTTTGCAAAAGAATTGTGTTTTCCGACGCAACCTCCAGCTCTTCGTCGACCAAGGTTTCGTCTTTGGCGACGCGCCGGATATCGGTGCCTACCTGCGCGGACTTGCTTTTGGCAACATTGCTGCCTTCTGGCATCTCCACCACATGGGGCGCATGGCTAGGGAAAAATTCTGGCTCTTTCATCGCTTGTTCTCCGCGCGCCGCGGGTTGGCGCCCACCATGTTGTCTTGTGAAAACTGTTCTTTCATAAAACGTGCCGAGCGAATTTGCGGGTCTTTGGGTACGCCCGGGCTATCGGCATAAGCACTGGCATCGCCTAAAGAGCTAAATGGGCCTGAGACCACCGAGTACTGCAGCGTGGGCAGGTTGGGCAGGTAATTGGCCACGATGCGTGCGCGGCGCAGCGTGGGGTGGGCTTGCAGCCAGGCATTGGCCTCGGCGTACGTAGGAAAGATGGTGTGCTGGACCAGGAAGGTGCCTGCGGGCATTTGGCGCACCCAGGCTTGTCCTGCCTGGTTTTGGGAAATAGTGGCCTCGTCAGGTGCCTTGGGCGCTTCTTTGACTTCTCTGGTCACTGGCTCGGGCGCGGCCACCGCGGCTTTGCTGCGCGAGCCCGACGGTAGAACAATGGTTTCCACTTCTTCGACCGGTTTGGGGGGCGCGGTCACGGGAGGTGCTGTGAATGCAGCCACCGGTGCGCTACTCGCCACGCCTGCTGCGGCATTGGCATCGGGTGGGGCTGGCGGCGCACTGGCCGCAGCATCAGCGACTGTGCTGCTGGCAGCGGGCATGCTGAGGGCGCTGTCGCCGCGCAGCAAGTCTCGCAGTTCCTGCACCGCCTTGGCGCCGGTGGGGATGACGCCGTAAAGCACCATGACGCCGAAAATACATGCCATGAGCAGCGCCGCTGCCAAGCTGGCCCAAAGCCAGAGTTTGCGCGAGGGTGGGCTGTCTGCGCTTGCCGGCGCGTCCTGGGCAGGCGCAGCTGCAGCTTTAGCTTCTGTCGGCGGTGCCGTAGGCGGCGGTTCGACCACCAGCTCGGGCATGGCCATGGGGTGTAGCGCCGGCTTTTTATGCGGCGCAATCTGGCGCAGCAGCGCGCCCACCACGCCTTCGCGGCCTTGGGCGCGGGCCTGCTCCAACAAGATATCGGCTTGCTCAGCGGTGGGCGGCTCGATTTCCCAGCTCAGGATGCGTCGGCCAAAAGCGGCCAGCAGTTTTTGTTTTTGGCTGGAGGCGTTAAACAACATGACCACGCGGATGTTGGCGCCGGGAAAGTGTTGCACCAAGCGCGCCAAGAGCTGAATTTCATTGTCCGGCAGTGCGCCGGCGTCGTGCACGATCCAGATTTTGGGCGGGGCGTTATGGAATTTAGCGCCCATCGCGTCTTCGATGGAGTAGTCCTGCAGCACTTCGTTAAAACGGGTGATCAGGGCGTCCGCGCTGGCCGGGAAGCAGACTTCCAGGCCAATGTGCGGCGCCGCTTCGCGCAGGCGGGCGACCAGCAATTTGCCGTAGTGGTCCAAGATGGCATCAAAGCCACTGACCAGGGACAGGCTCATATTGTCCTGCACCAGTGCAGAGACGTAGCCCTCTAGGCGCATGCGGTCGGCGACACGAAAAAGCAGCGGCTGCACGCCCGCAATGCTGTCGTCGCCAGGAAAGTGAAGTTCGGTCATGCGGGTACTGCCTCAGGGTGCAAAGGCTTGCCGTTGGTATCAAACAGCATGGACGCCGGGAGTTTGGGTGCCGGGCGCGTCATCGGGTCCACCCCGGGCTGCACCTGCGCCAGGCTGAACACATACGCAATCACCTGGGCTACGGCGAAATACAGGGCCTCGGGGATGGGTTGGTCCAACTCGGTGGTGAAGTACAGCGCACGGGCCAGTTCGGGTGCGGCAAAGATTTCGATGCTGTGCGTTTTGCCTTCTTCGCGAATGCGCGCGGCGCTGTGGTCAACGCCTTTGGCCAGCAGCAGGGGCGCACCGTCGGAGGTCGGGTCGTAGGACAGGGCTACCGCAAAGTGTTCCGGGTTGGTGATGATGACGTCGGCTTCTTTGACTTTTTGCATCATGCGTGCGGTGGAGACTTCACGCTGGCGACGGCGGATTTGCGCCTTGACCTCGGGGCGACCTTCCATGTCTTTGTGCTCGTCCTTGATCTCTTGCTTGGTCATGCGCATGCGCTTCATAAAGCTGTATTTTTGGTAGGGCACATCGATCATTGCGATCAGCACCAGGCACAGCGTGAGCCACATCACCGACTCGGAAATCAGGCTGCCGGCTTTGGCCAAGGCAGGCTCCAGGGCCATGGAGCCCAGGGCCATCAGTTCGGCAAAATGGTTACTCAGCAAATTGACCAGCACCGTGCCGATCAAGACCATTTTCAATATCGATTTAAGTAACTCGACGGCGGCATTGACGCCGACGATCTTTTTCATCCCGCTAATCGGATTGAGTTTGGAAAAATCAGGCAAGATGGATTTGAAAGAAAACAGGAAACCGCCAGTGGCGCCCGAGGCCAGTATCGCCACCACCATGGTGAGCAGCATCAGCGGCAAGACCAATAGCAGGCCATGGAGCAATTGGCTGCCAAAGGCGGCCGGTAGCAGCATGGGCGACTCCAATAATTTGCGGTCAAACGTGAAGCCGGCGCCGAAATACACCGATAACTGTTTGAACCACACATCGCCCAGCATCAGCAGCATGAAGACGCTGCAAATCATCACGGCTGCGGCCGGCAGTTCGCTCGAGCGCGCGACCTGGCCGTCATCGCGCGCGCGCTTGAGGCGCCGCGCGGTCGGGTCTTCGGTGCGATCGCCGCTGTCATCAGCCATGGCTTAGCCTCCGGCAGGGCTGATCTGGCCCCGTATTTCCATAAAGCCCTGCAGCCAGAGCCATTCAATGCGTGCGCCCATGCTGGGCAGGGCGACCATCATCACCGCAAAGCCGGCCACAATCATGACCGGCAAGCCCAGTGAAAAGAGGTTCAGGCTGGGGGCAGCGCGGGTGGCCACGCCCAGGCCGATGTTGATGAACAACATGGTCACCATGATCGGCAAGGCCATCAGCACGGCGCCCAGAAAAATCATCGAGCTCCACTTCACAAAATGTGCCCAGGCTGTGGCAGTGAGCAGGCCTTTGCCAATCGGCAGGCTGTTAAAGCTATCTACGAGCAGCGCCAGCAGCATGGTGTGTCCGCCCAGACCGACAAAAATCAGCGTCGACAAGATGAGTACAAATTGTGCGACCACCGGCACATTGCCCAAGTTGGGGTCCATCAGCATGGCCATAGACAGGCCCACCGCGGTAGAGATGGACTGCCCTGCCAACAAGATGGCGGCGGTAATGACTTGCAGCGACAAGCCCATGAGCAAGCCAATAGAGATTTGGTTGAACACCTCTACCAAACCTGCGGGTGAAACCGGGTCGATAGCCGGCCAGTCAAACAGGGGATAAATCATCCAGGTCAGCGCCACACCCAAAAGCACGCGCATGCGCACGTTGAGCGCCCGCAAAGAAAAAATCGGTGCCGACAAGAGCAGCGCCGAGATGCGCAGCATAGGCCACAAAAAGGTATAAAACCTTTCGATGAGGTCGGCGGCCAGCAAGTTCATGGTAGAAAAACTGAGTGCGCTGTGGCGCTTAGTTGAACAGCGTAGGAATACGCTGAAACAGGCCGCGCGTGTAGTCCACCAGCGTGGCCAGTTGCCAGCCGCCTACCAAGGCCAGGGTGATGGCCAATGCCGCCAGTTTGGGGATAAAACTCAGGGTCTGTTCATTGATCGAGGTGGCGGCTTGGATGATGCCAATCACCAGGCCCACGGCCAGCGAAACACCGAGCAAGGGCGCAGAAATCAGCACCACCATCCACAAAGCCTGGTGCCCTATATCTACCACCGCTGCGATATCCATGCTATGTCTCCTGGCGCAATTTAAGTAACAAAGCTGGCAGCCAGCGAACCCATGATCAGGCTCCAGCCATCGACCAGCACAAACAACATAAGTTTGAAGGGCATGGAAATCATCATGGGTGACAACATTGCCATACCCATGGACATCAGCACGCTGGCCACAATCAAATCAATCACCACAAAGGGGATGTAAATCAGAAAACCGATGGTGAAAGCGCTTTTGAGTTCGGAGGTAATAAAGGCCGGCACCAGGGTGGTAAAGGGCACGGCATCGGCGCTAGCCACGTCCTTGTTGCGGGCCATTTGCATAAACATGCCGATATCGTCTTCACGCGTTTGCTTGGTCATGAAACTGCGCAGCGGCGCCTCGGCGGCGGCCAGGGCTTTGTCAAACTTCATGCCTTGCTCCATATAGGGAACCGCGGCGTTTTGGTACACCGCTTCGAGCGTCGGCGCCATGATGAACAGCGTTAAAAACAAGGCAATGCCGACCAGCACGTTGTTGGGCGGCGTCTGACCCGTACCCAGGGCCTGGCGCAAAATAGACATGACGATGATGATGCGCACAAACGATGTCATCATCAAAAGCAGCGAAGGCAGCAGCGTGAGCACCGTCATCAGTGCCAGTAACTGCAACGACAGGCTGTACTGTGTGTCTTTGCCGGTGCCGGTCACATTGACCATAGGGATGCCCTGCGCCAAAGAATAGGCGGGCACCGCCAGCAAAAGCAGCAACAATATGCCGACGCCGTATTTAGCTTTCACTGCGCGTTCCTTCTGCGTTAGTAAAGGGTTGGACTTCGCCCAACGCAACGAGTTGTTGCGGGCTGATGCCAACCAGTATGTGTTTGTCGCCTACCCGCACCAGCGCTACTTTCTGGCGGGGACCGACGTGAATGGTTTCGCACAATTCGAGCCGCGCCGGGCCTTTGTGGCGTAGCTGCAGGTCTTTCATGCGGCGCAATAACCACAGCATGCCACCGAGCAGCAGCAATACCAATACAAAGCTGCCGCTGACCCGTAGCCAATCGACTCCGATAGCGCCGGCCGTGCCCATGCTGTGCCTACAGGTTTTTCATCCGCTCGGATGCCGGCACCACACGCGTCAGACGGATGCCGTAACGCTCGTTGACCAGCACCACTTCGCCTTGTGCGACTACGGTGTTGTTGATTAAAAGATCCAGCGGTTCGCCGGCAATGCGGTCGAGCTCGACCACGCTGCCTTGGGTCAAGCGCATCAGGTCTTTGATTTTGATCATGGCGCGGCCGACCTCAATACTCAGCGTGACGCTGATGTTTTGCAGGACTTCGGGGTTGATCTGGTTTTCCGCGTCGTGGCTGGAGGAGCTCTCGTCGGTCAGTGCTTCGGTCATGGGGTGTTTCCTCAAACGTTAGGATTTGCCGGGGACAACGGCACGTTCGACCTGAACTGCCACCTGGGCGCCTAGCGTGCCCACATGCACGTCAAAGGCCGGAATCTCATTGGCTTCAAGCACCGCAAACTCGGGCTTCTTGAAATACAAAATATCGCCCGCTTGCATGGACTCGACCACGCGCAGGGTGGAGTTGATATAGCCCAGTACCACGCGCGCCTCCATGCAGGCGCCGCCCACGGCATCTTCGAGTTCGCCGCGCCACTGGCGGTCGGAGTCTTCATTGCCGTCTCCCGACTGCACCCGGCTGCGCAACAATTCACGCACCGGTTTGAGCGAGGTATAGGGATGGACCACATCAAAGAAACCGACGTTTTGGGTGGCGGTTTCCGTTTCGAAGCGGCTCAAAATGACCAGGTCGTTTTCGTCGGCAATCTGCGCGAATTGCGGGTTGATTTCGGAGCTGACGAACTCGAAATCCACCGGCATCAGCGGGCTCCAGGCTTCTTTCAGATTACGGAAAGTCACATCCAAAATCATATTGATGATGCGTGTCTCCATCGGCGTGAACAGGCGGCCAGGCGAGAGCTGTCCCAGCGTGCCTTTACCGAATCCACCAAAAAAGCTGTCGAGTGAGCTAAACACAATCGTCGGGTCCATGACCACCAGCGTGAAACCGCGCAGCGGATTCATGCGGATGACGTTGACCGAGAGCGGCGCACGCAAGTCTTTGACGTAGTCGCCAAATTTAACGATTTGCACCTTGGTCGGATTGATACGCGGGCTGGTGCGCAGCACATCCATGAGCTGCGGGCGGAACAAACGGATAAAGCGCTCGTTAATCATGTCGATCGAGCCGACATTGACGCCTAGGCTGCTGTCTTCGCTCGCTAAGTCGTGCTTTTTCACGCGCGCCGCGGTATTAAAGCCAGTGTCCACCGCAATCGAACCGTCATTGACCCCTTCGGCCAAGGCAGAGAGTTCGTCGGCGGAAAGCAGGTTATCGGCCATGGTGCAAAGCGCTTTGTCGGTGAGGCCGGTGTTTTACTGGACGATAAAGTTGGTGAAATTGATTTCCTCGACGCCGCCGAAGTCCTCGTATTTTTCCAAC
This sequence comes from Rhodoferax sp., assembly GCA_044373655.1. Classification (GTDB taxonomy): domain Bacteria; phylum Pseudomonadota; class Gammaproteobacteria; order Burkholderiales; family Burkholderiaceae_C; genus Allorhodoferax. The sequence continues at coordinate 15,067 of JBILPS010000023.1, forward strand.
ATCGTGTTCATCACGTCGGCGACTTTTTTGGCCAAGTCGCGTCGGAAGTCAGGTTTGGCGAGATCGGCCTCGGTTGTCAGGCGCATCGCGTCCATGATGGCCGAGCGCAGCGCAAATTCGTGCTTCTTTACGTTCTCGATCACACGCTCGTCGTAGCGCGTCATCAAGGCGATCTGCACCGACATGACTTTTTTCGAGCCAGACAGATTGACCAAAAATTCCCGTTCCAACTGGAAATAGGTGTATTCAAAGCGGGGGCTGTCAGGCGATTTTTTATTCAATTTGGGTGGGCCGCCGGCATCTTTACCGTCACCCTTTTTGTCATCTGCGGGCGCACCATCGCCATCGGCTTTTTTCTCACCATGGCCATCCCCGGCCGCCGCACCGTGGCCATCCCCGGCCGCCGCACCATGGCCATCGCCGCCTTCGCCTTCGAGCATGGCCTCTGGGTTGGGCGGAGGCGCAAAAAATCCGGTTTGTTTGGCAAGCAAAAGCGTACCCACCACCGTGCCGGCGATCAGCACAATGATTCCGACGATAACGCCAATAATCAGCCCGATGGGCTTTTTGGGCTTGGCTTCGCCTTCCGCTTCCGGTTCTGCTGCTGCTGCTGCGTCTGCCATAAGTTACCTCTTAATCAGGGTTCTTTAAATGCTTATCTGCGTGGGGACCGAGCTTACGCCAACACATTGAGTCCATCGCCTTGCCCGCTGGCCGCCCTGGCGGCCGCAATGACAGGCGCTGCGGTTTCTGACTTGTTGCTCTTTTCGCCTTGCTCACCCTTGGATTTTCGACCGGGTGTCGAATTTCCGCCAGTTTGTCGGCCTGAATCCCCGTTCACTACAACTGAAGCAACTGTTGTGCCAGTTTGTGTCAGCGTGTCGCGTAAGCGGGCCGAGCCTTGGGCCATCAATTCTCGGGTCACGGCATTATCTGAAGTGAATGTGGCATCCAGGCCTCTGGCGTGCATATCGAGTTCGACATCGATGCGGCCCAGCGCAGCGGGCTGCATGCGCAGTTGCATTTTCCATTGGCCGCGCTCAATTTGGGCCATCAGGCGCTTGGCCATGGCCTCGCCCAGTTGGTCGGCTACCTCTTGGTACTGGGCAGCGCGTTGTTCGGCCAGGGCTTGGGGGGTAGCGACTTGTGCTTTGTCGGAAGCCAGGCTGTGCGACAGGTTGCTTGTAGAGCCGGCCGCTGCGCTCAGCGGCACGGTGGGCTCAGCATCCGATTTTTGGGCCTGTTGTTCTTGCAGGGCTTCCAGAACCAGTCCCGATGGCACCTCGATGCGCACACTTTCCCACAGGCTTTGGGGGCGCGCCTGGTGCAATGCTTGTGCGGCACCGGCCCCTTGCGCGGCCAGGGCGCTTGGCGCTGATGGCGCCGTGTCCTTGGTTGGCAGCACCGTCGCGGCGCCTACGCTCTGGCTTGCCAAGGGCGCCATACCCGTAGCGACTAGTGGCTGCGCGGCGCTTGCCAAAGCGGGGGTCCCCGCCGGAGCAGTACCGGCGCTTGCGGCCTGGACTTGTAACTTGGCCAGCAGGTCATTGCGTGCCTCGTCGCCGGACTCGGGCAATTGGCCATTGGCTTGCATTTGCGGGACCAATTTGGCTTGCGTATCGCTCAGGGCCGGCATAGTGCTTTGCGCCAGACCCGCGAGCGTGTCGGAGACTTTTTGCCCGGCCAGTAAGGCCGACCAATCAATGGACTTGGATTTGCCTGCCATCTGGGCCAGGCGCTGGGTAATCGCTTGGTCTGGCGGCAAGAGGCGGATTTGCAAGTCGGCTTGCGGCTGGTCGGGTTCTTCTTCTTCGGCTGCGACCGCCATCAGGGGCGCGCTAGTCTGGCCGATGACTTTCGCGCCTGCAAGGACTGCCGCCTTGGCTTCGATCAGGCTGGCCGCCGGGCTGCTGCCCGATTTTTCGATGCTCAGACTGGTCAGGGTCACAGTGGGCTCGCCTAGCTCGGTGGTTTGTTGCACCGCCGCCATGCCCAGACCGGCTTGTACGGCTGCAGCAAGGGCTGCGGCAGCCAGTGCGTCCGGACTCAGCGCTGCGGCAGCCAGGGCATCCGGACTCAGCGCTGCGGGTGCAAACTGCGTGTTGCGCACTTCGAGCGGGTTTGCGCGGTCTACGACCGCCGTGGCAGTCTCTGCGCCTTGCAGCTCAAGCCGGTTTGAGCGGTCTACGACCGCCGGGGCCGCCTCGCTAGTCAGGCCGCGGTTACGCAGCGCATGCAGGGCGCTCCAGGGGTTTAAGGTGTCCACAGCCAGGGCCGGTGCGACCGGCACTTCCGATGTCCCGCCCACCACCACAGCGCTCGCAGTGGCCTTGAAGGCCTCGGCCGCATCAGTAGTCCCAGCGATCGGGCTGCGCTGTCCCAGCCAGTTTTCAGCCGCCACGGCACCCGCTGGGGTAGACGTAAGCGCTAGCTGTATTAAGGAGGCGGCGGCAGTTTGGGCCAGGGCTTGAGCCGCTTGCGGGTTGCCACTGTCTGGCAGTTCGGTGGCCTGCGCGGGCATACCCGTGCCGACCGAGATGGGGGCGCTGATGCTGGCAAGGCCACTGCCGACCGAGCCAAACAAGGCTTGTACCGCCGATTCACCCAAACCCTGGGCGCGCGCGAAATCGGCCAGGCTGGCCAGGTCAGGCAAAGGCGCGTCGGTGGTGATGACATTGAGCTTGTTGCCCAGGCGCAACACCTGTAAATCGGCCGATTCCGCGGCCGGTGAGGCAAGGGCTTGCCGTTCGAGCTTGAGCATTTGCCCATTGAGCACCCCGGCAAATTGCGCCCCCGAGGCACTGGCCTCACCCCCTGAGGGCTCGACTAAAACATCATTTCCCCTCTGGGCCGGGGCCGGAGCGGTCAAAAAATTGGTTCTTGCGTCCATGGAAATTTCCATCCTTCAGCGCGCCACTGGATGTGGCAATGCCATGTGTAACGCAAGAAACGTGACGGGTAAGGGTTTGCCGCAGGTGCCGGTCGGGATGCGTCGCTCAAAGTCAGTGGCATAGAGATTGCTTCAAGACCTTGAAACCCGATAAAACCCAAGCCTGCACACCACTTCAACCTGCCGATATCTACCGAATACTGACTATGAGCACGCTGACCCTGTCGACAATCCGACAAAATTTATCCAAGTTCAACTTCAATGACCTAAGCATCCCGGGCTTGGTTTTGTTGATCATGGGTATGTTGGTCATTCCCTTGCCTCCGATCGCGCTGGACGTGTTGTTTACGTTCAATATAGCGTCTGCGCTTTTGATCATCATGATCGCCATCAAAGTGCGCAAGCCGCTGGAGTTTTCCTCCTTCCCCTCGGTACTGCTGTTTGCCACCATGCTGCGCCTGGCGCTCAATGTGGCCTCGACCCGGGTGATTTTGGTCAACGGCCATGAGGGCCATGATGCGGCCGGCAAGGTAGTGGCCGCATTCGGCGAGTTTGTTATCGGCGGCAATTACGTCGTGGGCTTCATCATTTTTATTATCTTGATGATCGTGAACTTCTTTGTGGTGACCAAGGGTGCTGGACGCGTCTCCGAGGTCAATGCCCGCTTTACCCTGGACGCGATGCCTGGCAAGCAAATGGCGATTGATGCGGACCTGAATGCAGGCGTGATCGATCAGGACACGGCCCGTACACGGCGGGCCGAACTCACGCAAGAGTCGGACTTTTTCGGCTCTATGGACGGTGCTTCTAAATTTGTCAGCGGTGACGCCATTGCTGGGCTCCTGATTTTGATCATCAACCTGGTGGGGGGTTTTGCCATTGGGGTTGGCCAGCATGGCTTATCCATGAGCGAAGCGGCCCGCATTTACTCCCTGCTCACTATCGGTGACGGCTTGGTTGCCCAAGTGCCTGCTTTGTTGCTATCGTTGGCAACGGCCATTGTGGTGACCCGCGTGACGACCACCGAGTCCATGACCGAGCAGGCCTCCAGCCAGTTGGGCAATCCGACCGCTTTGTTTATTACTTCCATCATCCTAGCGGTGCTTGGCCTGGTGCCCGGTATGCCGCACCTGGTGTTTCTCCTCTTGTCCGCTGCTACTGCCGGTCTGGGTTGGATGCTGTTACGCCGCGAAGCGGCCGCCGACTCCCCCGAAAAAGTGGCCGAGGCCGCCGCCGTAGCCGCCGCCGAGCAACCCAAGGAACTCGATTGGGAAGACCTGGACCAGGTGGACCTGGTGGGCCTGGAAATCGGCTACGGCCTGATACCGCTGGTCAATGCCGAGACTGGCGGCCAACTGATGACGCGTGTTAAAGGCGTACGCAAAAAATTGTCTGCCGAACTGGGCTTTTTGATCCAGCCGGTGCGCATCCGCGATGCCTTGAGCATCGACCCGGACAGCTACCATATCGTGCTCAAAGGTGTGGTGCGCGGGCGCGGAAAAGTCAAAGTCGGTCGTGAAATGGCGATCAATCCCGGCCAGGTGTATGGCAATTTGGAGGGCACGCCCACCACCGAACCGGCCTTCGGTTTGGACGCGGTGTGGATTGAGCCTTCGCAGCGCGACCATGCCCGTGCCCTGGGTTATACCGTGGTCGATTCGGCTACTGCCGTGGCCACCCATTTGAATAAAGTACTGCGCGATAACGCAGCCGATCTGCTCAGCCACGACGAAGTGCAGCAGCTTCTGGACAAACTGACCGCCAAGTCGCCCAAGCTGGTGGAAGACCTGGTGCCCTCCAAGCTGTCTTTGGGCGTGCTGACCCGCACCTTGCAAGGTTTGCTCAATGACTCGGTGTCGATCCGCGATATGCGCACGATTGTGGAAACCCTGTCCGAAGTCAGCGGCCGCACGCAAGAGCCCGAGCAGCTGACCGCCTTGCTGCGCCCCCGCCTGGGCCGCATGATTGTGCAAAACCTGCTCGACGAAAAAGAAACGCTCTCGGTGATGACGCTGGATCCGGGCCTGGAGCAATTGCTGCACAACGTGCTGCAACAGCAAAGCCAAAACCAAAACGTCGTCATGGAGCCTGGCCTGGCCGAGCGCCTGTTTGCCGCCTTGCGCCAGGGCTCCAAAGAAGTGGAAGAACTGGGCAACGCCGCCGTGCTGGTGGTCTCCCCCGCGATTCGCCCCTGGCTGGCCAAAGCCGTGCGCCATCGCGTGAGCGAGATGGTGGTTTTATCGTATGCAGAAATCCCGGATGACCAATCGATTCAGGTCATTCACACCGTCAGTGCGGACAGCCAGCAGGCCTGATCCCTTGGCATCGCCCTGACCCACTCTTATTATTCATTGCGGAACAAGTACCATGGAACTCAAACGCATACTGGCCCACGACACCAAAAGTGCCACCGAAAAGGCGATGGCCTTGTACGGTCGCAACGTGCTGGTGATTTCCAACCACATGGTCGGCGGACAAACCGAGTTGGTGGTAGCCATCGATATCGAAGAATCCCCTGAGCCGGTGCTAGCTGCCAAGCCCAGCGAAGCCGCTAGCGATTTCAAACGCCATTTCGCGCAGGCACAGACCCAGCCCAGAGGGCAGGCGACAGTAGCCAAAACACCCGCGTCAGCCCAGTCCTTGCCGCTGGTACAACGCAAAGCCCCTCAGAGCGAGGACTTCGCCAGCCGTGAAATGATGGATTTGATCCGCGAGGAACTGGCCGCTTTGCGTCGTGAGTTTCAGCAGACGCAGCAAACACCGGCCTGGAGCCACGGGCAGCACATGTCCCCCGAAGTGGAGGAACTCATCGCTTCCTTTACCCGCGCCGGCATGCCCGGTGGCCTGCGCACTTTACTTTTGGATACCGTCAAAGACATGCGCAGCGAGCACGAAGCCTTGATGGCGGTGCGTAATCAGCTGGAGCAGGTCTCGCACCGCCCCAGCATGGACCTGCCGCAGGCGGGTATTCATGTGATTGCCGGCCCCTCAGGCGCGGGCAAAACCACGATGGTGCTGCGCCTGGCGCGCGAGGCCGCTGCCCAGCAGGCGGCGTCTAAAGTCGCCGTCATCAGCTACCGCGACGAGCGCGTGGGCGCCTGGGCCCAGACCCAGGCCCTGGCCAATCAAGCTGGTATTGAGTGTTTCCGTGCCGACAGCGGCGCCGCCTTGAGCGCGCTGCTGGCCCAGTTGGGCGGTCGCAGCCTGGTGCTGATAGACACTTGCGGTACCCACATGGCCGAACGGGTTATGGAAATCCAGGCGGTATGCCCGACCTGCTCCACCCATGCCCTGGTGGCGGCTGACGCCTCCAGTGCCACCTTGCGCCGCGCTTTGCGCAGCGCGGGCATCCGCTGGAATAGCTTGATGGTCAGTAAATTGGATGAATCTGTCCAGCCCTGGCCCCTGGTGGAGTTTCTCTGCGATAATTTTCTGCCGCTATCCGCAGCGAGCGATGGAGCCCAGTTGGGGGCTTTGAGGCGGGATTTGAGTGCAGCTTCGTTGGTAGAAATGGCCCTAGCCCAGCTTTCGCGGGCGCCCGAGACCATTGGCCCGATTACAGCCATCGCCCCGATCCAGGTTTCTAAACCCCTCTCGGTGAAATTGCCGCCGCCGTCGCCACGCCTGTTTTCGCCTGCCAGCCCCCGGGGTATGCGCGGGCCCTTCAATTGAGAATATCGCTAGAAAAGAATGACTAAAACTGCTCGTACTGAGGTGATCGGCGTCGCCAGTGGCAAAGGCGGCGTCGGTAAAACGACTGTGGCCGTGAATTTGGCGATTGCCCTGCGCATGATGGGGCATCGCGTCATGTTGTTTGATGCCGATATGGGCCTGGCCAACGCCCAAATCGCTCTGGGCTGCGTCTGTCCCTTCAATTTGAGCCACTTTATGAGTGGGCAAAAGACCTTGCAGGAAATTATTGTCACCTCGCGCCACGGCGTCATGCTGGTGCCAGGCGCCTCGGGCGTCAAAGAGCTGGCCTCGTTGACCCGGGTGCAGGCCTCGCGCATTGTGCAGTCCTTTAGCGCGCTGGAAGACGAAATCGACTACCTGATCGTGGACATGGCCGCCGGTATTTCGCCCACGGTACTCACCTTTATGGGCGCCTGCCAGCGCCGTTATATCGTGGTGCGGGACGACCCGTCCTCGATTGCCGACGCCTACGGAACCATCAAAGTCTTGATCCAGGATTACGACCTGAACGAAATTTATATCGTCCCCAATGCGGTCAACAGCCAGGCCGACGGGCAGAACCTGTACCGCCGTATCAACCAGGTGTGCGCCCAGTTCCTCAATTTCACCACCCGCTACCTCGGTTCGATTGAGAACGACGATGCCATCCTGGCGGCGCACAAAAAATACGAGCCGGTGCTCGAATTTGCCCCGCGCAGCAATAGCGCCCGCGATTTCAAGCGCCTGGCCAAGTCCATCACCCAGATGCCCCCGATTGCTAATTTCTCCGGCGGCATGCAATTTTTTGTCGAGCGCCTGGTGCGGCACCAGGATTAAGGTCTATGGCCATCGCCACCAAGCTCTACGATGAGGTCCATGATGCCAGCGAAGCCTTGGTCATGGCCCATTTGGGCATGGTCAAACGGGTGGCTTTGCACCTGAAGGTGCGTATTCCCCCGTTTATGGAGCTCGATGAGCTGATGCAGGTCGGCATGATTGGCCTTTTGGAGGCGGCACGCGCCTTTGACCCGACCAAGGGTATTGAATTTGAAAGCTTTGCCCTGAGCCGGGTGCGCGGCGCCATACTGGACGAGGTGCGGCAGCTGTCTTATTTGCCGCGCTCGGCGGTGGCCTTTAACAAATCCGAGAACGAGGCGATTAATTTCCTGGCCAGCGTGCTGGGTCGTACGCCGACGCAAAGCGAATTGGCCGAGCACATGGGCGACGATCTGGAAGAGTTTCAGAAAAAGCGCGGCAACGCCAAGCGCTTTGAGACGCTTTCCATGGAAGTCATCAACGACGAAGTGCTGGGCATCGCCGACGAGCGCTCGCGCCAGCCCGATGTCATCGTCGAACATGAAGATTTCATGCGCGCCGTTACCGATGCCATAGCCGAACTGCCTGAGCGCGACCAGCTCTTGATGTCCCTCTACTATGTAGAAGAGCTCAATTTAAAGGAAATTGGTGAGGTTTTGGGTGTGACCGAGTCGCGCGTCAGCCAATTGCTGACCGGTATTGTCAAGAAGTTGCGACTGTCCTTGGGGATAGAGGAGAAGGCCAAATCCCCGCCTAAGTCCAAGTCAGGAAGTTAATTTCATGACTGACGTTACTCCAAGCCTCAAGTTTTTGCGTAGCTCGTCGATGTCTACTGTGTACAGCAACCCAGTAGGAGATTCAGTTATGCGAGTTCACTTTAAAGCGATGGAGTCTTACGGCTCCGACAACCTGGCTTCCCAGGCTTCTGTGGCCAATAACGTGGCCCTGATCCAGATGCTGTTTGACGGCCTGGTCGATAGCGTGGCGCAAGCCCAGGGCCATTTGACCCACGGCAAGATCCAGGAAAAAGGCAAGGCCATTGCCCGTGCCAGCCGCATCGTGGTCGGTCTCCAAGGCGCCTTGGACTTCACCCGTGGCGGCGAGTTGGCACAAAACTTGAATGATTTGTACAACTACGTCACCAGGCGTCTGATTTTCGCCAATGCGCACAATGATATGGACGCATTGAAGGAAGTTCAGCACCTGATGTCGGAAATCCGTTCAGCCTGGGCGCAGTTGCCCACTTTATTGCCCCAGCAAGCCCAGCTGCACTGAGTGGGGGTGTTGGCGGTCCGACAGGGTCGGCCGCCTCGGGATTTTTTTGCGGGTCACCGTTGTGTGGCCTTTACAGGTTTGAGCTTGGTCTAAGGCTGGGCAAACCGTCCTTTAGGGAACGACTATGTTTGGTATCTTCGGGGTTGTGTTTTTGAATGTCTGTGTGTTCGGCAGCTTCTTGGTGGGCGGCGGGCAACTGGGTACCTTCATACACGCCGCGCCGATCGAAGGCTGGTGTATCTTGGGCGCTGCCATCGGCGGCATGTTGATCGGCAACAGCCCAGACGTGGTCAAAGCCACGTTTGTTGGTATTGGCCGCTGCTTCAAGGGCTCCAAGTACCACAAAGACGACTACCTGAATGCGATTTTTTGCGTGTCCAAGGTGATGAAGACGCTCAAAACCGAGGGCGCTGTGGCCCTGGAGGCCCATATCGAAAACCCCGAATCCAGCTCGATTTTCGGCGAATACCCCAAAATCATTGCCGACCACGCCTTACTTCACTTAATTTGTGACACCGTCCGCTTGATGGTCGTCTCCCAGGGCACGATCAGCACCACGGCGGTCGAAGATATCATGGACGCTGCCATCAAAACCCACCACCATGATGAACTGAAAGCCTCTGCGTCGCTTTCCACCCTGGCTGGTGCCTTGCCCGCAATCGGCATTGTGGCCTGCGTGATGGGCGTGGTGAAAACCATGGACAACATTGACCAGCCTCCGGCAATTTTGGGCGGACTGGTGGGTGCCGCGCTGGTGGGAACGTTTATTGGTGTGTTTTTGGCCTACGGATTTTTCGAGCCTTGGGCCAAGCGCCTGGAGCAAATTATTGAAGACGAGGCCTGCATGTACGGCGTCGTCAAGCAAATCATTATTGGCACCTTACACGGCCACCCGATGCCCTTGATACTGGAAGGCGCGCGCGTCTGTATCAGCCACCACAACCAACCTAGTTTTGCCGAAGTATTTGACGGGCTGCGCGGGAAGTAAGCATGGCCACTGAAGCGCCGAAGGTAGAAGAAGTCCCCGCAGGCGCTGCGCCGGCGGGCGCCGACGATGTTGCGGCGCCGGAAGATGACGCGCCGCTGGCGCCCATTATTGTTAAGAAAATTGCCGCTGCGCACGCCGGTGCCCATGGCGGTGGTTGGAAGATCGCGCTGGCCGACATGATGACGGCCATGATGGCCTTCTTCTTGTTGATGTGGATTTTGGGCGCGACCAATGACTCACAACGCAAAAGCGTGGCTGATTACTTCAAGCCTGCCTCACAAAGCGTGATTGCCATGGGTGCGCTGGCCGGCTCCAACGGCATCATGGGCGGACGCTCCATCATCGACCCCGACGGCTTTCCCTATACCGCCAAGCAAACTGCGCCTATGGAGCGCCTAACGCCCAAATCTGAAGGCGGGCCGACAGAAAACGACCCTTCGCCCAACAGCGAAAACGCGCGCGATAACGACGCCAAGTCACAAAACCAGTCACCAGGCTCTGGCGAGGGCGAAGGCGGTGGTACCGGCACAGGCCAGGGCGGCGAAAAAGCCAAAATGGACGAAATGGAAAAGGATGTTAAGGAAGCCTTGGCGTCCAACCCGGCGCTGGAGCAGTTGCAAGGCCAAGTGCAGTTTGTCCGCGACAAAGATGGCTTGCGCATCGAGGTCATTGACAAAGCCGACTTCTCCATGTTTCCGTTGGGTACCACCAAGTTGCAGCCCAAGGCCCAGGCACTGATCGGCGAAATTGCCAAGTCGCTCGCGGGCATGCCCAACAAAATTGCGGTGCGGGGCCATACGGATGCCACACCGTTTGCCAATAAAGAGGGCCGCAACAACTGGCTGCTGTCCGTCGAACGCGCTGAAGCGACGCGCTCGGTGCTGGAGAAAAACGGTATCAAGCAAGACCGCTTCGTGCAGATCGAGGGGGTGGCCGACACCGTACCTTACAACACCAACGACCCCAAAGATGCGCGTAACCGGCGCATGAGCATCACCATCAAGAAAGAGTAAGGGCCGCCCACCCAGCGGGTGGTGCCTACGCCTGGTGCACAAGCGCTGCTCGCTGTGCCCGGTGCCGCGAACCAAGGGGGTTCCAAGGCACGCAGCCGGGCACTTACTCGCAGTTCTGATATTCGCGCTTGATACAGGTCTTGGCCCAGCGCCGCGCCACGACTAAATCGGCCTCGCTGATTTCCGCGCTGGCTTTTTTAAGCGGCTTGGAGGTCTCAGGGTGGCCTGAGGATTCGGCGATTAAAAACCACATCGCGGCCTTTTGGTAATCGCGGGTAAAGCCCTGGCCATTGGCGTACATGCTGCCCAGTTTGAACTGGGCTTTAGGCTCGCCCTGTGAGGCTGCTTTGCGCAGCCAAATAATGGCATTGGGGTAGCTCTGCGGGGTGCCTTGCCCGGCAAAATGCATCAGACCGAGCAGTGATTGTGCGTCGCGGTCTCCGGTCTCGGCGACGATTTGCCATTTGGCGACCGCACTGGCGTAGTCTTTGCGCTGGTAGTCGGCATAGCCGTCTTCCCACAAGCCCGCATGGGCTGCAGTACAGACGAAGAGCGCGCTACACAGCGCTTGCCGCAGGGATAGGGGGACAGACATAAGCATTAATTACGCATTATATTTTTCATCGCAGCGGCCATCACCTTGGAATTGTCTTGCGGCGCCGCGAGCGGCTGCGCTTGCGCTGCGCTGGTCGCAGTGGCTTGGGTAGGCGCTGATGACGCGGAGGCATTGCCCGATGCATTGGCGATGGAAGTGCCCAACCCATTGGCAGACTTTGCTGCGCCTGGCTCGAAGTCTTGCTGCATCACCGCTGCACGGTAGAGATTTTTAAGCTGGGGCAGGTTGTTCCACATGTCTTGCCAATCCAGGTCAAAAGGCAGGCCCATCCAGTTGCCGGATTTTTTCAGGGCGTTGACGCAGTTTTGTATTTCCTCTCGGTTGAGTTCCACCAAGGCGGCTTCTTCATTGCTCAGGCTGTCGCGCTGGCGGGCCTGGATGTCGGCTTCTAGCGCCATAAGCTGTTGGTAGCAGCGCGCACGCTCATTGCGCAGCAAGGCACTGGCGCGCGCATCGTCGGCCTGGTCGCGCAGTTTGTTGACTTCGCGTTTGACGGCGGCCAGGTTTTGCAGGGTGAGGTAATAAAAAACGGCTGCACCCAGCACGGCTACCAGAAAGAAAAAAATTAGCAATACCAGTGTGAGGTTCATGGCATCTGCGCCCTAGGACGCCTGGTTTTTTTAAACAAGCCTACGCGATGCATAGGCTGTGCTTCCAACATCGGCACGAGCCGAGTTTAGTCAAGTCGCCCGGCTATGAATAGCCCAAGGTCCGCGCAGCCCCTGCAGCCCAAGGCACAATACTCGCCATGCTGATTCATCCCGACATCAACCCGGTTGCCCTGCAACTAGGCCCCGTGGCCGTGCACTGGTATGGTCTGACCTACCTGACTGCTTTCGGCTTTTTCATGCTCTTGGGCAAGCTGCGCCTGCAGCATGCACCTTATGCGAGCCATGCGGGCTGGAGTTTTCGCGATGTGGAGGACGTACTCTTTTTGGGGGTTTTGGGCGTGATACTGGGTGGCCGCTTTGGCTATTGCCTGTTTTACAACCCGGTCTATTACGCTGCCCACCCGCTGGAGATTTTGTACGCCTGGCGTGGCGGCATGAGTTTTCACGGCGGTTTATTGGGCGTAATTTTGTCTATGGCCTGGTTCGCCTATGAACGCAAGCGCTCGTTTTGGGCCGTGGCCGACTTTGTGGCCCCTTGCGTACCGACCGGCCTGGCCTGCGGGCGCTTGGGCAACTTTATCAACGGCGAATTGTGGGGCCGGGTCGCGGATCCGGAGCTGCCCTGGGGCATGGTGTTTCGCGGCGCGGGCGCGCTGCCGCGCCACCCTTCGCAGGTATACCAATTCCTGCTCGAAGGCTTGCTCTTGTTTGCGCTCTTGTGGGTGTATGCGCGCAGCGGGCCACGCCAGGGAAGGGTGTCGGCGGCTTTTCTCATGGGCTATGGCCTGCTGCGCTTTGTGGTGGAGTTTTTCCGCGAGCCCGATGCCCATATCGGCCTTTTGCAGATGGGCTTGAGCATGGGCCAGTGGCTGTGCATTCCCATGGTGCTGGGCGGAGCTGCCTTATGGTGGTGGTTCGGCACGCGGCCTGTGCCAGCGCCGCAATAAATGGGGCAGCCGGTGCTGGGCCGTATTCAATGGCAGCAAAACGGCCCGCTGGCCACGGTGACGGTGTCCAACCCGGCCCGCATGAACGCCATGACGCGCGCCATGTGGTTACAACTGCGCGAAGTCTTTCTGGATGTGTCGGCCCGCCCAGAGTTGCGTTGCGTGCTGGTGCAGGGCGATGGCGCGCATTTTTGCGCGGGCGGTGATATTTCCCAGTACCCGGACTTTCGCTTTGAGCCAAGCAGCCTGATGCATTTCCACGAAGTAGAGGTCTGGGGCGGTTTGCAGGCCATGCTTGATTGCCCACAGCCCCTGATCGCCTTGGTGCGGGGCAATTGCATGGGGGCGGGTTTGGAAATTGCCAGCTGCTGCGACCTGCGCCTGGGCGCTGCCAGTAGCGTCTATGGCGCGCCGATTGCTCGTTTGGGCTTTCCCATGGCGCCGCGCGAGGCGGCGCTGGTGCAACAGGCCGTGGGCGCGGCCACCGCCAGCGCCATGCTGCTGGCTGCACAAACTTTTGACGCTGCGCACATGTTGCAATGCGGCTTTCTGGCCTGGAACACGCCCGATGAAACCTTGCAAGCCCAGATAGATGCACTGCTGGCGCGCATGCTGGGACTGGCGCCCCAAGCGGCCCGCTTGAACAAACAAGTACTGCGCCAGGGCCGCGCGGCGCAGGAGTCCACGCCCGATTCTGCCTACGCCTATGCCGCCAGCTCCGAGCACCGCGAGGGCGTGCAGGCGTTTTTAGAAAAGCGACGCCCGGATTTTTGAAAAATGCCTGCCATGTGCCCTTGCAAGGGCTGCGCCAGCTTGTATGCTGGACCCTGTATCGCTATAACAATCGCTGGAACCTGAAAGCCCTTAGATGCAAAGCCTTATCCTGCTTGACGACAACCCGGTCAATCTGAAGTGGCTACAAATGCTGGGCCAGCGCCTGGAGCAAGTGCAATGCATCAGCTTTACCGACCCGCTTGCCGCCTTGGACTATGCGCGCGCGCAGCGGGTGGATTTGGTCGTGCTCAGTTACCAGATGCCGCATATGAACGGCTTGGAGTTCATCGCCGCCTTCCGTGCTTTGGAAGGGGCGGCTTCCGTCCCCTTACTCATGACCACCGCGAACGAAGAAAAAGGCGTGCGTTACCGCGCCTTGGAGGCCGGTGCTTATGACTTCCTGCCCAAGCCGGTGGACGCTGCCGAATTTCTGGCGCGGTCGCGCAATATGCTCAGGCTGCGCGAGGCCAGTTTGCGTCTGGCCGACCATGCCGCCTGGTTGACAGGCGAAGTAGAGCTAGCCACGCGCGAAATACGCGAGCGCGAGCGCGAAACCGTGATGGCGCTGGTCAAAGCGGCCGGGTACCGCGACTATGAAACCGGTGCCCATATTTCCCGCGTCGGGCATTACGCCTACCTGATCGCCCAGGGTCTGCATCTGTCGGCCCAAGACCAGGCCTTGATGCTGGACGCCGCCGCCATGCACGACATCGGCAAAGTCGGTATTCCTGACCACATCCTGCTCAAGCCCGGGCGGCTGGACGAAGAAGAAATGCAGATCATGCGCCAGCACCCCAGACTGGGCCATGAACTGCTCAAGGGCAGCAGCTCGCGCTTATTACAGGCCGGCGCCACCATCGCCTTAGGCCACCATGAAAAATTTGATGGCAGTGGCTACCCGCAAGGCCTGCGCGGCCAGGACATCCCGCTTTTTGGCCGCATCGTGGCGGTGGCCGACGTCTTTGATGCGCTGACCTCCGAGCGACCCTACAAGAAACCCTGGCCACTCGACGATGCGGCGACTTATTTACGCGAGCAGCGCGGGCTGCATTTCGACCCGCAGTGCGTTGATGTATTTTTGGCCGCCTGGCCCCAGGTGCTGGGCATACGCCAAGGCTTTGCCGACGAGCCCCAGGCCCGTACCGGAGTGAGCCCAGCGGCCTGATGGCGCGCAGCCCTGGTCTTTAGGCGGCTTAGCGCAGCACCAGCACCGGCGTGCTGCTGTGGGTCAGCACATGCTGGGTTTCGCTGCCTAGCAAGAGGCGTTTGATGCCGCGCCGTCCATGCGAGGCCATGACGATCAGGTCGCAGTCGTTTTTCTCTGCGGCATGGATGATGGCCTGCGACACCATGTCGGACTTGCTCACCAGGGTACGAACTGCCACGCCTTTGGTGGCAGCGGCTTTTTTGACCAGATCCAGCACCGCCTGTGCTTTGTGCGCCCACAGGGCCTCGACCCGCTTAATCTCCTGGGAGTCAACGGCCATGCCGCCTTCAAAGTAGGCGATGGGGTAGGGCGGCACCACCTGGATAGCGAGTAACTCGGCCTTGCAGCTAGCGGCCAAGCCGATCGCACTGGCGACTGCTTTTTTTGACAATTTTGAGCCATCGGTGGCGACCAAAATACGCTTGTACATCGTGTTTCCCCTTTTAAATCGGTGTAATGCGCTAAGCCTAGCCGCCTGAAATCCCAGCCACTTGATCTATATCAAGGGGCCTTGCAGTCGATCGCTGCACACTGACGCCCATGTCCAATGCGGCTTGCCACGCTTCTTTGTCTGCGAACCCTACTTTGCCCGTCGCCACTGCGGCCCTTGCGCAATCGCCCATGTTCCGGGTGGACGCAAGCCCTGCCTTGGCGGCTCTGAACGACCCCCTGGAGTGGCCGGCCTTTTCTCAGGAGTTGATGGACTCAGGCGGCCTGTGGGAGTCCCAGGTGGTGGTGCAAGGCATGCACTGCGCCGCTTGCGCGATGACAGTGGAGCAGCTATTGCGCCAGGTGCCTGGGGTGCGCAGCGCGCGTGTCAGCGCCGCCTCGCAACGGGCCAGCGTGATTTGGGATAGCGCGCGGGTGCTGCCGTCGCAGTGGATGGCCCAGGTGCAGACCCAGGGTTATGCGCTACTGCCTGCCAATGACGCATTGGCCATGGATGCGCGCCGCAAAGAACGCCGCGCTGCCTTGTGGCGCTGGTTGGTGGCGGGCCTGTGCATGATGCAGGTGATGATGTACGCCTACCCGGCCTATACCGCAGCGCCGGGCGATCTCAGCCTGGAAATGGAGCAGTTGCTGCGCTGGGCCTCCTGGGTACTGAGCCTGCCAGTGCTGCTGTTTTCCTGCGGGCCGTTTTTTTCCAGCGCCTGGCGCGACTTGCGGGCACGGCGCATAGGCATGGATTTACCGGTGGCGCTCGGCATTGTCGTGACTTTTGCCGTCAGCAGCGCTGGCACCTTGGAGCCCGCCGGCCCCTTCGGGCGCGAGGTGTATTTCGATTCGCTCACCATGTTTGTGTTTTTTCTGCTCAGCGGCCGTTGGCTGGAACTGCGCTTACGCGAGCGCACTGCCGGTGCGCTGGACGCGGTGTTCAACCGTTTGCCCGACAGCGTGGAGCGCCTGAGCACAGACGGCAGCACAGAGCGGGTTGCCGCACGCCGCGTGCGCGTGGGCGATGTGCTGCGGGTGTACGCCGGTGAGACCTTTCCTGCCGATAGTGTGGTGCTGCAAGGCCAAAGCGCCGTGGATGAAGCCATGCTCACCGGCGAGTCGCTCCCTTTGGCCCGCGGCCCCGGCGATGTGGTGTTGGCGGGCAGCCACAACCTGACAGGCATCTTGCGCGTGCGGGTCGACAAGGCCGGTAGTGACACGCGTTTTGCCACCATCGTGGCGCTGATGCAAAGCGCCGCTACCGAGCAACCCCCATTGGCGCGCCTGGCCGATCGCCTGGCCAAGCCTTTTTTGATCAGTGTGCTACTGGCCGCTGCGCTGACCGCTCTGTGGTGGTGGCCGCGTGATCCGGCCCACGCCATGATGCTGGCCGTGGCGGTGCTGGTGGTGACCTGTCCCTGCGCTTTGTCGCTCGCCACACCGGCCGCCATGTTGGCCGCCGCCGGTCGCCTGGCTACAGGCGGTGTGCTGGTGCGCCGGCTGCAGGCTCTGGAAACCCTGGCGCGGGTGGACACCGTGGTGTTCGACAAAACCGGCACCCTCAGCACCGACGCGCAGCAACTCGCCGGTATCCAATGCCGAGCCGGTCTGAGCCCCCAAGCGGCCTTGGCGATGGCCGCTGCTTTGGCTTGCCATTCACGCCATCCGGCGGCCAAGGCCTTGCACGCCGCGGCCCAAGCCGCACCAGCAAACGAAGCAAGGCCGGCGCAAGAATGGCTTGCCAGCGAGGTGCAGGAAATTGCCGGTCTGGGCATCACAGCCAAGGTGCAGGCAGTCGATGCGGTGACCACTTTGGCTGTCGGTGCGCTCAATGCCTCAGGCGCCGCCTGCGCCATGCGTTTGGGCTCGGCGCAATTTTGCGGCCTGCCGCAAGCTAGCGGTGACGCCAGCAGCGTGATCTTGGCCGACGCACAGGCGTGGCTGGCTACCTTCACGCTGCGCGAAGTGCTGCGTCCGGATGCCCAGGCTTGCGTGCATGACCTTAGCGCCATGGGTCTGGCGGTGCATCTGCTTTCGGGCGACGCGCCCGGCCCGGTGGCGCTTGCCGCTGCCCAACTTGGCATCGCGCCGCACCGCGCCCATGCTCGCTGCACGCCGGGCGACAAACTGGCCCGTTTGCGCCAACTTCAAGCCCAGGGGGCTACGGTGGCTATGGTTGGCGATGGCATGAACGACGCGCCGGTGCTGGCCGGTGCGCACGTGGCTTTTGCGTTTGGGCAGGCGTCTTCGCTGGCGCAATCGCAGGCCGATTTGGTGGTCTTGGGCTCGGATTTGGCCGCCATTACCGACACGCTGGTGCTGGCGCGCAAAACCATGCGCGTGGTGCGCCAAAACCTGGTTTGGGCCCTCTTGTACAACGCCGCCTGCGTGCCGCTGGCCGTGGCCGGTTATTTACCGGCCTGGTTGGCGGGTCTGGGTATGGCCACCAGCTCCCTGCTGGTGGTGGCTAATGCGGCGCGTTTGGCGCGCCCGGCAAGTGTTCGCATGCCCCAGCGCGCCAGCCCTGGCGCAAAACCCCTGACGCCCGCTGGCCCAGCGCAAGCGCTTGCAAGCCTGACTTCCTGAGGCCACGGTGGACATTCTCTACTTACTCATTCCCCTATCGGTCAGCCTGGTTTTTTTCATTCTGGGTGGCCTGTGGTGGGCCATAGACCGGGGCCAGTTTGACGACATCGAGTCCGAAGGCGCGCGCATATTGGAACACCCGGACGCTTAGATGGGCTTATTCAGGCGCTGTTTGGGCAGCACTTGACCTGTATCAAAACGTTTTTCACCCTGCGCCGCACACTGCGCGCAACGCATCAATTGAGAGAGGTTTTTATGGCACTTGCAAACCAGCAGGCGGCGACATACAACGACACCGTGGTGCGCCAGTTTGCGATCATGACCGTGGTGTGGGGCGTGGTGGGTATGTTGGTGGGCGTCATCATTGCTGCCCAGTTAGCCTGGCCTGAGCTCAATTTCGGCATTCCCTGGCTCAGCTACGGGCGCTTACGTCCGCTGCACACCAATGCGGTGATTTTTGCCTTTGGCGGCTGCGGTTTGTTTGCAGCCTCCTACTATGTGGTGCAGCGTACCAGCCAGGTGCGCTTGTTTTCGGACAAACTGGCCGCCTTCACCTTTTGGGGCTGGCAGGCGGTGATTCTGGCCGCAGCGATTTCGCTGCCTTTGGGCTATACCCAGGGCAAGGAATACGCCGAGTTGGAGTGGCCGATTGACCTATTGATTACCCTGGTCTGGGTCAGCTATGCGGTGGTTTTTTTTGGCACGCTGGGTACGCGCAAGGTCAAACACATTTACGTGGCCAACTGGTTTTTCGGCGCCTTTATCTTGGCCGTCGCGATCTTGCATTTGGTCAACAGCGCGGCCATTCCGGCCGGTTGGATGAAGTCGTATTCCGCCTATGCCGGTGTGCAGGACGCGATGATTCAATGGTGGTACGGCCACAACGCCGTGGGCTTTTTCCTGACCGCCGGTTTTCTGGGAATGATGTATTACTTCATCCCCAAACAGGCTGAGCGCCCGGTCTATAGCTACAGGCTGTCCATCGTCCATTTCTGGGCGCTGATCTTCACCTATATGTGGGCTGGTCCCCACCATTTGCACTACACCGCACTGCCCGACTGGACCCAATCGGTAGGCATGGTGTTTTCGCTGATTTTGCTAGCGCCTAGTTGGGGCGGCATGATCAACGGCGTGATGACTTTGTCGGGTGCCTGGCACAAGCTGCGGGACGACCCGATTCTGCGCTTTCTCATCGTCTCCCTGTCCTTTTACGGCATGAGCACTTTTGAAGGGCCGATGATGGCCATCAAAACCGTCAATGCCCTGAGCCATTACACCGACTGGACGGTGGGCCATGTGCACTCGGGCGCCTTGGGCTGGGTGGGCTTGGTCACCATGGGCAGTATGTACTACCTGATTCCGCGCCTGTTTGGGCAGACCAAAATGTACAGCGTCAAGGCCATTGAGCTGCACTTTTGGACCGCCACGATTGGCATCGTGATCTACATCGCCGCGATGTGGATTGCCGGCGTGATGCAAGGCCTGATGTGGCGCGCCGTCAACCCGGATGGCACCTTGACCTACACCTTTGTGGAATCGGTCAAAGCCACTTACCCGTTTTATGTATTGCGCCTCATCGGCGGCCTGCTCTACCTAAGTGGCATGCTCATCATGCTGTGGAACACCTTAAAGACGGCTTTTGCCGGTAACGCGGTGTCGGTGCAGGTGCCACCGTTGCTGGCCCACGCATGAGCAAAGGAAACTGATATGGCAAACCGCACCCCTGAAAAAACCGGCTTCACGCACGAGAAGATCGAGACCAATAATTTTTTGATGATTGTGCTGATTTTGCTGGTGCTGCTAGCTGGTGGCCTGGTAGAAATCGTGCCCCTGTTTTTCCAAAAATCCACCACCGAGCCGCTGGCCGGTGTCCGGCCCTATACCTCGCTGCAATTGGCCGGGCGCGATATCTACATCCGTGAGGGCTGCTACAACTGCCATTCGCAAATGATCCGGCCGCTGCGCGCCGAGACGCTGCGCTACGGCCATTATTCGGTGGCTGGCGAATCGGTGTATGACCACCCCTTTCAATGGGGCAGCAAACGCACCGGCCCGGACCTGGCGCGCGTGGGTGGCCGCTATAGCGACGAGTGGCACAGCATCCACATGAGCAACCCGCGTGACCTGGTGCCCGAGTCCAATATGCCGGCCTACCCCTGGCTGGCCACCACGCCAGTGGACGCCCCCAGCATGCCTGTGCATATGCGGGCCTTGCGCAGCGTAGGCGTGCCCTATACCGATGCGCAAATTGCTGCGGCTACTGAGGAACTGCAAGGCAAGACCGAGCTGGATGCCACCATCGCCTATTTGCAAATGCTGGGCCTGGCGCTCAAGTAATGCCGGGGACAGACATGGATATCAACACCTTACGCACTCTGGTCACGCTGGCAAGCTTGGCCGTTTTTATCGGCATTGTTTGGTGGGCCTATTCGCCCAAGCGCAGCGCGGATTTTTCCCAGGCGCAGCGTCTGCCCTTCGAGCAGGACTGAGCGCATACGCATCGGACACAGGAAATTACTATGAGTGACTTTACAAGCAACTTTTGGACGGTGTATATCTCGGTCATCACCCTGGTGGGTATGGTGGCCTGCCTGATTCTCTTGTGGCGCACCGGCAAGACGCAGGTGATGGCCGGGGACGACAGCACCGGCCACGTGTGGGATGGGGACTTGCGCGAGATGAACAATCCGCTGCCGCGTTGGTGGGTCTGGATGTTTGCGATCTCGGTCGTCTTTGGTTTTGCCTATCTGGCCTTGTATCCCGGACTGGGCAGCTATGGGGGGCAACTGGGCTGGACGTCCAATGGTGAATACCGCGCCGAAGTGGCCAAAGCAGAGGCTGACGAAGCGCCGCTGTATGCCCAATTTACCGCGATGACGCCCCAGGCACTCGCGCGCGATCCGCAGGCCAAAGTCGTGGGGGAGCGCCTGTTCATGAACAACTGCGCCCAATGCCACGGCTCCGATGCGCGCGGCTCTAAAGGCTTTCCCAACCTGACCGATGGCGATTGGTTGTATGGCGCTAGTCCAGAAAAAATCAGGGAAAGTATTACGCTGGGCCGTATCGGACAAATGCCGCCCCTCGCCGCTGCGCTGGGAACACCGGCTGATGCGAAGAACCTGGCCCAGTATGTACTGAGTCTTTCGGGCAGCCCGCACGACTCGCTGCGCGCCGCCTTGGGCAAGTCTAAATTCACCGTCTGCGCCGCCTGCCATGGCGCCGATGGAAAAGGCAACCAGGCTTTGGGCGCGCCCAATTTGAGCGATAACACCTGGCTGCACGGCTATGGCGAAAACGCGATTCTCGCCATGGTCAATCAAGGAAAAATCAACCAAATGCCGGGCCAAGCAGGCAAGCTGACCGAGGCGCAGATTTATGTGCTGTCCGCTTATGTCTGGGGTTTTTCCAATAAGTAAAGCTGCTGCAGTAGCGCCTTTTTCCCGTCCGAGTCCCCGCAATTGAAGCCTCCCGAAAGCGCAGCGCGCACGGTCATTCCGATCGCCGTATCCAAGGACAAAAGCCCCATCAGCCCGCCTGAAGGGGCCGGCCCGGTAATGGTGTCCTTGTACGAAGCGCACCAAAAAATTTATCCGCGCAGCGTCAGCGGCAAGTTTGCGCGTTTGCGCTGGGCTACGGTGTTTTTGACGCAGCTGCTGTTTTACGGTCTGCCCTGGCTGCCCTGGGGTGAGCGCCAGGCCGTGCTCTTTGATTTGGCAGCACGGCGTTTTTACCTCTTCAAGCTAGTGTTCTACCCGCAGGACTTTATTTACCTGACGGGTTTGTTGGTCATCTGCGCACTGTCATTGTTTTTGTTTACCGCAGTGGCCGGGCGCTTGTGGTGCGGTTACGCGTGTCCGCAAACCGTCTATACCGAAATTTTCATGTGGATAGAACGCAAGACCGAGGGTGATCGCGCCGCCCGCATGCGCCGCGATCAAGGCGCTTGGAACTGGGACAAGCTGTGGCGCAAGTCCCTCAAGCAAGTGCTTTGGCTGGCGCTAGGTTTGTGGACTGGCTTTAGTTTTGTCGGCTACTTCACGCCTATCCATGTGCTGGCCGGCGAATTGGCCCAATGGTCTTTCGGCTCATGGGAAATATTCTGGGTCTTTTTCTATGGTTTTGCCACCTATGGCAACGCCGGCTATCTGCGCGAGCAGGTGTGCAAACACATGTGCCCCTATGCGCGCTTTCAAAGCGCGATGTTTGATAAAGACACTTTGATCGTGAGCTACGACGAGGCGCGTGGCGAGCCGCGCGGTGCCCGCTCTAAAAATGCCGATGTGTCCCAACTGAGTTTGGGTGCTTGCATCGATTGCAATCTCTGTGTCCATGTATGCCCGACCGGCATCGACATCCGCAATGGCTTGCAATACGAATGCATAGGTTGTGGCGCCTGCGCCGATGTGTGTGACCAGGTCATGGACAAGATGCACTACCCGCGCGGGCTGGTGAAATACTCCACCGAACATGCCATGCGCGAGCGCTGGGGCGTCGGCGAGATAGCGCTGCATGTATTGCGCCCCCGGGTCTTGCTGTACACCGCCTTGGTCTGGCTCATCATCGGCATGGTGGGCATCAGCTTGTTGAGCCGTGCACCTTTCAAGGTGGATGTGGAGCGCGACCGCAAGTCCCTGGCGCGGGAGGTAGACGGTGGCGTGATCGAGAATGTGTTCCGCCTGCAAATCATGAACGTTACCGAATCCGAGCTACGCCTGCATGTGCAGGTCGATGGTCTGCCTGGCCTGCAAGTGGTGAGCGAGGAGGAACTGATCGTGGCGCCCGCGCAGTCGCGCTGGTTTGTGCTGCGCTTGCAATTGCCGCCAGGGCAAGCCAGGCCTGGATCGCATCCCATCCATTTTGAGATTGACGGCCAAGACGACGCCCGTGTTCTCAAAGAAAAAGCCGTGTTTATTGTTCCGCGCTAAGGAGTATCTATGCCTAACCATCTATCCCCCGCAGCACCTTGGTGGCAGTTTGGCCATGTCTGGTTAGTCGTATCCGGTCCCTTGATCGTGGTGTTGGCGAGCTTCATCACCTTTTACCTGGCCTTCAGTGGGATGGATGCGCTGGTGACCGAAGCGGACTTTGCGCCCAGCGGGCCCAAGGTGCAAAGCCAGGCTAGCAATCTAGCGCCAGCCCTTCAAGCCCGCAACCATGCAGCTACCGGCGTGTTGCCAGCCTCTGCCAAGCCCTGATGCGGGCCAACAAAACGTCTAGGCCAGGTCGGGCCGATTGAATAGGTCGTTTAAGGCATCAGGCTTGAGAATGCGCACATGGCGTTGCTTGACTTCAATAATGCCGTCTTCGGCAAACTTGGAAAAAGTGCGGCTGACCGTCTCTAACTTCAAGCCGAGGTAGCTGCCGATTTCTTCGCGCGTCATACGTAGGACCAGCTCCGATTGCGAAAAACCGCGTGTGTGCAAACGTTGCACCAGGTTCAGCAAAAACGCCGCTACGCGTTCCTCCGCCCGCATACTGCCCAAGAGCAACATGACGCCGTTTTCGCGCACTATTTCGCGGCTCATTATTTTGTGTACATGGCGTTGGAAAGAGGTAACTTCCTGCGACATAGCCACGATACGTTCAAACGGAAGTACGCACACTTCAGCGTCTTCCAGCGCAATCGCGTCGCAGGTATAGTGGTCGTTGACGATACCGTCCAAGCCCATCACTTCGCCGGCCATTTGGAAGCCGGTTACCTGGTCGCGTCCGTCCTCGGTAGCCATACAGGTTTTAAAAAATCCGCTGCGGATGGCAAACAGGCTGCTGAACTTTTCACCGTTATGAAACAGGGCTGCACCCTTCTTGATTTTGCGCCTGACCTCCACCATGGTATCCACGCGCTCCAACTCATTTTTGCTCAAACCCGCCGGTATACACAGTTCACGCAAATTGCAGTTCGAACAAGCTACCTTGATGCTCTGCGAACTGATGGCTGTCACTTTCGCAGCGTCTGGCGAAGGTGCTGGCGGCACTACCTGGGGCTGAGAGTGAGGGACTTGGAACATAGATACCTTTCGCAATAAATTGCAATTGCAGCTTGTCATGCCCATCAATTGATGCACATCAAGCGCTGTTTTCTCGGCTTGCGTCACAGTCTCGGGCATGATATTCCCCCTAGCTTTCATGCTCTGTACCTTTTCTCACATACAGCGCCGTGGAACTTTCTAAAACCGACCTATGCTTGCAAATGTTCCTGTTTCTGAAGACCTGCTGCGCCGCTACGACGTAGCGGGGCCGCGCTACACATCCTACCCTACGGCAGACCGTTTTGTCGAAGCCTTTGGTTCGGCTGATTACGTGCAGGCTTTGGCACAGCGCTTTGGCGCAGGGGCCAAGGTGTCGCCGATTTCGGCGTACATCCACATACCATTTTGCGAATCATTGTGTTACTACTGCGCTTGTAACAAGGTGATCACCAAGCACCACGACCGGGCGGTGGAGTACCTGCGCTACTTGGAAAAGGAGATTGAGCTGCATATCGCCCATATCGGGCGTGGCCAGTCGATCGGCCAGTTGCACTTGGGCGGCGGCAGCCCCACGTTTTTGAGCGACGCGCAACTGGCTGGCCTGATGCGCTTACTGCATGAAAATTTTCGCTTCACCAAGAGCGCCGAAATTTCTATCGAAGTCGATCCGCGCACGGTGGATGCGTCCCGCATTGCGGCCATCGCCGCCATGGGCTTTAACCGGCTGAGCTTTGGCGTACAAGATTTCGACCCGGCCGTGCAAAAAGCGGTCCACCGCGTGCAAGACACCGCCCAGGTGTTTGCCCTGGTGGCTGCCGCACGAAAGCAGGGCATCCAATCGGTCAACGTGGACTTGATTTACGGCCTGCCCCTGCAAAGCCCCCGGTCCTTTGATCGCACCTTGGAGCAGGTGGCGCGTCTGCGGCCAGACCGCATTGCGCTGTACGCCTATGCGCATTTGCCCACGCGCTTTAAGCCGCAGCGGCGTATCGACGCCATGCAACTGCCCCGCGCTGCGGACAAGGTCAGCATGCTGTCACGCTCGCTCGCGGCCTTGTCGGCTGCGGGCTATGTTTACGTGGGCATGGACCACTTTGCTTTGGCGCAGGATGCCCTGGCCGTAGCTAAGCGCCAGGGAAGATTGCACCGCAATTTTCAAGGCTACAGCACCCAACCCGATTGCGACCTGATCGCCTTGGGTGTGTCCTCTATCGGCTCTGTGGGTCCGAGCTATAGCCAAAATGCCAAGACTTTGGATGAGTATTACGACCTGCTCAACCATGAGCGCCTGCCGGTGGTGCGCGGTCTGGCGCTGAACCGAGACGACATACTGCGCCGCTCGGTCATCATGGCTTTGATGTGCCAGGGGGCGGTGTATTTTGAGTCAGTGGCCATCGCGCATTTGGTGGACTTTAGGCGTTACTTCGCCTCGGAGCTGCAAGCCCTGGAGCCACTGCAAGCGCAGGGTTTGGTGGAGGTGGATGCCGCCGCCATTCAGGTCACTGCCATGGGCTGGTATTTTGTGCGTGCCATTGCCATGGTCTTCGATCGCTATTTACAAGCCGACGTCAACCGCAATCGCTTTTCCAAGATCTTGTAAGGACGGTTAGCATCGATCTGTGTCCAATGTACTTGTTTCTCTTGCGCCCACAGCCTTGCTGATGGGCTTGGCCGGTGGCCCGCATTGCGTGGCCATGTGCGGTGCGGCCTGCGCGGGCTTAGGCCAGGCGGCAGGCGCTGGGCGGGGCCGTGCGCTGCTCGCTTTTCAAGCAGGGCGCATCATGGGCTATGCGGGCTTGGGCGCACTGGCCGCTGCATCTATGCAAGGCCTGGGCTGGCTGACGGTGCAGTCGGTGGCGCTGCGCCCACTCTGGAGTTTTTTGCATATCGCCGCCATCGCTATGGGCCTGCTGCTGCTGTGGCGTGCGCAACAGCCGCTGTGGCTGGAATCTTTGGGTCGTTTTTTCTGGGCACGCGCCCAAAGCCTGGGCCTGCACCGCGGCGCGGCGCCGGGCCTGGTGGGCGTGCTCTGGGCGCTGCTGCCTTGCGGCCTCTTGTACTCGGCGGTGATGGTCTCGGCACTGGCCGGTAGTGTGGCCGGTGGTGCGCTGCTGATGGCCTTGTTTGCGTTGGGCAGCGGCATCAGCATGCTGGCTGGGCCCTGGCTGTGGCTGCGCTGGGTGGCGCGCCGAGCCGTGCCCGCTGGTGGCTCTCTCACAGGCATGCAGCCGCTGGTCGCGTCCACAGGTTCCGGCGCAGCGCGTGGTGCCTGGGGCGTACGCCTGGCCGGTGCAGCTTTGGCCGGCAGTGCGGCCTGGGCCTTGTGGATGGACTTGGCGCATAACGCGGCGCCATGGTGTGTGGTGGTCTGAAGCCTGTTTCGGCCGGGGATAATGGGGCAATGGAGTTTTCTACACCCACCACCGTGCCGATGATGGACGCGGCACCCTGGCGCCTGTCCGTCGCACCCATGATGGATAGGACGGAGAAGTGTGCATCTATGCGGCCTGCAGAGGACCTCGTAGCAATCTCGTAGCAATCTCGTAGCAATTCATTCCTCTGCCAAACCATCAAATTCGGTTTGATTTCCGCTTTTTCGTGGCCAGCTCTCGTTGGGCGTCAATGTAATGCGCCACGCCTTGAATGTGAGCGCATCAACGCGGCTCGACTTTGAACATCGGGATTGGGACCGATTCGGCGGACGACATGTTGGACATGGTTTCCCGCTTCACGCCCATCAGCTCAGCGACCTGCTCTCGCGATAGGACTGGTTTTTCGTAAAGCATCAAGAGTGCGAGTTCTGTTTTCATGTCTGCCCTTCTTGGCGTAGTTGGGGCACGGGCGATGCCC
>JBILPS010000002.1:0-107229 GCA_044373655.1 Rhodoferax sp.
AGGCGGCTCCAACGGCGGCTTGCTCATGGGTGTGCAGATGACGCAGCGCCCGGACTTGTGGAATGCCGTGGTCGTGCAGGTACCGCTGCTCGATATGCTGCGCTACCACAAGCTGCTGGCCGGCGCCTCCTGGGTAGCCGAATATGGCAGCCCCGACGACCCTGCCGAGGCCGCGTTTTTGGCCCAACTCTCACCCTACCACCACCTCAAAGCGGGGGTGGCCTACCCCGAGCCGTTTTTTGTGACCTCCACCAAAGACGACCGCGTGCACCCCGGCCACGCACGCAAGATGGCCGCCAAGATGCAGGCCATGGGCTTGCCCTTTTATTACTACGAGAACACCGATGGCGGTCACGCTGCTGCGGCTAACCTGAAAGAAACAGCCAAGCGCGTCAGCTTGGAGATGGTTTATCTCAGCCGCAAATTAATGGACTAAGTGGCCAAGGGTTCCTTATTGCCCGCGCGCCCAAAACACGCCCCATACCACCAAGCCCATGCCGACCAGCGCTGTACCCGCAAACGATTCGCCAAACAGCAACCAAGCCACTAAAGCGGTGCAAGGCGGTACCAGGTAAAACAGGCTGGCCACGTTGACCGCGTTGTTGTTGCGAATCAGCCAGTTGAGCAAGCTGACCGCGCCCAGCGAGAGCACCAGCACCAGCCAGCCCATGGCAAACACCATGTCGGGCACCCAGTCGATGCGCAGCGTCTCTGTCAGCGCCGCCGCCATACCGGTGAACACCACCGTGGGGACGAACTGCGCCACCGCGCCGGTGCGCCAGTCAAACTGCGGGCAAAAGCGTTTTTGGTACAGATTGCCGCAGGTGATGGACATCAGCGATATCAAGCAGGGCAGCAAGGCCTGTAACTCAAAACCCGTACCCAACTTGTTTGCCAGCACCAGGGCCACGCCGGCCAGGCCCAATACCAGCCCAAGCCATTGCTTACGCACCACCGTCTCACGCAAAAACAAGCCCGCACCCACCGCCACCAGCAAGGGTTGCAGGCCCGCCACCAAAGCAGCCACACCCGCGGGCAGACCCATAGAAATGGCAATAAACACGCCGCCCAGGTAGATGCCGTGAATCAGCAAACCGGCCACGCCGATGTGAAACCAATCCCGGGGCTGTGCAGGCCAGGGCGCTTTGCTCAGCACCGCCAGCACCAGCAGCAAGGCCACCACCAGCAGATAGCGCACAAACAAAAAAGTCAGTGGCTCGCTATGCGGCAAACCTAAACGCGCACCGATAAATCCGGTGGACCACAGGACGACAAACAGCAGCGGAAAGGCCGGCGCCAGGCGGCGCATCATGGTGCCGGCTCAAGCCCGCCGCCCAAGGCCTTGTAGAGCAGCATCTGGTTTTGCAACATTCCTCATCTTGACATAGTGCAAGGCTTGATACCCAGGGTCTATCACCGCACGCGATGTTGCGCAGTCGCGCTGTAGGCAAGCGCGAATAGGCATCGAATAGACGCGCGGTTTTCTTTAGGCTGGAAATTGCATAGGAGGAGATGCCCAATTCAATGGCTTGATTTGGGTTTACAGAAGCCCTTATTTTTTAAACTCAAATCAATAAAAAGTAAGCTAATTCCCAGAGGCATGCATAATTTGCGCATGAACTACGGACAAAGACTCCAAGATGCGCTCCATCGCGCTGGACGGACGCGCAAGCAATTGGCTGCGGAACTGGGGGTATCCCCCCAAGCTGTTGGCATGGTTCTCAATGGCGCTGAGGGAGTGGAGCGTAAATTTAGCGCGGTCAACAATGAGAAGGCCGCGTCCTACCTGGGCATTTCCAGGCTCTGGCTTTTGACGGGCGAGAATGAGCCCGATCGGCACGCCCAAAAGATTTCTGGGCTCGGGTTAGATGCGCTGATCGACTTGCTCCCCCAAAATGACTTGTTGCTGCGGGCGCAAGTGTTCGCCCAGGCCAGCCAACTCATCATCACCGCGGTCGTTGACTCTCGCAAAATGCAAGCGCAGCGGGCAGGTCCTCGAGCGGAAAAACAACCCTAACGATTCCGTATTGGCGCAAATTGTGCGCGCGGATTAGCGATTTCTCGTATTTTTCTATCGGACTAAGCCAAACGCCGACCGTGCCAAAAGCGAGGCGCTCAAGGGTTTGTTTGGCCCCCCCATAGCTGTGATCGTTGGGATCGCCCCACCAGATGGCGTGGTGCCCGATTTCTAGCGTCATACGGCCTTTTGCCGCTAAAAAAACCTGTTCGTATAGATAAAGCCTCGCCTCCGGCCCAATCACGCCGGTATAGGTCACCTCATAGGTATGGCTCAAAACCTCGCGACCCCTGGCGCGGGCCGATCCGACATCAAATGAGTGGCAGGAATCCGCCTCCGGGCAGCCCTGGACCCAGGAATTCTGTGTTGACTGCATGATTTTTGCCTCTTTAATTAAATTTATTAAATACTCAAGTCATGCTAACAAAGTCTTCAAATAATTGCTGAGCTTATCTTAGTGTTGAAATTAAAGTTGATTTCAACTTACAATGTCTTTCAAGGGTTGAGGGCAGTCTGAATAAGCCCGTCGCAGCGTGCATCGAACACCAAAACTACCAGGACAAACCACATGAAACGCGCTTTTGTCCATTTTTGGACCTATTGCCCTAAGGCTCGCAGCGCGAGCCATTTGGACGTGTTCTTCAAAAGTGCTGGGTGCCGCACGGCGGTGCATCCCCACGCCCAGGTAGCGAGCCGCTCGCAGGAGCGTTTCAGAATTGGTCAGCCTCAAAGGCGGGCATTAGTTATGTTCTGACCTGATTTACTTAGTGGAGCTAAGCTTGTTCAACATCATCATCGTCGAAGACAACAACGAGCCGCGCCAAGATCTGGGAGACCATCTTTCGCAAGAAGGCTTTCGGGTCTTCGCTCTTGAAGACGGCGAGCGGATGAGCGAGGCAATTAACGCCAGCAAGCCCGATGCGATTGTGGTGGATTTGAGCCTGTCGCACGAAGCCGGCATTGACATGATTCAGCGCGTCAAACGCGCCTATCCCCACCTGGGGGTAGTGGCCTTGACGGCCAGGGTGAGCAGCATAGAACGCAGAGAGGCTTACACAGCCGGTGCCGATGTTTTCCTGACCAAACCGGCGGGCGCAGAGGAGATCAGCACGGTACTCAATAGTCTCTGCCGCCGTGTTGCTCCTTTAGCGCAAGACAAAGAGTGGGTGTTGGATTTGCGTGGCCACCGAATCGTGCCGCCCTTGGGCCAAGCCATTGGGCTGACCGGCCGCGAATGCCTGCTGTTGCAGGAGCTGGCTTTGTCAGCGAATTTTTTGCGTTTTTACCGACTCAATGAAGTGCTCGGCGATGCAGACGTATCCGATCAGGTTAACAAAATACGCATCGAGCAATTGATCAGCCGGGTGCGCCAAAAACTAGCGCCAGGCTTGGGCGGGGGTGCCAGCATCAAGGCGCTGCGCGGCCAAGGCTACCGGCTGTGCATTAGGGTCCGTGTCAAGGCGCATTAGGCTATTTGCAGCGCAAGCTGTTGCGTCAGAGCGATGTACTGCGCAACCGGGACCTCTTGCGCGCGCCTTTGCAAATCAAAGTTCCCAGAGAAATTATGCTTTTCTAAAAAGGCACCCAAGGTGTGCCGCAGTAGCTTGCGTCGTTGACTGAAGGCGACTTGCACCAAGGGCCCCAAGAGTGCGGCATTGGGCAGCGCCGGTGCAGCCAAAGGCAGCATGCGCACTATGGCGCTGTCAACCCGCGGGGGTGGCGTAAAGCTTTGGGGGCCCACCGCCAATACGTTTTCCATCTGGTAACGCCATTGCAGCATCACGCTCAGGCGCCCGAAATCAGCGGTGTCCGCCGTGGCCACCATGCGGTCCACCACTTCCTTTTGGAGCATGAAGTGCTGGTCTTCTATGCAGGGAGCAAACTCGAGCAGGTGAAACAAAATTGGCGTGGAAATGTTGTAGGGCAAATTACCCACTACCCGCAGGCGGTTTTGCGGGGCTGGGCCAGCCGCGGCAATCGCGCTAAAGTCAACGCGCAGCACATCGGACTCGATCACTTGCAAATGCGCATGGGTGCGCAAGCGCGCCGCTAAATCACGGTCCAGCTCGATGACCGTCAGCGCGCCCAAGCGCTCCACCAGGGGCTGCGTTAAAGCCCCCAGCCCCGGCCCGATTTCCACCATCGCCTGGCCCGCTTGCGGGGATATGGCTTGCACGATGGCGTCGATAACCCCGCCGTCGCTCAAAAAATGCTGGCCAAAGCGCTTACGTGGAATGTGCTGCATCTATGCCTATCTGAACCAGCGGCACTGCGCTTGCCAGCGGCTTATCCGGGGTCACGGATTTCAACGAAAGCGCGGCCACGCACGTCGCGGACCCAGGCCTCAAAGACCTCGTCTGCGCGCTTGGTCCGCAGCAGGTTGCGCTCGCGCTCGCGCAGCTGGGCGGGGGTCAAATCCACGTTGCGGCGCTCTAAGAGTTCTATCAGGTGCACCCCAAAGCGCGACACCAGCGGCTGGGCGATTTCTTTCTCCCGCAGGCGCAGGAGCACTTGTTCAAATTCGGGCACAAACAGGCCGGGCCCAGCCCAGCCCAAATCGCCGCCCTGGGCTGCGCTGCCGTCCTGGGATAGCGCGCGCGCTTGCGCCTCAAAGCTGGTGGCGCCGGCCAGAATGCGCTCGCGCACCGCGGCGAGTTGTTGGGTGGCTTGTTCCTGCGTCAAGGTCGCATCGGGCCGCAGCAGGATATGGCGCGCGTGGTGCTGCACCTGGGTGTCAGAAAGCCCATTGACGCGCCGCTCCAAAACTTTGAGCAAATGCAAGCCTGCATCCGAGCGCACCCATTGCGATACCGCACCGACCGCTAGCGCTTGGCTTGCATTGACAAACAAAGGCGGGTAGCGGTCTGTCCGGCGCATGCCAATTTGCCCCGCATTGCTGCGTTCGGCGGCTGAAAATTCTTGTACCAGCGCCTCAAAAGAGTCGCCGGCTTGCATGCGATCGAGAATTTTTTGTGCCAGCTGCTGGGCCTGGGTGACGGCCGCCGCACTCGGGTTCTCCGGTAGGGCCAGGAACAAATGCCCGAGATTGAGCTCCTGGTTTTGCGGGTCTGCGGCCGCTTCTTTGCGCGCGGCCAAGGCCGTCTCTACATCGGCGTCGCTGATTTTTATCCGCGCCTCCACCTCGCGCTCTTGCAAGCGGTTGATCAGGAGTTGGTCGCGCAATTGCCGACGAAAGGCCGCTTGCGTGGTTCCACGCCGCTCCAGGCTGGCACGCAGCTGCACCAGGTCCAATTGGTTTTGGGCGGCGATATTGGCTTCCGCCTGGTCAATAGATGCCGTATCCACGCGCAAGCCGGTTTCCCTGGCCAATTGGAGTTGGGCGCGTTCTACGACCATGCGCTCCAGCACAGCCGCCCGAAGCTCGGCAGCGGGTGGCAGTGGCGCAGACTGGGATCCACGGCCTTCCACCAGTTGCCGGATCTGGCTTTGCAACTCGGCATGGGTAATGGGCTCGGAGTTGACTAGCGCAACAATGTAATCATCGCTCGGCGCAGTCTGTGCATGGCCTGCCGCACTGATCGCAAGCAAAAGAGAAAAAATCCACACTGGCATCTTCATAGGATTGAGGGGTAAAGAGTGAACAAGCAATGGCAAAAACGCTTCAGCGAAGGTACTGGTAGCGCGGGATGCTATCGGTTAAGGTCTTGAACGGGTCAATTCCAAGCCGCGTAAAGCCCACCAACTCGATTTGGAACATCACCTTGGAGTTCGCGGTCTGGGGTGTGATCGGTGTGCGGCTATAGACGAGACGGGCAATCCAGCAGCCCGCATCGTACTCCAGGCCCAACAGGCTATCGACCAGCTGCTGGTCGCGCAAACTGTAGGCCACGCGGCCAAGGCCGTAGTAGCGTCCGGCGTCGGAATCGGCTGGCCCGCCGCTTGCGCCCCAGAGAGCACTGAGCGGCCATTGCCAGCTGATATCTACTTGCTCACTTAAGTTCAATTGCGAGCGGTAAGCGATGTTCAGTGTTTGGAAGTCGCCCGCGTGGTAGCGGCCACCGATGACCGAGCGTACCGATTGTTGGGTCTGGATGTTGTATTGCGTGGCAGCGTCCAGTACCCAACGATCTCCCAGGTTCAAGCGTGAACCCAACAAAACATCGCTCAGTCCGGTAGCAGCGGGTGCTTGCCCTGGCAAGAGAGTCACTTTTTGCTCTTCAAAACGCAAGCGCTGCGCAACGCCAAAGCTGGCCAACTGGGCGCCGGTGTCCGGGTTTAAAAATCGTGTCGTCAGGCCCAGTGTGAGCAAATTGTTATCGGAAATTTTGTCGTGGCCGACATAGGCGTTCTCGGTAAATACAGCGGTTAAATTGAGGTCCTGCGCCGCGGTGTCGTAATTGGGTAGCAGGCTTTGGTCGGTATAGGGCGTATACACATAGTAGGCCCGCGGCTCCAAAGTCTGCAGCAGCTTGACGCCCAAAATTTCGGTGTTGCGTTCAAGGGTGAGCCCTGCATCCAGGCTGAAAGTGCTGACCAGGCTGTTGCTTGACTGCTGCTTGTTAATGGGGGCGTCAAATTGGTAGCCAGCCACATGGGTTTGTAGTTTGGGCGTCAGGTAAAAAGCCGGCCAGATCAGCGGGTAGCTGATTTGCGCCCAAGCAAAGGCGCGTTGCGCGTTGGGCTGGCGGGTAAGCGTACGGTCGCCCTCAAATTTGGTGATATCGGTGTCTATCGACCAGTCGATGCCTTGCACATTGGTCTGCGCATAGCGCAGCGTCCATTGCGGCACCCGGTCATAGGGGGCTGTGGTTTGCAGGGCTTGCCATTTTTGTACTTTGAGCATGGACGATAAATCGCCCCGACCCCAAGTCGCCGTGAGATCGGCCGGCAAGGTCCGGTTGGTGCCGCCTGCTGCCACACTGTTGAGAAAAATCGTGCTGCCGCTAAAGTCAGACCAGTAGTTATCGTCGCCGACGCGACTGATATTGGCTCCGAAAGAAATGTTTCCGATGGGGCTGGCAATCTGCATGCTGTGTGTCAGCGCTAAGGCAAGGCGGTCCTGCCCCCGCAACCGGTCGTTCGGCATGTAGGCCAGCTTCACATCCCCGACGTAGTTTGGCTCCAGGTAGCGCAACTGGTTTTCTAGGTTCACCCCCCGGCTCGTCATGAAGTTGGGCGTCACCGTCAGGTCGTAATTGGGCGCGAGGTTGAAGTAGTAGGGGGTTGCCAGCTCAAAGCCATTGGCGCTGTCAATGCCAAATAAAGGTGGCAAAAAGCCCGATTTGCGTTTATCCGTGATGGGAAAACTAAAGGGCGGCACTGGCAGTACCGGCACACCCTGAAAGTGCAAATAAGCGCCCTGGGCCTGGCCTATTTCTTCTTCATTATCAATATTCAGTTGGGTCGCAGTCAGTACCCACTCGGGCACCCAAAGGGGGCCGGGCTTGCGACGGCAGGTGGTGTAGGTGCCCTGGTGGGCCGTCATGTGGTTTTTATCTGCAAAGTCAGCGCGCACTGCTTCGCCATGGCCTTTACCGCCGCCCAGATCGTAGCTAATGTTGGTGAAAAAGCCTTCAAAGCGCTCCACATCCATATCCAGATAGCTGCCGGTATAAGTGCGTTCATCGCGCACGATGCGCACATGGTCCTGGGCTTGCATGCGGTCGGTACGCTGGTCGTAACGCAGGCGGTCGGCGCTGATTTGCGAGTCGGAGCGCTGCATTTGCGCGTTTCCTTCCAGCAGCACCTCTTTATCGGCGTGGCCGCTGAGCTTGTCACCAGACAGGTAGATCCAGGTTTTCTGGCCGCTGCTGTCCATCAGGCTGGCTTGGCCCGCTGCCGCCGGCTTCGCGCTCTGGGCGTTGGCGGGCATTGCCATGACTGTCAGCGCGGCGCATAGCCCTGCTTGAACCAGGATCCTCGCCTTCCAATCGCACGCTAAGGCGGGCCGCAAGCGGTGATTTGGAACCATGAACGAGGAAGAGGGCAAGGTAGGTGCGCAAAAAGATGGACAATGGATTATCCATGAGCCCTAATGACCCGTCTTCTCTTGCCAGCGGTGCGCAGCCGTCCGCTGTGGATTATCAAAGCGCTAGCGCATCGACCCCAAGCCCGGACAGTGCCACGCCCACCATGCTGCAAGCGGTGCACTGGGCCGATGCCGCGCGGGGGCATGCGTTTGCTGTCTGGCTGCAGTCGGTACAAAAGCGCTTCAGCCTGCAGCCCGAGAGCCTGCGCTTAGCGTCGGTCGATGCCAGTTTTAGGCGTTATTTGCGCCTGAACAGCGCGCATAGCACGTACGGGCCCAGTGTGATCGTGATGGATGCGCCACCGGACAAAGAAGACAGTGCGCCTTTTGTCAAAGTTGCCGATCTCTTGCAGCAGGCGGGCCTGCACTGTCCGCAGGTACTCGATTGGAACCAGGCGCAGGGCTTTTTGCTGCTCACCGATCTGGGCGATCACACCATGATGCAGCGCATAGACCCCGCAGCGCCCCCCCCTTTAGACGTGTATTTGCAAGCGGTGGACACCTTGATCGCCTGGCAAAAAGCCTCGCAGCCGGGCGTCTTGCCGCCTTATGACCATGCGCTCTTGCGCCGTGAAATGGCGTTGTTCCCGCAGTGGTATGTCGCGCAGCACCGCAAGGTGGTGCTCGATACAGCGCAAAGCCAAGTCTTGGATGCGGCGTTTGAAACCATCATCGCCAACAACCTGTCCTGGCCTTCGGTGTATGTGCACCGCGACTTTATGCCGCGCAACCTGATGGACGCCGGGCGCGCCCATCCTTTGGGTGTGCTGGATTTTCAGGACGCGGTGTATGGGCCGATTAGCTATGACATCGCCAGCCTGATGCGCGACGCCTTTCTCAGCTGGGAAGAGGATTTTTGTCTGGATGTGACGGTGCGCTACTGGCAGCAAGCGCGCCAAGCCGGCTTGCCGGTGGGCGATGACTTTGGCGAGTTCTACCGCGCGGTGGAGTGGATGGGCTTGCAGCGGCATATCAAAATCGCCGGCATCTTTGCCCGCCTGACTTTGCGCGATGGCAAGCCCAAATACCTTGCCGACACACCGCGTTTTATCGGCTACATCCGCGCTACCTGCGCCCGATACCGCGAGCTCAAACCCTTGCTGCGCTTGGTCGAGCGTATCGAGGGCATAGAGCCGCCCCAGGCCTTTTCGTTTGGCCGTGTGTAAGCACGTGTTGCCACGCGACGCCATGTCCTCCATAGGCGCCGCGCGCTAATGCCCCGTTTTTACTGCCCATCCCATTTGCAAACCGGCGCGGTGCTGGATCTGCCGCCCGGCCCGGCCCGCCATGTGCAGGTCTTGCGCATGCAGCCGGGCCAGACCATTAGCTTGTTCAACCAGGGCCCTGGCTGGGATGAGGGTTTGCAAGCAACAGCAGCCGCGGGTGAATTTGAAGCCGAGATCCTGCTCATGGGCCGCAGCCAAGTGCAGGTGCGCGTAGGGCCGCACAAAGCGCGGGAATGTGAGGCCACGCGCCGGGTTGCTATCGCCGTGGTGATGCCCGCCAATGAGCGTATGGACTGGTTGGTGGAAAAGGCGACGGAGCTGGGCGTAGCGGCGATATACCCCTTGACCAGCGAGCGCAGCGTGCTGCGCCTGAGCGGCGAGCGCGCGGACAAAAAGATCGCGCACTGGCAAGCCGTGGCGATTGCGGCCTGCGAGCAGTGTGGCGCCAACCAGGTGCCACGCGTACATGCGGTGCAAAGCCTGCCGCATTTTTTGCGCGACTTAGCCAGTGCGAAGGGGCCCGAGGGCGCAGCGGCCCCTGCGCGTTTACTGCTGTCACTGCATGCTGATGCTAAGGCCTTGCGCCATTGGGCTGCGCTGGCAAGCACCCAAGCCGCACTGGTATTGTCCGGCCCCGAAGGCGGTTTCAGCCCCGCTGAAGAAGCGCTTGCCATAGCGGCCGGGTTTGCACCGCAGTCGCTGGGTGCGCGCACTTTGCGTGCGGAGACAGCGGCCTTGACGGCCTTGGCGCTATTGACCTGATTCGCTTGCTTGGCCGCTCTTGCTAGGCAGTTGCTGCCAGATCCGCCCAGCCTACTTGCAGCCATTGCTGCAAGGCGGCAAACACGCCGCTGGCCTCGGCTTCGTTGAAGATTTCGTGGAACAGCCCCTCAAAGCACAGCGACTGCACGATCGCCCCAGGGGCTAGTTTCAAAAAGTCGCGGCTGCCTTGCGGGCTGACCAGCTTGTCCTGACCGGCAAACAGCAACAGCGTAGGCGTGTTCCATTGGGGCGCCGCGGCCAACACTTCGCGACCCGCTTGGGCGATGAACAAAGCCAGGCGCGCGCAAATACGGTCATGCACCAAGGGGTCGGCTTGGTAGGCGGCTACCACCGCCGGGTCGTGCGAAAGGTATCTGACTTGCAAGCCGTTGCCCACGCGCAGATTGGGCGCGATACCCGGCAGCGTGGCCAGAAGCAGTTTTTGAAAGGCATTGAGGCCCGGGTCTAGCGCGGGGCTGGATAACACCAAGGCGTCTATCGGCCGCATGCGCAGCGATACAAAGCGCGCCGCCACCAAGCCGCCCAGGCTGTGGCCTAGCAAGACCAGGGACTGGCCCGGCTGCATGGTTTTGCGCGTATGGTCCACCACGGCGGCCAGATCATCGAGCAGGGCATGCTCGTCGCGCATGCTGCCGCGTTCACCATCGGACAGGCCGTGGCCCCACAGGTCAAAACTGCGCACCGCATAGCCCCAGCTATTGAGCTGCTGCGCCACGTGTTCGTAACGCCCACTGTGTTCGCCCAGGCCGTGCACGATAAGCACCTGGGCGCGCATGGCTGCCGGGTCGGCCAGCGGCCAGTCGCGCAGAGTCAGTTGCAGGCCTGGCGCAAGGCTTAGTTTGGAAAGCGTGGAGCTATCGTTCATATAAAAGCACCCGCATTAAGGGAAACGCGCAATGACCTGCGCCACGGCCGCCGTCAGTTTTTTGGCGTAAGGCACGTGCAGGAACTCATTGGGGCCGTGCGCATTGCTCTTGGGGCCGAGCACGCCACAGACCATCATTTGCGCTTTGGGAAAGCCTTGGCTGAGCATATTCATGAGCGGAATCGTGCCGCCTTGGCCGATGTAGCCACAGCCCGCGCCAAAGTGCGCTTGCGAGGCCTCGTTCAGGGCCTGCTCAAACCAGGGCGCAGTATCCGGTGCATTCCAGCCGGTGGCGCCGCCGGAGGTCTCAAACGTCACTTTGGCCTGGTAGGGGGCGTTGTCCTCCAGCAAGGCTTTGAGCGCTTGTACTGCCGAGGCGGCTTCCACCAGCGGCGGCAGACGCAGCGAGAGTTTGAAGGCGGTAAAAGGGCGCAGCACATTGCCCGCATCTTTCATGGCCGGAAAGCCTTCGGCGCCGGTCACGCTGAGCGTGGGCATCCAGGTGCGATTGAGCAGGGCTTGCAGCGGGTCGGTGGTGGTGGGTAGCACCGATTGGGTGGCGCCACCGCAGTCGTAATGCGCCCAGGGAAAGCGTTTGTACACCGCATCGCCCAAAATATCTGCGGTAGTGCGTGCCTGTGCCAGGCGCTCGGGCGGCACCTCGCAGTGGAAGATGCCTGGCAACAAGCGCCCGGTGGCGCTGTCCTCCAGCCGGTCCAAGACCTGGCGCAGCACCCGAAAGCTCGAGGGCACCACGCCGCTGGCATCGCCCGAATGCACGCCTTCGGTCAGCACATCCACCCGCAGTACGCCGCTGGCCATGCCGCGCAAGCTATTGGTCAGCCAGAGTTGGTCGTAATTACCAGCACCAGAGTCCAGACACACCACCAGGCCGACATCGCCCAGGCGGGTACGCAGCGCATCCACATAGGGCAGCAAATCATAGGAGCCGCTTTCTTCGCAGGTTTCAATCAAACCCAGAATGCGCGGATGCGCCACCTTCTGGCCTTTGAGTGCGGCAATGGCCGCGATGGCCGCATAGGCGGCGTAGCCGTCGTCGGCGCCACCGCGCCCATACAGCTTGCCGTCTTCGTACTTGGGCGTCCACGGCCCCAGGTCCTTGCGCCAGCCGGAAAACTCCGGTTGTTTGTCTAGGTGGCCGTACATCAAAACCGTCTGCTCGGACACGCCCGCTTGCGCACTGCGCGTGGCGGCAACCTCGAAAAAAAGCACCGGCGTGCGACCGGGCAAGCGCACCACTTCTAAAGTGAGGCCTTCGAGTTTTTGCGCCTCTATCCATTGCGCTGTGTTGCGCACCACGGTCTCGAGGTAGCCATGGGCCAGCCAGTCGGCGTCAAACAGAGGCGATTTCGCCGGAATGGCGATGTAGTCGCTCAGGCGCTGGACGATGTCGCCATCCCAGGCCTGGCTGACGTGGGTCAGGGCTAGGGTGGTGTTGAGCACGGAATCAGGTAGGCGGGCGGTCATGGCGTTTTCTCCATTCATTGTCAGTGCGCATGATGCCACGGCTGCGCTCTATGATGACCGACCAATGCACTTTACGGATGGCGACCATGGCAAGCAGCGCGCATACCCCCCAGGTTTTGGCCTTTGATATTTTTGGAACCGTGGTCGATTGGCATGGCAGCATTGCGCGTGAAATACGCGCTTCCCATCCGGCGGTCGATGCCGATGCTTTTGCCTTGGCCTGGCGTGCGGGCTACCAACCTGCCATGCGCCGCGTGATGGCGGGAGAGCTGCCCTGGACCTTGATTGACGACTTGCACCGCATGATTTTGGATGAGGTGCTGGAGCAGTTTGGCCTGACACACCTAGGCGAGTCTGCGCGTGCCGACCTCAACCGCGCTTGGCATCGCCTAGACCCTTGGCCCGATGTGGTGGACGGCCTGGAGCGCTTAAAAACGCGCTTTATTCTGTGCACCCTGTCCAACGGCAATCTCAATTTGCTCACCCGCTTGTCCAAGCGCGCCGGTTTGCCCTGGGATTGCATCTTGAGTGCTGAAGTGTTTCGCGCCTACAAGCCCGATCCTCGTACCTATGGCGGCGTAGCGCAGACCTTTGATGTACCGCCTGAACAGGTGATGCTGGTGGCCGCGCATCACAACGATTTGGAAGGCGCCCGGGCTTGTGGATTGCAAACCGCTTATATCGAGCGGCCGCTGGAATTTGGCGCGCGCAATCCCAAAGATGTGAGTCCGCGTGCGGCCAACCACCTGCACGCGCGCGACCTTTTGGACTTGGCGCGGCAATTGGGCTGTTAACTGAGGCCTAGCGCGCCAGCTTGTACACCGACGTGCCGGCACGCCAGTTGGGCAGCCAGCGCACGACTTCACCATCTTGCAGGCCAAAACTATCGATCACGCGCAGGCCGTTTTTGCGGGCCAGCGCGCCCAGATCGGCGTGCGTGCCCACGCGAATATTGGGTGTGTCGTACCACTGGTAAGGCAGGCGTTTGGTTACTGGCATGCGCCCTTGTAGTACGCTAAAACGATTGGGCCAATGCGCAAAATTAGGGAAGGCCACAATGCCCAAGCGCCCCACGCGCGCGGTTTCACGCAGCATGACCTCGGCATTGCGCAAGTGCTGCAGGGTGTCGATTTGTAGCACCACGTCAAACGAGGCATCGTCAAACATGGCCAGGCCTTCGTCCAGGTTGAGCTGGATGACGTTGACGCCGCGCTGCACGCAGGCCAGCACGTTGGCGTCGTCGATTTCAATGCCATAGCCGCTGCAGCCGCGCGTGGTTTGCAAATGCGAGAGCATGGCACCGTCGCCGCAGCCCAGGTCCAGCACGCGTGCGCCAAGGGGCACCAGCTGCGCTAGCGCGTTTTGGATAGAGAGGTCGCTCATACGCCTACCTCTTGGGCCAGGGATTCGAGGTAGGAACGCACCACGCTGTGGTAGCGCACATCGTCGAGCAAAAAGGCATCGTGCCCGTGCGGCGCATCGATCTCGGCATAGCTGACATCGCGTTGATTGTCCAAAAGGGCCTTGACGATTTCGCGGCTGCGCGAAGGCGCAAAGCGCCAGTCGGTGACAAAGCTGACCAGTAAATACTTGCTGCGCGCTGCGGCCAGCGCTTGCGTCAAACTACCGTCAAATTTGCGCGCCGGGTCAAAGTAGTCCAGGGCACGGGTGATCAGCAAATAGGTATTGGCGTCAAAGTAATCGGCAAACTTGTCGCCCTGGTAGCGCAAGTAGCTTTCTATTTGGAACTCCACCTCTTGGGTGCTGTAAAGGTAGTCGGCGCTGGCCACCGCATCTTGCACCGCATGGCGCAATTGGCGGCCGAACTTGGCGTTCATCACATCATCGCTCAGGTAAGTAATGTGCCCGATCATGCGTGCGATGCGCAGGCCGCGCTTGGGCACCACGCCGTGGCGGTAAAAGTGGCCGCCATGAAAATCCGGGTCGGTGGTGATGGCGCGGCGCGCCACTTCGTTGAACGCGATGTTCTCTGCCGTCAAGTTCGGGGCACTGGCCACGACGACTGCTCTGCGCACACGCTGGGGGTATTGCAGCGTCCACGCCAGTGCTTGCATGCCGCCCAGGCTGCCGCCCATGACGGCGGCCAAGGTTTGAATGCCCAGCCGGTCGAGCAAGCGTGCCTGCGCGTCCACCCAGTCCTCCACGGTGACCACCGGAAAGTCAGCGCCATAGACCTGGCCTTCTGCGCTGTCGGGGTTGGTATGCATGGGGCCGGTGGAGCCAAAGCACGAGCCCAGGTTGTTCACGCCGATCACAAAAAAACGATGGGTGTCCACCGGTTTGCCCGGCCCGATCATGCTGTCCCACCATCCTTCGGATTTGGGCTGGCCCGCATAGACGCCGGCCACGTGGTGCGAGGCATTGAGAGCATGGCAAATCAGCACCGCGTTGGATTTGTCTGCGTTGAGCGTGCCGTAGGTTTCAAAAGCCAGGTCATAGGCGCGGATGGACGCGCCGCTTTGCAAAGGCAGCGGCGCCTCAAAATGCAGGGACTGGGGTGTAGCAATCAACATAAAAAAACAAAACCCGGCAACGCTAAGCGCGGGGCCGGGTCAAGCAAAGATCGCGGGGGTCCGTGTTTAGCTGAATTTATTAAGCGCCCGCAAGCTGGAGCAAATTGGCGCTGTAAGCAAAGTATAGCAACGCCGGTTTGTGCGTTCCGGTTTAGATTGGCAGCAGCACCAGCACGCCCAGCACCGCAAATACCAGCGCCGAGACGATATGCATCACGCGCATTGGCACTAGCCGGGTCATGCGCTCGCCCAAATAAACCACGGGCACATTGGCCAGCATCATGCCCAAGGTGGTGCCCGCGACGACCCAGTAATAGGCGTCAAAGCGCGCGGCCAGCATCACGGTGGCGATTTGGGTTTTGTCGCCCATTTCGGCCAGAAAAAACGCGACGACCGTGGTGCCGAACACGCCCCAACGCGGCTCCTGTCCCTCCTCCTCATCATCGATGGTGTCCGGTATGAGCATCCATACCGCCATGGCGATAAACGATGCACCCAGCACCCAGCGCAAGAGGTCTGGCCCGATGACCTGTGTCAACCAGGCCCCCAGCGCACCGGCCAAGCCGTGGTTGACGATAGTGGCCACCAAGATGCCCAACACGATAGGAACGGGCTTGCGAAAACGCACCGCCAAAATCAGTGCCAGCAATTGCGTTTTGTCGCCCATTTCGGCCAGGGCAACGATGCCGGTGGAGACCAGGAATGCTTCCATTGCGTAGTTTTTTATGTGGCCCGATGGCGCCTGGTTTGAAATCGGGACATGGTGCGATTGTCCTTTGTTGCAGCCATGACAGGCAGACCAGCGAGCTTATCTGGAACCGGCTTGGTGCAAAGCCCAGTCAAATTTGGCGCAAATTTTGCTTACTTTTAGTGCACACACGGTGCAAGTATTCAATTTGCACCAAAACAAAGCATACCCCCACTAGGAACCACCCATGGATGCACTGCAACAGGGCGCAAACACCTTATTTATTTTGTTAGGCGCCGTCATGGTGCTCGCCATGCACGCCGGATTCGCCTTTCTGGAATTGGGTACGGTGCGGCGCAAAAACCAGGTCAACGCACTGGTAAAAATCCTGGCGGATTTTTCGGTCTCCACCGTGGTGTATTTCGCCGTCGGTTACAGCGTGGCCTATGGCACCCATTTTTTTGTCGGGGCTGAACAGCTGGCCGCCAATAATGGGTATGGCTTGGTTAAATTCTTTTTCCTGCTGACTTTTGCCGCAGCCATTCCGGCGATTATTTCGGGCGGTATTGCCGAGCGCGCCAAATTCTGGCCGCAACTCATTGGCACGGCAGTGCTGGTGGGCCTGGTTTATCCCTTGTTTGAAGGCCTGGCATGGAACCAGAGGTTTGGCGTCCAGGCCTGGCTACTGGCGCATACCGGCGCGGAGTTTCATGACTTTGCTGGTAGCGTGGTGGTGCATGCCGTAGGTGGCTGGGTCGCCCTGGGCGCGGTACTGCTGCTGGGTGCGCGCAGCAACCGCTACCGCAAAGACGGCGCGATCTCGGCCCATCCGCCCTCTAGCATCCCCTTTCTGGCGCTGGGCGCCTGGGTGCTGACGGTGGGCTGGTTTGGTTTTAATGTGATGAGCGCGCAAACCCTGGACAAAGTGTCTGGCCTGGTGGCGGTGAACTCTTTAATGGCCATGGTCGGCGGCACTTTGGCGGCCTTGGTTTTGGGCAAGAACGATCCGGGCTTTGTGCATAACGGGCCCCTGGCCGGCTTGGTGGCGGTGTGTGCCGGCTCGGATCTGATGCACCCGCTGGGCGCGCTGGTGGTTGGCGGCGTGGCCGGCGCGATTTTCGTGGTGACCTTCACGCTAACGCAAAACAAATGGAAGATTGATGATGTGTTGGGCGTTTGGCCTTTGCACGGTTTATGTGGCACCTGGGGTGGCTTGGCCGCTGGCATTTTCGGCTTGCCGGCTTTGGGCGGCTTGGGTGGCGTTAGTTTCGGCGCGCAGTGTGCCGGTACGCTGATCGGCGTGGTATGGGCGCTTTTAAGTGGCTTCCTGGTTTATGGTGTGCTGAAAATGACCCTTGGTTTGCGTATGAGCCAAGAGGAAGAATTTGATGGCGCCGACCTCTCTATCCACAAAATCAGCGCTAGCCCGGAGCGTGAAGCGAATTGGTAAGTCGCAGGGTTTTCCCTAGATATTGCAGTTAATCGGGCTCAAATATTAAAAATTGGTATATTTTTCCAGTGCATTATCAAAAAAATCGCTTGCAAACTGTACAAATAGCGCATAATGAAATTGCTTTGCCATAAATTGGCAAGGCAGGTTTGCGGTGTTTGGTCAGTTTCGCGTCTGCTCTAAGTCTTTAATGGTTTGTTGATTGCGGTTTTGGACTCCATCGCGTTTTGAGTTATTTTGAGGAGTCCCAGCATGGGCAACAAACTTTACGTCGGCAATCTGCCATATTCTTTCCGTGACGAAGACCTGCAACAGGCATTTTCCGCACACGGTTCTGTCACCAGCGCCAAGGTCATGATGGAGCGTGACACCGGTCGTTCTAAAGGATTCGGCTTTGTGGAAATGGGCAGCGATGCCGAAGCACAAGCAGCTATCAGCGGAATGAACGGTCAACAATTCGGTGGCCGTGGTCTGGTGGTCAACGAAGCGCGTCCCATGGAGCCGCGCCCCCCCCGCACAGGTGGCGGCGGTTTTGGTGGCGGTGCAGGTGGCGGCGGCGGTTACGGCGGCGGTGCCGGTCGTAGCGGCGGTGGCGGCGGCGGTGGTTACGGCGGTGGCGCCGGACGCAGCGGTGGCGGCGGCGGCGGCGGTTACGGCGGTGGCCGTAGCGGCGGCGGCGGTTACTAATCGCATCCGTTTTGTGGCTTGAAGCCACAAGTAATCAGGGCCCTTAGGGGCCCTTTTTTATGTCTGCTGATTAGCGCAGCGTATGCAATTGCGCTGCGGTTTGAAGCCAAGGCGTATGAGTGGCTTGGTATTCAAACGCCGCGATGTTTACGCGGTTGCCGTGCCAGGATCCGGTCCCACAGGGTGTTGGGAATGAGCCGCATCAGCTTAGAGACCACGCCCATCTGCCAGGGAATCACACGGTAACTGGCGCCTGCTGTTATGGCTTGGTAGGCCTGGTGAGCAAATGTAGAAGCCGGCATTAAAAATGGCATGGGATAGCGATTTTTTCGCGTGAGCGGCGTATCCACATAACCAGGCGCGATGGTGATCACTTGCACGCCCGTGCCGCGCAATTCGCCACGTAGCGCTTCGCAGTAGCTGATAACGGCGGCTTTGCTGGCGCAATAGGCCGCATGCCCGGGCAGGCCGCGAATACC
Source organism: Rhodoferax sp. (assembly GCA_044373655.1). Lineage (GTDB taxonomy): Bacteria > Pseudomonadota > Gammaproteobacteria > Burkholderiales > Burkholderiaceae_C > Allorhodoferax. The sequence continues at coordinate 18,207 of JBILPS010000002.1, forward strand.
CGCTACGCTGGCAATCCCCACCAAGCGCCCGCTGCCACGCTCCCGCATGGCCTGGATAAAGGGCTGAAAACTGGCCGCCAGGCCGATGTTATTCGTCGCGAAAACCTGGGCCATCGCATCGATGTCTTCGCGCTGCGCGCTATCGATACCGATGCTGATACCTGCATTGGCGATGACTACATCGGGCAGCCCTTGGCGGGCGATGCAAGCCTGTGCGGCGGCCACGATGCTGTCGGTATCGGCCACATCGGCACCATAGACAGCGTAACTATCCGAAGCCAATCCTAATTCTCCCGCCCAGGCCTCTATGGCCTCGCTGCGCCGTGCCACCAAGGCCAGACGGTAGCCGGCCTGTTGGTAGCGCAGCGCCAAAGCCTGTCCGATGCCGCTCGATGCGCCAGTAATGAACACCAAGCCCTGGCTTGGTGACTTCATGGCTTGCTGTCCTCGTTGACAAAGGACGCTTGCACGCGCCCGTCCATTTGCAGCGTGCGGGTGCTGCCATCGTATTGCAGGCTATCCGCGCGGATGCGATGTTTGCCATGGACCAATTGCACCGGGCGGTCGGACTCGACCTTCTCGGGCTCGGTCCACACATGTAAAAAATCCCCGCGAATCTCTAGGCGCGGATAGTCGCCCATGGGATGCGCTTCGCGCACCATGCGTGCACGTCCGTTCAATTGAAATTCATTGTTGTCCGGGCTACTCAAACCCTGGTCTGCCGAGGCCCATTTGATTTGCCCTTGCGCATCGGTCGAGCGGAAGGTAAATTTTTGAATCTCTATCCAAGGCGCATCGGGCAAACGCTGTGCCGATGCGCCTTGTAATAAAGCGCTCAGCTGCCCCTTGGCGTCAAACTTTTGTACGGTGAAACCTTCTATCAAATAGTCCGGGGTGTCGTCCGGCGGCCTGGGCAATTCACCGGTGTCCACGCCGGGCGCGCTGCGTACCATCCAATAGCTGCCCAGCGCCAGTACGGCCACCATCAGCAGTGGCAGCGCCAACACAAAGCGGTCTATAACAATGGCAAGCAGCCGGATCACAGTGCGTACTTCGCAGCGATGGATGGGTAGTGACCCGTGGCGCTAAGCAGCAGGTCACACACTTCACGCACTGCGCCCTGGCCGCCTTGGCTCTGGCTGACAAAGTCAGCGCGTACCAGCAGCTCGTGGTGGGCATTGGACGGCGCGCAGCGCAGCGCGGCCTCTTGCATCATGGGCCAATCCGGCCAGTCGTCGCCCATGGCCGCAGCCTGGCTCCAATCGAGTTGCAGCTCAGCCAGAATGGCTTGCGCGGCTGGAAGTTTGTCGTCTATACCGTAGCGTGCATGGCTTATCCCCAGCGCCTGCAAGCGCGCACGCAGCGGCTCGGAATCGCGGCCGGTGATCACCGCGGTAGTTATCCCGGCGCTGTGCAGCATCTTCAGGCCATGCCCGTCCAGCGTATGAAAGCGCTTGAGTGTCTCCCCTTGTGCGGAATAAAACAGGCCGCCGTCGGTGAGCACGCCGTCCACATCGAGCAGCAAGACCTTGATAGCGCGGCCGCGCGCCAACAAGGCTTCGGAGAAGCGGGGATCGCCAGACATCAAATTACCTTAGCCCGCATCAAGTCGTTGGAAGTAAGCGCGCCGATCAAGTGACCCAGCCGGTCCACCACCAAAACGCTGTTGATGCGTCGGCTCTCCATGAGCTCCACGGCATCCACCGCGAGGGCGTCTTGCAAAATGGTTGTTGGCTGGGTGCGCATCACATCGGCAGCCGTTTTCTCTCGCAGGTCAAGGCCTTGCTCCACCAAGCGGCGCAAATCACCGTCGGTAAATATGCCCACTACCTGCTGGTTTTCATTGACCACTGCAGTGGCACCGAATCCTTTGGCACTCATTTCGCGCATCAAGGCACTGAAGCTAGCCGCTGGACCCACCTGCGGTAAGGCATCGCCAGTGCGCATCACATCGCTCACGTGGGTGAGCAAGCGCCGCCCTAGCGCGCCGCCCGGGTGGGAGCGGGCAAAGTCTTCGGCTTGAAAGCCACGCGCCTCTAACAGCGCCAGCGCCAGCGCATCGCCCATGGCCAGTTGCGCCGTGGTGCTGGCGGTCGGTGCCAGGTTGAGCGGACAAGCCTCTTTGGCTACGGCCGTGTTCAGCCAAAGCGTGGCGTACTGTGCCATGCTCGATTGCCCGTTGCTGGTCATGGCGATCAGCGGCGTGCCCAGGCGCTTGAGTACCGGCACAATCGCGTTGATCTCTTCGGACTCGCCGCTGTTGGAAATCATTAGCACCAAATCCTGGGGCGTCACCATGCCCAGGTCGCCATGGCTGGCCTCGGCCGGGTGTACGAACAAGGCCGGAGTGCCGGTAGAGGACAAGGTTGCTGCAATCTTGCGGCCTATATGCCCGCTCTTTCCCATGCCCATCACCACCACACGCCCGCTAATGGACAGCGACAGGGCGACTGCCTGCGCAAAGCTGTCGCCCACTTGGGCTTTGAGCCCCAGGATGGCCGCCGCTTCAATGTCGAAGGTGGTGTGCGCCATAGCAATTGCACGCGTCACGACCGAGCCTGGTGCTGTCGCTAAGGATGGCGTGACGGGAGCTTGCATCCAGACATTTTAGGCAGGGCTACTGGTGCCGCCCAAAACTGCCTTGCATGCAGCCAGTAGGCGCATAACGATGATCAACTCGCGGGCTGCGTCAAAAGCACGCCGGCGAAAGCTAATCGCAGGCCGCACGGGCTTGCGCAGCGGTGACAATAGGGCCCATATGACAGCGCAGCGCATGGATTGCGGCCCGCTGTCGCCAGCCCTTGTTTGATGGCCGACTTTATGCAACACACCCACGTTACCGAATACCTGCGCAACCATATCCGCACCGTGCCCGACTGGCCCGCGCCTGGCGTTCAATTTCGTGACATCACGCCCCTGCTGCAAGACGCCAAAGTGTTTCGCGTCCTGATTGACGCCTTTGTGCACCGCTACATGGACAACGCCCACCGGCCCGATGTGGTGGCGGGTTTGGACGCGCGTGGTTTTATCCTTGGCGCCGTAGTCGCTTACGAGCTGAATGTGGGTTTTGTGCCCATCCGTAAAAAAGGCAAGCTGCCCTTTACCACGGTAGAAGAAACCTATGAACTCGAATACGGCAGCGCCACCGTGGAGTTGCACACCGATGCGGTACACCCTGGCGACCAGGTGCTGCTGATCGATGATTTAATCGCCACCGGCGGCACCATGATGGCGGGCAAAAAACTATTGGAAAAACTTGGCGCTATCGTGATGGAAGGCGCCGCCATCGTGGACTTGCCAGAACTGGGCGGCTCGGACAAATTGCGCGCCACCGGCATGCCACTTTTCACCCTGCTGGACTTCGCCGGGCATTAAGCCCTAGGCGCGCGCTTGCAGCGGGGCGATGCGGCCCGCTGACCCGGTGCTTGTTTTCACGGCTTCCATCGCTTACTTCCCAATACAAAAGCTGGAAAAAATCACACCGAGTAAGTCGTCGGAGCTAAAGGCGCCGGTGATTTCGTTCAGCGCGTTTTGCGCTAGTCGCAACTCTTCGGCCAATAAATCCAGCGCCTGCGCCTGCGCGCGCAGATGTGCGTGGGCGAGGTACAAATGCGCACTGACTTGGCTGAGCGCCTGCACATGGCGTTGGCGCGCCATGGAAATACCTTCTGCGCCTGCTTGCCAGCCTGCCAATTCCAGCAAGTGCCGGCGCAGGCTATCGAGACCCTGCCCGGTTTTAGCGGACAGGTACAAGCCCGGCACGTGCGCTTCGGGCGCCTGCGCATCGCACTTGTTCCAAACGTCGATGACCGGAACCGTTGCGGCCAATTTATGCCCCAAAGTGGATGCAATCCGCGCATCATCGGCCTGGTATTGCGGCTGGCTTGCGCGTGTCAGGTCATGCAAAAACACCACGGCATCGGCTTGTAGCACCGCGTCCCAGGCGCGCGCAATGCCGATGGCTTCCACCTCGTCAGCGCCCTCGCGCAGGCCCGCAGTGTCAATCACATGCACGGGCACGCCTTCGATTTGTATCGTCTCTTGCACCTTGTCGCGGGTAGTACCGGCAATCGGCGTGACGATGGCCAGCTCGGCACCGGCCAAGGCGTTGAGCAGCGAGGATTTGCCAGCATTGGGCTGGCCAGCAATCACTACGCGTATGCCGTCGCGCAGCAAAGCGCCCTGGCGGGCGGCGCCCAGCACGTTGACCAGTGCCGCATGCAGGCCGTCCAGTTGCCCTTGGGCGTCGGACTTGCGCAAGAAATCAATCTCTTCTTCCGGAAAATCGAGCGTCGCTTCCACCAACAGGCGCAAGCGCACCAGTCCGTCGCGCAGCTGGTCCACTTCGCGCGAAAAATCCCCGGCCAAAGAGCGCACCGCGCTGCGCGCAGCGGCCTCGGTGCTGGCGTCTATCAGGTCGGCAATGGCTTCGGCCTGTACCAGGTCGATCCTTTCGTTGAGAAATGCGCGCTCGCTAAATTCACCCGCTTGCGCCAGGCGCAAGCCCGGCAGGCAGATTTGGCCGTTTTCGCCGCTGCCGCTTGCGAGCTCCAAGCAGCGCGCAAGTAAAAGTTGCAGCACCACCGGACCGCCGTGGGCTTGCAGCTCTAGAACATCCTCGCCGGTAAATGAATGTGGTGCAGGGAAATACAGGGCCAGACCGTGGTCTATGGGCGCGCCCTGGGCGTCAGTGAAGGGCAGGTAGTGCGCGTGGCGCGCATCCAGGCTGTGCCCGAACCAGGCCTTAACCAGCGGCCGCAAGTCCTTGCCGCTGACGCGCACGATGCCTACCGAGGCGCGGCCGGGCGCTGTGGCAATGGCCAAAATCGGGTCGTGGTGGCGGGCAAGCATGTGTCGGACTTTGGAGTGGGCGGGCCCATTATCTGCGCGTGCGAAGCGGCTGCAAAAAGCCCCGTATCCAAACGAACAAGGCCGCTTGCGCGGCCTTGTGGCATCTGGCGGTAGCGGTCCGCTTATCTGAACTTGGGCAAATTGAACTCCGGCGGCACGCCCATGCGGGTATTGATAATCCACTGCTGCGCAATCGACAAGATGTTGTTGGTAATCCAGTACAGCACCAAGCCCGAGGGAAAAAAGAAGAACATCACGCTAAAGACCAGCGGCATCATCCACATTAGTTTGGCTTGCATAGGGTCCGGTGGCGCTGGGTTGAGGGCGGTTTGAATCAGCGAGGTCAAGGTCATCACAATCGGCAATACGCCAATCGGAACCCCAAACCAAATTCCCAGCGAGGTGTCTGGCGCCGACAAATCGGTAATCCACAAAACCCAGGGCGCGCTGCGCATTTCCACCGTGGACAGCAGCACCCAGTACAGGGCGATGAACACGGGGATTTGCACCATGATCGGGAAGCAGCCGCCCATGGGGTTGACTTTTTCCTCGCGGTAAATACGCATCATCTCCTGCTGCATTTGCTGCGGGTTGTCTTTGAGACGCTCCCGCATTTCCATGATTTTGGGGTTGATCGCCTTCATCTTGGCCATACTGGAATAGGCCTTGGCATTGAGCCAATAGAACGCGATTTTGAGTAGCAATACCAAGGCAACAATGGCCCAACCCCAGTTTTGCAGCACGCCGTGCAAACGGTCGAGCAACCAGTACAGGGGCTTGGACAGGATGGTGAGCCAGCCGTAATCTTTAAGCAGCTCCAGACCAGGCGTCAGCGCCTCGAGCATTTTTTCTTCTTGCGGACCGACAAACAGCGTGGCCTCGATACTGCGGCTGGTGCCAGGTGCAATTGCCTCGACCGGCGCCACCATGGCAGCGCGGTAGCAGCAGTCGGCCAGCGTGCCGGGCATGTCCACGCCGTCGAGCGAAATGTTGCGGCTCACACCCTCGGGCAGTATCCAAGCGCTGGCAAAGTAATGCTGCACCATGGCGATATAGCCATTGCTGGCCTGCTTTTCATACTCGGCATTTTTCTTTTTGATGTCAGCAAACTCCACCTTCTGGTATTTCTTGGCCTCGGTATAGACCGCAGGGCCGGTGAAGGTGGAGTAGAAAGACGACTCACCGGCCGGCTTATTTCCATCACGCAGCAGTTGCAAATACAGCTGCGGCGCGATGGGCGCGTCCGAATGGTTGCTCAGCGCATGCCTGACTTCTACGGCGTAAGAGCCTCGGTGCAGCGTATAGGTTTTGACCACGCTGATACCGCCCACATCGGGTGAGCTGAAAGTGAGCTGCAGACTGTCTTGTCCGTCTTTGAGCTGGGTAGCACCGGAAAACGCCATGGGCGTTTTGTGCGTCGGGAAGTTGCCCGGCACCGCGCCGGCGACCACGCCAGACTGGGCCAGGTAGATGCGCTCTTTACTTTCATCTAGCAGCTTGAAAGCTTTGTCCTTATCGCCGGACTCGCCGTATTTCAGGAATTCTGAGCCCACCAAGGTGCCGCCCAAGGTGTCAAACTCGAGCGATAACACATCGGTGATGACGCGGATGCGTTCGCCGCGCGCAAGCGGGCCAGACTCCACCTTCGCCGGGGCATTGGCAGTGGCCGGTGCTGCAGCCACCGGCACAGAACTGGGTACGCTGGCATCCGAGGCCGCTGCTTTGGCAGCATCCGGCGTGGCGGTGCTGACGGCTGTGGGTGGGCCGGGGAAAAACGTTGGCGCGTTGCCATTGTGAATCTGCCATTTGTCCCACAGCAGCACCATGGAAAAGCCAAAAATCACCCACAAAATAGTGCGGCGTATATCGTTCATGAGGGTTTCTTTTCAGAAGAAGGGGAAATCAGGCGGCTAAACAGCCGGGGTTTGTCTTGTGGAACCGGGTCCAGTCCGCCATCGCACCAGGGGTGGCAGCGCGCAAGACGGGCGATTGTCAGATAGGTGCCGATGCCGGCGCCATGGTTTTCTAAAGCCCCTAGCGCGTAGCGGGAGCAGGTCGGCTCAAACCGGCAGGCGCTACCCAACCAGGGGCTGAGCAGCAAACGATAGCCTTTGACCAGGCCGATGAGCAGGTACTGCATCATGGACTGGTTGGCAGCGCTGCGTGGCCTGCCTGCCCGAACAGGCCGATCAGCTCTTGGCGCAGCGCTGCGCGCAAAGGGGCCGAAGTAGCACTGGGGAACAGCTTGGTGTCAAACGCGCTGCGCAGCCGCACCACATGGGCGCCGGGGGCAAGTTGCGGTTCAAAAAGCAGGCTCACGTGGTAAATCTGGCGCTTGATGGTGTTGCGGGTGACGGCGCGTTTGGCCCAGCGTTTGGGTACCAGCGCGCCGACGGCGGGGCGCTCTAGCGCGAGGCCTTTGTCAAAAACGGTGCTTCCAGGCGCTGGGCTCTGGGGGGTCGGGGCCGCATCGAAGCTGCAAAAGTGCAGCACGAAATGAGGGCTACGGGCTTGCACCGTGCCGGCCATCGCCGCCTGAAATTGCGCGCGGGTGCGCAGTCCTTGCACTTGTCAGCCCGGCGCCGCGGCGCGTACTGCTTAGACAGCCAGGCGTTTACGGCCTTTGGCGCGGCGGGCATTGATCACGGCGCGGCCGCCACGGGTTTTCATGCGGACCAAGAAGCCATGGGTGCGGGCGCGGCGGATTTTGGAGGGCTGGTAAGTGCGTTTCATTTGGATTTCCTGACAGAACGAACCCGGCACTTGCGTCTTTACTTCAAAGAGACCAACTCTCCAAAGCAGACTCGCCGGCAAAATTCCCCAAGGGATTTTTAGGGAAAGTCTAAGATTATCGCAAATTTTCGGCACCAAGCCAAGTGCCAGCCGTCAGTCTGCCCTGAGCGCGCTCCAGGGGGCCTGCCCGAGATATGGTTTTCAACGGCAAATTTCACAAAATTCACGCGCCAAGGCGCCCGCTTGCGGTTAGCATAAGGGCGCTGGGAAAACGCTCCACTTTTGTGGATAAGTATTTGATAATCCCCCCGCCCGGCCTCACACTCCCCTTTTTATCCACAGATTGGCTGCGTCCATGACCGAAGAATATTTGCCTTATGGCGATGCCGCGCCCACAGGCGATGCGGGTCAGGCCTTGTGGCATTCGTGCATGGAAAAAATGGCCATGGACATGCCTGAGCAGCAGTTCAATACCTGGCTTAAGCCCTTGACGGCCCAAGTATCCGAAGACTTCAGCAAAGTTCAGGTCATCGTGGCCAACCGGTTCAAGCTGGACTGGGTCCGCGCCCAGTACCTCGCCCCCATAGCCGCAGTGCTCGAGCGCCTGTGCGGCCAGCCGGTGCAGGTGGAGTTGATGATCAGCCAGCGCGAGGCGCCGCCCCGCCAGGAGCTGTCGGCGCGCAGCCCCGCAGTGCGCGCCCAGGGCACCGACGGTCTGGCTGGCGCAGCCCCGCCCGAGGCGCCCAAAAACCGCCTCAATAGCATGCTCAACTTTGACAACCTGGTCGAAGGCAGCGCCAACCGCATGGCGCGCGCCGCGGCCATGCATGTCGCCACTACGCCCGGACATCTGTACAACCCCTTGTTTATCTATGGCGGCGTGGGCCTGGGCAAGACCCATTTAATGCACGCCGCAGGCAATCGCTTGCTCGCTGACAAGCCGGCGGCCAAGGTTTTGTACATCCACGCCGAGCAATTTGTCTCCGATGTGGTCAAGGCCTACCAGCGCAAAACCTTTGACGAATTCAAGGACAAGTACCATTCTCTGGACTTGTTACTCATCGACGATGTGCAGTTTTTTGCCAATAAAGAGCGCACCCAGGAAGAGTTTTTCAACGCTTTTGAGGCTTTGCTGGCGAAAAAATCCCACATCGTAATGACCAGCGACACCTATCCCAAGGGCCTGACCGACATCCACGAACGCCTGGTTTCGCGCTTTGATTCAGGCCTGACAGTCGCCATCGAGCCGCCCGAATTGGAGATGCGGGTGGCGATTTTGATCAACAAAGCGCGCGCCGAGGGCGCGGAAATGCCCGAGGAAGTGGCCTTTTTCATCGCCAAAAACGTGCGCTCCAATGTCCGCGAGCTCGAGGGCGCTTTGCGCAAATGCCTGGCCTATTCGCGCTTTAACCAGAAGGAAATTTCCATCCCGCTGGCCCGCGAAGCCTTGAGAGATCTGCTCTCTATACAAAACCGTCAAATCTCTGTGGAAAACATTCAAAAAACCGTGGCTGACTATTACAAAATCAAGGTCGCCGACATGTATTCCAAGAAGCGCCCTGCCAGTATTGCCCGGCCGCGCCAGATCGCCATGTACCTGGCCAAAGAGCTGACGCAGAAAAGCCTGCCCGAAATCGGCGAGCTTTTTGGCGGGCGGGATCACACCACGGTGCTGCACGCGGTGCGCAAAATCAGCCTAGAACGCCAGCAGGCGACGGAATTGAACCAGCAACTGCACGTTTTGGAGCAAACCCTCAAAGGCTGAGATAAAAGTGCCTTTCTCGACGGAAAACAGGCCAATAAGCAGCGAAAATAGCCGGTGCTGCACGTTTGCGCCTGCAAGCCGGTAAATAGACAGAAATTTGGAGTCCTACATGATCGTTTTGAAAGCCACGCAAGACCAAGTGTTGTCCGTGTTGCAATCGGTGGCCGGCATCGTCGAACGTCGCCACACCTTACCCATTCTTGCCAATGTGCTGGTGCGCAAAACCGGCTCTAGTCTGCAATTGACGACCAGCGACCTGGAAATCCAGATCCGCACCAGTGCGGAGCTTGGCGGCGACGCCGCTGATTTCAGCACCACCATCGGCGCGCGCAAGCTGATCGATATTTTGCGCACCATGCCGGCCGACCAGTCCGTGTCTCTGGAAGCTAGCCAAAGCAAAATCATCCTCAAAGGCGGCAAAAGCAAATTCACCTTGCAAACCCTGCCTGCGGAAGACTTTCCGCTGGTGCAAGAGTCGCCCAGTTTTGGCCCGGTTTTCAGCGTCCCACAAAAAACCCTTAAAAGCCTGCTCAGCCAAGTGTCATTCGCCATGGCCGTGCACGATATCCGCTACTACCTCAACGGCATTTTGTTTGTTGCCGAAGGCAAGCAGCTCAGCTTGGTCGCCACCGATGGCCACCGTTTGGCCTTTGCCTCGGCCACGCTGGACGTGGAAGTGCCCAAGCAGGAAGTCATCTTGCCGCGCAAAACCGTGATCGAGTTGCAGCGCCTGCTCTCCGATGCCGAAGGCGCCATTGATATGCAATTTGCCAGCAACCAAGCGCGCTTTAGCTTTGAGGGCATGCAGTTTGTGACCAAGCTGGTCGAGGGCAAGTTCCCTGACTACAACCGCGTTATCCCGAAAAACCATAAAAACCGCATCGTCCTGGGCCGCGCCACCCTGCTGTCCACTTTGCAGCGCACCGCCATTCTGACCAGCGACAAATTCAAAGGCGTTCGCCTGAATATCGACCCTGGCACCTTGCGCATGGCGGCTAATAATGCAGAGCAGGAAGAGGCGGTGGACGAGATCGACATCGACTACGAAGGCGACAGCATCGAAATCGGCTTTAACGTGACCTATCTGATCGACGCCTTGTCCAATATGAGCCAGGAAATGGTCACGCTCGAGTTCTCGGACGGCAACAGCTCGGCGCTGATGACGATTCCCGACAACGCCACCTTCAAATACGTGGTGATGCCCATGCGCATTTGACCGCGCCCCGTCCGGTGCCCCCAAACCAAACCCCCGCAGTCCGGGGGTTTGGACATTCAAGAACAGCCGATTTTTTGAGCGGCAACGCAAAACCTACAGGTTGGCGATGCCCGAATTGATAACCAGAAGACTTCTCCATGACCCAAGACAAGCAGCCCGACGCCCCCCAGAATGACTCCGGCGAAGGCGTCAACACCGGCGAAAGCGGCGCAGACAGCTCCAACTTCCAACCCACCATAGACACCAACCAGGCCGGCGCCACCGATGCCTATGGCGAAGGTTCCATCCAGATTCTCGAAGGCCTGGAGGCCGTGCGCAAGCGTCCGGGCATGTACATCGGCGATACCTCGGACGGCACCGGCTTGCACCATCTGGTATTTGAGGTGGTCGATAACTCCATCGATGAATCGCTGGCAGGGCATTGCGACGATATCGTGGTGACCATCCACTCGGACAATTCCATCAGCGTCACTGACAACGGCCGCGGCATTCCCACCGGCGTGAAGATGGACGACAAGCACGAGCCCAAACGCAGCGCTGCCGAGATCGCGCTCACCGAGCTGCATGCAGGTGGCAAGTTCAACCAAAACAGCTACAAAGTTTCGGGCGGCCTGCACGGCGTGGGCGTGAGCTGCGTCAACGCACTGTCCAAAATGCTGCGCCTGACGATCCGGCGCGACGGCAAAGTGCACGTCATGGAGTTCAGCAAAGGCTTTGTGCAAAACCGCATTACCGAGATGCAAGACGGTGTGGAAGTCTCGCCCATGAAGATTGCGGGCGATACCGAAAAGCGCGGCACCGAAGTGCACTTTTTGCCCGACACCGACATCTTCAAAGAAAACAATGTTTTCCACTACGAAATTTTGAGCAAGCGTTTGCGCGAGCTGAGCTTTTTGAACAACGGCGTGCGCATCCGCTTAAAGGACGAGCGCACCGGCAAAGAAGACGACTTCTCGGGTGCAGGTGGCGTCAAGGGCTTTGTGAATTTCATCAACAAAGGCAAGAGCGTTCTCAACCCCAATATCTTCCACGCCACCGGCGACCGCCAAAGCGACCAAAACACCAACATCGGTGTGGAGGTGGCCATGCAGTGGAACAGTGGCTACAACGAGCAAGTGCTCTGCTTTACCAACAACATTCCCCAGCGCGACGGCGGCACCCACCTGACTGGTTTGCGCGCGGCCATGACGCGCGTCATCAACAAATACATCGACGAATCCGAACTGGCCAAAAAAGCCAAAGTGGAAGTGACAGGCGACGATATGCGTGAAGGCCTGTGCTGCGTGCTCAGCGTCAAGGTGCCCGAGCCCAAATTTAGCAGCCAAACCAAGGACAAGCTGGTCTCCAGCGAAGTGCGCGGCCCGGTAGAAGACATCGTGAGCAAACTGCTGGCCGACTACCTGCAAGAGCGGCCTAATGACGCAAAAATCATCGTCGGCAAAATTATTGAAGCCGCGCGCGCCCGCGAAGCGGCCCGCAAAGCGCGCGACATGACGCGGCGCAAGGGCGTGCTCGACGGCATGGGCTTGCCCGGCAAGCTGGCCGACTGCCAGGAAAAAGACCCGGCTATGTGCGAGATCTACATCGTCGAGGGTGACTCGGCCGGTGGCAGCGCCAAACAAGGCCGCGACCGTAAATTCCAAGCCATCCTGCCCTTGCGCGGCAAGATCCTGAACGTGGAAAAAGCGCGCTACGAAAAGCTGCTTACCAGCAATGAAATTTTGACGTTGATCACCGCGCTGGGCACCGGCATCGGCAAAGCCGGTGGAACCACCGGTAACGACGACTTCAACGTCGCCAAGCTGCGCTACCACCGCATCATCATCATGACCGACGCCGACGTGGACGGTGCGCATATCCGCACCTTGCTGCTTACCTTCTTCTACCGCCAAATGCCCGAGCTGGTCGAGCGCGGCCACATCTACATTGCGCAGCCGCCGCTGTATAAAGTGAAGGCCGGTAAAGAAGAGTTGTACCTGAAAGACGCCTCGGCACTTGACAGCTTTTTGATGCGCATCGCGCTGATCAACGCCTCGGTATTTACCGGCGGCCCCAACGGCACCACGCTGCAGGGCGACACATTGGCCGAGCTGGCGCGCAAGCACCAAGTGGCACAAAGCGTGATTGCGCGCCTGCAAAACTTCATGGATGCCGAAGCCTTGCGCGCCGTGGCCGATGGCGTGGCGCTGAACCTAGACAGCGTGGCCGACGCCGAGCTTTCGGCCGCTGCCCTACAAGCGCGCCTGCCCGACGCCGAAGTGGCCGGCGAGTTTGACGCCCGCACCGACAAACCCATTTTGCGTATCAGCCGCCGCCACCACGGCAACGTAAAAAGCAGCGTGCTCACGCAAGACTTTGTACACGGTGCCGACTACGGCGCGCTGGCCGAAGCGGCGAGCACCTTCAAAGACCTGCTGGCCGAAGGTGCCCGCGTCATGCGCGGCGAAGGCGAGCGGGCCAAGGAAGAAAAAGTTAGCGATTTCCGCCAGGCCATGGCCTGGCTGATTGCGCAGGCCGAAAACGGCACCGCGCGCCAGCGCTACAAAGGCCTGGGTGAGATGAACCCTGCGCAACTCTGGGAAACCACGATGGACCCGACGGTACGCCGTCTGCTCAAAGTGCAAATCGACGACGCCATCGAAGCCGACCGCGTCTTCACCATGCTGATGGGCGACGAAGTGGAGCCGCGCCGCGAGTTCATCGAAGCCAATGCGCTGCGGGCGGGGAATATTGATATTTAAGTTTGTAGGCTTACTTTCTCAATCGACAAATCAGTTGCCAAGCAGCAGCGGCGATAGAACCGGCAAGCAGTCCTAACACGCCACCAGCCAAGTTATTCAATAGATCCGTAATCCAGCCCATTCCAACAAACCATTCTTCTACTGTATGACCGAGCGCTGGGATGCCATGCAGCAAGATGCCGCCACCGACCAAGAACATCGCAGCTGTGCCCAGCACTGACAAGGTTTTCATGAGCCATGGCGCAAAGGCCAACAACCCCTGGCCCACAGTTTTAAGAACGGCATTGCCTTGCTTGATCAGATACAAACCAGCATCGTCAATCTTGACAATGGCCCCAACCAGCCCATAAACACCCACGGTCATGATCAATGAAATACCAACCATTACAGCCAACTGCTGACCAAAGCTGGCAGCAGCAGCAGTTCCCAAGGTGATCACAATGATCTCTGCTGACAAAATAAAGTCAGTGCGAATAGCCCCTTTGATTTTGTCCTGTTCAAATTCCAGCAGATTAATTTCTTCATTGGCCACGGCTTGTGCCAACTGGGCATGATGTGCTTCTTTGTCATCGTTGCTTTGAAAGAAAGAATGGAGCAACTTTTCTGCGCCCTCGAAACACAAAAAAAGTCCACCTAGCATCAATAAGGGTGTGATCATCCATGGCGCAATGGCACTAATCACCAACGCGGCTGGCACCAAGATTACTTTGTTGAGCAATGATCCTTTGGCAACTGCCCAAACGACTGGCAACTCTCGATCAGCCTTGACTCCTGTGACTTGTTGCGCATTGAGGGCTAGGTCATCACCTAAGACCCCGGCCGTCTTTTTTGCAGCCAATTGCGTCATAGCCGCTACATCATCTGCAGATGCAGCACTTTGTCGCGCTGCCACTTTAGTCATGGTGGCCACGTCATCTAACAACATGGCAATATCGTCAATCAAAGCTAATAAACTAGATGCAGCCATTTAGCAAGTCCTGGGAAGTTTCGACAATTTTTTATGCTAACACCTTGGCACTGATCTGATTCGCTAAAAATCAGCACCCCTGAAATTCAGACTGACTTGCCTGGTACTTTCAGCCTAGGATGCTTTGAGGTTGAAACCTCTTTCGGGGTCAACTCGTTTTCAGTGCAATAGCTGGCCGTACGCAAAGCTAGCACTGGGGCAGGGGCTGTATGGTGACCACGCAAAGAGATCGCCAAGCCAAGGCGGCGACCGAATTGAGTGCCCAACAAGCCTACGATTTGATTTTCATAGATGTGCAAATGCCGCAGATGGATGATTGTTTAGCTATGCCTTTTTGGTCCCCATCTGTTGGCCTTGGTGCAGCGCTGTAGCCGAGGTGACCCTTGAAACGGGCTCGGTGCGGCAGCGGACTTTGCTTCGATTGGCGTGACTGGCGTGACCAGTGGCACCAATGGCAATTTGGCCAAAGTGACGGCGGGTATCACGGCCACGCACAATGACACAGCCCACGGCTCGGATGGCACTTTGGCGGACACCTTGGCTGAGTTACAGGCGATTGCCAGTTTGGCCGTGGTGCAGAGTTATTCCAACGATTCAGCGGGTGCGCTCACCATCCGGGTAAATGCCACCGTAACTGATGCGCGAAAAATTCAATAATGCAGCAAGCCTTGCGCCACCACACAAGCCGCATCTTCTGAAAAATCGCGCGCTGCTATGCGCTGCATCACTTCATCCAGCGACAGACATTCAAAACCGCTCACTTCGCCATCGGTGTTGTGCGGCTGCACATCTGGCGGCAGCAGTAAGTTAAACACCAGCAGCGTTTCCTCGTGCCAGCCCTCGGCCTCCATGCGGGCGGTGGTGATGTGGCCGGCGGGCTGCACCTGCCGCGCCAGGCTTTCGGGCAGGCCCGCTTCCTCGTACAACTCGCGCAGCGCGCAGTCCAGCACGGTCTCGCCAACAGGCAGGCCACCAGCCGCCAAATTGTCCAGGCGGCCCGGATCGGTGGCTTTACTCAAAGCGCGTCGCCCGCACCACATGCGCCCGTCCGGCGTAAAGCCATTGATATGCACCGCGTGGCTGTGCAAACCCAAAAACCGAAAGGCCGCGCGCTCCAGCCTAAAGTGCTCGGGCAAACCGGGGTGCGGCTGGCCAGCGGTATCGCCCCAGTAGCTGTACTGCTCATTGCGCCAACCGCGAATCAGCCCTTGCGCGTGCAAGCGCTCCGCCGCTGCCTGCAAAGCCTGCGAACGCTGCGCCACCGGCCAATGCGCCGCCTGCCAGATACGCTGCGCGCCGCTAAGTACCGTGTCTGCCAATTCACGGGCTAGCGCTGCATCGTGGTCTGGCGCCAGCCAGCCTAGGGGCAGGTCAGCCAAGCACCAGCGCCGCGCATCAGGCGGGGGCGCCTGGCGCGCGACCTGTAAGGTCTGGCGCAGGAGGCTTGTTTGGCTTGGGCTGAGTACAGGCATGTCCTAAATATAGATCTAAGGCGCCTTTATTGCGCTCCTGGCGCGCAAATTAAAGGTGGGGGCGATGGTGGAGAAAACGTTCGTTTAATTTATACCTGAATCCGTGACCCAAGCCCGCCCCGAGTTAATTCCAACCGAGTTCTTCAACTCATCGCGCAATATCCTGTGATTCTGCACCCCAAAACCAAATTTCCTGCTCAGGCAGCGCTGCCGCGTGGCCTTGCCATGGGTTTTTCTGTGAATGCGCCTAATTTGGCCGATGGCCATCCCTGCCCAACAACTGCGGGCAAGCTAAGTGCTCCATTTTTCATCGGCCTTGGGCTCGCGCAGCTACGCCGTGCTCAGTTGGCCGTAGTGCCGCTCAAACACCGCAAATCCCAGACGCTGCCCTACGACAACGGAAAAGAGTTCTGCGGATATGCGTTGATTGATGAAGCATTGAAGAGCGCGGGCTACTTTGCCAGAACTTTTGCCAGGTGGGAGCGTGGTACGAACGAGAACTTCAATGGCTTGCTGCGCTAATATGTGCCAAAGGAGCGGCCGATGAAAGACATCAACGACGAGAAAATTAAAATGATCGAAAACCGCTTGAATAACCGCCCCCGCAAACGATTGGGGTTTAAAACGCCCGCAGAGGTATTTCATCAATCGCTATCCCGTGTTGCACTTCATACTTAATTTCGCCATTCATTTATCTTTTGGTTTATCTATAAAAGCGCACCAAATAACCCATACAACATAAGTGCAACCCATAGCAACTATAGAGTAGAACCCAAAATCACTTTCTATAAACTTTACGATACCAACTCCTACGACTAAGAAGGTAACGATAAAACCAATGAATGAAAAAAATGAGTTCATAGTCTTCCCTTTAGCATTAATATCCAACTTCAAATTACCCTGCCCCAACTGTACCAACGCACAGTGCCGCGAAGTGTTATGCGGCAACTGTGACGCATTCATAACAGCATGGACTCCCATAGCTCAATCGTCTTGCGAACTGCCGTGCTGAAGTGGTGTTTTGATCCATCGTCAAAGGTGACAACAACCTCGGGGGGACTCCCCCACTTTCCTTCGCCCCATTTCGCTTCGCCCCACCCCAGCCTAGCTACGGTAGTTTGATCAGCATTCGTAAGATTGCGGCCTGCGCGGTCGAGCTTAACGTGCTTGTGCGCATCAGCAACGTCTCGAATCAATGAAAAGTCGTTTGATTTGGCGCAAAGCGCCTTTCGAAATGCATTGAGATTGTTGGCACCTAGCACTCTGGACGGATCTGTGTCAGTAAAGGAGTGCCAGTATCGGTCCGCCATGTGGTTCAAGTTCACAGCGACACTCATTGCTCGGTGTTCCTCCATATGGTTCTCTTCCCAGTTGCGTACTGAGGGCAACACCTGATTATGAAAAAATTGATGTGCTCGGGTTTCGATCGTCATTTTTTTAACATGGACCATTACTTTGCCGCATAACGTAGAGCTAACCGGCGCCGTGCGTCCGGGTTGAGCGCCGAGTTATGCAACGGCGGGCTAGAAATGAACGAACAAACTGAAAGGCTCAGACAACTGGCTTTCAAATTGTGGAAGAACAATCCGCTTTCGGTAAGCCATGATCTTGCTGCAAGCGGACTAGAAGAGGCGTGCGACACGATTGACAAAACTTGTTTTTATCCGTTGCGTTTATTCAGCATTACGCGCTTGATCGCCTGCTCGGTCAGGATGGAAGCTGGCACGGCCGCGCCATTGGAAGCGCCCTGGATTAAGTCATTGATTGATTGTTCCGATGGACGTTTGTCGATTGCCATTCAATATTCTTTCAATATTCTTTCAATATTTTTTAATATTAATTTGATCCAAAAATACCTTTCAACAAAGCGCTCATTTTCTCGATGGCCTTGGCATCCTTGGGTGAAATTCCATCACGGCCTTCTCCTCGCCTATCGGGTCGTATGGTAAACCCTGGCCGAAGAATTTGCCTTACGGCATACCACCCGCGCAGCCATCCCCCGGTATTTGCCGCCTCAGCACCCAAACAACGACAATAGCCCCATGCGACCCAAATCCTCCGCCGCCAAGCCTGCGCCGAAGCCGCGTGTAGCGGCCAAGCTTGGCAACCAAGTCCGCATCATTGGCGGCATGTGGAAGCGCACCAAACTCAAAGTGGTAGACGCTGCGGGCTTGCGGCCAACGCCCGATAGGGTGCGCGAGACTTTGTTTAACTGGCTGGGCCAGGATTTGCAGGGCCTGCGCTGCCTGGACGCTTTTGCCGGTACCGGCGCGCTGGGCTTTGAAGCCGCCTCGCGCGGCGCGGCGCATGTCACCCTGGTAGAGCAAGAATCGCAGTTGGTCGAGCAGCTCAAGCGCACGCAGACGCAGTTGGACGCGCAAGCCGTCAGCATCCAACGTGGCGATGGCCTGGCCGCTTTGCGGCACGCAGCGGCGGGCAGTTTGCACTTGATTTTTTTGGACCCGCCCTTTGCCTCCAATTTGTGGGAAAGCGCCCTGACCGCAGCGCGCAAAGCGATTGCGCCTAATGGCCAGGTCTATCTGGAAGCGCCCACGGCCTGGGGCGCTGAGGCGCTGGGCGCGCTGGGTTGGTCGCTGCACCGGCACCTTAAAGCCGGCGCGGTACATGCCCATGTACTGCGCCCGCTGGCCGCGCAATCGCAAGCCACCGCAGCTATGGCCATTGCCGGCCATGCGCCCGCAAGCCCGTCTTTAGCCCAACCCGCAGGAGCGCAGCCATGAGCACGATTGCCGTCTATCCCGGAACCTTTGACCCCATGACCTTGGGCCATCAAGACTTGATTCGTCGTGGCGCGGCGCTGTTTGGCACCGTCATCGTGGCCGTCGCCGCTGCGCACCACAAGAAAACCATGTTCAGCCTAGAAGAGCGCTTGGACATGGTGCGCGAAGTGGTGGCTCCTCTGGGTAACGTTAGCGTGTTGCCCTTTAGCGGCCTGGTGCGTGATTTCGCGGTGGCGCAAAACGCCAAAGCTATGCTGCGCGGCGTGCGCTCGGTGACCGACTTTGATTTTGAAGCGCAGTTGGCGGGCATGAACCGCGCTTTGGCGCCGGACATCGAGACCGTTTTTCTGACGCCGGACAGCCGCTACCAGTTCATCAGCAGCACCTTGGTGCGCGAAATCGCCAGCCTGCAAGGCGACGTGGCGCAGTTTGTCGCGCCTACGGTGCTTGGGCGTTTGCAGGCCAAACTCGCAAGCGCAGCCTAAGGTAATCGGCATGGCCTTGATCATTACCGACGAGTGCATTAACTGCGACGTCTGCGAGCCCGAGTGCCCCAATGAGGCTATCTTTATGGGGCCGGAGATTTACCAGATTTACCCGGACAAATGCACCGAATGCGTAGGCCATTTTGACGAGCCCCAATGCGTGCAAGTCTGCCCGGTAGCCTGCATTCCGGTGGACCCGGCGCATACCGAAAGCCGCGAAACCCTGTGGGAAAAATACCGCCGCTTGCAGGCGGCTAGCGCTTGATGGCGCGGTGCAACTTTGCCGATAGACGCGCCTAAGGGCTCTTAGGCGGCGGCGCCGCAGACGCGGCATTTTTTGGCGGCTTGGGGCTGCGCACGGTAAACACATCCTCGCGCGGCTTTTTCTGGGCTTTGAGCACGACGGGTTCCTGCGCGCGCTCTAGGGCTTTGGCATCGGCCACCCGCTTTTTCTCTTGCGAAGCCTCTGTTTGCGTCTGGGCCTGGAGGCGCTTGGCGGCGGCGGTCTCCGCTTGCAGGCGCGATTTTTCCATTTGCTGGGCCAGGGCCGCGTCTTGGGCGGCCTGTCTTTCGGCCTGGGCGCTTTGCGCCGGCGTGCGCGAGTCGCGTGGGTCCAGCGCTATGGCGTTGGGGCAGGGTGTGTCGCGGTATTCATTGCCGCAACGGTATAGAGTTTGGGCCGGTAGCTGCGCGCTGGCAAAGGCCAGCGCAAGCCCGCAAATTAAGAAATATGGCATGCGTCCTCCCTGATGCATTCTTCACAAAGCGGGCCCGGTGCTCTGCGGCACCTGGGCCTAGGCTGCGGGTTCGGGCGGCGCGCTGGGCGCTGCGCTCTCCACAGGTTTGGCAAGTTTAGGCCGTGGCGGCATGCTGGTGTGGATTTGCAGCATGGCTTTGTTCATATCGCCGGCCAGCAAAGCCGGTACTGCGGTCAGCGCGCGGTCTAGGCACTGGTCGATGGCGATGCGCTGGTCCAGAGCAGGTTTTTTGAGCACCCAGTGCACCACTTCGGCTTTATCGCCCGGGTGGCCTATGCCCAGGCGCAAGCGCCAATAGTCGCCGGTGCCTAGTTGGGCATGGATGTCGCGTAAGCCGTTGTGGCCGGCATGGCTGCCGCCAAATTTCAACTTCGCATGGCCGGGCGGCAAGTCCAGCTCGTCATGGATAACCAGTATGTGGGAGGGCTCGATTTTGAAAAAGCGCGCCAAGGCGCCCACCGACTTGCCCGACAAATTCATAAAGGTATGCGGCTGCAATAGCCAGACGTTTTCGCCCTGGATGCTGACCCGCGCCACCAGACCGTAGTAATTGCGGTCGAACTGCAAAGCAGTTTTCCACAGCCGCGCCAGGCCGTCGATAAACCAAAAGCCCGCGTTGTGGCGGGTGTCTTCGTATTGCGGGCCCGGATTTCCCAGGCCAACCCATAGTTTGATCATGCGGTGGCTCACGGTTTGCGCTCTTGGCACCGCGCACAAAGGCGGCGGTGCGCCATGGTAGAGCAAAGCCTGTGCACCAGCAAAAAGGCCCGCTTGCGCGGGCCTGTTTTGCTAAAGCGCCAGGGGGACTTTATTTTTTCGGCTTGGCCGCGCCCTTGCCTTTGGCAGGTGCCGCAGCGGCAGGCGCTTCGATCACTTCCGCGATCGGCGTCACCACCGAGACGATGACCGGGTTTTCCTTGCCACGGGTGACAGCCGTCACACCTTGGGGCAGGCTCATGTCGTTGACGTGCAGCGAAGTACCTTTTTTCAGGTTGCTCAGGTCCACCGCGATGAACTCGGGCAGGTCTGCGGGCAGGCAGGTGATTTCCAAGTCGTTGGCGACATGGTTGATCAAGCAGGCGTCGAGCTTGACGGCGGGCGAATTTTCTTCGCCGCTGAAGTGCAGCGGCACTTTCATTTGCAGCTTGGTGGTGGCTTCCACACGCTGAAAATCGATGTGCAAAATTAATTGCTTGAAGGGGTGCATTTGCACGTTGCGCAAGAGCACTTTGCTTTCTGTGCCATTGAATTCCATGTCCAAAATCGAGGCATGGAAAGCTTCTTTTTTGATGGCGTGCCACAGTGCGTTGTGGTCCAGTTCGATGGGCGTAGCCGGGGTGCTTCCGCCATACACAATACCGGGCGTGCGACCAGTGATGCGGAGACGGCGGCTCGCACCCGTACCCTGCTTAGCGCGCTCAAAAGCGACAAATTTCATAACTTACTCCTGTAAGAGTCCACCGCGACCAGTGTGACTCCGGTTTAACAAAAAGCCCGCAGGGCAATAGGCCGCCGCGCGCCGACTTTTGCTTCGTTCAGAAAAGATTTTCCTGATCCGAAAACAAACTCATGACCGACTCACCCTTGGCAATACGCAAAATCGTTTCTGCGATCAGCGGTGCCACGGTGAGTTGGCGAATTTTTTGGCATTGGGCGGCTGCTGCGCTCAAAGGGATGGTGTTGGTCACCACCACCTCATCCAGGGCGTCGCCGTTGGCAATGCGTTCTATCGCAGGCCCGGAAAAAATCGGGTGCGTGCAATAGGCATACACTTTTTTCGCGCCGCGCATTTTGAGCACTTCGGCGGCTTTGGACAGCGTGCCTGCGGTATCTATCATGTCGTCCATGATGACGCAGTTGCGGCCTTCAATTTCGCCGATGACGTGCATCACTTCGCTGACGTTGGCGCGCGGGCGGCGCTTGTCGATGATGGCCAGATCGCAGTTGAGCTGCTTGGCCAGCGCACGGGCGCGCACCACGCCGCCCACATCAGGCGAGACCACAATCAGGTCCTCGTAATTTTTCTGGCGCAAATCGCCCAGCAGTACCGGCGAGGCGTAAATATTGTCCACCGGGATATCAAAAAACCCCTGGATCTGGTCGGCATGCAAGTCCATGGTCAGCACACTGGAGACGCCAGCGGCCTGGAGCATATTGGCGACCACTTTGGCCGTGATGGGCACGCGGGTGGAGCGCGGGCGGCGGTCTTGGCGGGCGTAGCCGAAATAGGGAATGACGGCGCTGATGCGTTCGGCCGAGGCGCGCTTGAGCGCATCGACCATGATCAGCAGCTCCATCAGGTTTTCGGCGGTGGGGGCGCAAGTGCTTTGCAACACAAAGACGTCGCGGGCGCGCACGTTTTGGTTGATTTCAACGGTAACTTCACCATCGGAGAAGCGTCCGACATGGGCCGCGCCCAGACTGATACCCAGATCACGCGCCACTTCCGCTGCCAACTCAGGGTTGGCGTTGCCGGTAAATACCATGAAGTCGGGAGTGTTGACGGCTTGCATAGGGGTGGAGGCTTGGGTTGGCAGGGCGCTGGTGGGCGGTTTCAGGACTTCATCATGCCGTCTGGCTGTACCGTTAATAAAATTTGGCAGGGGAAGAAGGATTCGAACCTTCGCATGCTGGAATCAAAATCCAGTGCCTTAACCAACTTGGCGATTCCCCTACACGGGTTGCCAGCACAAGGCTGCCAACCGAAAACCAACGCTTTCAACACCACCCTTGCAGGGGATGCGCCTCCAAACTGTCGCAGACCCGAAGTGCCATGTGCTCAGGGGCACCAGCCAACGCAAGGCCTGGGGGCAGGAGCGCAAACACCGCACTGCCTGAACCCGTCATCCTGGCGGTCAATCCCTGCGCCGCAAACCAGGCAAGGGACTGGCCCACAGCGGGGCAAAGCAGTTCAGCAACAGGCTGCAAATCGTTGCGGCCAAAGCCGTAGGGGTTTGCAGCGAAGCCTGAAATTATAGCAAGGCCGGTATTGCGTTCGAGCATCGGGTGGGCGAAGACGCTGCGGGTATCCAACCCAGCCTCGGGCTTGAGCACCGCAAAGCGCCCCGCAGGCAGGCTGATCGGCCTGAGTTGTTCGCCCACACCTTCCACCCAGGCATGCTGCCCGAGCAGGAAAAAGGGCACATCGGCGCCCAGTTGCAGTCCAATCGCCGCCAATTGGGTCTGCGTCCAATCCAGCTTCCACAAGCGGTTGAGCGCCAGCAGGGTCGAGGCCGCGTCCGACGAGCCGCCACCCATACCGGCCTGGGCGGGCACGGATTTGGCGATGCCGATGTGCACGCCCAAGGCACAGCCGCTAGCGCTTTGCAGCGCTTTGGCGGCGCGCAGGCATAAATCATCCTCGGGCAGGGCCCAAGTCAGGTCTTCGCGGCTGATGCCTCCGTCCTTGCGCAATTCAAAATGCAGTTGGTCGCACCAGTCGATCAACATAAATGCCGATTGCAGCAGGTGGTAGCCGTCAGCACGCCGCCCAGTAATGTGCAAAAACAAATTGAGCTTGGCCGGAGCGGGAATGTCGTAAAGCGCCTGCATGGCCTGCATTATCTGGGCTCGAGTACCAGGTCAATTTGCACTGCGGGCGTTCGGTCCACGCTGCGCGCGCGGATGCGGCCTTGCAGCTTGTCCAGAGTTTGAATCTCCCAACCCGGCGCGGTTTCGGGCCGCCCGTGCAACCAGGCAAACAAGGCCTGCATGGGCAGGGCGCTGCCCAGGCTGTGGGTACTCATGGCATCGACCGATTCAAAGCTACGCTTTTGGTCGCCTACTTCAAGCGTGGCCGAAGTGGCGTCCCATTGCATGCGGGCCAGGCGGGTACCCAATGGCGAGTTGAGCGTCAGGCTGGCGCGGCGGGCCGTGCCCTCCAGAAAAAAATCTGCGCTAATGCGCTGCGGTGGTTCGCCTGCCACCTGCACCGACAAACGGCCTTCCCACACATCGTTGGGGGTGACGTACTCCTGCCGTTTCGCTGGCGTGCTGCAAGCTACTAGCAGCGCACATAGGAGCACCAGACAGGCCGCAAACAGGCGCCCGGCCACGGCCCGCCCGTGACTCATAAGTTGCCGCGAAGGCGCACGATGGTGGACTTGAGTGTGTCGTTATCGCGGTTGAGCTCTAGCCCCTTGGCCCAGGCGGCATTTGCCTCCTCGCGCAAGTTCATGGTCCACAAAACTTCGCCTAGATGGGCCGCAATTTCGGCGTCGGGGCGGGCGCTAAAGGCGGCGCGCAGAATGCTCGCTGCTTGCGCGCTATTGCCGCTGCGAAACTCCACCCAGGCCAGGCTGTCCAGAATGAACGGGTCGTTGGGGGCGAAGCTGAGCGCTTTTTCAATCAGCGCACGGGCCTCGGGCAAACGCTGGTTGCGGTCGGCCAGTGAATAGCCCAGGGCGTTGTAAGCCGCGTGGTAATCGGCTTGCAGCGTGATTACGCGCCGCAGGGTTTTTTCCATTTCATCAAGGCGCCCCAGTTTTTCTGCGGACAAGGCCAGTTCGTACAACAAGTCCACATCGTCTGGCGCTTTTTTGGTCGCCTGGGTCAGCAAGGCGTAGGCCTCTTCTTCGCGCCGGCCTTCGCGCAGCAATTGCAATTGCGCCTGTAACTTGGTGCGCGCTTCGTCAGCATCGTCCTCGGGCAGGTTGCGCACCAAGGACAGGGCTTCTTCCAAGCGTCCTTGCTTGGCAAACATCATCGCGCGGCGGATTTGTACTCTGGCAATGTCTTGCGGGCTATTGATGCGGGCAAGAAAGCTTTGGGCTTTCGCAAAATCGCCCTGCTTTTCTGCAATTTGCGATAGGAGTAAATAGGCTTGCACGATGCCGCGCGGCGTGAGGCCGTCCTCATCCGGGTCCTCTTGCGTGCGGCTTGGCGGCAAAGCACCCAAATAACGAGTCAAAGACTGCTCGGCATTTTGCAGGTCTTGGTTTTGAAATTCAATCGAGCCGCGCACCAGCCAGGCATCGGCAAAGTCCGGCTGCGCCTGCGTTAGCTGCGTCGCTTGCGCCAGGGCTTGGGGATAACGCTGCAAGTCGATCAATTTGCGCACATAGCCCATACGCACTTGGCCTGATGGGCTGGCGGCAAAGTACGCGCCCAGCAAGGTATCCAGATCTTCCGAACTGCCGTCGAGCAGATTAATGGCCAGGGCTGCAATATCGTCCGACAAAGCGTCCAATGCAGCGCCTTTGCGCACCGCTACCAGTGCCGCAGCGCGGTTACCAGCTACTAGGCGTAAATTGCCAATGGCGGCCCAGCCGGCCGGCCCGCTGCTGCGATTGCCCAGCTCTGCGGCCAAGGCTTTTTCGATGAGGTCGGCGGCAGCGGCTTTGTCGGCCGCGCGCGCATACAAGCGCGTCAGCGCGCTAATCAGGGCACCGCGCTCGGCTTGCGGGGCGCGGGCCACGCTGCGTTGCAATGGCACCAGGGTTTCGGGCAGTCGGTTAAGCCCAATCAACAATTGCAAAAGATAACGGTCCGCGTCTGGCGACTGCGGCAATGCTTGTTGCCAGGCCTTGGCCGCGCCCACTGCGGCATTGGCATCGCGCCCGGCCAAGCCCATGTCCACCGCACGCTGAAACAGCTGGGCATCGTTGGACTCGCGCGCGGCGTGCAGCATCAGGCTGTAGGCCGCGCCGATATCGCCATTGTTAAAGCTCATTTCGGCCAGCGTCACCTGGTAAAAAATAGAGGCATTGAGGGCCGAGCGCTCGGGCACTTTCTCTGCGGCAATGGCTTGGGGTACCGGGGCTTTGGTAGTTTGAGCGCGCGCGCCAGCAACAAAAGCCAGCAGCGCGAGGGCCATCAAATAGGGGATGCGTGACATGCAGCCATAATAATCCAAGGCCCGCGCAATCGACCTCCGGTCCGGGCCCATGCCCCTGCACTGGCTTTGCTTTACCCACCCCGCCCATGCCCGAATTACCCGAAGTTGAAGTAACGCGCCAAAGCTTTGCCCATCGCATTGCCGGTGCGCGCATCCTGGCCCTGCGCATGGGTAAAGCCCTGCGCTGGCCTCTGGGCTGTGAGCCGCAAATGCTGGCAGGCCGCCAGGTGCTTGCCGTGCGTCGCCGGGGCAAATACCTGCTGCTAGATTTAGACCAAGGCCTGTTACTGCTGCACCTGGGCATGTCGGGCAGCCTGCGCTTTGAACGCGTGCCGGGCGATGCCGGTAAGCACGACCATATGGACTTGCAAACCAGCCAGGGCACGCTGCGCTTGCACGACCCGCGCCGCTTTGGCGCCGTGGTGTACGTCCCCGATGAGTCCAGCCCCGCCGCCCGCAAACTGCTGGGCAAGCTGGGGGTAGAGCCTTTGGGCGGCGATTTCCAAGCGCTGGATTTTTGGAAAGCCCTGAAAAAGCGCAAAACGGTTATCAAGCAAGTGTTGTTAGGTGGCGAGTTGGTAGTCGGTGTTGGCAATATTTACGCCAGTGAAGCCTTGTTTATGGCCGGCATCCGCCCGAGCACCCGAGGCGAACGCATCAGCCTGGCGCGCGCCACCCGATTGCACGCTGCCATACGCACGGTGTTGGCGCGGGCAGTAAAAATCGGCGGCAGCACGCTCAAAGACTTTTCCAATGCACAAGGCGAATCGGGTTATTTCCAACTCGAAGCGGCGGTGTACGGGCGCCAAGGCCTGCCCTGCCGCGCTTGCGGCAGCGCCATCAAAACGATACGCCAGGGCCAAAGGTCCACATTTTTTTGCCCGGTATGCCAAAAGCCCTAAGTGACAAGCGCGTGTCCGGCATAGCGGAGAAAGTGGTGCACTGGCAAACCAGCCATGGGCGCAATAGCCTGCCCTGGCAAAACACCCAAGACCCGTACCGCGTCTGGCTGTCTGAAATCATGTTGCAGCAAACCCAGGTCGCCACGGTGCGCGACTACTTCGAACGCTTTACCCGCAGACTGCCCACCGTGGCCGATTTGGCGCAGGCCAGCGCCGATGAGGTGATGGGCTTGTGGAGCGGGCTGGGTTATTACAGCCGGGCGCGCAATCTGCACCGCTGTGCCCAGATCGTGATGCAGCAATACGGCGGGCAATTCCCGCCACAAGCCGCGCTGCTACAAACCCTGCCCGGCATTGGACGCTCTACTGCGGCGGCGATTGCATCCCTGTGTTTTGGCGAACGGGTGGCGATTTTGGATGCGAATGTCAAGCGCGTGCTGACGCGCTGGCTGGCCTTTGGGGGCGATCTGGCGCAAGTGGCGCAGGAGCGCGCGCTTTGGGCTTTGGCGCAAGACTTAGTGCCCCATGAACAGGCAGGCGCCAAGGCCATGGCGCGCTACACCCAGGGCATGATGGACTTGGGTGCCACCGTCTGCCTAGCGCGCAAACCGCTATGCGCCCAATGCCCCTTGCAGACCGAGTGCCGCGCGCAGGCTGCGGGCACGATGCACAGTTTTCCGGTGCGTAGCCGCAAACTCAAACGCAGCAGTCAGTCGCTATGGCTTTTGTGGGCGCAAGACGCCAGTGGCGCGGTATGGCTGCAAAGACGGCCTGCGCCGGGCGTCTGGGCGGGCCTGCACTGCTTGCCGGTGTTTGAGGGCGAAGCGCAATTGCGCGATGCCCTGCCCGCAGCAGCGCGCAAAAGTTTGCAGCCACTGCAAAGCTTTGTGCATGTGCTCACGCACAAAGACTTGCACCTCCATCCCATCTATGTGCGCCTGTCTGCCGGCCGCCGTTTGCCAGGCATTCAAGGTGCTTGGCTTGCCAGGCAGGACTGGCCCGCCTTGGGTTTGCCGGCGCCGGTGCGCAAACTCTTGGAAACTGCCGGGCCTGCTTAAGGCCTAAACCGCAAGCTACTGATCGGCTTGGCGCTGTAGTTCGCGGTGGCGTTTTAAGGTGACCCAATGCGGCGCGAAGTGGGCGGCCAGTTGTTCCACCAAATACACCGAGCGGTGCTGGCCGCCGGTGCAGCCGATGGCCACCGTGACATAGCTGCGATGGTCTAGCACCAAAGCGCCCATCCAGCTATCTAAAAAGTCGCTTATTTGCTGCTCCATGCGCAGTACTTCGGGCTGCGTGCGCAAGAATGCGGCCACCGGCGCATCTCTGCCCGTAAGCACACGCAGCTGCGCTTCGTAATGCGGGTTGGGCAGCATGCGCACATCAAATACAAAGTCTGCGTCGGAAGGGACGCCGCGCTTGAAAGAAAAAGACTGAAACACCAAGGTGAGCTGCGCTACCGGCGCGGTGATCAAACTTTTGACATGGGCCTGCAATTGGGCCGAGCGAATCATGCTCGAATCAATCACATAAGAATGCGCCCGTATATCGGCGAGCAGGCTGCGCTCTAGTTCAATCGCATCGGCCAGCGCACGCCGTTCGTCGCCCGGCTGGGTATCGGTTTGGGACAAAGGGTGTTTGCGACGGGTTTCCGAATAGCGCCGCACCAGGGTGTCGGTATTGGCATCGAGAAACAAGGTTTTGATGCCTATGCCCTGAGCGCGCAGCTTGTCCAGCTGGGCTGGCACCAGCGGCAAACCCTTGGCGCTGCGCACATCCATGGCAATGGCAACGCGTGTGAAATGTTCGCCGCTTTGCAAAGCGATGAAATCCATGAGCAAGGGCGGAGGCAAATTGTCCACACAGTAATAGCCTGCGTCTTCCAAAGCATGCAGGGCCACGGACTTCCCAGAGCCAGACATACCGGTGATAAGGACTAACTCGAGTTGGCGTTCAGACACGGGCTTGCTCCAGCATTTCGCGCGCATGCGCCATGGTTGTTACCGAACTACTTTGGCCGCCCAGCATACGCGCGATTTCGGACTCGCGCTGGCCTTGTTGCACCGGCGCAACCTCGCTCAGCGTCTGCCCGCCTTGCAGCTGTTTGCGCACCACCCAGTGCTGATCGGCGCAGGCGGCCACTTGGGGTAAGTGGCTAACCGCCAGCACCTGGCGGTCACCACCGAGTTGGCGCATCAAACGGCCTACGGTGTGCGCTACGGCACCACCGACGCCGGCATCGACTTCGTCAAAGATCAGCGTTTGTGCACCGCCCGCTTGGCTGGCCGTGACAGCAATGGCCAGTGCAATGCGCGAGAGCTCGCCGCCCGAGGCCACTTTGCCCACCGGGCGCGGCGTGCTGCCAGCGTGGCCGGCCACCAAAAACAAGACCTCTTCCAGACCGCTTTGGTGGGCTTGTTCGGTAGCCTGCAATTGCACCTGGAATTGCCCGCCTTGCATGCCCAGGCCTTGCATGGCCTGGGTGATGGCGACCCCCAGTTTGGGGGCGGCTTGCTGGCGGGCCTTGGAAACCTTGCGCGCCTCGGCCATAAAAGCGGCTTGGGCCTGCTGCGCCTGCGCCAGCAAATGGGCGCTGTCGGCAGCAGCGTCAAGCTGCGCCAGTTCTTGCTTCCAGGCGGCATGCGTGGCGGCCAATTCTTGCGGGCTGCGTTTGTAACGACGCGCCAGGGACACCCACAGCGCCATGCGGGCATCGAGTTCGGCCAACTGCGCGGGGTCGAGTTCGACGCGGCGCTGGTAAGCGCGCAAGCTGTGTACCGCGTCCTCTACCTGCGCGATGGCAGACGCCAGCACCTCGGCCGGGCCTTGGAAATCGGCATCCAAATGCTTTTGGCTTTGGATCTGCTGCAAGGCGCTGTGCAAGCTGCGCAAAGCCGAGGGCTCATCATCGTTGAGTAGCGCCAAGGCGCTGTGCGCAGCATCGAGCAGGGTTTGCCCATGGGCTAAACGGCTGTGTGCGGCATTGAGTTCGTCCCATTCATCGGGGCCCGGGTTGAGCTTGTCCACTTCGCCAATCTGCCAGGCCAGGCGCTCGCGATCGCGCTGCAGCAGGTCCTGTGCTTGCAGGGCTTGGTCGTAAGCGGCTTGCGCGGCGCGCCAGCTTTGCCACAAAGCGCTCAAAACGCTGGTGGAAATGCGGGCGTAGTCGTCTAGCAGGGCGCGCACTGCGTCGGGCCGGGTGAGGCTTTGCCAGGCGTGCTGGCCATGGATATCGAGCACCTGTTCGCCCACATGGCGCAGTTGCTGCGCGGTGGCGGCCAGGCCGTTGATCCAGGCCCGGCTTTTGCCGCTGCTGTCCACACTGCGGCGCAGTAGCAAGCTGTCGGCGCCCTCAAAACCGGCTTCGGCCAGCCAGGGCAGCAAGGCCGCTGGGGTATCAAACTCGGCGCTGACGTCGGTGCGCGGCGCGCCTTCGCGAATCAGGCCTACATCGGCGCGTGCGCCGGTGGCCAGTTGCAAGGCGTCAATCAGGATAGATTTGCCCGCGCCGGTCTCGCCGGTGAGCACGGTAAAGCCGGTCTCCAATTCCAAGTCCAGCGTGGCGACGATGACAAAGTCGCGCAGCGCAATGCGTTTGAGGCCCACCGCTTAACTCCCCCCCTCGTTCCAGTGCAGCTTGTGGCGCAAAGTGTCAAAGTAAGTCCAGCCCTTGGGATGTAAAAAGCGCACGCTGTGCTCTGAGCGGCGCACCACAATGCGGTCGCCGTGCATCAAAGTGGCCAGGGACTGCATATCAAAATTGGCACTGGCGTCGCGCCCGGAGACGATTTCGATGGCGATTTCGCTGGTGTGGGACAGCACAATAGGCCGGTTGGACAAGGTGTGCGGCGCAATAGGCACCAAGACCCAGCCCGGTGTCGAGGGGTGCAGCATCGGCCCGCCGGCCGACAAGGCGTAGGCCGTCGAGCCGGTAGGCGTGGCGATGATCAGTCCGTCGGCGCGCTGATTGGCCACGAAATGGCCATCGACCTCGACCCGCAACTCCACCATGCCCGAAGTCGCGCCCCGGTTGACCACCACATCGTTCATCGCCAGCGCAGAAAATACGCATTGCCCGGCGCGCATCACCTGCGCCTGCATCAGGCTGCGGTCATCGACTTCGTAGGCACCGGCCAGCATGGCGCTCAGGGTTTCGGCATAGCGGTCCAGCGCAATGTCGGTGATAAAGCCCAGACGCCCTTGGTTGATACCAATTAGGGGCACCTGAAAAGGCGCCAGCCTGCGCCCCACCCCGAGCATGGTGCCATCACCACCGACCACCAGGCACAAACCGCATTGGCGCCCAATTTCTTCAATCTCCATCACCGCATAGCCGCTCAGGCCCAGTTTGGCGGCGGTATCGGTCTCCAGCACGACCTCGCAACCCTGGTCCATCAGGAAATGGGCGATCCCGTCCAGCGTGGAGCGCGCCGCAGCTATCGCAGCAGGAGCGTGGCTGGACAGGTATTTGCCGGTGATGGCAACCTGGCCGAACTGCGGGTTCAGGCGGGGGTTCATAGGCAAATTACATCACTAAAATGTTTTGATGCTCGATGATCGCTCCAAGTTGTTACTCAAAGCGCTGGTTGAACGCTATATCGCCGATGGGCAACCGGTGGGTAGCCGCACCTTGTCCAAAGCATCCGGGCTGGAATTGTCACCGGCGACCATCCGCAATGTCATGTCCGACCTGGAGGACCTAGGCCTGATTGTCAGCCCGCATACCTCCGCCGGGCGGGTACCCACCACGCGGGGCTACCGGCTGTTTGTGGACACCATGCTCACGGTGCAACCGCAGCAATTTGCGTCCCACAGCTTGGCGCCGGACCAGCCGCAGAAAGTCATCTCCAACGCGGCCAACCTTTTGTCTAATTTGTCGCAGTTTGTGGGCGTGGTGATGGCGCCGCGGCGCACCAACGCTTTTCGGCATATGGAGTTTTTGCGTCTGTCCGATCGGCGCATTCTGGTGATCATCGTGTCGGCCGATGGCGATGTACAGAACCGCATCATCTTTACCGAAGTCGATTATTCGCAGTCGCAATTGATCGAAGCGGCGAATTTTTTGAACAGCCACTATGTGGGCCTGGACATCGAAGAAGTGCGCAGCCGCTTGCAAAACGAGGTGGAAAGCCTGCGCTCGGAGATCGCCACCCTGATGGCTGCTGCGGTCAATGTCAATTCCGAAGCGGTGGCGCAAGAGCAGGACGAGGTGGTGATTTCCGGCGAGCGCAATTTGCTCAAGCTCAGCGACTTTTCCAATGACATGGGCAATTTGCGCCGCGCTTTTGAGTTGTTTGAGCAAAAAGCCCAAATCATGCGCTTGCTGGACTTTGCCGACCGGGCCGCTGGGGTGCGTATTTACATTGGCGGCGAAAGCCAGATCGTGCCCTTTGAAGAGTTGTCGGTGGTGAGCGCACCCTACGAAGTGGACGGCAAGGTGGTGGGTACGCTGGGCGTGATCGGCCCCACCCGCATGGCCTATGACCGCATGATCCAGATCGTGGACATCACGGCCAAGCTGGTGAGCAATGCGCTGAGCCACCACAAACAAATTTAGCCCCGGCGCAAGCTGCGCGCCAGGCCGACACTCACACACTTTTGAGCGCTCTGCGGTACTGCATGGCTTCGGCGACATGGCCCAGGGCGGTGATGTCGGAGCCGGCCAGATCGGCAATCGTGCGCGCGATCTTGAGGGTGCGATGGGTGCCGCGCGCGGACCAACCGAGTTGCCGCGCTGCGCTTTGTAAAAACTTGGCTGCTGCAGACTCCAAATACACATGCTGGTCGATTTCTTGCCCAGCCAGGGCCTGGTTGTTTTTGCCCTGCCTGTCTTGCGCCCGCGCATAGGCCAGCTTGCAGCGCGCGCGGATGCTGTACGTAGCCTCGCCGGCGGCGGCCTGCAGCAAATCTTCGCTGGCCAGCGCCGGCACTTCCACATGCAAATCGATGCGGTCCATGAGCGGGCCGCTGAGCTTGCCCTGGTAGCGGCTGATTTGGTCTGGCGTGCATCGGCAATTGCGGCCCGGTGCCCCCCAATAGCCGCAGGGGCAGGGGTTCATAGCAGCGATCAGCTGAAAGCGCGCCGGAAACTCGGCCCGCCGCGTGGCACGGGCGATGGTGATGCTGCCGGTTTCCAAAGGCTCGCGCAGGGCTTCGAGCGCCTGGCGCGGAAACTCGGGTAACTCATCCAAAAACAAAACGCCGTGGTGTGCGAGTGATATTTCACCTGGGCGGGGAGGCGACCCACCACCGACCAGGGCCACTGCACTGGCCGAATGGTGTGGGCTGCAGGTCGGTCGCTGGCCCCAGCGGCGGATATCAAAACGCCCACTCAGGCTGGCAATGGCGGCGCTTTCCAAGGCTTGGTCGGTATCCATGGGCGGCAGCAAGCCCGCAAAACGGTGGGCCAACATAGATTTACCCGCGCCGGGCGGCCCCATGAGCAGCAGGCTGTGCCCGCCGGCAGCGGCAATCTCCAGCGCTCGCTTGGCGGCCAACTGGCCTTTGACGTCGGCCATATCCGGCAGATCAGCGGCGCCGCCGGGCTCGGCCGCTCGCATGCGCACCCAACCTTCTTCCTCAGGGCCCGTGCCCGCTTCGGCGCCGGGAGGCTGGGTGCCTTCGGGCATAAATTGGCGTACTACATCAATCAGGGTGCGCGCCAAATACACCTGCGCGCCCGGCACCAGCGCAGCTTCCTGGGCGCTGCCCGGCGGCAGCACTAAGCTGGTGTGCACTTTGGCCTGGTGCAGGGCCAGGGCCATGGCCAGCGCGCCGCGCACCGGACGCAGCCCGCCCGAGAGCGACAACTCGCCAGCAAATTCGTATTCGGCCAGCCGGTACGCTTCAATTTGTCCGCTCGCCGCCAAAATGCCCAGGGCAATCGGCAAATCCAGGCGCCCCGAGTCTTTGGGCAAGTCTGCCGGGGCCAGATTGACGGTGATGCGCTTGTTGTGGGGGAACTCCAGGCCGCTGTTTTGAATAGCGCAGCGCACCCGCTCGCGTGCCTCTTTCACCTCCACATCGGCCAAGCCCACCAGCGTGAAGCTGGGAAGGCCATTGGCCATATGCACTTCGACCGTGACTTGCACCGCCTCCAGACCGAGCAAGGCGCGGCTTTGTACCAAAGATAGACCCATATCGACTCCCTGAAACAGTGCGCTGTTTTTGCGCCGGATTTAAGCGTTTGCACCAAGCAGGTGCATACTGTGTTTTTACACAGTCATATTAGCGCTTTAGGGAACGCAATAGGGCGCTTGTCGCACCAAGACCACAATTTTTTTGTAACTGAACTTGGCACGCCTTCTGCTAAATGCCTGGGTCTCCCGATTCCGTGGAGCAGCGGCGCAGCCCTTGCGCTCGCTATCAACTTTTGAAAAGCTGAGGTGCACACATGAAGTTACTTACCGCCATCATCAAACCCTTCAAGCTCGATGAGGTCCGCGAGGCTTTGTCGGCTATCGGGGTGCAAGGTATCACCGTCACCGAGGTCAAAGGTTTTGGCCGGCAGAAAGGCCACACCGAGTTGTACCGCGGCGCTGAGTACGTGGTGGACTTTTTGCCCAAGGTCAAGATTGAAGCGGCCATTGATTCATCCTTGCTGGACCGCGCGATCGAAGCCATCGAAGGCGCAGCACGCACCGGAAAAATCGGTGACGGCAAAGTATTTGTGTATGACTTGGAACAAGTCCTTCGTATTCGTACCGGCGAAACCGGCAAAGACGCGCTCTAACTCCAAGCATTAAAAAAGGAATACCACCATGAAAAAATTTCTGATCTCTCTGGCGCTGGGTTTGGGCCTGCTGAGCGTCGGCTCCTTCGCGTTGGCCGAAGACCTACCGGCGGCGCCTGCGGCCAGCGCCTCTGAAACTGCGCCCGCGCCAGCCACCGAAGCCGCTGCTGCACAAGCGGCAGCAGCCCCGGCGCCGGTGATTAACAAAGGCGATACCACTTGGATGATGGTCTCCACTTTGCTGGTGATCATGATGGCAGTCCCCGGGCTGGCTTTGTTTTACGGCGGCTTGGTACGCAGCAAAAACATGCTCTCAGTGCTCATGCAAGTGATGGTGACCTTCTCGCTCATCGTGGTGTTGTGGTTTATTTATGGTTACAGCATTGCCTTTACCGAAGGGGGCGCCTTCTTCGGTGGCTTTGACCGGGTGATGATGAAAGGCATTTGGGATAACGCCGCTGGCACTTTCGCGCCCGCTGCTACTTTCAGCAAAGGCGTGTACATCCCCGAGATCGTGTTCGCCGCTTTCCAGGCTAGCTTTGCAGCGATTACCTGCACGCTGATCGTCGGCTCATTTGCCGAGCGCATCAAGTTCTCCGCCGTGTTGTTGTTCAGCGTCCTGTGGTTCACCTTTAGCTACGCACCGATTGCCCATATGGTGTGGTTCTGGATGGGTCCTGACGCTTACGCCAGCAAAGAGGTGGTCGAAGCAATGAACGCTAAAGCTGGCTTCCTGTGGCAAATGGGCGCGCTGGACTTTGCCGGCGGTACGGTGGTCCATATCAATGCTGCGGTGGCCGGTTTGGTGGGTGCCTACATGGTCGGCAAGCGCATCGGTTACGGCAAAGAAGCCATGGCTCCGCACAGCCTGACTTTGACCATGGTGGGCGCTGCGCTGCTGTGGGTGGGCTGGTTTGGTTTCAATGCCGGTTCCGCGCTGGAAGCCAACGGCTTTGCGGCCCTGGCCTTTATCAACACCTTTGGTGCCGCCGCCGCTGCTGTGCTGGGATGGTGTATCGGCGAAGCGATGATGCGCGGTAAAGCGTCGATGCTCGGTGCTGCGTCAGGCGCGGTGGCCGGCTTGGTGGCCATCACTCCCGCGTGCGGCAATGTGGGCATCGGTGGCGCTTTGATCATCGGCTTCCTGTCTGGCTTTGCTGGTCTGTGGGGTGTCAATGGCCTGAAGAAAATGCTGGGCGCGGATGACACGCTGGACGTGTTTGGCATACATGGTGTGTGCGGCATATTGGGCGCGCTCTTGACCGGTGTGTTCAATTCACCCGCCCTGGGTGGCCCCGGCTTTGTCGCTGACTGGGTAACGGCAACCGGCATCGCCGCTGCCGACTATTCGATTGCAGGTCAGGTACTGGTACAAGCCAAGGCGGTCGGTGTCACCATCCTCTGGTCTGGCATCGTGTCGCTGATCGCTTTCAAAATCGTGGACATGACTATCGGTCTGCGGGTTAGCCCAGAAGACGAGCGCGAAGGTCTGGACATCACCTCCCACGGCGAGAGTGCTTACGGCCGCTAAGTACCGGGCAGCTTAGGCTGCCCTTCAAGCCCTGGGCTGCTTTCGCTGCCCCAAAAGCCCCGCACCGTGTGTGCGGGGCTTTTTCATTTGCGCAAGCCAAGGCTTCCAAGCCGCAAGCCAAGCCGGTGACAATCGCTACCACTCGCAAACGCCTCTTGGAAGAGTTCATGATGACAAGCACACTGCGCCAAGCCGACTGGTCCCGCCTGCACCCTCAGCCTTATGAACTGGGCGAATCGCCGTTCTGGCATCCGCAGGAATCGCGTCTCTACTGGGTGGATATTCCGGGTAAAAAGATGCTGCGCGCCAGCGCCGACGGTAGTGACTTGCAGACCTGGGACATGCCCAGCGAGCCCGGCTGTATCGCCCCGGCAGCCAGGGGCGGACTGGTGATCGCGCTGCGCCACGGCGTGTTTCGGGCGCAGGCTTGGGGCGGCGCTTTGGAACATCTAGTCACCTTGCCCTATGACACGCAAACCGTACGCGCCAATGACGGCAAGTGTGATGCCTTGGGGCGCTTTTGGGTAGGGACGATTGACGAGACCAAGGCGCACAACGCGGCGGCGCTGTACAGCATTGATGCGCGCAATGGCCGGCCCGTCGTGCGCACCATGGCCGAGGGCGCATTAACCGGCAATGGCATGGGCTGGAGCCTGGATGGACGCAGCGCCTATTGGGCCGATACACCGCGCCACTTGGTGCACGGCTGGGACTATGAGCCAGCGAGCCACACGCTCAGCGCGCACCGAACACACCTGCAGTTTGACCCCAAGCCCGCCGATTGGGTCAGCGGCGACGCCAGCTACCAGGGCCGGCCCGATGGTGCAGCGGTGGACAGCCAGGGCAACTACTGGCTGGCGATGTTTGAAGGGGCGCGTGTTTGCTGCTTCTCGCCGGAAGGCCAATTGCGTGCCAGCTACGCCACCCCGGCGCAATGCCCAACCATGACTTGCTTTGGCGGCGAGGATTTGAAAACCTTGTTCATCACCAGCGCCCGCCATGGCCGCAAAAACGAGGAATTGCAGCGCTACCCGGATTCAGGCTGCGTGTTTTCTATGCGGGTGGATGTGCCCGGTCTGCCGGTGCATTTTTTCGCGGATTGATACCGGTCTAAAGCGACTGAGCCAGCAAACGCCGCGCCGCTTCCAGCGCCTCGGGCGTATCCACATCATGAATGCAACCGGCATCTTCCACCGGCAGTGCAAACGGCGCGTGCGCTTGCAACACAGCGCGTGCGCCCAGGTCGCCGGTCAAGGCCATTAAAGCCGAGCCGCAGGCAGCGGCAAAGCCCACCGGGTGGCCGCGCTGGCCAAGGTATACCGGCTGCACTACCGCGTGGCTGGCCAAGGCCTGGGCCACGGCGCGCAAGGTGGCCGGCTGCACCAGCGGCAAGTCGGCCGGCAAGATCAACCAGCCCGCCGCTTGGGCACAGGCGCGCACACCGGTGGCAATGCTGTCGCCCATGCCCGGCAGCGCGATGTGGGCAGTGTGTGCGGGCTCGACGATATGCCAGGGCAGACCGCTGGCTTGCACGGCCGCCAGCGTGTGTTCACGCACGCTGCGCTGGCCTAAAGGCGCCTGCAATTTGTCCTGACCGCCGCTGGCGGCGCGAAAACGCGCGCTGCGGCCGGCGGCTAGGATGATGACGGTGGACATCGCTTTGGGCATGAAGAAGGGCAAACTCGCTTAAAAGCCGGGAAAATCTTGCATTTAGCCCCATTTTGACCCGCGAAAGCCTACAGCGTGTTCTTTGCCAAGATTTCAACCAAGCCGCATTCAAAAAATTCACGGGCCACCCTGCGCTGCGCCGCTACCATCGCACGCATGCCCGATTATTTGCAAGCCCTGGACGCCATCGTCCAGCGCGTAGCCCATGCGCGGTCTGTGCCAGCGCACAGCCGCAGGCCTTTGCGCGTGCGCGGCGGTGGCAGCAAGGATTTTTTCGGTGCGCGCCTGGATGGCGATTTGCTGGAAACCCGCGGCCTGCAGGGCATCGTCAGCTATGAGCCCACCGAGCTGGTGGTGACCGTGCGCAGCGGCACGCTGCTCAGCGAACTAGAAACTTTGCTGCAAGAGCGCAATCAATGCTTGCCTTTTGAGCCGCCGCATTTCGGCCATGCCGGCACCACTATCGGCGGTTTGGTCGCCAGCGGCTTGAGCGGCCCGAGCCGGGCCAGTGTGGGTGCGACACGCGATTTTGTGCTTGGGGCGCGCTTTATCAACGGTCTGGGCGAGCACCTTACTTTTGGCGGCCAGGTCATGAAAAACGTGGCCGGCTATGACGTGAGCCGCGTGCTGGCCGGTAGCTGGGGCACTTTGGGTCTGATTACCGAAGTGTCGCTCAAAGTGCTGGCATTTGCCCCTTGCGAGGCCAGCCTGGTCTGCACCCTGGGGCAGCAAGCGACTTTGCAATTGCTGCACCGCTGGGGTGGCCAGCCCCTGCCCCTGAATGCCAGCTGCTGGCAAGGCGAGCCCGGCGCCAGTGGCGGTCGCTTGACGGTGCGCTTGCGCGGCGCACAGGCCGCGGTGCAGGCGGCCTTGCCCAAAATGCAAGCCGATGTAGCCGCCCTGGGAGGCCAAGCCCAAACCGCCGACGCCGAGGCCGCTATGTTTTTCTGGGATGCTATGCGCAACCAGCAACAGGCCTTTTTTACCCAGCCGCCCAGTGAGCATGCTTGCTTGTGGCGCCTGTCGCTGGCGCAAACCAGCCCAGCGCTGGATCTGCCCTATGCCCAGTGCGTGGAGTGGCAAGGCGCGCAGCGCTGGCTCTGGGCGCCCGCCGCTGCGGCGAGCCAGTTACATGCACTGGCGCGCCAAGCCGGTGGCCATGCCACTTTGTTCCGCCGCCCGGCCCATGCGCTGGCCGACACGGATGTGGGCGCTGCGGTATTTGACGCGCTAGAGTCCACGCAGCAGCGCATCCAAACTGCCCTGCAAGCCGAATTTGACCCCGATGGCGTCTTTAACACCGGCCGAATGCACTCCCCGGCCTGAACCGCGCCCGCCATGCAAACCACGCTTTCCCCCGAATACGCACACACAGCCGATGGCAAAACCGCTGAGGCGATTGTGCGCAACTGCGTGCACTGCGGGTTTTGTACCGCCACCTGCCCCACTTACCAGCTGCTGGGCGATGAGTTGGACGGACCGCGTGGCCGCATCTACCTGATCAAGCAAGTGCTCGAAGGCGCCGAGCCCACGCGCAAAACCCAGCAACACTTGGACCGCTGCCTGACCTGCCGCAACTGCGAAAGCACCTGTCCCAGCGGCGTGGAATATGGCCACTTGATTGATATCGGGCGCAAGCTGGTCGATGCCAAAGTTCCACGTCCGAAAGGCGAAGAGGCCATGCGCTGGGCCTTAAAACAAGGCCTGAATTCGCCACTGTTTGCCCCGGCCATGAAGCTAGGCCAAGCGGTGCGCGGCTTGTTGCCCGATGTGCTCAAGGCCAAGGTGCCAGAGGCGCGCAATGCTGGCGCATGGCCTGCACGCAGCCACGCGCGCAAGGTATTGATGCTGGCCGGTTGCGTGCAACCGTCCATGAGCCCCAATATCAACAGCGCCACCGCCCGCGTACTCGATGCCTGCGGCATCCAGACCATCGTCGAGCCCCTGGCCGGTTGCTGCGGCGGTGTCAAGTTTCATTTGAACGACCAGGATGCGGCCATCGTGCAAATGAAAAACAATATTGAAGCTTGGTGGCCACATGTGGCCAATGGCGTCGAGGCCATCGTGATGAATGCTTCAGGCTGCGGCGTCACCGTTAAAGACTACGGCCACATCTTGCGAGACGATGCGACTTATGCCGAGCGGGCCCAGCGCATAAGCGCACTGACGAAAGACCTCAGCGAGCTTTTGCCTGATTTGCTGCCCGTGCTGAAAGAGCGCATTGCGCCTCAAAAGGCCCAGGCACAAGGCATGATGGCTTTTCACCCGCCTTGCACTTTGCAGCACGGCCAGCAGCTCAAGGGCGGCGTGGAGATGCATTTGAGTGCGCTGGGTTTTCAATTGCGGGTAGCCGATAACGAAGCCCATTTATGCTGCGGCTCCGCCGGTACCTATAGCGTGCTGCAACCGGTCATCGCGACCCAACTGCGCGACCGCAAGCTAGGCCACCTTCAGGAATTGCAGCCCCAGGCCATCCTTAGCGCCAACATCGGCTGCATCACTCACTTGCAAAGCGGCACGCAAGTGCCCGTGAGGCATTGGGTGGAGATAGTGGATTCGGTCTTAAGTTAATTAGCCGGCTGGCGCCGTGACGGCCGATCGCTTTCTTGGTTTGTACTCCTTTAACCATGCAGTTGCTGATGGCAACTTGGTAGCAAGCAATACCGATAACGGTTTCAGGGCGCCTGCACCCTGGGCACCCATCCTTGCGTCGCCGCTCGCTTGGCAAAACCCTTGGTATCAAAGGTAGCCAACACTTCGCAATGGCGACTGCTGGCATGGTGCAAGGCGTCTGCAAAGTCAAAACCCTGGGTCAAGGCATCGCATGCTCTTTGCAGTGCTTGGCGGTCTTGCACTTGCAGATGGGGCATGGCTAACAGGTGCGTAAACACATCAGCCACCGTTTTGGGTTTGAGCTTGTAAAAACCGCGTAACACCCATTCCAGCTCCAGGGCCACGGTAGTGGCCACAAACAGGGGCTTGCCACTTTCTAACAAGGCACGGGCCTGCTCACATTGCGCAACGGTTGCTGCATCGCTTTGTTCGGCCTGCACGTAGTACCGCGCCAGCACATTGGTGTCCAGCGCGGTGAGTCTGGCAGTGGCCTGCTTCATGGCTTAATCAATTGCGCCGCATCCCAATCGGCGGCCACATGCGGGCCACGCACCTTGACCATGCCAAAGCCTTGCTTGTGCGATTGACGCGCCGAGGGTGCCGGGCGCAGCATGATGCAGGTGGCGTCGGAGCTAAGTGCAAACTCCACGGCTTGCCCAGTAGCCAAACCCAACTGCTGGCGCAAGGCTTGCGGAATGGTGACTTGGCCTTTGCTAGTGAGGGTCGAAAGCATGGTGGAGCTCCTTGTACTGGTGAATGTGCAGTGTATGGATTGCATTGTATTACCAGGTAAGAATTCGGTGACGCAAAGAGCGCCGCTTGCGTTTTGTCTCCGGCAAATAGTCCACACCAGCTGCCGATGCGGCGCGCGTATGCGCCGTCACGCCACAATCACCCGCGTAACTCAGGTCATTGCATGTGGGCCTACAGCGCTCGGTTTGCGCCCCTTAAAATTGCAAGACCGCCCCAAAGAGGGTCTGCATCAGGGAAGCCCACATGAATACCAATCGCTTAGAAGCATTCAGCGATGGCGTGATTGCCATCATCATCACCATCATGGTCTTGGAATTTAAAGTGCCGCATGGCGCTGAGCTGCAAGACCTTTTGCCACTTTGGCCGGTGTTTTTAAGCTACCTGCTTAGCTTTGTGTATGTGGGCATTTATTGGAATAACCACCACCACATGTTCCATTTGGTGCGCAGCGTCAATGGCAGTGTTTTGTGGGCCAACTTGAATTTATTGTTTTGGCTTTCTTTATTGCCTTTTACGACCGCGTGGATGGGGGAGAATCATTTTGCGCCTATGCCCATGGCGGTGTATTGTTTTGATTTGCTAATGTGCGCCGTATCAAGTTTTCTGCTGACCCTCGCGATCTTTCGCCACGAAGGCCCTGCCTCTGCATTGCAGGAGGTCATGGGACAAAGCCGAAAAGGCACACTCTCACTGGCTGGTTCAGCCGCGGCGATTCCACTTGCATTGACCGGTTACCCCGTCTTGGCAGGGCTGTTGGTGGTTTTGGTTGCAGGCATGTGGTTATTGCCGGATCGCCGCATTGAGCAAGCCGTCGGGCAACACAGGACTTGAGGTTTACTCGACCACGCCGCGCATTGCAACGCTACGCCGACGCAGCATTTCCAGGGTTAGCAGCATGGCGATGGCAAACAAAATCAGCATAAAAGCCGCCGACAAAATAGTGGGCGAGAGTTGCTCGCGAAGGCCGGTCCACATTTGACGCGGCAGCGTGGTTTGCTCGGGACCGCCCAAAAAGAGCACCACCACCACTTCATCAAACGAGGTGGCAAAAGCAAACAGGGCACCGGATAGCACGCCGGGCCAGACCAGGGGCAGCATGATGCGCCGAAAGGCCTCCCATTGCGAAGCGCCTAAGCCGCGCGCCGCGCGCATCAGATTCATATCAAAACCGCCCAGCGTAGCGGTAACGGTAATCACCACAAAGGGCATGCCCAGCACCGCATGGACCAGCACGATGCCCAGCAAATTATTGGCAATGCCCAGTTTGGAGAAAAACAGGTAGGAGCCGACGGCCAGCACCACCACAGGTACGATCATGGGCGATACCAGCACCGCCATCAACAAACGCTTGCCCGGCAAATTGTGGTGGTTCAAACCGACTGCCGCTAGGGTACCCAGGGTGGTGGCCAGCAAGGTAGCCAAAGTGGCTGTGAGCACACTGTTAAAAATGGCATGCAGCCAGACTTCGTTGGTAAACAGATCGCGAAACCAGCGCAGGCTGTATTCCTGCACCGGAAAATGAAAGTAAGGTTCGTTGTTAAAGGCCAGCGGCACCACGACCAGCACCGGCGCGATCAGAAACACCAGAACCAAGACGCAAAAAATCAACAACACCCAATGCCCCGCGCGTTGCAGCGGTGTGGTGTACAAGGGCAGATGGGAGGCGCTCATCCGAGTTTGAGATTATTGGCGCCCACCAGG
This sequence comes from Rhodoferax sp., assembly GCA_044373655.1. GTDB lineage: Bacteria > Pseudomonadota > Gammaproteobacteria > Burkholderiales > Burkholderiaceae_C > Allorhodoferax. Next base: position 60,672 of record JBILPS010000002.1, read on the forward strand.
CGGTCATAAGCGGCGTACAAGAGCAGCACCGCAGCCAGCAAAATGGCAGCCAGCGCAGACGCCAGTCCCCAATTGAGCGAGCGGCCCATGTTGTCGGCCACAAAGTAGCTAATCATCTGGTCGGTGGAGCCACCGAGTAAGGCCGGTGTGATGTAGTAGCCCAGCGCCAAAATAAACACCAACAAGGCACCGGCACCCAGACCGGGAATACATTGCGGCAGATACACGCGGAAAAACGCAGTCACGGGGCCCGCGCCCAAAGAGCGGGCGGCACGCACATACGAGACCGGTATTTGGCGCATTACCGAATACATGGGCAGCACCATAAAGGGCAACAGGATATGCGTCATGGCCACTACCACACCAAAGCGGTTGTGCACCAAAGGCAAGGGTTCGGAAATGATGTGCAAGAACTGCAGAAAGGAATTGAGCACGCCTTCTTTTTGCAGCACGACCATCCAGGCGGTGGTGCGCACCAATAGCGAAGTCCAAAACGGCAGCAGCACCAAAATCAACAACAGGTTAGCTGTCTTATCGCGCAAATGGGCGAGCAAATAAGCCAACGGGAAACCCAGCAAGATGCACATCAAGGTTACGGTGAAGGCAACGCCCAGGGTACGCAAATAAATCGTGATGTGAATGCGCTGGTCTTCGGGCTGGGGACCGACGCTGCCATCCTGGTTGCGCTTGGCGTCCAAGGCGGACAAATAAAACAGGCTGTGCGTGGGCGACGCCAAATTGCGAATCGTGCCCCAGATGCCGGGCTGCGCCCAGGCGGGGTCGGCCGCTTCAAAAAACGGTGCCCAAGGGCCTTCTTCTTGTGCGCTGACGCGGCGTGCGGCGCGCATAAAAATCGTCCGTAAGCCGGACTCTTCAACATTGAGGCGGTTAGCAATAGCGCCCTGGCTTTGGCCTTGCACCGCTTCTTTCAAATCCTGGGCCAGTGCGGCATACACCGGTTCCGGGGGAATCTGGTCCCGCGGCCCGTTCCACTCGGCCAAGGCCTGCACCGTGCGGGGCAGGCCTTTGGGTACCACCGGGTCGTAAAAGCTATTGAATAGTACGGTGCCCAGCGGCAACAAAAAACTCAAGAGAACAAAGATGAACAGCGGCGCAATCAAGGCATAAGCACGCAGCTGGCCACGCCGCTCTGCCTTGCGCAGACGTTGCGTGAGATTGCCGACGCTGTCCATCTTGTTAAAACAGCCTTACTTGGCCAACCAAGCAGAGAACTTCTTGTTCAAGTCGTCGCCGTTTTCCATCCAGAACTGCGAGTTCGTGGACATCGAACGCCCAGGGTGACCTGCGTTAGGCAGGTAGGCCCGATTGGGGTTGGACGCTGGAATCAAAGCCAAAGACGAATTACGCGTAGGTGCGTAAGGGATGTACTTCGCTTGGTCAGCCAAAGGCTGGCTGCTGCTGGCAAAACGGACAAAGTCTTGCGCCGCATCCAGGTTTTTGGTGCCTTTGATGATGGCGTACAGATCAGGAATCTGGATTTGACCATCCCATACCAAGGCGAAATCTTTTTTCTCTTTCACGTTGGCATCCACGATACGGCCGTGCCAGGTGTGGGTCATCACCACTTCACCCGAAGCCAAGAGCTGTGGAGGCTGCGCACCAGCGGTCCACCACACGATGCTGCTCTTGATGCCGTCCAATTTCTTGAACGCACGGTCCACGCCGGCTGGTGTACCCAACACTTTATAGACATCGCCAACCGCTACACCGTCAGCCATCAGCGCCCACTCCAAGGTTACGCTGGGGTCTTTTTTCAGACCGCGCTTGCCGGGGAACTTGGCGACGTTAAAGAAATCATCCAGTACCTTGGGGCCATTGGCGCCGTACTTGGCTTTGTCAAAAGCCACCACGTTGGAATAAACGATCACGCCGATAGCGCAGGGCAGGATCATGCCGGGGATAAAGTCTTTAGCAGCGGGCACGCCATCCGCGCCGGGTGGCAATTTAGCGGGGTCGATTCTCTCGAGCAGGCCTTCTTCGCAACCTTTGAGCGCTTCAGCAGCTTCCAGATCTACCACGTCCCATTTCACATTGCCCGATTTGACTTGGGCGCTGATCTCGCCCAAGGTGCCGCCCCAGTCCACTGATGTGATCTTGGTTCCGGTCTTGGCGGTGTAGGGCTTGTGATAAGCCTCAATCTGGCTCGTGGTGTACGCGCCACCCCAGGAGGCGACCGTAAGCGATTGTTGCGCAGCGCTGATGCCTGGCAGAACGGCAATAGCGGCAGCGCCAACAACTGCTAGTGCACTTGAATTTATCCGTTTGAACATGCTGTTCTCCTGTTGTTTGAAAAAAGCCGCCCTTACTCACTATCGAGCACACGACAGTCCACAGCACTCCAACCGAGGTTGACGGTGCTGCCGTTTGCCAGTGCCAGATCGCGTCCATCGTTGGGAAGCGTAACGATGAAATCTTCCAGCCCGCATGCCTTGAGGCGCAAGCGGGCATATCTGCCTAAATAGGTGATGTCCACCACCGTGCCGACTACGTGGCTGTCATCCCCCTGGCTTTGCGGGTTCAGGCGTACCCGCTCGGGGCGGATGGACACCAGGGCGGCATCACCCACTTTGGGCGCTGCCACCGACTGGCCGGTGATGACCGTGCCATCGGCCAGAGCGACACGGCAACTCGTGCCTGAGACTGCGCTGACTTTGCCGGACAAGGTGTTGTTCTCGCCAATGAACTGGGCCACAAAAGCATTGGCCGGGCGCTCGTACAGCTGCGTGGGGATATCAATCTGCTGGATCCGGCCCTGGTGAAAGACCGCAATGCGGTCGGACATCGCCAGCGCTTCGGTTTGGTCGTGCGTGACGTACACAATGGTGATGCCCAAGTCGCTGTGCAGGCGTTTGATTTCATACTGCAGTTGCTCACGCAGTTGTTTGTCCAGCGCCGACAAGGGCTCGTCCATCAGCACCAGTTTGGGCTCAAAGACTAGCGCACGCGCCACTGCCACGCGCTGCTGCTGACCACCGGACATTTGCGCCGGCCGGCGCGACTCCAAACCTTTGAGACCCACCTTATCCAGCGCCGCCATCACGCGGCTATGTGCGGCCTCACCCGTAATGCCGCGCACGCTCAAGGGAAAGCCCACGTTCTCTGCCACCGTCATATGCGGAAACAAGGCATAGCTTTGAAACACCATGCCGATGTTGCGGTGCTCGGGCGCAATCCGGTTGATCGGCTTGCCGTCCAAATAGATTTCGCCCGAGGTGGCGGTTTCAAAGCCGGCCAACATCATCAAGGTGGTCGTCTTGCCCGACCCGGATGGGCCCAATAGAGTCAGAAACTCGCCTTGCGCTATGTCCAAGGTCAGATCACGCACCACCAATTGTTTGCCGTCATAGCTTTTTTCTACATGGTCAAAACGAACAAAAGGTTGCTGCATAAAGGTGCGTTTTCCGGGAATCAGGTCAAGTCTTTGAGGTTAGCAAAGATTGAGCCTATGCGCGGATCACATTGTGCTTTGGACCATAGGGGAAACCCGTAATGTTCTGGTGTCCATCGGCTGTAACGACCAAAATATCGTGCTCGCGGTAACCACCAGCCCCAGGCATGCCCTCGGGCAGCATGATCATCGGTTCGATAGAAACCACCATGCCAGGCTCGAGCACGGTGTCGATGTCTTCGCGAAACTCAAGCCCCGCTTCACGCCCGTAATAGTGCGACAACACACCAAAGGAGTGCCCGTAACCGAAGGTGCGGTACTTCAGCACGTCGTACTCTTCATAAATCTTGTTCAGCGCGTGCGCCACGTCGCAGCAGCGCACGCCGGGCTTGACCAGCTTTTGCCCCTCTTCGTGCACGCGCACATTGATTTCCCACAGCCGCAAGGATGCCGCGTCCACATCACCGAAGAACAGCGTGCGTTCCAGCGCGGTGTAATAGCCCGAGATCATGGAAAAGCAATTGAGGCTGAGGATGTCGCCGTGTTGCACTTTGCGTGTGGTCACCGGGTTGTGCGCGCCATCGGTATTGATGCCCGACTGGAACCAGGTCCAGGTGTCCATCAGCTCGGTATGCGGATAGCGCTTGGCTATTTCGCGCACCATGGCCTGGGTGGATGCCAGCGCCACTTCATGCTCGGGCACACCGGCGTGCACCGCCGCTACCAGCGCCGCGCCGCCTACGTCACACACTTGCGCACCGTTTTTGATGAACTCGATTTCTTCGGCCGACTTGACCATGCGCAGCTTCATCACATCGGCTGCAACATTGGCAAACTCAACGCCGGGCAAGGTGGCGCGGATCTTGTCCATACGCTCGAGCGGCAGGTGGTCGTATTCCAGACCGACGCGGCCTTTGTTGGGCACTTCCTGCGCGATGGCGCGAAAATAATTGCCTTGCTGCCAGTCGGTGTAAATCACGGCGCGATCGCACACGCCTTTGCGCCAGGGTTGGCCGCCGTCGATATTGGCGGCGATGATGATGCTCTTGTCCTGCGTGACCACCAGACCGTAAAAGCGCCCGAAAGAGCAGTACAGAAAGTCGCTGTAGTAGTTGATGTTGTGGTAACTGGTGAACAACACGGTGTCCACATTGTTGCGCGCCATCATGGCGCGCAACTTGGCAATGCGATTGGCGTACTCGGCGTCCGAGAAGCTGTGGCGAACGCGTTCGCCGTTGTCGATAGAAATCAGGTCGGGCATGGTCATCGTGGGTCTCCTTAGGGTTCAGCGGGCCGAGTATGCGGGCAAAGCCCACACTATGACTTTTTAATTACGACAATAATCTGTCCTTTGATGCCATGCCTTGCGCCCGCTTTTCTCGGTCTTTTTGCGGCGAAGCACCATAGCGGGGCGTGTAGCGCGCCGTCAGGTGCGAGGGCGAGGCAAAACCAGTGCGAACCGCAATTTCTCGCACACTTTTGTCGCTGCGGTGCACCAAAAGGCGTGCATGCGCGAGCCGGATATCCAGGTACACCCGCTCCGCCGAGCGCTCAAATTTTTGCTTGAACAAGCGCTGCAAACTGCGCAAAGACACGCCTGCCAGTTGCGCCAATTCACTAATCATCAAAGGCTCGGCCACGTTGGCTTCCATCAAGCGCAAGACTTCAATCGCCACCGGGTTGGTCACCCGGCTTTGGTGGATGATGGAAACGGTTTGCACATCGGTCAGGCTGCGCCGCTCGGCGATCAGGAGGTTGGCGACTTCATTGGCCAGGTCGCGGTTACCCGGCGCCTGCGTCAGCAAATAGGTCATCAAGTCCAGCGGCGCCACGCCGCCGCTACAGGTATAGCGGTCGCGGTCCACCTCGAAAAAATGCTGCGTAACAATGACTTTGGGGAACTGCTCGGCCAGGGCCTCATGGTCTTCCCAGTGGATGGTGCTGCGGTAGCCATCGAGCAAACCGGCCTGCGCCATCAGGTAGGCGCCGGTATCAATACCGCCTAGCGGCAAACCCAGTGCCGCTTGTTTTTTCAGCCACAGGGCCAGGGTGCGTAAACCGCGTTTGGGAATAGGGTTGGGACCGATAACAAACACCACGTCCAGCCCCGGCGCCTGGGCCAAACTGTGCTGCGTCATAACCTGGATGCCATCGCTAGAGGCGACCAGACCGCCATCGACCGACAAGAGCACGGACTGGTACACCGTATGGCCTAGCACCTGGTTGGCTAGGCGCAAGGGATCGACGCAGGCGCTCAGCGCAATCAGCGAAAAGTTGGGGACAACTACAAAGCCGAAAACCAGCGAGCGCATGGGGCTCGATCAGCCAGCAGCTAAGGCAGCCTCAATATCTGCAGCCAAGCTAGCAGGTGTATCGGTAGGCGCGTAGCGTTTGCGCACCACGCCATCAGGACCGACCAAAAACTTGGTGAAATTCCATTTAATGGATTCAGTGCCCAAAATGCCAGGCGCCTCGTGCGTCAGCCATTTGAAAAGCGGGTGTGCGCCAGCGCCGTTGACTTCGACTTTGGACATCATGGCAAAGCTGACGCCATAGTTTTTCTGGCAGAAGTTGGCGATCTCCGAGTCGCTGCCCTTGTCCTGCGCGCCAAACTGGTTGCAGGGAAAACCCAGAATCACCAGTCCTTTGCCCTGGTAGCGCTGGTGCAATGCTTCCAAGCCCGCAAACTGGGGCGTGAAACCGCAGGCGCTGGCGGTGTTGACCACCAACAAGGCTTTGCCTTGAAAGTCTTTGAGTTGCACAGGTTTGCCGTCGATGGTGGTGGCTTCAAATTCAAATGCGTTATTCATGGTATCTCCTTGGCAGAGGGTGGGCCGGTGTGTTCGGCTTGGGCGCCGGAGGATAACGCAGACAACAAAGCCGCCGCGCATATCAGCGCACCGCCCATGGCGACCCGATCAGTAAGTACCCCGGCGCCCAGGGCAATGGCCGACACACTGGCAAACACCACCTCGCACAGCATGACCAGCGCCGTCGTGCGCGCTGGCAGGCGTGCCGCGCCGTATTGCAAAGTCACGTTACCCACGCCAATCATCAGCGCCAGGCCTAAGGCAAGCAGCACCCAGTGAACGCTGGGGTCCGGCAAAGTAGGTACCAGGCCTTGCTGCATTCCCGCCCAGGCAGTGAGCGCACACAAAAGCGCACCGCCTAGCAGCATGGTGGCCGTGATGCTTAAGGCATCGCTGTCACGCAAACGGCGCAGCAGCACATTGGTCAAGGCAAAGCTAAAGCCGCCACCCAGTGCCAGCACATCGGCCATGTCCTGCGGCCAGGGCCAGGGTGTTTCTGGGGTTTTGAGCACCAGCACCACGCCGGCCAGGGCCAGCAACATAAAGCCCACTGAGCGCAAGGTCGGCTTCTCACCCAGCAAGGGCCAGGCCAGCAATGCGGCCCACAGCGGCATCAAATAAAACAAGAGCACCACGCGCACGACATCGCCGATGGTGACGGCCCAATTGAAGCCGACGTTGGTGCAACCGGCCGCGATCAGCAAAGGCCACAAAGCCCGGTTACGCAGCAGACGGCCCAGCACGCGGGGCTGGAAAAGAAGGATGCCCGCCAGAACCAGGGCATCGACCAGCACCGTGGCCCACAGCGGGTGCAAACCCAGGGCCTGCAACTGCTTGAACGGCCACCACGACAGGCCATAACACAAGGCATTGCTCAGCAGCGCCGCCACGGCCAAGGCCGGCACCGCGCGACTCATCCGTGCAGGTCGTCGTTGCGGGCGATTTCTAGCAGGCGCTCCAGCTCGGTGGCATGGGCGCGGCAATTGTGCCGATGCCAGCGGCGGATCAACTCCATACAGCCGGCCACCAATAAACCAAAGGCGCTGATGGCTACAAAAGCGGATACGCCCATGCCGGTGGACAAGCTGTACAAACCGCCCAAGCCCAGGATGCAGGCCTGCTCATTGAAGTTTTGCACTGCGATAGAGCGGCCCGCGCCCATCAGGTTGTGCCCGCGGTGTTGCAACAAAGCGTTCATAGGCACCACCAAGAAACCACCCAAGGCGCCCAGCAAGATCAGAAAGGGCGCTGCCACCCACACATTGCTAATAAAGTTCAGCAAAATCACCAGCAAGCCCATCGCCACGCCTAATGGCAAAACCAAAGTGGCATGTTCTAAACGCATACGCATCGATGCCACCACCGCGCCTATGGCCGTGCCCACGGCCACCACGCCCACCAGCGCGGAGGCTTGCGTGACCGAATAGCCCAGCGCAGCGGCGGCCCAGGCCAGCACGATATAACGTAAATTGCCGCTCACGCCCCAAAACAAAGTGGTGGTCCCCAGCGAAATTTGGCCCAGCCGGTCGCGCCAGAGCTGCATATTGCATTGCCAGAAATCAGGCAACAAGCCCAGCAGGTTCTTGGGCAAGACGCGCATATCCACGCCGGTCAGCGGGATACGGGTATTGAACCAAGCTGCGGCCAGATAGACCAAGACCAGAGCGCAAATCGCCGCCTCAGGCGCTGTGTCGATGCTGGTATCCAAGAACGGAATGTCCAAGGCCAGCAAATACGGCGCAATATGCGGCCCGATCAATTGGCCCCCCAGCAATACGCCCAAAATAATCGAGGCAATCGTCAAGCCCTCGATCCAGCCATTGGCTTTAACCAACTGCGAGGCGGGTAGCAACTCGGTCAAGATGCCGTATTTGGCCGGTGAATACGCAGCGGCGCCCAGGCCCACTACGGCATAGGCCATGAGCGGATGCCCGCCAAACAGCATCAGCAAACAGCCCACAATCTTGATGCCATTGCTCACTAACATCACCTTGCCTTTGGGGTAGGCGTCGGCAAAAGCGCCCACAAAAGGGGCCAAGACGACATAAAACAGGGCAAACATGGGCACCAAAGCGGCCTGCTGCCATTCGGGCGCTTGCGCACCGCGCAGCAATTGCACAGCGCCTACAAACAAGGCGTTGTCGGCCAGCGAGCTGAGGAACTGCGCCGTCATGATGGTGAAAAAACCGCGTTTCATCCGGTCGTCATCTAGTGTGCCGTTCTCGGCGGGGTGGGCGTACAGCAGTCAGGAATCACAGTGCGCGGGTTATAGCACGCAGACGCGACAACTCACCTGGGCCCGCTACAGTAGCGCCATGCCGCGCCCCATCCAAGCCCTGATCCACCCCGACGCCCTGCGCCACAACCTGGCGGTGTTGCGCCAGAGCGCGCCCGATGCGCGCCTATGGGCGGTGGTCAAGGCCAATGCCTATGGCCATGGTATTGAACATGTATTTGCCGCGCTGGCAGGCGCAGACGGCTTTGCGCTGCTCGATTTTGACGAGGCGCGCCGCTTGCGCGCACTGGGCTGGCGCGGACCGATTCTTCTATTAGAGGGCGTCTTCGAACTGCGCGACCTGGAGGCCTGCTCGCGCCTGGACTTGTGGCACACGGTGCACTGCGAGGCGCAAATTGACATGCTGGCCGCGCACAAAACCCATGTGCCACAGCGGGTTTTTCTGAAAATCAACAGCGGCATGAACCGGCTGGGCTTTGCGCCGCACCAGGCGCGCGCGGCCTGGACGCGCCTGAACGCGCTGCCCCAGGTGGACGAAATTTCCCTCATGACGCATTTCAGCGATGCCGATGGGCCCCTAGGTATCGGCGACCAAGCAGCGGTTTTTGAAGCCGCGACCTCGGATCTTCCGGGGGAGCGCTGCCTGAGCAATAGCGCCGCCGTGCTGCGCCAAGGCCTGCATGCGCGGCAAGCAGCGCAGCGCCTGCCCGCCAGCGACTGGGTACGCGCCGGCATTGCGCTGTACGGCAGCGCGCCCGATTTCGGGCAGCCTGACGCCACCGATGTCAAGCTGCAAGCGACTATGAGTCTGCGTTCCCAAGTCATCGCTATCCAGCAACTCCAAGCCGGCGACACCGTGGGCTATGGCTCAAGCTTTGTGGCACAGCACCCCATGCGCATAGGCATCGTGGCCTGCGGCTATGCCGACGGCTACCCGCGCAGCTGCGGCAGCGGCACGCCCATACTGGTCGATGGCCAGCCCAGCCGCACTATCGGGCGGGTCAGCATGGACATGTTGGCGGTGGACTTGAGCGACCTGCCGAGCAGCGGCCAGGGCGCGGAGGTGACGCTTTGGGGCTATGCCAGCAGTGGCGCGCTGCTGCCCATCGACGCCGTGGCCCAGGCCGGTGGCACGGTCGCCTACGAGCTGATGTGCGCGCTGGCGACCCGGGTACCGGTGCTGGCCGATGCGGCGCTGCCGCAAGCGCGCCAAGCAGACCGCTGGCCCAGCGCACCCCAAAAGGCGAGTCAAAGCCGCAGCCACGCCCCAATCCATTAACTACGACTGCCGCGTTCCCCAACCTGGGCCAACTAACCCGCCCAGCAAGCTTCAGAGTCAACATCCCTCTCCAGCGCAAACCAAGCAAATTGGCTGTTCAAGCTCCCCTTCACCCCAGCGGGAGTGAAGGGGCGGGGGGAAGCGGGGGTAAATACTATCTGTATTTTTGTACAGTAATATCAGCCTATGGCAAAAGACAAATCTGTATTTACCTGCAATGAGTGTGGCGGCACCAGCCCCAAGTGGCTGGGCAAATGCCCCTCCTGCGCGGCCTGGAACACCTTGGTGGAATCGGTCGCGGTACCTGACAGCGGCGTGCGCAACCGTTTTGCCTCGCTGGCCGGTACGGCACAAGTGGCGGTACTGGCCGATATCGAGGCCAGTGACGTGGACCGCACACCCACCGGGCACGCCGAGTTAGACCGGGTGCTAGGCGGTGGCATTGTGCAAGGTGGTGTGGTGCTCATGGGTGGCGACCCGGGCATCGGTAAGTCCACTTTGCTGCTGCAAGCCCTGGACTCGCTGCAACGGACCGGAAAAAAAACCTTGTACGTCACCGGCGAGGAAAGCGGAGCCCAAGTGGCTTTGCGCTCGCGCCGCTTGGGGCTGGACGGATCGCAGGTAAGCGTGCTGGCGGAAATCCAGCTGGAAAAAATCCTGGGCGCACTGGCCAGCCAGCAGCCCGATGTGGCGGTGATTGACTCCATCCAAACCGTGTATTCCGAGCAATTGAGCTCCGCGCCAGGCTCGGTAGCCCAGGTGCGCGAATGTGCGGCCCACCTGACGCGCGCGGCCAAATCGGCGGGCGTCTGCATTGTGCTGGTCGGCCATGTGACCAAGGAGGGCGCCCTGGCCGGGCCACGTGTGCTGGAGCACATGGTCGATACCGTGCTGTATTTTGAAGGCGACACCCACAGCCAGTTCCGACTGGTGCGGGCGATAAAGAACCGTTTTGGCGCGGTCAATGAGATCGGCGTCTTCGCCATGACCGAAAAAGGGCTCAAAGGCGTCAGCAACCCGAGCGCGATTTTTTTGAGCCAGCACGCCGAGCCTGTGCCCGGCAGCTGCGTGATGGTCACTTTAGAGGGCACCCGCCCCCTGCTCGTGGAGATTCAGGCCCTGGTCGACAGCGGCGGGCCCAGCCCCAGGCGCCTGTCCGTTGGTCTGGACCGGGACCGTTTGGCCATGCTGCTGGCCGTGCTGCACCGCCATGCCGGCGTGGCCTGCATGGACCAGGACGTATTTATCAATGCCGTAGGCGGTGTGCGCATTGCCGAGCCTGCGGCCGACCTGGCCGTCATGCTGGCCATCAGCTCATCGTTGCGGGGCAAAGCACTGCCCAAGGGCTTTATTGCCTTTGGCGAGGTAGGCCTGGCCGGAGAAGTACGCCCGGCGCCGCGCGGCCAAGAGCGCTTGCGCGAAGCGGCCAAACTGGGCTTTACGCAGGCCATCGTACCCAAGGCCAACGCGCCCAAAAAGCCGATGGAGGGCATGGCGGTGCATGCGGTCGAACGCGTGGAAGAGGCGCTACAGATTGTTCGCAGCTGGGGCTAATTAGGCATCACCCGCGCCCCAATAGCAGATGCGCTACTTCGTAGAGTTCGCACAGCCCGGGGCCGGGCGACGAACGCTTAGCCTGCGTTGTGAGGCGCCTGGCCCCGGGCTGCGCGGACTCGGGCTCAGGACTTGCGCACGCTCGATTGGTAAGTCGCCCGCGCCAGCCAAGCCGGATTGATTTGCACACCCCAGCCAGGCTCAAAAGGTATTTGTACCTTGCCATCACGAACGGCATAGGGATCACCTAAAAACAGTTCCTGCTGCCAGGGGTAATAGTCCGGGCCTTCGATGGACAGCTCGAGGTATTTACCAGCATTGGGGATCGCGCCTAACAAATGCATGGTGCACATCGTCACCAGTGACAAATTGGCGCTGTGCGGCGTGCAAGCAATGCCGCGCTCGGCGGCCATACGCGCGACGGCCAGGGTACGCGTCAAGCCGCCCATGTACATCACATCGGGTTGCACAATGTCCACCACCTGCTGGTCCAGCATGCGCCGCCAGGTGGGTAAGTCCCAGTCCTGCTCGCCGCCGGTCACATCCAGCGACAAGGCCTGCGTCACCTCGCGCGTTTGATCAAACTCCCAGTACGGGCAGGGCTCTTCAAAATGGCTGATGCCTTCGGCCTCCAACATGCGGCCTACGGCGATCGCGCGGGCTGGCGAAAACCCGCTATTGGCATCAACCAGCTTGGCCACACCATCGCCCAAAGCGCGCGCCACCACCGGCACCACCGCTTCGGTGCGGCCCGGCCATTCGTCCACATCGCGTCCGCACTCGGCAGCTACGCGCCACTTGAAGGCGTCAAAGCCGAGTTCATCGCGCAATTTCACAAAACGCGCCGCTTCGTCCTGGGGCGTAATGTCGCGCTTCATGGAAGAGGCATAGGCGCGCAAGGCCTTGGGTTTTCCACCCAGCAATTCCACCACTGGCTTGCCTTCGATCTTGCCGCGCAAATCCCACATCGCGGTGTCCAATCCGGCCATGGCCCGGCAGCGGTAGCTACCCGGGTATTTATGCTCTTTTTCCCAGAGGGTTTGCAAGATGCCGTCGATGTCCAGCGCATCCGCGCCCAGCGCCCAGGGAGCCACCTGGCGATGAAAAATCGTGGCGCTGATGTCGGCGTTATAGGTCGAGGTTTGACCCCAGCCGACCTGCCCGCTGTTGGTGCTTAGTTTGACAAAGCAAACAAATTCATCACTAAAGGTTTCGAGCTGCTGGATTTTCATGGCGGTGTGCGTTCAGGGTTTGTTCCGATAGGGGTGCAGGCTCACAAGGTTTCGGTGTGGCCGTCCACCGTCAAGTCCTGACCAGAAATGCGCGCGCCTGCGCTGGAGGTGATGAACAAGGCCATGCTGGCAATGTCTTGCGGCGAGATAAAGGATTTGAGCGAGGAAATCTGTGTCATCTCAGCGCGCACCGCGTCTTCACTGCGGCCGGTTTTCTGGGCTTCGGCAGCAATCACGCGGTCTATGCGCTCGCCGCTGACCGAGCCCGGACAAATGCAATTAACCCGCACCCCGGCCGGCCCCAGCTCTTGCGCCAAGGTGCGCGTCAGGCCACGGATCGCCCATTTCGCCGAAGCGTAGGGGCTGCGACGCGGAAAGCCGAATAAACCGGCAGTCGAGGACATCAAAATCACCGAGCCGCTGCCCTGGGCGCGCAAAAGCGGCGCTGCAGCGCGGGCGCATAAAAACGCCGAGTCCAGATTCACCGCCAGACAGTTACGCCAATCGGCCAGGCTGATGTCTTCTAGGTTGGCCGTCGGGCCGGCGACTCCGGCATTGCTCACCAAAATATCCAGCCCTTGCAGATGCGCCGTGGCGGCCGCAAACAAAGCGGCCACTTGCGTCTCGTCGCTGACATCGCAGACCTGGCCCGCCAAGGCCGGGCGGCTGGCCAGCGCTGCGTCCAGGGCGGCGCCGTCCCGGTCGCAGATATAGACCTTGGCGCCAGCGGCCATAAAGGCGTCGGCCATCACCAGGCCAATGCCTGATGCGGCGGCAGTAATCAGTACGCGTTGATGCAAATGGCTTGGCATGGTTTCTTTCTAAGTGGGTCGGCAATGTGCGCACTGTAGCGCGGCGCCTTGCGCTCAGTGAGCGCCAGCGGCTGCACTTACGACGCGGGCCATGTCAGAAACGACTGCTGCGAGAATCCCGGCTATGAATTACTTTAGGGTGCAAACGATAGCGGTGCGCTTGGGCGCCGTGGCCTTGCTGGTCATGGGCTACCACTGGTACAGCTGGCCCGGCGTGGCCGGGGCGGCAGGTGCTTTGGTCATGTGGATACTCTTGCATTTCACGCGCATGCTGCAAGTCTTGCGGCGCGCTGCCAACCGGCCCAAAGGGCATGTGGACAGCAGCGTCATGCTCAACGCCCGGCTGCATCCGGGCGTGTCTTTGATGCAAGTGGTCGCGCTGACCCGGTCGCTGGGCGAACTGCGCAGCCCTACGGGCGAGCAGCCCGAGGTCTTTCGCTGGACGGACACCGGGCAGTCTTTTGTGGAGTGCGAATTTCAGGGTGGCAAGCTGGCCCGTTGGCGCCTGGACAGACCGCTGCCTGCCTTGGCAGACCCGGCCCCGTAAAATCAGCAACTCACCCCCCTTACTTCCCCGATCAAAGGATAGCCCGCCATGACCGCAATGCCCCCCTCCATGTCCGACCGCGACGGCAAAATCTGGATGGACGGTCAGATGGTCGATTGGCGCGAGGCCAAAATCCACGTCCTGAGCCACACCCTGCACTACGGCTGCGGCGCTTTCGAGGGCGTGCGCGCGTACAACACCGCCAAGGGCACTGCGATTTTTCGCCTGGAAGAGCACACCGAGCGCTTGTTTAACAGCGCCAAGATTTTGCGCATGAACATACCTTTTTCCAAGGAAGAAGTGATGCAGGCGCAAAAAGACGTGGTGCGTGAGAACAAGCTCGAGAGCTGCTACCTGCGCCCGCTAACCTGGATCGGCGACAAAAAACTAGGCGTATCGCCCAAAGGCAATACCATCCACCTCATGGTCGCCGCCTGGCCCTGGGGCGCTTACCTGGGCGAAGAGGGTATGCAGCGCGGCATCCGCGTCAAAATTTCCAGCTACACCCGCCACCACGTCAACATCACCATGACCCAGGCCAAGGCGGTGAGCAATTACACCAACTCCATTCTGGCCAATATGGAGGCCACCGACGACGGCTATGACGAGGCCATGCTGCTCGATGCCAATGGCTTTGTCAGCGAAGGCGCAGGCGAGAACCTGTTTGTCATCAAAGACGGCGTGGTCTATACGCCGGACCTGTCCGCCGGTGCGCTCAACGGCATCACCCGCAACACGGTGATGCACATTTGCAAAGACCTGGGCCTGGAGCTGGTGCAAAAGCGCATGACGCGCGATGAGGTGTATATCAGCGACGAAGCCTTCTTTACCGGCACCGCCGCCGAGGTCACACCGATCCGCGAACTCGATCGCATTGCGCTGGGCAAGGGCGACTACGTTGGCACACGCGGCCCCATTACCGAAAAAATCCAGAGCGCTTTTTTTGACATCGTCAATGGCCGCAACCCCAAGTACAGCCACTGGCTGGCGCGGGTTTGAAGTCTGCTCCCACGCACGCAGCACCTATGTCTAAATCGCTTGTCACCCTGCTCGCCAAAGACCTCAACCCGCAAGGCGGCGTGTTTTGCCCCAATCCCTTGGCCGATATGAAGACCTGGAACACCCACCCCAAGGTGTACCTAGATATCGCCCGCAAGGGGGAGGCCAAATGCCCGTATTGCGGCACCGTCTATAAGCTCAAGGACGGCGAACATTTCGACGCCCACCACTAACACCCTGGTCATCGCGCCCCAGTGGATTGGGGACGCGGTCATGACCGAACCCCTGTTGCGCGTTTTGCACGAGCGCGGTGAGCGCATCACCGTCGGCGCTCTGCCCTGGGTGGCACCGGTTTATCGTGCGATGGCGCCGGTGGCCGAGGTGATTGAGCTGCCCTTTGCCCATGGCGGTTTGCAATGGTCGGCGCGCCGCGCCATGGCCCGGCAAATGCGCGGGCGGTTTCAACGAGCCATCGTCTGCCCCAACTCTTTCAAAAGTGCTTTGCTGCCTTTTTGGGCAGGGATTCCCGAGAGGGTGGGCTACCACGGTGAAGCACGCTATGGGCTGCTAACGCGGCGACTGCCCAACCCGGACAAACACGCCCGCCCGCCTATGGTCGATTGGTACGGCGCTTTGGCCGATGGCGCTCTGCCGGTGGACGCCCAGCCGCGTATGCAGGTGGCGGAGCAGGCCTGTCAACAGGCCATGGCAGCCCAAGGCTTGCAGCTAAAACGCTACTTTGTGCTCGTACCCGGCGCGGAATACGGCCCCGCCAAGCGCTGGCCGGCGGCACACTTCGCCGCGCTGGCGCAGCAATTGATGGACCAGCACCAATGGCCGGTGCTACTGCTGGGCTCGGCCAAAGACGCGGAGGTATGCGCCCAGATCGCATCGACGGCCAACGCCGCACAGCTGGGCATTTGCCATGACTTGGCCGGGCGCACCTCCCTGCAAGACGCCATCGCCCTGGTCGCCGGGGCGCGGGCCATGGTGAGCAATGATTCGGGCTTGATGCATGTGGCCGCCGCACTGGGCGTGCCGCAAGTGGCCCTCTTTGGCTCATCCAGCCCCTTGCACACGCCGCCGCTCAGCCCCTTGGCGCAGGTGATCTGGCTGAAACAGGATGCCCACTACCAGCCGCCCCTCGACTGCGCGCCCTGCTTCGCGCGTCAATGCCCGCTGGGCCATACGCGCTGCCTGGGCGATGTCACGGTGGCGATGGTGGTGGCGCGTTTAGACGCTTGAGGGGAATTTGCAGGCAAAAAAAAGTCACCCCGAGGGGTGACTTGTAAATGTCTCCGGGGAGACTTCGTTGGAACCGTTAAATTCTTTACTTTTTCGGGGCTTTAGCCCTCTTGATGTCGTGACAGCGATGGGGTGAATTCTGAGCGCCTCAGAACGATACCGGTATCCCCCATGCGGGTGAATATTCAGGTATTTCTTCGCCTTGTGCGCCAAAAACCTCTGTTTCAAAGACGCCTAGAGGGTTTTAGGCCTGAAAGGGCTTGCGCACGGGGTCTTACAGTGGCAGCCGCAAGCTAAAGCAGGATCCGCCTTCGGGGCGGTTGCTGCATAGCACCGAACCGCCATGGCGCTGGGCAATCGATTTGACCAAGGCCAGACCCAGCCCCACGCCGCCATCTTTCTCCGAGGCGCCGGGCAGGCGGTAGAAGGGCTCAAATATGCGCTCGCGCAAGGCCAGGGGCACACCGGGCCCCTGGTCGAGCACATCGACCACCGCAAAGCCCGCTTCCTGGCGCAATTGCACGTGCAGCTCGCCGCCGCCATGGCGATTGGCGTTTTCCAGTAAGTTGCGCAGCGCCCGCCGCAATAGTTTGCTCACGCCAGGCACCGACAAGTGCGCTGGGGGATCTTGCAAAAGCGCTTGTACCCGTGCGCACTCTTCGGCCGCCAGACCCACCAAATCCACCGGCTCGAAGCTGCCTATGTCCGCCTCCTGCGAGTCCAAACGGCTGGCCAGCAGGATTTCGTCGATCAACATGTCAAGCTCTTGCAAATTCAGCTCTATCGCCAGCCTACGCTGCGCCACCGCCTGGCCCGAGCCATCGCCCATGAGTTCCAGCCCCATACGAATACGCGCCAGGGGCGAGCGCAGTTCGTGCGAGGCATTGGCGAGCAAGGATTTTTGCGAGGCCAGCAGCGCATCGCGCGACTGCAGCAAGGCCTCTATCCGCGCTGCGGCATGGTTAAAGCGCTGCGCCAAAAAGCCCACCTCATCCTCGCCTTGGGCCGCTACCCGCACGCCCAAATCGCCCTGGCCCCAACGTTCTACGCCCGCTTGCAAGTCTTCCAGGCGGCGCGTCAGCCGCCGGACTATGGGATAAGTCGCCAGCGCCACTGCCAATGCCACCAAGGCCAGGGTGCCGAAAAAACCCAAGGGCGCAAACCAGCTTTTGCGCGGCGGACGCGGCAAATGCACGTGCACGGTTTGACCGTCCTGCAATTGCACAATAAATTCGGGCCCACGGCCAAAGCCGCCACGGCCTTCGTCGTCCTGCGCATCTTGCCAACCTTCAGGCGGCCCCGGTGGCGGGGGATGCATGCGCCGCGCGCTGCCACGGCCTATCACCTCGCCCTGGGGGCTGCGCAGCACCACCTCGCGCAAAGGCGGCTCCGTGTTCATGCGCCAGGCCACGCCCACCAAAAAGGTGAGTACGGCCACCGCGAGCACCACGGCGGCCCAGATGCGGACGTACAGTTTTTGAAAAAACATGCGGCTTGCTGGCTAGCGCTCAATCCTGCTGGCGGGAAAAGACGTAGCCGACACCGCGCACTGTCAGTATGCGACGGGGATTTTTGACATCTGTCTCTATCGCCGCACGGATGCGGCCCATGTGCACATCGATCGAACGGTCAAAGGCCTCCAGCTCGCGCCCGCGCACCGCCTCCATGATCTGGTCGCGCGTTAGTACGCGCCCAGCGCGCTCGGCCATAGCCAGCAGCAAATCAAATTGGTAGGAAGTCAGCTCACACGCGTGGCCGGCCACCGACACGGTGCGGGCATTGCGGTCGATTTCCAGGGAGCCGAAATGCAGATTTTTTTGTGCGCCGGGTTTGGCCGGGTCCGCGCTGCCTCTGCGCAATATGGCGCGGATCCGGGCCAGCAATTCACGCGGTTCAAATGGCTTGGGCAAGTAGTCGTCCGCGCCGATTTCCAAACCGATAACCCGGTCCATGGGGTCGCCTTTGGCTGTCAGCATCAGCACCGGCGTGCCGGCTTGGGGGCCGTTAAGTGCCCGAATACGCCGGCATACCTCCAGGCCATCCATGTCGGGCAACATCAAGTCCAGAATGACCAGGTCATAGGCCGGACCGGCAGATAGTTTGTTGCTCAACAAATCCAGGCCGATTTGTCCGGTCGGTGCATGCCCGACCTTGAAAGCGTTTTGCTCCAGGTATTCGGCCACCATGGCGGCCAGGCGGCTATCGTCTTCAATGATTAACAGGTGTTGGCTCATACGGGAAGTCTAGTCCTGTGCCTTGGGCTATTCATGCCGCCGTGCGGTCTTCATCGTAAAGTTGGGTAAACCTCCCGCGCCGGGGCTTCGGGTAGTCCAGCCATCAAGCGGCATCGGGTGGGCTCTTTGCTTTGCGCTGAACCCGGGAGGCCAGCCACACCAGCAGCAGCACCGGCAGACCCAGCAAGGCGGTGGACGTATAAAAATCGGCATAGCCAAAGGTATCGACATACTTGCCAGAAAAGCCCGCCACAAACTTGGGCAGCAAGAGCATCATGGAGCTGAACAAGGCGTATTGGGTGGCCGAATACTGCACATTGGTCAAGGACGACAAGTAGGCGATAAATGCCGAAGAGGCAATGCCACTGGCCAGGTTGTCGGCTGACACCACCCAGATCAGCGCGCTGACATCATGGCCCCGCGTGCTCAGCCAGGCAAATAACAAGTTGGTGGCGGCACTGAGCGCAGCGCCCAGCATCAGCACGCGCATCACCCCCATGCGCAGCGCTAATGCGCCGCCGATAAATGCGCCGGCCAGGGTCATGATGACGCCATAGACTTTGGTCACCGCGGCCACTTCGTCTTTGCTAAAGCCCATGTCCACATAAAACGGGTTGGCCATGATGCCCATCACCACATCACTGATGCGGTAGGTGGCAATCAAGGCCAGTATCAGCGCGGCTTGCCAGCGGTAGCGTTGGAGGAAGTCCGCAAAGGGTGCGACCAGCGCACTTTGCAGCCATTGCCGGATTCCTTTGCTAGGCGCAATCGGCGCAGCCACAGGCTCGCGTGACATCAATACGGTCAGCACGCCAGGCAACATGCTGAGCGCCATGACCACATAGGCCAATTGCCAGGGCCCGTGCTGGTAGGGAGCCGCAACACCCGCCACCGCAGCGGGCACTTCGGCCCGCGCGGCGATCCACAGGGCGCCGGCGCCGGACCAGATCATGGCCAATCGGTAGCCGGTTTGGTAAGTAGCCGCTAATGCCGCCTGGTGCTGCACATCGGCCGATTCGATGCGAAAGGCGTCCAGCGCAATATCTTGCGTCGCGGAGGCAAAAGCCACCGCCACCGCACACCACACCACCGGGGCCAAGGCCGCTTGCGGATCGGTCATCGCCATACACAGCAAGGCCAGCATGATGACGAGCTGCGACAGCAGGAGCCAGCTGCGCCTGCGCCCCAAGGCGGCCGTGAGCAAGGGAATAGGCATACGATCGACCAAGGGCGACCAGACCCATTTGAAGCCGTAGGCCAGGCCTACCCAGCTGAGAAAGCCAATAGTGGTGCGATCGATACCCGCCTCGCGCAGCCAAAAGCTCAGCGTGCCAAACACCAACAACAAAGGCAGCCCCGCCGAAAAGCCCAGCGACAACATGCGCAAAGAAGCCGGTTCAGCGTAAATTTTTAAAGTCTGCAGCCAGGAGACTTTAGGCTCATTTGCAGAGGGTGCTAGGGTAGGCTCGGTCATCGGGGAATAATACCCACTGCAATCAAGGAGGTTCGGTATATGCAAGGGTGCTCAATAACAGGCAAGGGTGCGCGCCGCGCCGTGCTGCAGCTAGGTCTGAGCCTGTTGGCCGCCTTGCCTGCGGCGCAGACGGTGCAGGCGCAAACCCGCGAAGGTGTGCAGGTGGGTGAGAGCTCGGTGTTTGCCAAGATGGTCCCCGCCGACCAGGTGGAGCGCAGCGCCGCCTTGCAATACCAGCAAACTTTGGTGCAGGCATCTAAGCAACATGCTTTGGGGCCGGCAGACCACCCGCAAGTGCAGCGCTTGCGCAGCATCATGGACAAAATTACTCCCTTTGCCAGCGCCTGGAACCCGCGCGCGCAGCAATGGAAATGGGAGGTTAACCTGATCGGCTCCAACCAAATCAATGCCTATTGCATGCCCGGCGGCAAGATTGCGTTCTACACCGGAATACTCAACAAACTGCAACTCACGGATGATGAAGTGGCCATGGTGATGGGCCATGAAATCGCCCATGCTTTGCGCGAACATGCGCGCGAGCGCATGGGCAAAGGCCAGGCCACCGAGTTAGCGGCGCGCTTGGGCGGCTCTTTGCTGTCAGGCCTGTTGGGCATTGACCCGCGTATTGGCGATGCGGTAGCGCAAACCGGCGCCAATTTGGCCTCGCTTAAATTTGGACGCGAAGACGAGTCCGAAGCCGATCTGGTGGGCATGGAGCTGGCCGCACGGGCCGGCTATGACCCGCGCGCAGGGGTGAGCTTGTGGCAAAAAATGGCGGCCAACAACAAAGGCGCGCCGCCGGAATGGTTGTCCACCCATCCCTCGGGCAATTCGCGCATTGCAGAGATCGAGGCCAATCTGGCCAAGGTCATGCCCTTGTACGAACGGGCCAGAAAGCCACAGGCGAGCGACCTTAGCAGCCAGTAAACCAAACGGGTTGGGAGCGCATGGCACAGCGCGCCTTCGCCCTGTCCCATGGGCGGCTAGAAACTATTCCAAGCACTAGTGTATGGTGTAAAGTCGTGCCTTCACAACGCAGGGCCTGCGCCCGATCTTTATGGAACAAGCCATCTCCCTGCCTATCCACGGCGACGTGCTGCGCACGCCCGAAGCCCGGTTTGCCAACTTGCCGGATTTCCCCTACCAGCCCCGGTACACCGAGGTGGGTAGTTTGCGGATCGCACACATCGACGAAGGCCCGCGCGATGGCCCGCTCGTTTTACTGATGCATGGCGAACCGGCCTGGTCGTTTCTGTATCGCAAGATGATCCCCGTATTTGTGGCTGCGGGCATGCGTGTCGTAGCTCCCGACCTCGTGGGTTTTGGGCGATCCGACAAACTGGAAGAGGCGGCCGACTATTCCTACTTCAACCATGTGCAATGGATGAAGGCCTGGGTGCAAGCCAACGATTTCCAACACATGACTTTTTTCGGGCAGGACTGGGGTTCTTTAGTCGGCCTGCGCGTAGTAGCGGAAATGCCCGACCGCTTTGACCGCGTGGTGCTCGCCAACGGCGGCTTGCCCACGGGAATGGATGCACTGCCAAAGGCCTTCAAAATATGGCGTGCTTTCGCGCGCTACAGCCCCTGGTTTCCGATTGGCCGCATTGTCAAAACCGGTTGTTACAAGGGGCTAACGCCAGCGGAAGAAGCCGCGTACGACGCGCCCTTTCCCAGCCGCAAATACACAGTGGCTGCGCGGGTGTTCCCTGGCTTTGTGCCTTCCACGCCGGACGACCCGGAACGCGAGCGCAACCTGGCCGCATGGGAAGTTTTTAAGCAGTGGGAAAAGCCTTTTCTCACACTCTTTAGCACCCGCGATCCCATCACCAAACACGGCGAATTTATGTGGCAAAAAAACGTGCCTGGCGCGCAAGGCCAGGACCACTTCAAAATTCGCGGTGCCGCTCACTTTTTGCAAGAGGACAAAGGCGAGGAAGTAGCCCAGCACATCGTCCGCTTTATGCGCGCTACGGAGCCTGCCACGCCGCAAGTAGATTGAACACGCGGCCCGCCTGTCAGCCACTTTCGGGCCGGCTTCACATGCCATCGCAGGAGGCGCAGCGCCACGCGCCATAGCCCTCACAAGCGCCCTGTCAGTTTGGAGGCGCTTAATAGGGCATGTACGCCAAGCTAGACGCCACCGCACCCCCCGGATACCAGACCAAGCAAGAAAGCATTGCGGTCAAAGGGGTGGCCAATATCCTTATCCGTTCGCTGCTGGACAAACAGCAGTTCCACGATCCGCATGGCCAGGCTTTGCAGCAAGGCATTTCATCGGCGGCCTGGCCGCTGTTTGGTCTGTTATGGCCCTCGGGCTTGCATCTGGCCGAGCGCCTGGCACAAAGACCAGTACAGGCTGGCGAGCGCATTTTGGAGGTGGGCTGCGGACTGGCGCTGGCCAGCCTGGTCGGCCACAGGCGCGGGGCCGATGTCACCGCCAGCGACTGCCATCCCATGGCGGCTGGCTTTATGCTGGAAAACCTACGGATTAATGGGCTGCTTCCATTGGAATACCGCCATGGCCGCTGGGGCATGCTGCCTGCGGGGGATGGGCCTGCAGCGCCCATGGTTCCCGCACCAGCCAGGGTAATTCCGGATGCCCGGATACGTATCGCAGCACCGGTGCAAGGGCGTTTTGACCTCATCATGGGCAGCGACATCTTGTACGAACGCGACGAGGCCGGAACGCTTCCGGCCTTCATCGAAGAACACGCCGCGCACGCTTGTGAAGTCTGGGTGGTAGACCCGAACCGGGGCAACCGGGCCCACTTTCACCGGCACATGGCCGCCTTAGGCTTTGTCCTCAAAGAATACGCCTTGACCATGGCGGCCACCCCGGCCTGGGCGGCTTACAAAGGCCGCATGCTGAGTTACCAGCGGCATTGACTTGGCAGTAGCCAAGACCTGTTTGCAAAGGCGCAGCCAGAACTCATGGATTGCTGGATTGAGCCTGTATTTTTGCGCGTAAGCGCATTTGCAGACCTACCGGCATCATCGCAAACGATAGCTGCTCCTGGGGGGCCTGTCCGTCGGCAGTGCCTACGAATTCGATGTCAAAGTGGCCCAGTAACACCGTCATTGCAATTTTCATTTCCAGCATCGCCAGGTAGCGCCCCGGGCAAATGCGCGGCCCGGCACCAAATGGGGTGGACAAGCGCTTAGCGGGGTTGTTCGCCTCCAGCCAGCGCTCGGGCGCAAACTGGGCCGCTTGGGGCACCAAGCCTTCGCGCACGCTGTCAACCCGCAGCAGGTTGATCACAATCGTACCTTTGGGCACCTGCACATCACCCACCAACACGTCGGCATTGGCCTGCAAGGGCAGTTGAGGGCCCACCGGCTTGAGGCGCATGGTCTCGTGGATGCACGCCTCGATAAATTCCAAGTCAGCTAGTTCTTCCATGGTGGCTTGCTGGTAATCGCGCACTTTGTTGCGCACTTCATCGCAGGCCCGAGTCAAAGCCTGCGGATGGGTCCAGAGCAAGTAAATCATCCAGGCAATCGTGTTGGCCGTGGTGTCCTCGCCGGCTAGCAGCATGGTCATTACATTGCCGGCGACCTGGGCATCGGTCAGGCCGCTGTCCGGCCGGTCGGCGGCGGCCAACATGGCTTCTAGCAAATTGTGTGGATGTACCTGCCGTTGCGGCTCGGCTTGCATACGCAAGCGCGCTTGGGCGATAAAGCCGTCAACCGCTTTATTGACTTCAACCATGCTGCGCGCCAAGGCGCGGTCGGCGCGCGATGGAAATATACGCCACAGCGGAATCGGCGCGGTAATGCGCCTGAACAAAGCAGGGAAGACTTTGTCCAGATGCTGCTGTATGACGTCGCCATCCGAACCCAGCGTATCGACTTCTGCGCCAAAGGCCAGGCCCGCGATGGTGTCCACCGTGTAACGCATCAAATCACTTTGCAGCACAATGGTTTCACGGCGCTGGGCGGCATGCGTCCAACGCTTTACCAAGCGCTGCGCGACCGCGACCAAAGCAGGGAAATAAGCCCGCACATGGCCAGGATCAAAGCCGGCCATGACCATGCGCCGCTGGCGCATCCAGTCCTCACCCTCGGCACTGAATACGCCGGGCTGCAAGCCCATCTCCTGCCCGATTTCGCGCAGCCGGGCGGTGCGGCTAAACGCAGCGGGTCGATCGCGTAACACCGAGGCCACCACTTGGTGGTCACTGAGCACCAAAATACGCCGACCTGCGGCACGCAGCTGGTAATAGGGCCCGTATTGCGCGGCCCAGGCTTCCAATTCCAGGTGCAAACTCGGCGAGCGAAACTGCAAGGCATTGCCCAGAAACGGCAGGCCTGGAGGGCCCGGCAAATCAGCGATAGGGCGGATCGCTTTTGGCGTAGCAACTGCGTGCGCAGCAGCGTCTGGATGTGGGGCTGGCATGGTGGGTCGCTCAGGTTTTTACAATAGCCCCACTGTATGCGCTAGGGCTCAGCTAGTTTTCGCGTAAGGCTTTAGCGCCCGCGTTCGCGCTGCGCTATCCACACGGTGGAGGCCAAAATCACCATCGCGCCCAAAATCGTCGAATGACTGGGCACGTCGCTAAAGACCAGCCACCCCATAAGCGAGGCCCAAATTAAGTCCAGAAAACGCAAAGACTGGGTGGCCGAAATATCGGCTACGCGGAAACCGCGCGTCAGCAAATAATGGGCGGCTGAACCCAAAAAACCTGCGGCTAAAAAGCCCAGCCATTGCATCGGTGTCGGGTCCGTCCAATGCAAGAGACCTAATGGAAGGCTGAGCAGCGTCACCGAGATCGCCTGCCACAGCACAATGGCGCCGGCGCTTTCGGTGCGCGTCAGTGATTTGGTCAATAAAAATGAGGCGGCAAACAAAGGTGAAGAAGCCAGCATGACCAGGAAATAAATACCACCCGATGCCGACAAGTGCGGGCCAACCACCACCAGCACGCCGACAAACCCGAACAGAGCGGCGATCCACCGGTCGGCATACATTTTTTCGCCTAGAAACCAGGCCGCACCTATCATGATGAAGATAGGGCCGGTAAAGCCGATCGCCGTCATATCGGCTAAACCGATGCGTGGCAGTGCGGTAAACCAGAACACGAGGCCCAGGGTGTGCACGGCCCCACGCCACCACTGGCCCGCCATATTCACCGGACGGTAAGCCGCATAGCCCTGGCGCAGCACCAGGGGAAGGATCACCAGGGTACCGGCAAGGTAACGCAAAAACTGCGCTTGAAAGGGGTCAAGCGACAGCGTGATGTCGCGCACAATGGTGTTGAGCAAGGTAAACACCACGCCGCTGGCTGCCACCCAGAGCATGCCGCGCCACACCGGGGGCAGCAAGAACATGCGCATACGCGCATGCCGGCGCGCTAGGGCCATACGGGCCATCGCCCGGCGCGTCAAAGAGGGGGCAGTGCCTACGCGCACGGACTGGAAAATTGGGGCATGGAGCGTTCCAGTATAGGCCGGGCAAACCCGTCTAGGCGACTGGCTGCTAGCCGAAAAGCTGCCCGCGCGCGGCATCGGTAATCGCCAGCACACAAGGGTGTGTGATGCGCCGCTCTACCGATACGGCAAAGAATTCTTCGATCAGCTCGTCGCTGCGCCCGACACACTGCACCTCAAATTGGGAAGCCGTTTCCTTCTCCATCACACTGGGCACCATGAACACGCCACGGCCTTCACGCCCGAAAGCGGTCATCAAAGCGCCATCATCAAACTCGCCGATCACGCGGGGGGCGATGTTGTGGCGGGTGAACCAGGCTTCGAGTTGCTGGCGTACCGAGGCCTGCGCGCCCTGGATCAGCAGCGGGGCCGCATTCAGGCATTGTGGAAAAGAGCCATGTAAACTCGCCGCTACTGCCGCAGTACACATAAAGGACATGCTGCTGCGCCCCAGGGGGTGGTTGAAGGCGCGCACATTGATACGCCGTGACATCGGTTCGTCGGCAATCACCAAATCCAGGCGATTGAGCGCTAGCTGCGACAAAAGGTCGGGAAACTTGCCTTCGCTGCAAGCCATGCGCACCGGCGCGGGTACCGCCAGCGCAGGCTCTAGCAGCCGGTAGGCGACGGATTTGTTCACCGAATCGGCCACACCGACCCGAAATTCCAGCACCCGCGCGCCGCCATGGGCCTGGCGTACCGCCGACTCCAGCTCATTGCCCAGGGTGAATATTTGGTCGGCATAGCCCAGCGCCAAGCGGCCATGTTCGGTAAGCTCCAGATTGCGGCCGCTCTTTTTGAATAACTTGCGGCCAAGCCAGTCTTCCAGCAAGTGGATCTGGCCGGAAAGGGTTTGCGGGGTGGTGTGCAGTTGCTCGCCGGCCCGCATTACGCCGCCGGACTTGGCGGTAACCCAAAAGTAATAAAGGTGTTTAAAGTTCATTTGTCGCCTTTGTAAGCACGGCCCGTCAAGAGGCAGATCATCCAATCACTTCGTAATTATCGAAGTTAATTACTTAAAAATACGAATTTACACGAAGCATAAGGGTTTTTATAGTCGACACTTCCCTGGCGTACGCGCGCGCGCCGGATTTGCACGACCCGTGCGCTAGACGAAAGGACTGTGTATGCGATTAAGTACCCGTGGCCGTTTTGCGATCAACGCCATGATTGACCTGGCCCTGCGCCAGCCCGATTGCCCGGTGGCGCTCAGTGAGCTGGCTGCGCGCCACGGCATCTCGCTTTCTTACCTAGAGCAAGTCTTTGCCAAGCTACGCCAACACGGCCTGGTAGAAAGCACCCGCGGACCCGGCGGCGGCTATACCCTGGGTTTTCGTGGCGACGCCATCTCAGTGGCTGACATCGTGACCGCAATTGACGAGGCCACCCCTGTCACGCAGGGGGCCCAGGGCGATATGACCCACGCCCTGTGCGAGCAATTGCACAGCGCCATGTTGGAGCACATGAAAACCATCAGCCTGCGCGGCCTGGCCTTGGAGCAAAAATCCAAAGGCTTCAAAGTGCAAGTGCGCAAGCCAGGCAAAAAAAGCCTCCTGAAGCAACCGGCGCCTACATTGTCCAAGCCCAACGCGCCCAACTCGGTATTTGCCTTGGGCAACTGGTTGCCGACACGGGTCTAAGCCTCCCCGTGCGCGCCTGCTCATGGCGCAATCAGCATGAAGAAGGGCTGGACTCTTGCCGGTCGGCCCGTTTACCTCTCGGGCAAGCACGTAGCTCTGGTAAGCGATGCGGTACTTCTCGCCGGCTTTTTCATCCGACAACCCGGCGGGGGTTTGGACTACTTCACTTCCACTTTGATGGAGTTGTACCAAGCCGCCAAGTCCTCAATGTCCCCATTAGTCAAAGGTTTAGCAATGATGGCCATGATTTCGTTTTGGCGCTTACCGCTGCGGTAGGCGCGCAACTGCTCAATCAGGTAAATCAAGGGCTGGCCTGCCAAATTAGGCGCTTCATTCAAGGTGGACATCCCATTGAGGCCGTGGCAAGTAGCGCAAGGCATGGATTTGGCCTTGCCTGCATCGGCATTTCCCGCCCAAACGGTTTGGCCCAGTGTTGCAGCCACAAGCGCCAGGGGAATCAAAATTTGCATAGTTTTAGTTGCTCGCTGCGTTAGCATAAAAAAGCGGGCCGGACACAATGCCCAGCCCGCCCGGATCATCGAATATTACTTCTGGTAAGTAATGCGATAAACCGCACCAGCCTTGTCGTCAGACACCAAGATAGATCCATCCACGTATTGCTGTACATCCATGGGCCGCCCCAAATAGAAGCCTGCTGAGGTCATCCAGCC
The DNA here is from genome assembly GCA_044373655.1 of Rhodoferax sp. Lineage (GTDB taxonomy): Bacteria > Pseudomonadota > Gammaproteobacteria > Burkholderiales > Burkholderiaceae_C > Allorhodoferax. Next base: position 88,244 of record JBILPS010000002.1, read on the forward strand.
TTCTGCAAAAGGCTCGTGCTTGGTAGCGTTGCCCTTGTCATCCAGGTAGGTCACCATGACGCGCGCGCCACGTGGCTTTACGGCATTCCAGCTGCCGTGCTGGGCGCTGAAAATGGCGTTCTTGTACTTGGCCGGGAACATGCTGCCGGTGTAGAACATCATGCCCAGGTCAGCGGCGTGGGCAATCGTATCCACTTGCGGTTTGACGTATTTGTCAGCCAACTCTTTGGGGATTTGCTGGGCTTTGTAGTCGTCGGTGCGCACATCGCCACCGCCATAGTAGGGGTGTCCGTACCACAGGCCATGGGTCAGTTTGCCATCGGCGCCCACAGGCACCTTATTCAGCTCGCCCGGAGGGGTTTCGTCGCCCATTCCGTCAACTTGGTTGTCAGTCCACCAAAGCGACTTGTCCTTGGGGTTGAAAGCAAGGCCAGAGGAGTTACGCAAACCAGTTAGCACCACTTTGCGGTCTCCGCCATCGCGGTTAAAGCTGACGATGCCGCCGATACCGACCTTGTTGTACAAGGCTTGCTTTTCGGGGGGGGACACGTTAAAGGGCTGGCCCAGGGTGATGTAAACCCGGTTATCCGGCCCAATAGCGCATGAGCGTGCGGTGTGGTTGTAAGACTCTTCGTCAGCAGGAATCAGGTCGCCCTGCTTGACCACGGCAAAGGCCACGGTATCCGAGCCTTCGGTGAAATACTCCACCGCTGGGAACATCATGACGCGGTTACGCTCGATCACATAAAGGAAGCCGTCGTCGGTGTAGCACAGGCCGTGGGGAATATCAAACTTCACGCTGGGGCTGAAATCTTCCACCGTGTCGGCCACGCCGTCCATATCGCGGTCATTGGCGAAATACACATTGTTCTTGCGGGTGCTGACCCAAACAGCCGCCGTATTACGGCTGACTGCAATAGAGCGAGCGTCGGGCACGATGGCAAACAGTTCAATCTTGAAACCGTCCGGCAACTTGACGTTGGTGAGCATCTTCTTCAGGTTGTCGGCATAAGCGCCGCCCTGCGCAATACGCTTGGGGGGTGCCGTGTCGGTACGTTTGAAGGAGCCCAGTTTCTGCAGGTTGGCCGCATCGGCGCCAACCTGGGCAAAGGCACCGCCCGCTGCCACAGTGAAGGCCATTCCAATTGCCAGAGAGCTTGCTGTGCGACGCGCTAGCTTGCGCAGGATGTGATTTATGGAGACGCGATTTATGCCCTCATCGATACGCGCCGGCTATTGCCTCGCAGCGATAGCTGGCCTTGGCCTAGCACCTGCCTACGGGCAGCAATTGGAAGAAGTGGTTATCAGCGCATCCCGCGCCCAAGTGCGCAGCTTTGATGCGCCTGCCGCGGTACAACTCATCGACCGCCAAGCCATCGAGGGCGGCGGCCCACAGATCAATTTATCCGAGTCGCTGGTCCGCGCGCCGGGCCTGACCATTCTGGATCGCCAAAACTATGCCCAGGATTTGCAGATATCCATTCGCGGCTTTGGCGCCCGGTCGGCCTTTGGCGTGCGCGGCATCCGATTGCTGATCGATGGCATACCGGCCACGACGCCCGATGGCCAGGGCCAGTCCTCCTCGGTCAGCCTGACATCCACCGACCGCTTGGAGGTACTGCGCGGCCCCTTGGCACAACTGTATGGAAATTCGTCCGGCGGCGTAATTCAGGCTTTCACCAAGGACGCTTCCAAAGAACCGACGGTAGGATACCAGTACTACCTGGGCTCTTATGGCCTGCGCCGAGCCGACTACCAGTTCTCCGATACGGTAGGCGGCTATGGCCTGGTCGCTGACTACGGCACTTTTTCTACCAGCGGTTACCGCGCCAATAGCGCGGCTGAGCGCAAGCAGTTCAACGGCAAGCTCAGCTTCGAGCCCAATGCGCAAACCAAAGTCAATGTAGTTTTCAACCGCTTTGACATGCCGCTGGCGCAAGATCCGCTGGGCTTGACGCGCGCGCAACTCACCGCAGAGCCCACGCAAGCGGGAAATAATGCGATTGAAAAATTTACGCGCAAAATCGTTCTCCAAAACCAACTGGGCTCATCTATTCAATATGCTGTCAATGCAGACAACGCGCTAACGGCGCGCCTCTATTACGGCACACGAGAAAACTTGCAATACCTGGCCAGCACCACCTGGGTGGGCTTGAACCGGACGTATTACGGCACGGGCCTGCAATACAACGGACGCAGCCAATGGCAGGCTACCCCGATCGAGTGGGCCGCTGGCTATGAGTTCGACAAGTCATCGGAGCGCAGACAGGGAGGAGCAAGCTTGCTCGGGGAAAAAAAGCCGGGTTCGCTGACACGCGATGAAGACAACGCAGCACAAAACAACGACTTTTTTGTACAGGCAACTGCCCATGTATCTGAGCAAATTTCTCTGGTGGGGGGCTTACGCCAAAGCAATGTCACTTTCAACAGCAATGACTATATCCCCGCGACAAGCATAGACAAAGACGGCTCAGGCACCGCCAATTTCAGCGCCACGAGTCCCGTGTTGGGCCTAACCTGGCATGCGAACGCTGCCTTGAATATTTATGCCAATTACGGCCAAGGCTTCGAAAGCCCTACGCTGGCGGAAATGGCCTATTCAGGAAAAACGACAGCGACGTTCGTCAATAGCTTTAACACCGATGTCAAGGCCGCAAGCAGCAAGCACTATGAAATAGGCGCCAAGTGGGTGCCAGACCGCAATTCCCGTGTAGACCTTGCTTTGTATCAAATTGATACCAGCGACGAGATCGTGGTGCTTTTGAGTAACGCAGGCAGAACTTCCTTTCAAAACGCCCCTGGCACATCGCGCACTGGCTGGGAGATTGCAGCACGCACGCAATTGAGCGACCATATTGCAGCCAATATTTCGGCATCTGCCATAGATGCAAAGTATTCGCAAGCTTTTAACGCGGGCACGGCGATACCCTCAGGCAACAAAATACCGGGCATCCCTGACAGCTCTACCTTCGCCGAAGTTGCATGGTCCAGCGAAGCTTTCGAAGCCAAAAACAAGGCGCCGCTGGGCACCCGCCTGGCATTGGAGTGGCAGCAAGCCGGGCGTATTTTTGCCAACGACTTGAATACCGAATCTGCCGATGGGCGCAGCGTTTTCAATCTGGCACTGAGCCAGCGCTGGGTCTGGAATCGGGGGCTTGTAAGCCTTTACGGGCGTCTTAACAACCTCAGTGATGCGCGCTACGTGGGTTCCGTCCTGGTCAACCAAACCGCAAACCCGCCCCAGAGCTATGAACCCGCCATGCCCCAAAACTGGATGCTGGGCCTAAGCCTGAGCATGCCGCTGCGCTGAATTCCCCACTGTCACAGGGATGCGCCACAATGGTGCACCTTTAACTATGCGGCCCCAAGTGGTGCCGGCGTTGAACAATGGCAGCGTTTGCGCCTTTGCGGTCCATCCACCCATCCATCGCCAAAGGCCTGTTGCGGGCCGCCTCGGCCACGGTGGTGCTGGGCTTGCAGCTCGGATGTACCACACCCCAAAAGCTGGCGGACCCACAGATCAACACACCAGGGCGCAATAGCTGGGACAGCGCAGCAATAAGCCAGTGGGAAGGCATGCTATTGCCCACCAAAGAGCCCACGCGCTACAGCCTGGACCCACAAGCGCCGATCGATCCCCACGGCCAGCGCAAGGCATTGCGGGCACAGGCCAATGCGTCAGCCAGCATGTTGCGTACCACTTTGAATATCAGCCCTGAAGCCCTGAGGCAAGTGCATTTCTCCTGGCTGGTACCCGCCCTCATCGAAGGATCGGACCTGGGGACGCGCCAGGGCGATGACTCGCCAGTGCGTCTGGTGCTGGCCTTTGAAGGGGACCGGGGCAACTTCTCGGCCAAAGACGCGGCGCTCAATGAACTCACGCGTTTGGTGACCGGCAAAGAAATGCCTTATGCGACTTTGATGTATGTCTGGTGCAACCGGCGCCCGGTGGGCAGCATCATCATCAACGCGCGCACCGACCGGATGCGCAAAATCGTCATCGAATCGGGCGGCCAAGGCCTGCGCCAATGGCGCAACTACGAGCGCGACATCCGCGCGGATTTCGAAGCTGCCTTTGGCGAAGCCCCAGGCAATCTCGTGGGCATTGGCATCATGACCGACAGCGACAACACCCATAGCCAAACCCAGGCCTGGTACGGCAAGATCAGCTTGCAATAAGTCGCCAAGGGATAATTTCTTCCCTAGCTACCCGTTAGCATCGGGTCTACCCCCTTTTGGAGCCCCCATGGCACATGCCACTTTTCTTTGGAACGACCCGTTTTTGTTGGATGCCCAGCTCAGTGACGAAGAGCGCATGGTGCGCGATGCGGCAGCCGCCTATTGCCAGGACAAGTTGCAAACCCGCGTGACGCAAGCCTTTCGCCATGAAACTACGGACCCGGCGATCTTCCGCGAAATGGGCGAACTAGGCCTGCTGGGGCCCACCATTCCCGAAGCCTATGGCGGCCCGGCCCTCAATTACGTGGCCTACGGCCTGATCGCCCGCGAAGTGGAGCGTGTCGATAGTGGCTACCGCTCCATGATGAGCGTGCAAAGCTCGCTGGTGATGCTGCCGATTTTTGAATTCGGCACCGAGGCGCAACGCCAGAAGTACCTGCCCAAGCTAGCCACAGGCGCTTTGATCGGCTGCTTCGGCTTGACCGAGCCCAACCATGGCTCGGACCCGCAAAGCATGGTGACCCGTGCGCAAAAAGTGGCTGGCGGCTACCAACTCAGCGGCGCCAAGATGTGGATCAGCAACAGCCCGATTGCCGATGTGTTCGTAGTCTGGGCCAAAGAGGTCAGCGAAAGCGGCGCTGTGGGCCCGATTCGCGGCTTTATTCTGGAAAAGGGCATGGTCGGCCTTTCCGCACCGGCCATCCATGGCAAAGTGGGTTTGCGCGCCAGCATCACCGGCGAAATCGTGATGGACAGCGTGTTCTGCCCTGAAGAGAACGCCTTCCCCGAAGTGCGCGGCCTCAAAGGGCCGTTTACCTGCCTCAATAGCGCGCGCTACGGCATCGCCTGGGGTGCTTTGGGCGCTGCCGAAGACTGCTGGCACCGCGCGCGCCAATACACCTTGGACCGCCAGCAGTTTGGCCGCCCACTGGCCGCCAACCAGCTGATCCAGAAAAAACTGGCCGATATGCAAACCGAAATCGCTCTGGGCCTGCAAGGCTGTCTGCGCCTGGGCCGCATGAAGGACGAGGGCACGGCCAGCGTGGAGGTCACCTCTATCCTCAAGCGCAACTCCTGCGGCAAGGCGCTGGACATCGCCCGCCTGGCGCGCGACATGATGGGTGGCAACGGCATCAGCGACGAATTCGGTGTGGCCCGCCACCTGGTGAACCTGGAAGTAGTCAATACCTACGAAGGCACGCACGACATCCACGCCCTGATCCTGGGCCGGGCCATGACCGGGATTGCGGCCTTTTCCAACTGAATTCCTCAGCCAAGCCGCCATGACCTACCAAGCCGATCCGCAGCGCTATGAAGACCGCATGCCTTACCGCACTTGCGGCCAAAGCGGCTTGAAATTGCCCGCCATTTCTTTAGGCCTGTGGCATAACTTTGGCGATACCACCCCGTTCCAAACCCAGCGCGTGATGCTGCGCACCGCCTTTGACCTGGGTATCACGCATTTCGATCTGGCCAACAACTACGGCCCGCCCTACGGCAGCACGGAAACCAATTTTGGCGAACACATGCGGCGCGATTTCAAGCCCTACCGCGACGAGCTCTTGATTTCGAGCAAGGCCGGCTGGGACATGTGGCCAGGCCCTTATGGCCAGGGGGGTGGTTCGCGCAAATACATGCTGGCCAGCCTGGACCAAAGCCTCAAGCGCATGGGCCTGGACTATGTAGATATTTTTTACAGTCACCGCTTCGACCCGGACACGCCGCTGGAAGAAACCTGCGGTGCCCTGGCAACTGCGGTGCTACAAGGCAAAGCCTTGTATGTCGGTGTCAGCAGCTACTCGGCGCGCAAAACCCGCGAAGCATCGAAGATCCTCAGCGCCATGGGCGTAAAGGCATTGATTCACCAACCGGCATACAACCTACTCAACCGCTGGGTAGAAGAGGACTTGCTCGACACCCTGGAAGATTGCGCTATGGGCTGCATCGCTTTCAGCCCTCTGGCCCAAGGCCTGCTCACCAGCAAATACCTTAGCGGCGTACCAGCGGACGCGCGCATCAACCGGCCCGGCGGCGGCTCGTTCAGCGCTGAGCACCTGAGCGAGCAAAACCTAAGCCATGTGCGCGCGCTCAACAGCATCGCCCAAGGCCGGGGCCAGAGCCTGGCGCAAATGGCGGTGGCCTGGGTGCTGCGCGATAAGCGGGTCACCTCGGCTTTGATCGGCGCGAGCAAACCGGCGCAAATCATTGAGCTGGTCGAAACCGTGAAGCAGCTGGACTTCACGCCGCAAGAGCTGGCCGCGATCGATCGCCACGCCATAGAAGGCGGCATCAATTTGTGGCAAGGTCCCAGTACCGACCAGCGCCCCACCTAAGGCCACAGCATGAGCGAACCCGTCGTGCCGGTGCCATCCCGGCACCAGGCCACGCTATTGGCCCTGGGCGCGATCGCGCTGTGGGGTAGTTTGGCGCCACTGGGTGTGGCATTACACAGCGTGCCGCCGTTTTTACTCACCGGCCTGGGCTTGCTGGCCGGCAGTGTGCTGGGCTTAGGCCTGTGTTTGGTGCAGGCGCTGCGGGGAGGCGCTGCGCGTGCGCGGTCGCTGGCCGGTGTGCGCCTGCCGCTGACAACGCTGGCGCTGGGCGTGTACGGCTTGTTTGGTTTTCATTTTTTACTTTTCCTGGCTTTGCGTTATGCCCCGCCAGTGCAGGCCAACCTGGTCAACTATTTGTGGCCTTTGGGCATGGTCTTGCTGGCACCGGTTTTTTTGCCGGGCGTGCGATTACGCGCGGTCCATGTGTTGGCCGCGCTGATGGGCTTTGGCGGCGCGGCCTTGGCTATCCTGGGCGGCCCGGCCGCGCAGCAGGATGGCACTTTAGGCGGCTTTGCCTGGGGCTATCTACCGGCGCTGGCCTCGGCCTTTGTGTGGGCCAGCTACTCGCTGCTGACGCAAAGAGTGGCGCCGTTTGCGACTGCGTCCATAGGTATTTTCGGCTTGCTCTCGGGCCTCTTGTCTCTGCTGTGTCACAGCGTATTGGAGAGCGCGGTTGCTTTAGACGCGCAGGCACTGCTGCTGATTGCCGGGCTCGGTCTGGGGCCGCTAGGCGGTGCTTTTTATTTATGGGACGCCGCCCTCAAGCGCGGCGATGCGCGCCAAATAGGCCTTTTGTCTTTCCTCACGCCTTTGCTCTCCACCTTGGGCTTGCTCTGGATGCGGGGCGAAGCGCCCAGTGCATCGATGGTGCTGGCTGCCGCACTGATTGTGGGCGCAGCGCTGCTGGGTTCGCCACGCCCAGGGCGCGGCTAAATGGCGCCGCCTGACAAGAGCAAGGCCGGGTTGTCCGAGGCTATGACACCTTGTGCCCAGGGCGCAAGGCGTTTGGCGTCAGCGCGTAATACTTCCTGCTTGACGGCCAGTATCTGCGCCGGATGCATAGAAAAGCTGCGCAAGCCCATGCCCAGGAGCAGGCGTGTCAGGCTGATATCACCGGCCATTTCGCCGCAGACACTCACCTCTTTGCCTTGCGCATGGCATTGGGCAATCGTCGAAGCCACCAATTGCAAGATCGCAGGGTGCAGCGGGTCGTATAGATGCGCTACCGACTCGTCCGCGCGGTCGATAGCCAGGGTGTACTGGATCAGGTCATTGGTGCCGATGGACAAAAAGTCAAAGTATTTCAAAAACAGTGGCAGGGTCAAGGCAGCAGCAGGGATTTCAATCATGGCCCCTACTTTGACCGGTCCGTAGGCCAGGCCGCGCTTATCCAACTGGCTGCGGGCGGTCGCGATATGCGCAAAGGTTTGCTTGATCTCCGAGGCATGTGCCAGCATAGGCACCAGCAAATGCACCTGGCCAAACGCAGCGGCGCGCAAGATGGCGCGCAATTGGGTCAGGAACATCGCCGGGTCGGCCAGGCTCCAGCGAATAGCACGCAGACCTAGCGCAGGGTTGAGGTGCGCCGCGTCGTGGGTGCTGGCATCGAGTGGTTTGTCGGCGCCCACATCGACGGTGCGTATGGTGACGGGCAGCCCTTGCATATCCTGCACTGCGCGCTGGTAGGCGGTAAATTGCTCTTCCTCGCCGGGCAGATGACCGTGACGCCCCATGAATAAAAATTCGCTGCGAAACAGGCCTACACCGAGCGCGCCGGCTTTGAGCGCCACTTGCGCGTCCTCGGGCATTTCGATATTGGCCAGCAACTGGATTTTTTCACCATCGAGTGTGACTGCGGGGGTATTGAGCAGGCGCGAAAGGCGGCCGCGCTCGAGTTCGACTTGGCGTTTTTTGAAGCTGTATTCGGCCAGGATGATGGGCGAGGGATCGACGATGACCACGCCGGCATCGCCGTCAATAATGATCCAATCGTCCTGGCGCACCAACTGACTGCAGGTGCGCGCACCCACTACCGCAGGAATATCCATGCTGCGCGCGACGATGGCGGTGTGCGAGGTTTTGCCGCCGACATCGGTGATAAAACCAGCGAACACGCTTTGCTTGAATTGCAACATATCGGCCGGCGACAAATCGTGCGCCACCAAGACCAGCGGTACATCCACGGTGTCGCCAAGCATCAAGTCTTGTGTCGCGTTTTTCGGGCTGCTGCGCGGCGGTACTGCCACCGGGTTGGCCACACCCCGCATCGCACGCAATATGCGCTCGGCAATCTGCTCAAGGTCACCCTTGCGCTCGCGCAAATACGGGTCTTCCATTTCGTCAAAATTGCGCACAAGCACATCCAGTTGCGCGGTCAAAGCCCATTCGGCGTTGTACAGGCGCTCGACAATCCAGCGTTTAACACCCGCCTCCAACTCGGTATCTTGCAAGAGCATCAAATGCACATCGAGCAAAGCGCCCAGCTCATGCGGCGCGTCTTTCGGGCTCATCTGAGAAATACTCAGGTGCAGTCGCTGCAATTCCTCTACCACCTGGTTGCGCGCCGCACGCACACGCTCGATTTCCGCTTCCACATCAGCTTGGCGTATGAAGTAATGCGCCACTTCCATGCGACTGGAAGCCACCAGTACTGCTCTGCCAATGGCCACGCCGCGTGAGATGGCCAGACCGTGGATAGAGAAAGTCATATGCGCAAAACCGTGGCGGCCTATTGGCCTTCGCCGAAACGGTCGGCCATCAGCGCCAGCAGTGCGTCTATGGCCTCTTGCGCCTGCTCACCCTCGGTCTCGATGCTGAGCTCCGAGCCCAGCCCGGCAGCGAGCATCATCACGCCCATGATGCTTTTGGCGTTGACCCTGCGTTCGCCTTTGCTGATCCAGATTTCACAGGGAAAGCTGCCGGCCAGCTTGGTCAGCTTGGCCGAAGCGCGGGCATGCAAACCCAGTTTATTAATGATGGTGGTAGTGACTTGAATCATGGGCTCAGGCCGGTTGGATAAGCGGGGTGACGGGGGCGACTTCAACGATACATTGCTTGCCACCGGCAAGCGCGCGCGCCACCAAGGCATCCATAGACTCGTGACGGTAATTCACGGTGCGCAGCAGCATGGGCAAATTAACGCCTGCGACCAATTTACATTGCTGATGATCGGCAATTTTCTGCGCGATATTGCAGGGCGTGGCGCCAAGGACATCCGTCAGCACCAACACCGAGTTCGTGTCGCTGGCCTGCAGGCAGGCCTGTACACGCTGCTGGGTGGCTTCGGGCGCCTCGTCAGGCGCTACGTCGATAGCACGCAAACTAGCAGCGACTTCTGGGAACACATGCAAGACACAGCTACGTAAGGCGCTAGCCAGCGGCGCATGGGCAATGATCAAAATATCGATGGGCATGCAATGTAGGCGAAGGTATCGCCCGATTATGCGTGTTCCAGATGAAGCCACTAGCCCTTGCAAGCGCCTTTACCGTGACTATGGCCATTGAAATGCGCCGAAAAACGGCTCCTCCATTTCAGCGCGAATCACAGGGGCGTACAAGGCCCAATGGTAGATATCCTGGTCGCGCTGCACCCAGGTCCAACGTGCTTGCACCGCCTGTCCACGCGGGTTGTTGCCGCTGGCTTGATAGACCGTTAGCGCGGGGCGGGCACCCAGCGCGGGTAGCGGCGTAGTCAGAGGCAATGCGGTGCTGCCCATGGCCTGCAAAGCCTGCATGCGCCAGGCATCGATGACAGCCTGGGCCTGCACGCCTTGGCCAAGGCGGGTGTGGCTGATGGCATACAGCCCGCCGTCGGTTTCACAACCGACCATTGCCAAGGTCAGTTCCAAGCCAGCCAAGGAGACGGGGCGCTGTGCCTGGTCGGGTTTGCAAGGCAAAGTGGCCTGCAAGCCGTCAAGGCTGACGCTGCGCCAGTTCAGCGCCGGGCTACAGGCCCCCAGCAGTAGGCACAGCGCCAACAAGCTGCTTGCGCGCCCCAGCACACCCACTGCAAATGCCTGTGGTCCGCGCCTATGCGTTTGTCGCCCTGGTATGGAGGAGATATTCGGTCTTGCCTTACTGCCTAAAGTTGTCATGGCAGTTTTTACAAGTACCCGCCACGCTGGCTACCGCAGGTTTGAGGGCATCGAGCGTGCCCACGCGGGCCGCTACGTTGAGCTTGGTCAACTCAGCCTGCATCTTGTCTGCAGCTTCGGCAAAGCGGGCCTTGTCCGTCCAAATTTCCGGCTTGGCCTTGGTTTCGCCTTTGTCGCTGCCGTCTGGGAAAGCAGCCCACGGCAATTTGGACATGGTTTCCGCCAGCGCGGCATTCTCGGCGGCAGCTTTGGCATCGTAAGGGGCGCGTCCGCTGGCCATAGCGGCTACCCGGCCAAAATGCGCTCCCATCACCGTTAATGCGGCTTTGCGGTATTTGATCGCGTCTTCCGCTTTGGCAAATTGCGCATGGGCGGGCATGGCAAGACTGCCGATACTTAGCAGAAGGGTGGCCACATAGCGGGCGGGCGTGGATGGTGTGTGCTTCATGGTTGCTCCCAATGGTTTAAATGTTTCTTGGCCTCATGCGTAGAGCCAAAGCGACATTTTGCCCATGTCGTTTAGTTGAGTGCGCTCTGGGGCTTTACTTTTGGCTGGAAGTCGCGGGGCCTCATCTTCTATTTGTGGCTAGACTTGGGCTTTAAGCCTTGTACGACCTCGTAGGAGCGGATGATTTGTTTGCGGTTCGAGTCTGGGATTTACCAACGCGCCTGTGCCACGGGGCCATAGGCCTGCTTTTTGTAGCCTTGGTGCTTAGCGGGCAAATCGGAGGCGACGCCATGGTTTGGCATATGCGTTGTGGTTACGCCATGCTGAGCCTGGTGATGTGGCGCATCGTCTGGGGCTTTGTGGGCGGCTATTGGTCCCGCTTTTTCAGTTTTGTGTCAACACCGTTGCAGGCCTGGCGTTACGCGCGCCAGCCTTTGGCGCAGGCGCATCCGGTTGTGGGGCACAACCCCTTGGGCGCCTGGTCAGTCTTGGCAATATTGTCTTTTTTGGGGCTGCAAGCGCTAGCCGGCCTGTTTAGCGACGACCAAATTGCCACCAGTGGGCCATTGACGGCCCGGGTTAGCAATGCATGGGTGGAACTGGCTACCCAATGGCACACCGGGCCGGGCAAATGGGCGCTGATTGCTTTGGTGTTGTTGCACCTTGGCAGCGTTTTTTGGTATCTGCGGGTACGCCGGATTAATTTGTTAAGGCCCATGCTCACCGGCGACAAAATCCTGACACACCCTGCGCCGGACAGCAAGGACAACAAGGCCTCGCGCTTGCTGGCTGGGCTGCTCTTCTTGCTTTGCGCCACGTCGGTGGGCTTACTCGTCGCAAGCGGTCCGCTATGAGCGCCACAAGTCCAGCGACCAAGGGGCCGGCAGTGCGCCTGTGCGTCCCTGATGGCGCCCACTCGCTTGTCGCGGCGCGCCTGATATTGCGGGAATATGCAGGCTCTTTGGCGGTACCAGAATGCCTCACCGGTTTTGAGCAGGAGTTGAGTGCGCTGCCCGGAGACTATGCAACACCAAGAGGCCAACTGCTGCTCGCCATGGCAGGGGATGAAGCGCTGGCTTGCTGCGCTTTGCGGCCTTTGGACACTGTGGACTACAGCAACGCCTGCGAAATACGGCGCCTGTACGTGCGCCCTGTGCACCGGGGTTTAGGCCTGGGCCGAAGGCTTACCGAAGCGCAAATGGATTTTGCGCGCATGCAAGGCTATAGCTGCATGCTGCTGGATACGCTGAGCGAGATGGAGGCGGCGCGCGCCCTGTACGAGGATCTGGGATTTCAAGAAGTGCCACCTTACTACTTCAACCCCATCGCCGGAGCGCACTACCTGAAAGTGCAACTCTAGTCAGCACGGCTGCCTAGAGTTGCCTGCCCGGCCCTTAATCAGGCCTTGGCCTGTGCCAGCAAAGTGGCTGCATCGCTGACTTCGAATTTACCGGGGCCTTCGACGTTGAGTGTGACGACCTTGCCGTCTTTGACCAACATGGAATAGCGGTTGCTGCGCACCCCCATGCCGCGGGTGGTCAGGTCCAAGATCAAGCCGGTGGCATTGGCAAAGTCGCCGCTGCCATCGCCCAGCATACGGACTTTGGTACCGGTATTTTGCTCGCGCGCCCAGGCGCCCATCACAAAAGCGTCATTCACGCTCAGGCACCAGATTTCATCGACGCCAGCGGCTTTGAAGTCTTCGTAATGCGTCACAAAACCAGGCACGTGCTTAACCGAGCAGGTCGGCGTGAATGCACCGGGCAATGCAAACAGGGCAATGGTCTTACCGGCGCTGGCTTTGGCCACATCGACGGCGTTGGGGCCAATGCTGCATCCCTCAGCCTCGACCTCGTGGTACTCCATAAGGGTGGTGGCGGGCAGGGTGTCTCCAACTTGAATCATGGGTGTTCCTTCTATCAGTTGCAAAAAATGAAAACGGCCCACGTATTGTGGGCCGTTTGTTGGTTTCGTGCAGCGCTAGGCTGCAAAAACTTATACCGCTGCGGCCTTTTCCACCAAACGGGTTGCTACCCAGTTTTTGGTTTTGGAGATCGGACGGCTTTCGGTGATTTCGATCATATCGCCCATTTTGTACTCGTCCTTTTCATCATGGGCGTGGTACTTGCTGGACTTGCCGACGATCTTGCCATAGAGCGCGTGCTTAACGCGACGCTCAATCAGCACGGTCACGGTCTTGGTCCGCTTGTCGCTGACCACCTTGCCAATCAAGGTGCGCTTGAGGGATTGTTTAGCTTCCGTCATGGTGTGCTCCTTATGTGGCAGATGATTCAGCGCGCTGCTTTTCAACCAGAATGGTCTTAGCACGGGCGATGGCGCGACGTGCTGTGGGCAGCGTTGCGGTGTTGGTTATTTGTTGCGTTGCCTTTTGCATGCGCAAACCAAAGTGAGCACGTTGCAGCTCTTTGATCTCCGTTTTTAGGCCGGCAATGTCTTTTTTGCGCAGTTCAGTCGATTTCATAGTCATGCTCCTGATTACTGGCCAATCATGCGGCTGACAAAAGTCGTACGCAGAGGCAGTTTGGCACCGGCAAGGCGGAAGGCCTCGCGCGCCAGGGTTTCGGACACGCCCAGGATCTCGAACACGATTTTGCCGGGCTGAATTTCAGCCACGTAGTACTCGGGGTTGCCCTTGCCGTTACCCATACGCACCTCAGCGGGCTTTTGGGAAATCGGCTTGTCCGGGAAGACACGGATCCAGATGCGTCCACCACGTTTGACGTGGCGCGAAATGGCACGGCGAGCGGCCTCGATCTGGCGGGCCGTCAGACGGCCCCGGTCGGTGCACTTCAGACCAAAATCACCGAATGCGACCGAGCTGCCCCGGGTAGCGATGCCGGTGTTACGGCCTTTTTGCTCTTTGCGGTATTTGCGACGAGCGGGTTGCAACATGATTATTCTCCTTTGCCGTCAGCTGTTGCAGCTGGCGCGGCGACGGTGCGTACGCGCTTAACGGCGGGTTTAGGGGCTTCTAAGCCACCGGCTTCAGCAGGTTTGTCGCTACCGTCAGACGGAGCGGCATTGCTGCCCAAAGTACGGCGGGCACCACGGGGTGCGGGACGGTCAGCACCGGGACGGCCTGGACCACCACGGTCATCGCGGCGAGGTGCACGCGGGCGGCGCTCTTCTTCGGTGCGCTGCTCAGTGGCAGCTGGCAGATCATTACGACCCAGGGTGTCGCCTTTGTAGACCCAGACCTTCACGCCAATAATGCCGTAAGTAGTCTTGGCTTCGGACACACCGTAGTCGATGTCGGCACGCAGGGTATGCAATGGCACACGGCCTTCACGGTACCACTCAGTACGCGCAATCTCGATGCCATTTAAACGGCCTGCCGACATGATCTTGATGCCCAGGGCACCCAGACGCATGGCGTTTTGCATGGCGCGTTTCATGGCGCGACGGAACATGATGCGTTTTTCGAGCTGCTGCGTGATGCTGTCGGCAATCAACTTGGCATCGATTTCGGGCTTGCGCACTTCTTCGATGTTGACCGCCACTGGCACGCCGAGCTGCTTGCCCAGATCGCGCTTGAGGTTTTCAATGTCCTCGCCCTTTTTGCCGATGACAACACCGGGGCGCGAAGAAAAAATCGTGATGCGCGCGTTCTTGGCAGGACGCTCGATCAGGACGCGCGAAACCGATGCATTTTTCAGCTTGACCTTGAGGTATTCACGTACCTTGATGTCTTCGGCCAACATGCCAGCAAAGTCACGGTCGCTGGCATACCAGCGCGAGGACCAGTTACGGCTCACCGACAGGCGAAAACCAGTGGGGTGGATTTTTTGTCCCATATTTTCCAGGCCTTTATCAGTTACCGACCGTCACGTACACATGGCACGTGGGCTTGCGGATTTGGTTGCCGCGACCTTTGGCGCGGGCGGTAAAGCGACGCAGCGATGCACCTTGCTCGACGTAAATGGTTTTCACCTTCAGTTCGTCGATATCTGCACCGTCGTTATGTTCTGCGTTGGCAATGGCGGACTCCAGCACTTTTTTAATGATGCCGGCCGCTTTTTTCTGCGTAAAGGTCAGGATGTTGAGCGCCTGGTCCACTTTTTTGCCACGGATCAGGTCCGCGACCAGACGGCCTTTGTCCACCGACAAACGCACGCCACGAAGGGTTGCACGAGTTTCCATGGTCGCCTCCTATTTCTTCTGGACTTTTTTGTCCGCAGGGTGGCCCTTGAAAGTACGGGTGAGTGCGAACTCGCCCAACTTATGGCCGACCATTTGGTCAGTGATATACACAGGCACGTGCTGCTTGCCGTTGTGCACGGCGATGGTCAGCCCGATGAAATCGGGCAGGATCATGGAGCGGCGCGACCAGGTCTTGATAGGCTTTTTATCCTTGGTGGCCACGGCTTTTTCCGTCTTAGCGACCAAGTGGTGGTCCACAAAAGGACCTTTTTTGAGAGAACGAGTCATTTACCTACCCCTTATTTCTTGCGACGCGAGACGATCATGACCTGCGTACGCTTGTTGGCGCGGGTACGGTAACCCTTGGTCAGATTGCCCCATGGATCGACAGGGTGACGGCCTTCGCCGGTCTTGCCCTCGCCGCCGCCGTGCGGGTGGTCGATCGGGTTCATCACGGTGCCGCGCACGGTTGGGCGGATGCCCATCCAGCGCTTGACACCAGCCTTACCGAGACGGCGCAGGCTATGTTCTTCATTGGCGACCTGGCCGATGGTGGCGCGGCAGTCAATGTGGATCTTGCGTACTTCACCCGAGCGCAGCCGTACTTGGGCGTAAGTGCCTTCGCGCGCCAGCAAGGTAGCTGAGGTGCCCGCCGAGCGGATGATTTGCGCACCACGTCCAACTTGCAACTCCACGCAGTGGATGATGGAGCCCACCGGGATGTTGCGCACCGGCAGGGTATTGCCAACACGAATAGGCGCTTCGGCGCCGCTCATGATGGTGCTGCCCACTTCCAAACCGCGCGGGGCGATGATGTAAGTGCGCTCGCCATCGGCATAGCAAATCAGTGCCAGATGGGCAGAACGGTTGGGGTCGTACTCAATGCGCTCGACCTTACCGGGAATGCCATCCTTGATGCGGCGAAAGTCCACCAAACGGTAGTGGTGCTTGTGCCCGCCGCCCTTGTGGCGCACGGTGATGTGGCCATTGTTATTGCGACCGGCATGCTGGAATTGCGGCTCCAGCAGTGGCGCATGGGGCGCGCCCTTGTGCAGGTGATCGCGCGAGATCTTCACCACGCCACGACGGCCTGGTGAGGTGGGTTTCATCTTAATGACAGCCATGATTACGCAGCCTCCCCGCCCAGGTTGAGCTCTTGTCCGGGCTTGAGCATCACATAGGCCTTGCGCACGTTGTCACGGCGGCCCATGGATTTGCCAAAACGCTTGGACTTGCCCTTGGTGTTCACTACGGTAACGCCTTGGACTTCGACTTTGAACATCAATTCCACTGCGGCCTTGATTTCGTATTTGGTCGAGTCTTGCAGCACTTTGAAGGTGGCGACGTTGTTCTTTTCGGCAACCATGGTGGCTTTTTCAGACACGATAGGAGCGATAAGAACCTGCATCAAGCGGCCTTCATCAAATTTAGTGGGATGTGAACCGTGGCTCATGCGAACATCTCCTTGAGTTGGTCCATGGCGGCCCGGGTCACCAACACCTTGCGGTAATGCACCAGCGACACTGGATCGGCGTAGCGGGGCTCTACCACCAGAATGTTGACCAAGTTGCGCGATGCCAAGTACAGGTTCTCGTCCACCTGATCGGCAATCACCAGCACCGATTGCAGATTCATCGCTTTAAAACGCGCCGCTAGCGGCTTGGTTTTGGGCGAATCCACGGTCAGTGAATCCACTACCGCCAAGCGGCCTTCACGGGCCAGTTGCGAAAGAATAGCGGCCATACCGGCGCGGTACATCTTTTTGTTGATTTTGTGGCTGAAGTTCTCGTCCGGCATATTGGGGAATATGCGGCCGCCTCCACGCCACAGGGGCGAAGAAGTCATACCAGCGCGTGCGCGCCCCGTTCCCTTTTGCTTGAATGGCTTCTTGGTCGAGTGCTTGACCTGTTGACGGTCTTTCTGGGCACGGGTACCTTGACGCGCATTAGCCTGGAAGGCGACGACGACCTGGTGCACCAGGTCTTCGTTGTAGGCGCGGCCAAAAACGGTTTCTGGCGCGTCGTACTTAGCGGTCGGCTGACCTTGTTCGTTGAGGAGTTCGAGCTGCATCAGTTCGCCCCTTTCTTCGCTGCGCCCTGGGCTTTCACAGCCGGGCGCACGGTGACAAATCCACCGGCCGAGCCGGGAATAGCACCTTTGATCATGAGCAATTGGCGGGCTTCGTCCACGCGGATCACATCCAGATTCTGGGTGGTCACCGTCTCGTCGCCCATGTGGCCAGTCATGCGTTTACCGGGAAACACACGTCCCGGGTCTTGCGCCATACCGATAGAGCCAGGCACATTGTGCGAACGGCTATTGCCGTGCGACGCACGCTGTGACTTCATGTTGTGGCGCTTGATGGTGCCTGCGAATCCCTTGCCGATGCTGGTGCCTTGCACGTCAACCTTTTGGCCAACCGTGAAAAGACCATGCACAGCAATCACCGACCCTGCCTGGTACTGGGCAGCAACATCGGCGGTAGTGCGGAATTCTTGGATGATTTCGCCGGCCTCTACACCCGCCTTGGCGAGGTGACCTGCAACCGGCTTGGTCACGCGCGATGCTTTGCGCGAACCGAACGTTACCTGCAAGGCAACGTAGCCATCATGGGCTTGGGTTTTCACCTGCGTCACACGGTTGTTTGATACGTCCACCACCGTGACAGGGATTGCATCCCCCTCGTCGGTGAATAGGCGCATCATGCCCACCTTGCGACCCAGCAACCCTAAATGATTGCTTAGACTCATTGTTTTCTCCGTAACTTCCACCGTCGCCACTTCAATTGGCGGCAACGTTGTAATGTGAAAGACTGTTGATAAATCTATCCCAAATAGGCCGACTGGTGTCGGTCCGATCCGTGGACAGCCGGGTAGTATAACCCGAAGTTAGGGGCTATAGGCGTTTTGCGGCCACAAAAACGCCAGAATCTGTGGCGCAGGAATAGCTGCGCTGCGCCACGGACCCTTATTGCAGCTTGATCTCGACGTCCACGCCTGCAGGCAGGTCCAACTTCATCAGGGCGTCCACCGTCTTGTCGGTAGGGTCCACGATGTCCATCAGGCGCTGGTGGGTGCGGATCTCGAACTGGTCGCGGCTGGATTTGTTGACGTGCGGCGAACGCAGGATGTCAAAACGCTTCATGCGCGTCGGCAGAGGCACTGGGCCCTTGACGATGGCGCCGGTACGCTTGGCAGTGTCAACGATTTCCGCTGCTGACTGGTCGATCAGTTTGTAATCAAACGCTTTGAGGCGGATGCGAATTTTTTGTTTGGTAGCCATGGTAATTCCTCGGTTAGATGCGAATTACGCAATGATTTTGGCAACCACACCGGCGCCGACGGTACGACCACCTTCGCGGATAGCAAAGCGCAAGCCCTCTTCCATCGCAATGGGGTTGATCAGCTTGACCGTGATCGAGACGTTGTCGCCAGGCATCACCATCTCTTTGCCTTCTGGCAACTCGATAGCACCGGTCACATCCGTCGTGCGGAAGTAAAACTGAGGACGGTAGTTGTTAAAGAAGGGCGTGTGACGGCCGCCCTCATCTTTGGACAAGACATAAATCTCGCCGGTAAAGTGGGTGTGTGGCTTGATCGATCCGGGCTTGCACAGCACCTGGCCGCGCTGCACGTCTTCGCGCTTGGTGCCGCGCAACAAAATACCCACGTTGTCACCCGCCTGGCCCTGGTCCAGCAATTTGCGGAACATCTCCACGCCGGTGCAGGTGGTCTTTTGGGTGTCGGCGATACCAACGATCTCGATCTCTTC
>JBILPS010000134.1:0-3882 GCA_044373655.1 Rhodoferax sp.
CACAGCACAATGGCATCTCCTCGGGTGAGGCCTGGCAATCCAATAATTATTTTGTCATCCTTGTCCAAATCGTTAACGGTCTGCCCTGTCCTGCCCTTGCATGGGAGGCCGGGCCGTAGAATGGAGGGTTAGTCCCAAGACTCCGTTAGCCTGACCAAACCATGACCCAGTTCGCCAAAGAAACCCTCCCCATCAGCCTAGAGGAGGAAATGCGGCGCAGTTACCTCGACTACGCCATGAGCGTCATTGTCGGGCGCGCCCTGCCCGACGCCCGCGACGGCCTGAAGCCAGTGCATCGCCGGGTGCTGTTTGCGATGCACGAGCTCAATAACGACTGGAACCGCGCCTACAAAAAGTCGGCCCGTATCGTCGGCGACGTCATTGGTAAATACCACCCCCATGGCGACCAATCGGTGTACGACACCATCGTGCGCATGGCGCAAGACTTTTCCATGCGCCACATGCTGGTCGATGGCCAAGGTAATTTCGGCTCGGTGGACGGCGATAACGCGGCCGCCATGCGCTATACCGAGATTCGCCTGGCCAAGATCGCCCACGAACTGCTGGCCGATTTGGACAAAGAAACCGTCGATTTCGGCCCCAATTACGACGGCTCGGAGAAAGAACCGCTGGTTTTACCCACCCGAATTCCGAATTTGCTGGTCAACGGCTCGGGCGGTATCGCGGTCGGCATGGCCACCAATATTCCGCCGCACAACCTCAATGAAGTGGTAGACGCCTGCCTACATTTGCTGCGCAACCCGGATGCCAGTGTGGATGATTTGATGGAAATCGTGCCCGCGCCGGACTTTCCCACGGCGGGCATCATCTACGGCATCAACGGGGTAAAGGAAGGCTACCGCACCGGGCGCGGCAAGATAGTGATGCGGGCCAAATGCCATTTCGAGGACATCGACAAAGGGGCGCGCCAGGCCATCATCGTGGACGAACTGCCCTACCAGGTCAACAAGAAAACCCTGCAAGAACGCATGGCCGAACTGGTCCACGAAAAGAAAATCGAAGGCATCAGCCATATCCAGGACGAGTCAGACAAGTCTGGCATGCGCCTGGTCATTGAGCTCAAGCGCGGCGAAGTGCCCGAAGTGGTGCTCAACAACCTGTACAAACAGACCCAGTTGCAGGACACCTTCGGCATGAATATGGTGGCCCTGATCAACGGGCAACCCAAGCTCTGCAACCTGAAAGACCTGATCGAGGTCTTTTTGCAGCACCGCCGTGAAGTCGTCACGCGCCGCACGGTGTTTAACCTGCGCAAAGCCCGGGAGCGCGGCCATGTGCTCGAAGGCCTGGCGGTCGCGCTGGCCAACATTGACGAGTTCATCGCCATCATCCGCAACGCCCCCACCCCGCCAGTGGCCAAAGCCGCATTGATGACCCGCAGCTGGGACAGCAAACTGGTGCGCGAGATGCTCACCCGCAGCCGCATGGACGGCGGCGCGGTCAATGCCGACGACTTCCGCCCGGACGGCCTGGACAAGTCCCTGGGCATGGGCAGCGACGGCCTGTACCGCTTATCGGACACGCAGGCGCAGGAAATCCTGCAAATGCGCCTGCAGCGCCTGACCGGCCTGGAGCAAGACAAGATCGTCAGCGAATACAAAGAGGTGATGTCCGAGATCGAAGACCTGCTGGACATCCTGGCCCGGCCCGAGCGCGTCTCCACCATCATTAGCGAAGAGCTGGCTGCCATCAAACAAGAATTCGGCCAATCCAAGCAAGGCGCACGCCGCAGCCTGGTCGAGCACAGCTCGTATGACCTGAGCACAGAAGACCTGATCACGCCTACCGATATGGTAGTCACGCTCAGCCACAGCGGCTATATCAAGAGCCAGCCCCTGGGCGAATACCGGGCGCAAAAGCGCGGCGGACGCGGCAAGCAGGCCACGGCGACCAAAGAAGACGACTGGGTGGACCAGCTCTTTATCGCCAACACGCATGACTACATCTTGTGCTTTTCCAACCGGGGCCGTTTGTACTGGCTGAAGGTCTGGGAAGTGCCGCAAGGCTCGCGCGGCTCCCGCGGCCGCCCCATTGTCAATATGTTCCCGCTGCAAGAGGGCGAAAAAATCACCGTGGTGCTGCCGCTGACCGGCGATAAGCGCACCTTCCCTGCGGATCAGTTTGTGTTCATGGCCACGTCCATGGGCATTGTCAAAAAGACGCCTTTGGATGATTTCAACAACCCGCGCAAGGTCGGCATCATCGCCGTCAACCTTGACGAGGGCGACTACCTGATTGGCGCGGCCATCACCGACGGCCAGCACGACGTGATGCTGTTTTCCGACGGCGGCAAAGCGGTACGCTTTAACGAAGACGAAGTGACCGCCCATGGCCGCCAGTCGCGCGGCGTCAAAGGCATGAACCTCGAAGATGGCCAAAGCGTGATTGCCATGCTGGTCGCTGAGGACGAGCAGCAAAGCGTGCTCACCGCTACCGAAAACGGCTACGGCAAACGCACCAGCATTACCGAATACACGCGTCATGGACGCGGCACCAAGGGCATGATTGCGATCCAGCAAACCGAGCGCAACGGCAAAGTCGTGGCTGCCACCTTGGTGCATGTGGACGACGAGATCATGCTGATTACCGACCGTGGCGTGCTGGTACGCACCCGAGTGTCCGAAATCCGCGAACTCGGCCGCGCCACCCAGGGCGTGACCTTGATCAGCCTGGACGAAGGCTCCAAACTGAGCGGCCTGCAACGCATCGTCGAAAACGATGCCAACCAGACGGATTCAGCAGGCGATAACGCAGCCGACAGCGCACCCGAAGGTGACGCCAGCGAAGAATGAGCCTGGCCGCGTGACGCGCCCTTTTAACTTTTCCGCTGGCCCGGCCAACATGCCGTTGGAGGTGCTTGAGCGGGCGGCGTCTGACATGACAAATTGGCACGATGCCGATGGAAAACCCAGCGGCATGGGCGTCATGGAGATGAGCCATCGGGGCAAAGCCTTTGGCAGCATCGTGCAGCACGCCGAGGCCTGCCTGCGCCGCTTGCTGGCGGTTCCCGAGGCATTTCATATCTTGTTTATGCAAGGCGGCGGACTGGGGCAAAACGCCATCGTTCCCATGAACCTGTGCGGCCCTGATTCCGGCAAACCGGCGGTGGACTTTGTATTGACTGGCAGCTGGAGCCAAAAATCATGGCAAGAAGCGGCCAAATACAGCCAGCCGCACATCGCCGCCAGCGCCCAAGCAGGGGATTTCCACCACATCCCGGAACCAGCCAGCTGGCAGCTCAGCCCAGGCGCCCGCTATGTGCATATTTGCAGCAACGAGACCATCCATGGCGTCGAGTTTCACACCCTGCCCGACCTGCGCGCCCTGGGCTCGGATGCGCCACTGGTGGTGGACTTTTCCTCGCACGTCGCCTCGCGGCCGGTGGATTGGAGCCGCGTGGGCCTGGCTTTTGCCGGCGCGCAAAAAAACCTGGGCCCCGCAGGTCTGACCCTGGTCGTGGTGCGCGACGACTTGCTGGGTGCCGCCCTGGACATCTGCCCCAGCGCCTTCAACTTCAAAAACATCGCGGATAACGCGTCTTTGTTCAACACCCCGCCCACCTACGGCATTTACATAGCGGGCCTGGTGTTTGACTGGTTGGAGCGACAAGGCGGTATGGCAGCCATAGAGGCACGCAATAGGGAAAAAGCTGATCTGCTTTACCAGGCCATCGACGGCTCGGATTTGTATTCCAACCCGGTGGAGCCGACCTGCCGCTCGCGCATGAACATACCTTTTTTCCTGCGCGACCCCACTTTGGAGAGCGCCTTTTTGCAGGGCGCAGAGCAAGCCGGCCTGCTACAACTCAAGGGCCACAAGTCGGTCGGCGGCCTGCGCGCCAGCATTTACAACGCCATGCCT
>JBILPS010000073.1:0-13137 GCA_044373655.1 Rhodoferax sp.
GTTCATGCGACTCCTGGTTTAGTGGCGCTCCCGCTTTCATCATGCCTAGCGGGAGGGGGCGCGAGTTGCCCGATAGGCGCCCGAGACGAAGGGTGGGCTAGCGCGGGTCTGCGTACTAGCTTTGCCAAGCCTTTTACGCAAAAGTCAGGACGGTAGTGAGTTAGTGGCAGACGCGTAATACCAGCCGTCGATTGTACCGGCCTGCCCCCCCTCCTGGGGCTCCCTGCGCGGCCGCGGTCCGTGCCATGCAAGCACCGACTTTTTGGCTCTGCACGCCAAAATTTGGTGCCGCCTTGCCTGAAGGTGCCGCATTGAAGGACAATTGCGCCCTTTTGGCGGCATTTGGTGCCGCATTTTCTTTATTTCTATTTAGCAAGGCTCCACGTGTCGACGACTGTATCCAACAAGACCCACGATATCGCCCACTGGGACGCCATCACCGGCGGTGCTTTTTCTGCGCCGACATCAGGCGAACGGTCGCAGCGGGTCAAAGATTGGTTGGCTAGCGATCCCGCACATGATGCAGTGGCCGAGGTGTACCGCGAGCTCAGTACCCGCGACAAAGGCGCAGCCAAACTCCTGCGCGAACGCCTGGACGACGCCAAACGGGCAAAGGCCCAGGAAGCTATCGCTGCCGAATGGGAGGCCAAGGCCCGCACCTTATTGGATTTGTCCAAATTGAATATTGCCGACGCCCTGGCTTGGCAGCGCGACGCCGCCAAGGCCGGAGCGCCGCTCAGCCGCGAGCCCCTGGCGGGCATCAAATTGCAATTGGCCGAGCGCGTGCGCCTGATCGAGGACTTACAGCACCAGGCACAGGTGCAGCGCGAAGCTGCAGTGCTGCTGGCGCAACGGATTGAAGTCATGTCCACCAAGCCTTGGCAGGATGCCCAGGCCGCGCACAGCGCCTTGTCCACCGACGTGGTCCATTGGCAAACCCAGGCCTCCCAACTGGTGGCGCATGCCGGCTGGGCCAGCGTCGATATGAAGTTTGCACCTGTGCTTGACACGGCCAAGGCGCAATTGCTAGTGGTCTGGGAGGCTTTTGACGCCGTGTTGGCCCAAACCGTACTGGCCGCGCAAGACCCCCAGGCGCCACTGCCCCCGGTGGCAGTATGGGCCGATTCCTTGCGTGCGGAGCGCCAGCAGGCGCAGGCCGCAGCCAAGCCAGCCAAACCTGTAGCCGACCCGGCGCAGCGCGAGGCCGCGCAGGCCAAAGTCCGCGAAGTCTTGGCCCAACTCGAAGCCGAGGTGGGTCAGGGCCACGGTAAAGCCAGCGCCGGCGCGGCCAACGCCTTACGCCAGGCGCTCAAAGAGTTTGGCCGCTTGATCGATGCAAAGCTCGACGCGCAAGCCCAAGCCGCGCTGGCAGCCGCAGGCGAACTTGAGGGCTGGCAGCGCTGGCGGGCCGATCAGCTGCGCGAAGAATTAGTCATTAAGGCCGAGGGCCTGCTCAAGCGTCCTGAAGGCCAATCGCTGGGCGGGCGCAAGATGCAGGAAACCCTGCGCGCCATGCGCGAGCAATGGAAACAAACCGACCAGGGCGGTGTACCCAACCATGGCTTGTGGAAACGCTTTGACGAAGCCTGCAATGCGGCCCATAAAGTGGTGGAAGCCTGGCTGGAAAAGCTCAAAGCCGATGCCCTGGAGCACCGCCAACAGCGCCTGGCCCTGATTGAAGAAGTGAAAACCTGGGCAGAAGCGAACCGTACAGCCCTTGATGAAGACTGGAAAGGCTTTAGCCGCATCCTGCATCAGTTTGGCGACCGTTGGCGCAACGCCGGTCACTTGGGCGAAAAGGCTTTTGCCGAATTGCAGCCTCTGTGGAAGGAGGCTATTTCCCACGCCGCCGAGCCGCTGGAGACCTTGCAGGCCCAAAGCGAGCAATTGCGCCAGGCCATGATCGAAGAGGCCAAAGTCTTAGGCGCGGCGGCGGCGCTGCGCATTGACGCGGTCAAATCCCTGCAACAACGCTGGCAGGCCCAAGCCCATGCGGTACCGCTAGAGCGGCGCTTGGAACAAAAACTGTGGGACGCATTTCGCAAACCGATTGACGATGCCTTTCAGCGCAAAACCACAGAACGTGAATCCGCCGAAGCTGCGTTGGGCCAGCGTGATCGGACGGTGCTGGACGCGTCCAAGGCCTTGCAGGCGGCCAATGCCGGCGGCGATGCCAATTTGATCCGCAAAGCCATGGCGGCGTTAGAGGCGGCATTGCAAGGCCAGGCCCAGGCCCAGGCTGAGGTGAGTGCCGCAGGCGCACAAGAGGCGCAAGCCCAGACAGCGACACAAGCGGCGGACAGCCTGTCGCCCAAGGCGCAAGAACCTTTGGAGGAGGGCGCAGCAGCTAGCCACGACGGCGCTCTCGTGGCAACTGGCGACGAAACCGCTGTGACGGCAATCGCTGCCAGCGTGTCCGACGCACCGGCGCAGGAATCGACTTCCGATGCGCTGCCAGTACCTGTAGTCGCACCCGCACTTGTGCGGCCTGCAGCCAAGCCGGTGGTGGCGATGCGTGGCGATGACCGTCCGGGCATGCAGCGCGAGGCGGCTAGCGCGCCAGCGCGTCCGGGCAAATGGGGCGATCGCAAGGATGGCGCCCCCGGCGGTAAAGGCCCGGGAAGGGACGCGCGATTTGGCGATGGCCCCCGTCGCGACGCCAGCCCGCGTGGCGATAGTTACGCTGCACGCTCAGATCCCTATGCCGGCGCGCAGCCGCGCTTGGGTGATGCAGCGTTTCGGGCCCAAAGAGACGCTATGGAAAGCGCCCAGATGGCATTGAAGAAGCTTGCCGCCCAGGCCCATGGTGAGGCGCTGACCCAGTTGCTGGGTGCGTGGGAACGGCGCGAGGCGCAAGCCTTGCCCAGCTTGCAAGAGATCGGCTCAAGGGTGCAAGCGGCGGGGCGCAATGCTTGGGTGGCTGCACTCGCGCAAGATGCCAGTGCGGACGCGGGGCAACAAGCGCTGCTGCGCCTAGAAATGGCAGCCGAAGTACCCACGCCCGCCGAACACATGGATGCGCGGCGTGCGATGCAATTGCAGCTACTCACCCGCCGCAACGATCCTTCGCCCCAGCAAACCTGGACGCAGGATGTGGCCGCTGTGCTGGCTACGCCCTATGCACCGGATCGGGCGCGGCGTTTGCAAAACACCTTAAAGGCCTTGCTCAAACGCTGAGTTGCAGCGCGCTCAGGCGCTGCAAGCTTGGTTTGCCCCCTGCTGAGCCAGGCGCATCGCCGTGCCGCGACAGCCTCAGTAAGTCGGCGCGCGGCGGCTGGGTTTCAAAATCCCAATCGCTCAGGACCCAGCGGGATTTACCCGGTGATAAAAGGTGGGTATCCGGATGGTGCGTATGCCCATGAATCATGGTGTCGGCTTGCGCGTTTTGCAAAACTTCCAAACAGGCGGGCGTATCCAGGTCATGCCATACGCTGCCGCCCAAATGGCGTGTGGCCGCTTGGTGGGCTTGGCTTTGTGCCCGCATTTGCCGCCCCAGTGCCTGGCGTTCTTCCAGTGGCTTGTTGAGAAAGTCTTGCTGCCATGCTGCGCTGCGCGCCAACTTGCGAAACACCAGATAGTCGGAGTCGCTTAGGCACAGTGCGTCGCCATGGGTTAGAAGGTAACGCTGACCCGCAAACTGGAGAACGCTGGTATCTGCTAGCGCCTGCGCGCCGCAGGCATGCATTAGCGCAGGGCCCATTAAAAAGTCGCGGTTGCCGCACATGATGAAAACATCCATGCGCTGCGAAGCTTGGAGCAACAGCGCGGCCACTTGTTGCTCCACGCCATTGCTGAGGGCTAGAGCGTCATCACCCACCCAGACCTCAAACAAATCGCCCAGCACCATCAAGGCGTGCGCCGGGCTGTGCTGCAGGTAGTGGGCAAAGCCGGCCAGCGTCGGTGAGTCAGGCCGGTCCAGGTGCAGGTCTGACAGGAAATCTACCGTGTGCCAGTGGTCGGGCGCGCTGATTTCCATGCCGCTTGGGGGCCGCTGGGTTAGCGGACCACGACCTTGGTCATGACCAGGTCATCCACAGGCACGTCATCGTGAAAGCCTTTGCGGCCGGTGTCCACGCTTTGAATTTTGTCCACCAGGTCGGTGCCTTCAATCACTTTGCCAAACACGGTGTAACCCCAGCCCTGGGTGGTTGGGGCGGTGTGGTTCAGAAAACCGTTGTCCGCCGCGTTGATAAAAAATTGTGCGGTAGCAGAGTGGGGCTCATTGGTGCGGGCCATGGCCACGGTGTATTTGCTATTTTTCAGGCCGTTGTTGGCCTCGTTATCAATCGGCTTGGCGGTTTTGCGCTGCACCATGCCGGGCTCCATGCCGCCGCCCTGGATCATGAAGCCGGGGATGACCCGGTGAAATATGGTGTTGTCGTAGTGCCCGTGTTCGATATAGGCCAAAAAATTCGCCACCGACTTGGGTGCTTTTTCGGCATCGAGTTCCAGCGCGATGATGCCGTAGTCGGCGATATGAATTTCAACAATAGGATTTGACATGCAAGATTCGCTTTATTTAAGAATGCGGACGGAGTTAATGGTGATAGGGGTGAGGGGGACGTTTTGCATCCCGGATTTATTGCCAGTAGGCAGCGTACGGATTTTGTCTATGGTTTCCATACCGCTGCTGACTTTGCCGAACACGGCATAGCCAAAGCCATCGGGTTGGGGTGCGTTAAGGCCAGGATTGTCCACTACGTTGACAAAAAACTGGGCGGTGGCCGAGTTCGGGTTGCCGCTGCGGGCCATGGCAATCGTGCCCCGGTCATTGCGCAGACCGTTGGCCGCCTCTAGCGGGATGGGGCCACGCGTGGGCTTTTGCGCCATGGCTACGGTAAAGCCACCGCCTTGCACCATAAAGCCATCAATCACGCGATGAAATACCGTACCTTCGTAATGCTTGTCGTTCACGTATTGCAAAAAATTTTCAACCGTTTTAGGTGCTTTTTCCGCATTCAGCTCGATCACGAAATCGCCCGCGCTGGTTTGAAATTGCACCGATGGCGCTGCCTGGGCATGTGCACACAGGCACCATACACCCGCCATGGCAAGTCCCATGAAAGCGCGCCGCGCTTGCTTTGCTAGTTTGCTATCCATCAATGCACTCCTTCAAAAAATATTTTCCATTCATTGCTTGAACGCACCCAGTACTGCCGCTTGTGCATACCGGTACGTTTGCCTGCGCTTACTTCGCCAAAGCTCACAACCATGGTTTCAGCAGAGTCGCTCCACTGAAAGTAGGACACATCTTTCAGCTCTACGTTACGGCCTTTGGACGCTTTCATTTCGGCTTTGAGCAGGGGCGTGAACTGGTCCAGACTTTTGCCGTAGCTGGAAAAATCCGGCGTGTAAAAGGCCAGTGTTTTTTTCAAATCGCCAGCGGACTTGGCGGTACGCCAACTCTCCAGCGTCGCGGCAAAGGACTTGGTCGGGTCTTCCAGTTGCTTGGCTGACTTCCAGACCAATTGCGAAGCCACCACCACCGGCGTGTTGCGCACGGTGGTGGTTTCCATGAGAGTGCGTATATCGGGATTGGACAGCACCAGGCAACCGTCGGTCGAATGGGGGGCGCGCGCAAACTGGTTGGGCGGTGTGCCATGCAGCCAAATTCCGCTGCCCGATTTACCGCGACGCACATCCAGCATATTGGGGTAATTCAGGGTCAAAGCGCCAATCCCGTAAAAGTCTGTCAGGGTTTTACGATCGAGCCGGCTGCTGATGAAGTAGACCCCCAGCGGAGTGCGTTGGTCACCTTCTAGGGATTTGGACACGCCGGCCTTGCCCACCGAGACGTAATAGTCCGCTTTAAGTTGCAAGCCGTTGGGGGTGTTTTCAAACAAGTACAGGCGCGAGCGAGATGCATCGATGGCAATGGCGCTGCGCGTTTGCGGCGCCATTTTTAAAAACTGACTGGGTACAAAGCCCTCGGGTGGACGCTCTTTGACATTGCCGATACGTTGCTTGGTTTCTTCCCGCAAATCCGCCAAGGTGGAGGCACCGGCACGGGCGGCATCTGGCGCCATATCACCCAAGGTTTGCAAGGGGCGTGTGCGTGCTGCTAGCAAATCGCCATAGACCAATTGCGCGAGTTGAAAATGGGGGTAGTCCTGCACCAGCTTTTCCGCTTTGGCCAAGGCCTCGCGGCTTTGGCCGCGCGCCATTAGCGCAAATACTTCCAGAAGTCTTTGCTCTGAATAGCCGTCCGCGCGGGATAGACCGGCCGTAGTGTTGGCTGCCATGGCGGTGCCAGCATATGCCAGAGGAAATGTCACCAAAGTCAATGCCAAGCCCAAATACGCAATGGCCCGGATCCCGCTGCACCACCGTTTCGGGTTGATCAGGGGCTGGGATGCGCGGGAATGCAAAAAATCACCCACCGACCGCCTCGCGGACAATTTTCCAGTTGTCGCCCTGGCGCACCATTTCCAAGGTTTTACGGCTGGAAATAGCAATACCGTTGGCGCGGTAGTTCTGGCGGAACTTGACCAGCGCAGTGTTACCACGCACCAGCGTCTGCAAATCGGTAAGTTGGATGGAAATATTGGCTTTGCCTTCGATGCGCGCACGCCTTTCCTCTTCCCAAGCATTGCGGCTCTGTTTGCCCGTCGGATCAAAGTCCCGGCCATAAGCGGAGAAATAAACCTTGAGATCCTTGTCGCTCCAGGCTGTGGCCCAGCGCTGCACTGCTTGTTCGACTTCGCGGTTGGCCGTGGTGTCGGCCAGCGGGGCAGGCGCCGCTTTGGTGGTCGCCGATTTGGCGGTCGTTGGCGAGCTATTGTCCACTGGTTTGCGCGCTGCGGTAGCGGGTTCGCGCGTCGGCTTAATTGCGGTTTCAGGCAAGGACGCGGCTTTTGGGGCTGGTTCGGGGCTGGCTTTGGTAGCGGCGATAGCCACCTGCGTGGCTGGCGCTGCCGGTGCGGGCTGCACTTTCGGCAGCGCTGCTAGCTGCGCGGCACTGAGTTTGGTCGGATTGAGCGTGATGATTTGGCGCACCAAGGCCAGTTTGGGTGCTACCGCGGCATTGCTCAGGTCAATTTGCAAGGCTTTGTTGTAAGCGGCGCTGGAAAGGCGGCCATACACGTCGGCCAAGTTCTCATGCGCTGTCGAATAGCTGGGGTTGGTGCGCAGCGCCATTTCAAATGCGGTGCGCGCTTTATCCAACTGGTTTTGATCCGCGTAGATAACGCCCAGGTTGTTATAGGGCTCGGGCAATTCTGGGAAGTCTTCGTTCATGCGCGTGAAGGTGCTGATGGCATCGGCCGGCTTACCCGAATCGCGTTGCACCAAGCCTTTGAGCAGGCGCATTTGTGCGTCTTTGGGGCGGGAGCTGAGATAGACCTCAGCCTTGGCCAGCGCTTCGACAAACTTACCCTCTCGGCTGAGTTGGGCTACCTCGCTGAAGTCATCGGCCCATGCCTTGCCGACCAGAACGCTTGTCAATAGAAGTGACAGCAGACATACAGCAAAACGCAGACTTTTTTGCATGGTGAGGGCGTAACAATTGCTTAAAGATGGCAGGCCAACGAAAGTGCCGCCTTTATACTGCGCGGGATTGTAGCGGAGGGCTTTTTTTCTCTGTCCCGGTGCGCGGGGCCTGCAACAGGCCTTGACCGGCGCGTGTGTTCCGCCCCAAAATTCCGAGAGACTACTTTTCTTCCCATGGGTTTACGACTTCACAACACCTTATCCGGGCAACTGGAGGATTTCACACCGTTAGAGCCCGGTCATGTGCGTATGTATGTGTGTGGCATGACGGTGTATGACAACTGCCACCTAGGCCATGCGCGCTCGATGCTGGCGTTCGACGTGGTGCAGCGCTGGCTCAAGGCCAGCGGCTACCAAGTGACTTATGTGCGCAATGTCACCGACATTGACGACAAAATTATCCGCCGCGCGCTGGACAATGGAGAGACCATCCGGTCCCTTACGGATCGCATGGTGCAAAACTTGCACCGGGATGCAGATTCGCTTGGCATTGAGCGCCCCACGCATGAGCCTCGGGCCACTGACTATGTGCCGCAAATGCTTAGCGTCATCCAAACACTGGAAGCCAAAGGCTATGCCTACCGCGCCAGCAACCAGGACGTTAATTTTTCGGTGCGCAAGTTTGAGGGATACGGCAAGCTCTCGGGTAAGTCCATCGACCAATTACGCGCTGGCGAGCGGGTGGCGGTAGACGATGGCAAGCACGATCCGCTGGACTTTGTGCTGTGGAAATCGGCGAAGGCCGCTGAGCCGCAAGAAGCCAAATGGGAAAGCGCTTTTGGGACGGGTCGCCCAGGTTGGCATATTGAATGCTCAGCCATGGCCTGCGAATTATTGGGCGAGTCATTTGACATTCACGGCGGGGGTGCGGATTTGCAATTTCCCCACCACGAAAACGAAATCGCCCAGAGCGAAGCAGCCAGCGGCAAGCCTTTGGCGCGTTATTGGATGCACAACGGTTTTGTAACCCGGGACAACGAGAAAATGTCCAAAAGCTTGGGCAATTTTTTCACTATCCAGGAAATTTTGGCGCGCTTTGACGCTGAGACCACGCGTTTCTTCGTGGTCCGCTCGCATTACCGCAGCGCGCTCAATTACAGCGACGCGCATATTGAAGACGCACGCACCGCCCTAAAGCGCTTGTACACCAGTTTGCAGGCCGTGCCGCCCCAAAGTGACGCTGAGGCGATCGACTGGAGCGCGCCCTATGCAGACCGCTTCAAGGCGGCGATGGACCAAGACTTTGGCACGCCCGAAGCGGTAGCAGTTTTGTTTGACTTGGCCTCGGAAGTGAACCGTAGCGGCTCGCCGCAGCTGTCCGCTTTGCTGCGCGCTTTGGGCGGTGTGCTCGGCATCTTGCAGTCGCCACCCGAAGTGTTTTTGCGTGCAGGTAGTGCGGTGGATACCGCGCACATCGATACGCTGATCGCACAGCGGCAGGTCGCCAAAGCAGGGCGTGATTTTGCCCGTGCCGACGCCATCCGCGCCGAACTGTTGGCGCTAGGCATTGTGCTCAAAGACTCGGCCCAGGGCACTAGCTGGGAAGCCACCACGGTATGAGTACCGCCGCCCAGCCCGCCTTGCAATTGCTGCGCCCCGACTTTTGGGACGACGCCTGCAAACACCTGATGAAAAAAGACCGGGTGTTAAAGCGCCTGATCCCGCAGTTCAAAGACGCAACGCTGCAAACCCGGGGTAACGCCTTTGTGACGCTGGCGCGTAGCATTGTGGGCCAGCAAATTTCGGTCAAAGCAGCGCAAACCGTGTGGGACCGATTTGCCCTGCTGGCGCCGCAAATGACGCCCAAGCGCGTGCTCAAGCTCAAGGTGGACGATATGCGCGCAGCGGGCCTCAGCGCGCGCAAAGTGGAATACCTGGTGGATCTGGCGGTGCACTTTGACACGCACCAGTTGCGCGTGAACCAATGGACGGATTTGCCCGACGAGGACATCATCACCGAACTCACCGCGGTGCGCGGCATCGGGCGCTGGACTGCGGAAATGTTTTTGATCTTCCATCTGACGCGCCCCAACGTGCTGCCTTTGGACGATGTGGGCCTAATTAACGGCATCAGCCGCAACTATTTTTCAGGCGAAGCGGTCAGTCGCAGCGACGCGCGCGAGGTGGCCGCCGCCTGGGCGCCGTATTGCAGCGTAGCAACTTGGTATATTTGGCGCTCGCTCGACCCGGTGCCGGTGGACTACTAAGCAACTGGGGTTCGGGGCGGGGCATCAACCTGGAGGAGGGTGAAATTGGCCAAAAAGACATTTCTCGACTTTGAGTCACCGATTGCGGAGCTCGAAGGCAAGATCGAAGAGCTGCGCTATGTGCAGAACGAGTCGGCGGTGGATATTTCCGCCGAGATCGAGCAGCTCAGCAAAAAAAGCCAGCAGCTGGTCAAAGACATCTACAGCAACCTCACGCCCTGGCAAATCACCAAAATAGCGCGCCACGCGGAGCGCCCTTACACGCTGGACTACGTCAGCGAAATCTTTACCCACTTTATCGAACTGCACGGCGATCGGCATTTTGCGGATGACCTGAGTATCGTCGGCGGTCTGGCCCGCTTTAACGGCACACCCTGCATGGTGCTGGGGCAGCAAAAAGGACGCGACACCAAAGAGCGCGGCCTGCGTAATTTCGGCATGAGCAAGCCCGAGGGCTACCGCAAAGCCTTGCGCCTGATGAAGCTGGCCGAAAAATTCAAACTACCGGTTTTCACCTTTGTGGATACGCCCGGTGCCTACCCCGGTATTGATGCCGAAGAGCGTGGCCAGTCCGAAGCCATTGGCCGCAATATTTTTGAAATGGCCCAATTGGAAGTACCCATCATCACCACCATCATCGGCGAGGGCGGCTCGGGCGGCGCGCTGGCCATTTCGGTGGCGGACCAGGTAGTGATGCTGCAATATTCCATTTACTCGGTCATCAGCCCAGAAGGCTGTGCTTCCATTCTTTGGAAAACCTCGGACAGAGCGCAAGATGCAGCCGATGCGCTGGGCATTACCGCGCTGCGCCTAAAGGCCTTGGGGCTGGTGGACAAAATCGTCAGCGAGCCGGTCGGTGGTGCGCACCGCGACCACAAACAGGCGGCGGTTTTCCTCAAGCGCGCTTTGGGTGATGCTTTCCGCCAGGTGAGCGACTTGCGCGTGAAAGAGCTGCTGGACCGCCGCTACGACCGCCTGCAAAGTTACGGCCGTTTTACCGACACCAAGGCCAGCGGCAAATAGGCCTTGGCAGCTCCATGACCCGCCCGCTGGACGCGGCGATTGCAGCCTTTGAACCCCGCTTGCCGCTAGCCATTGCCTACAGCGGCGGCGCGGACTCCACCGCACTTTTGCATGCCTGCGCAGCACGCTGGCCGGGGCAAGTGTTGGCGGTGCATGTCAACCACGGCCTGCAAGCCGCCGCCGCAGATTTTGAGCAGCACTGTCAGACGGTGTGCGCCGGCTTGGGTCTGCCGCTGCACGTATTGCGGGTCGATGCCCATGCCCGTGCCGGCCAAAGCCCCGAAGACGCTGCCCGTCTGGCCCGCTACGGCGCATTGCGCCGCTTTGCACTTCCCGAAAACAGCGAGCCTCCGTGCGCCACCGTCGCGCTGGCCCAGCATGCGGACGACCAGGTGGAAACGCTGCTGCTGGCCTTAAGCCGTGGCGCGGGGCTAGCCGGCCTGAGCGCCATGCCGGCCCGCTGGTTGCGCGATGGAGTGGATTACGCCCGGCCTTTGCTGGAGGTCAGTGCCGCGGATATTCGCAGTTGGCTGCATACCCAAGGATTGCCCTGGATCGAAGACCCTAGCAATGCGCACACCGATTTTTTACGCAATCGGCTGCGGGCCGAGTTGATGCCCGTGTTACGCACCATCATTCCGCACTATGCCGACACCTTGCCGCGCAGTGCAGCGCATGCGGCACAAGCGCAAAGTTTGTTGAGTGAACTGGGGCAGGCCGATCTGCAGTCGCTGTGCGGCCCCGGTAGCAACAGCCCGTCGATTGGGCAACTGCAAACTTTGTCCACTGCGCGCCAAGCCAATGTGTTGCGCCATTGGCTGGCCAGCGTGCACCATACCCAGGCCAGCAGCGCGCAATTGCAAGAATTGCTGGCGCAGATTGCCGCATGCACCACGCGCGGACACCAGCTGCATATCCGCGTCGGACACGGCTTTGTGCGGCGCAGCAATGGGGTGCTCGATTGGTACAATCCTTCGGTTTAGCTTCGTACAAATACCATCCATGGCTCTCATAGTTCATAAGTACGGCGGCACCTCCATGGGCTCGACCGAACGCATCCGCAACGTCGCTAAGCGGGTCGCCAAATGGCACCGCGCAGGGCACCAAATGGTGGTAGTGCCGTCTGCCATGAGCGGAGAAACCAACCGCCTGCTAGGTCTGGCCAAAGAACTGGCTCCTGCCAAAGCATCCCCCTCTTACGAGCGCGAGCTCGACATGCTGGCCTCTACTGGCGAGCAAGCCTCTAGCGCGCTACTGGCCATTGCCTTGCAGGCCGAGGGGCTGGAGTCCGTCAGCTACGCCGGCTGGCAAGTGCCTATTCGCACCAATAGCGCTTACACCAAAGCGCGCATCGAGTCCATCGACGACACCCGCGTACGCGCAGACCTGGACGCTGGCAAAGTCGTCATCGTCACTGGTTTTCAGGGTGCGGACGATGCAGGCAACATCACCACGCTGGGGCGGGGCGGCTCTGACACTTCGGCGGTGGCTGTTGCTGCTGCCATGAAGGCGCGGGAATGCCTGATCTACACCGACGTCGATGGCGTTTATACCACCGACCCGCGTGTGGTCCCGGAGGCGCGCCGCCTCAAAACCGTTAGTTTTGAAGAAATGCTGGAAATGGCCTCGCTGGGCTCCAAAGTGCTGCAAATTCGTTCGGTGGAGTTTGCGGGCAAATACCGTGTGCCGCTGCGGGTGCTGAGCAGTTTTACCCCCTGGGATATCGACATCCACGAAGAAGCCGTCTCCGGCACTTTGATCACTTTTGAGGAAGACGAAAACATGGAACAAGCCATCGTTTCAGGCATTGCCTTTAACCGCGACGAAGCCAAAATCGCCTTGCGCGGCGTGCCCGACAAGCCCGGCATTGCCTACCAAATATTGGGTGCGGTGGCGCAGGCCAATGTGGATGTGGACATGATCATCCAGAACATCAGCAAGGATGGCAAAACCGACTTTAGCTTTACCGTCAACCGAAGCGACTACGCCAAGACCATGGACCTGCTGCGCGCCAGCGTTATCCCAGGCCTTGGCGTGGACGATCTGGAAGGCGACACCAAAATCTGCAAAGTGTCCATCGTCGGCATCGGCATGCGCAGCCATGTGGGCATCGCCAGCAAAATGTTCCGGGCCTTGAGCGAAGAGGGCATCAACATCCAGATGATCTCCACCTCTGAGATCAAGACCTCGGTGGTGATAGACGAAAAATACATCGAATTGGCCGTGCGCGCCCTGCACAAAGCCTTCGACTTGGACCAGCCCACAGTCGACTGAGCCCGCGGCAAACCGTGACATAATCGCCCGACTGGAAACGTGACCGAGTGGCCGAAGGTGCTCCCCTGCTAAGGGAGTATGGGGTGTAGAGCCTCATCGAGGGTTCGAATCCCTCCGTTTCCGCCAGTACAAAGACCTCAAACCT
>JBILPS010000074.1:0-13018 GCA_044373655.1 Rhodoferax sp.
TTCAGATAATGGCTGGCTCGCTTAGTTGGAGATCAAGTTCTCCAAAGCCACAAAGCTCTCGGCAATACGGCGCGGGTTGAGCGGGTACTGCCCGTTTTGAATCGCCTGCTTAATAGAGTCCACCTTAGCGCGGTCAAATTCGGGTTCTTTATTTAGGCGCTCGGTGATTTTCTTAAATCCAGGCACTTCAGCACCGCGCTGCGCAGCCGCCGTTTTGCTGGCCGCAATTTCCGACTCCGATGGGGCTGCTTGCGCCACCGCGCCCGCAAAACCACCGCCCTTGGCTTTCTCCAGGCTTCTGCGCATAGCTACATCGGTCTGCACAGGCCGCGAATTGTTGGATATCGAATCAGTCATATTTGGCTCGCTTCATGTTCGGAAGTCGTTTACGGGGCTTCTCTCGTAATTTAATCGGACGCAGAAAAAAAAACTTGAGGCCTTTTCACATATATTTTTTTATAAACCACGTGCGGCGTTGGGTCCGGTAACTACCCCACTTAGTATTCGACCCGACTCGGGATTTTTTAAGCGTATTTGCTCTCCCATTCTGCCATCTTGCAGGGCTTCCACCCGCGCAGTGATGGCAAAACCGGTGCTTTGACCCACGGTCAGGATCACCGCCTGGCCCTGTTTGACCAAAATTGCCCGGCGTACGTCGTGGCTGCGCAAGGGCACGCCGGCCTGCATATCGCGGACCATTTCGCCATTTTCTAAATCCTTAACTGAGGTAACCGCCTGTAAATCCACCCCCTGGACCGGTACGTCCTGCTCTTCAAGCATGTCGGGACTGACCGTGGTGCCGCTGCGTAGCAGTTGCTTGGCGACCACCACCTTGCGCATGACCGGGGGCGCGCTGGCTGCGACTTTGGGCGACGCGGCAGCCACAGCGGCAGATGCCGCTAGCGCCGGAACTTGCGGGGCACTGGCCGGTGCGCCCGCTAAGGTGACACCGGGTTTGAGCACCAAACGCATATAGAGCTGCCAATACGGGCTGCCCAGGCAGCGCACGCGCACGGTCTCGCGGGTGGCAAAGGGCAAATCCATGACCAAGGCACGGTCACAGGTCTGTACCTGCACCCGCGCGTCCATCGGGGCAAAACTGAACTGGTCGGCCTCTAGTTGGTGGGTTTTCTGTGCCCACTGGCTCACTTCGCTGAGTAATTTGTTTTGCAAGGCAGTGGGCCCATTGGTTTGGGCGTAGGCGCTGCCCAGCAGAAACAGACAAGCAAGGAGCCACGTTCCGGACCGCACCCAGGCGCGCCAAGCAGCGGCAACATCCACCATGCAGTGGCACAGCACTTGCATGGATGTATGAAAAGGTGTTGGTTTTACGACAGCGTGCATGGTGAACCGAGTACGCGCAAGAAAAGTGCCACCTATTACTGACCTTACACAATGACACCTTGACCACCCCAAAACACCGCGATTACACCGATTGACCAACACCATGCTCGAACGCAGTACCCTTCCCTCCCAGTCCGGCGCCGCCGGCACCGCTGCTGCCACGGCGCGGCAGCCTGCCTATGGGGCCAAGGGTGGGCGCGGTGCACCGGGCGGCGGGTTTACCCAAACCCTGCAAACGGTGCAAAGTGGCCGCAGCGTTACCGTGGACGCCGGCGACACCCTGATAGGCATGATCCGCGACCTTGCCAAGGCGAAAGGCCAGTCATTGAATGCGGGACAAGAGTTTCACTTGGCGCAAAAAGTGGCGCAGGCCAATGGCATCGGCAATGCCAACCGCATTTATACCGGCCAGAAGATTGACCTGTCGGTAGTGGAGCCGACGCTGGCCGCCCTGGCGACGGCTGGTGCAGGCCGGGGCCTGCCCGCCACCGCCATCCATCTGGCGCCTACGCCGATAAGCCCGCCCGCTGCCGCAACAGCGGCGGCTGTTTTGCAAAACACGGTCCGGATACAAACGCCAGTGCAAATGGCCATGAACCGTCATGGCGAAGTGACTATGCCGCGCCCGGTGCACAGCACCGTGCCTACTGCCTTTGACCCCTCCGCGAGCTTGGCCCACCCGGTGCTGGTCAAAACCCTGGACCGCGCCGTGGCCAAAGGCTTTATTCCCCCGGCAGAAAAGGCAGCGGTTTATGACAAGATTTTGGATATGTCCCAAAACCACGGTTTTGCGCCGGACGACTTCGCCCGCATGACCTTGATGGAGAGCGACGGTATGAACCCGCGCGCCAGCAACCAGCGCTGCCACGGCATCATCCAGTTTTGCGATGGCCCGGCCCGTGGCGCTGCGTCTGCCGGTTATGCGGCCAACCCCAAAGCCATTCTGGACTTGAGCGTGCACAAGCAGCTCAGCCTGGTGGACAAGTATTTCGACGACGTGGGCCTGAAAACCCAGGGACCGGCAGGGCTGGAAGATTTATACCTCTCGGTGCTCAACCCGGCCTCGCGGGCGGAAAACAAACTCAACGCTCCCCTCAATATTCCCGGACCGCAGGCGCGCAGCCTGCACGTGGGCAGCGACAGCTCCGCCCCGATTACCCGCCACTCCATCCGCCAGGGCTTGTTGCAAAACGCAGCGGCGCGCCTGGGACAAATGCTGCCGCCCTCCCTGCGCCAGCAAGCGCAGCGGGCACAGCAGTACGTAGAAGACACGCTGCCCTAAGCACGGGCTCAAGGTGTCAGAGGGTCGGCTGCCGATGGAAAAAACACCGCCCGATAACGGCAAAGCTTTGCCGCTGCGGGCGTTTCGCGCTTGCACAAAACAAGCGGCCACCTAGGCCCGCCCATGAAGGCGCAGCGGCAAACAAGGAGTGGCATGAAGCTTGCAAGTGATGACTCCATACGGCATACCTTCACCCATCAGTGTCGGCATTCCGGCGAAAAACTAATATGCAATGGAGCCAGTGGCATGAACTTTATTGACCGAGCTTTCACCCTCAACGAGAAGTCGTTGAATGTGCGCGCACAGCGCATGGAAGTGCTGTCGCGCAATATTGCCAACGCGGACACGCCGCACTTTAAAGCGCAAGACATTGACTTCAAGTCGGTCATGAAAAGCGCTAGCGAAGGCTCGGTGGTGACGACCAATACCAAGCACCTGACCGAAGCGCCGGACGATACCGGTGACGGCCTCAGATTCCGCATCCCCTTCAACGTCGCTTTCGACGGAAACACGGTGGAATTGCCGGTAGAACAGGCCAAATTCGGTCAGTACGCTGCCGATTACCAAACCACTTTAAGCATTCTGGAAAACCGCATCAGCGGCATTCGCAAAGCATTGCGGGGAGACTAAGCATGGCACTGGACAACATCTTTGGTATTGCAGGTTCGGCGCTCAATGCGCAGACCGCACGTATGAATGCCACCGCGTCCAACCTGGCCAATGCCGGAGCCGTCGCAGGCAGCGAAGCTGGCGCCTTTCGGGCCAAGCGGGTGACCTTCAAAACGATTATGGAACAGCAGTCGAACTCGCCCGACTTCAACAAAGGCGGCGTCAAGGTGGCAGGTATTAGCGACGACCCCAAGCCCATCTCCCGCATGTCGGACCCGGGTAACCCGGCTGCCGACAAAGACGGTTATGTGTACCTGGCCAACGTCAACGAGATGACCGAGATGGTAGAGATGATGGCTGCGGCCCGCTCCTACCAAAACAACGTCGAAATCGTGAACACCGCGCGCCAGCTCACGCTGCGCACGCTGGACATCATCAAAAACTGATTAACCCACGAAGACCCCTATGGCCAACCTCAACCTGCTTAATACCTCGGCTGCGACGGACAGCGCCTGGGCCTCTGCGGTGCCCAACAGCCTGCGCACCACTGCGCAAGATGCACAGGCCAAGCTAAGCGCCCAGACCGGCCAAGGCGCCATGGGCCAAAAAGATTTCTTGACGCTGTTTACCACCCAGCTGAAAAACCAGGATCCGCTGGATCCGGTGAAAAACGAGGCCTTTGTGGCCCAGTTGGCGCAGTTCTCGCAGTTGGAAGCAACCACCAATATGTCCAACTCGCTGGCTAGTTTTGTGGGCAGCATGTCCAGCAGCCAAATGCTCAGCGGTGCCAACCTGATCGGCAAAAAAGTGTCGGTGGCCGACGGCCCGGCGCAACTGAGCGGCGGCCAACCAGTGCAAGGCGTGATCAGCCTGCCCGAAGGCGCCAGCGGCATCACCATGAATGTGTACGACGCCAAAGGCATTTTGGTCAGCAAAGTCACTGCCGGCCCGCAAACCGCAGGCGACATGACTTGGGCCTGGGACGGCAAAGACCAGGCCGGCAACCCCTTGCCCGATGGTATCTACAGCTTCAAGGCCACGGCCGTGAGCCAGGGCGTGCAGACCACCCCGGTGGTAAGCACCATGGCCAGCGTGATTGGCGTGAGCCAGCAGCCCGACAAAACCGTATTACTGCAATTTAACGGCGGCAAAACCATGAAGCTGGCAGACGCGCTGCGCATCTACGGCTAAGCCCCCGAACCAACCACTTAACGAACAACCCTAGCAATACCCGGAGAACCTCACCATGTCTTTTTATACCTCGCTAACCGGACTGAACGCTGCCACCGCCATGTTGGGCGTGACGGCCAACAACATCTCCAACGTGGGTACCACGGGTTTCAAGCGCTCACGCGCTGACTTCGGCGACATTTTTGCGACCTCGCCGCTGCAAAAATCCTCCAGTACCGTCGGTCAGGGTGTGTCGCTGAAACAAGTGAGCCAGGAGTTCAGCCAGGGTAATATTTCCTTCTCTTCCAACGCGCTGGACTTGGCCATTACCGGTGACGGCTTCTTCCCGCTGCGCTCGGCCGACGGTTTGACAGACACCTACACCCGGAACGGATCTTTCTCGCTGAACGAACAGTTCAACGTGGTGAACTCGGCAGGCCAGCGTTTGATGGCGGCGACAGTGGACTCGACCGGTAGTGCGAACGTGAATGACCGCGTGGTGCTGACCATCCCGCAAAAAACATCGGGCGAAGCCAAACAAACCTCTTTGGTGTCCCTGGGCCTGAACTTCCCTGCGGACGCGGCTGTTATTGACGTGCCCTTTAACCGCACCAACCCGTCCAGCTACAACAAATCCACCGCCTTTACCGTGTACGACAACGGTGGTAACGGCTACTTGGCCACGATTTACTACGCAAAAACCCAAAACGCGAACCAGAACAGCCCGTTTAACAAATGGCAAACCTATGTGTATGTGGGTGAAGACCAGGTGTCCGCCGCTTTAGCCCAATCCACCGACCTCAGTGGCGATCTGCAGTACGTGAATCAGTACGGCCAGATCAAGTCGTACAAAGAAGTGAAAGACGAGCTGACTACAGCAAAAACCCAGTTGATCTCGCTGGACGAATTGACCGACAAGCGCACCTCTGCACCGGCGTCCATTACTGGCATTCCCTCGCAAGTGGATCTTTCTGGTGGTGACAACACCTTTGCCAAAATTGTGGAAAGCTCACAGCTGGATCTGAGCAAATTGTTTACCGTGAAGGTCGATGGGTCGACCCAACCGGTCACCGTTGATCTGAGCTACCTCAAGGACTCACCCAAAATCTTGAACGGCACCGCTGTCGCTGCCGAAGCGACCAAGTATTTGAACCGTAAATTTGGCGATGAAACGAGCTTTAACTTCACGTCTACCACATCGCTTTTCACCAATCCAGATACCAATATCACGCTGACCAACTCGCGTATTGGTAGCGAAATCAAAGTACCTATCACGCTGGCTGGCTTTCAAGACCCGTCCAACGTTGGCATTGAAGAACTACAACAAATTTTCCAAACCCAGGTAGACAACTCGATACTGGGCGGACATGCGCGCCAGCGTATCGATTTGAGCGGTGCCGTGACGCCTGTAACCACTACCGTGGGCGGAGTCAGCACAACGGTCACCGCTGCAACGTTTTTCGGTCATCAATTGCCGTCTGAGCCAGGCCAGCTGGTAGGCGACTCTGCATTGCAAACGGCTCAAAAAATAGTCAATAACAAAGCGGATATCTTGGTCAACCCTAAGCTGATTGAACGCGGCATCACCGACATTACTTTGGGCGCCGACGGCCAGTCGGTGGTGCTGGAGTACAACCAATTTCCTAAAACCTATTTCAAAATTAATGGCACCATGGGCTCCGGCGAAGAGCCGACCAAGTTCCAGGGCGTGAAACTGGAAGGCTCTGCGCCAGGGGACTCTGCAGCCAAGACGGCTTTGCTGATCATCGCCAATAAAAAAGCCATCCTGGCTGACCAAGCGCCGCTCACCTCCCTGTCGCTACAGGGTGTTAAGGATATTCAAATAGACCCTACCGATCCAGATGGCACGACATTGGTGTTGATCTATGACCAATCAGTAGCCGGAACCGCGGTGGCCCTGAGCAACGCTCTCACTTTCAGCGGGCATGAGCCAGAGGGCGTTACGGTAAACGGCATGTCGTCAACCATCTTAAGCTGGTCACCCCAGGCGACTACCAAAATTACGACCGGCTTGGATGCCGCCTCCACCGGCGCAAGTTTTATGGGCGTTGCCTTGACACTAAAGACTGCCGACCCGGATGCAACCCCGCCGGTACTTGCGACGACCACCCCTGCAGGTCTTGCCGCAGCCGTTATTGCCAAGAAACAAGCAATACTCGACCTCGTCGGAGGGTTTGCCAAAACCAACTCCATCACAGATATCACCTTGGATCCGCTAGACAGTTCC
The DNA here is from genome assembly GCA_044373655.1 of Rhodoferax sp. GTDB lineage: Bacteria > Pseudomonadota > Gammaproteobacteria > Burkholderiales > Burkholderiaceae_C > Allorhodoferax. The sequence continues at coordinate 6,654 of JBILPS010000074.1, forward strand.
AAACTTGTATTTACCTATTCAAATGCCGCGCCGGAAAAGCGCGCCACCGACCCTAGTAGTACATTCACCCAGTCCGGCGGGACACTGCTAACTGTGGCCTCGACCTTTGCCAAGGTAACAGACTACCACCCGGGTCCTGGTCCGTCCGATGCGATCATCAACGTCAAGTTTGCCGGCGGTCAGGGAACGCCCGACCTGCTGCCCACCGATATCGTGGGTGGTGGCATCACACCGGGCACTCCGCTGCTGCTGAACGCCAACCTGGCCGAATCTCCGATGAAAGTGGTTTACGACTACAACACCCAGAGCTTCAAGATTACCGACACCACCAACGCGGGCGCCAACACCATCACCATTGGCGCAGGCGTCAACCGAACGACCGGCGCGTATTTGGCGACCAACACCATCTTGAACCTAACCGGTACGCCTAAGACGCTGGACGGCAATGGCTTGTCAGGCGTAAAGATGTTGCCCAACAACAAAAATCCGCTGCGCTCGCAAAGCGACCAGCGCTATGGCATGTCGGTCAGCTATGACGCGGTCAGCAAGACCTTTAGCGTGAAGTCCGGCACCACGGGCGATTACTCTTCCATCGCCATCACCGATGTCAGCGCCGATGGCCTGAAACTGATGGGACTGAAGAAAGTAGAGATCGCCAAGTCGCCCGTCGCCCTGCGCGGTATCACCTCGCTACCGGCAGTTGCCGTGGGCAAACCCCCGACAGTGAACGTGACCAATAACTTTAACGTGGACGAGACCAATAACAGCTTTGTGGTCACGGTGGACGGTATCAAGGGTACGGTGCGGATTCCGCCCAGCTCGACCTATTCGCTCGAGTCCTTTATGCGCGAACTGCAGCGCGGTATCAACAACTTGGCCGGCGATGAGCCCGATCCGAATGATCCCAACCTGACCTCGCCTGCGACGGTGAACGGTGTGAAGGTAACCTTCGACTACACCAATAACCGCTTTGTGTTCACCTCCGGTACCACCGGTTCGGATTCCTTTATCAAGATCTCTGGCGATACCGCTTGGGGCCTGGACCAGGTGGAAGCCGGTCGCGGTGCCACCTCAACCTGGATTAAGCCTTCGCAGCACTATGACATTGTGGGCGGTGCCCCGCAAGCCAAGTACATTGACAAAGACGGTAAGGAAACCACCAACGGTGACGGCTTTGCCGGACTGCCGGCCTGGTCGCCAATCTACCTGGACAAAGGCGAGCTGACTTTCAACACAGCCGGTAAGTTGTACTCTCCTATCAAAGGTACCCAGCTCGAGACGGTGTATCTGGCAGGTGGTAAGGGTGCTTTGACGATTAACGTGAACTACGCGGCTTCAACGCAGTACACCTCGCCGTTTGCGGTCTTGTCGCAATCGCAGGACGGCGCGCCAGAAGGCTCGTTGGTGGGTGTGACCATCGGAAACGACGGTTTGGTGAGTGCTTCCTTCTCTAACGGTACGCAAAAGTCTTTGGCCAAGATTCTCTTGACCAACTTCTCCAGCCCTTCTGGCTTGCGCCAGATTGGCGATTCGAGCTTCTTGGCTTCTGCCGCTTCGGGTAATCCTATTTTGGGTACTGCCGGTAGCGCAGGCTTCGGAACGCTGCGTGCTGGTGCGACGGAACGGGCGAACGTGGACTTGACACAAGAATTGGTGGACTTGATTACCGCGCAACGTAACTTCCAGGCCAATGCCAAGGCGATTGAGACCAGCTCGACGATGACGTCGGCGATTATTAATCTGCGTTCCTAAGCCCTAGGGTATTGACATCTTAAGGAGCAGCGTAAATGGATCGTTTAGCCTTTACCGCAGTGGCGGCCATCAATGAGCAGCGCGTGGCGCGTCAGATGGCGACCAACGAAATGGCTAACGCCACCACGGTCGGCTTCAAGCGCAGTTTTGAGTCCTCGGTGCGGGCGATTGAGGTGGAAGGCGCAGGTTTTAAAACCCGCTTCCAGCCGCAGTCCTTTACCGAGGATTTCATCAGCATGAAGGCCGGCCCGGTAATTGTGACGGGCAACGACCTGGACGTGTCTTTAAGCGCCCATAGCGTGATGGGCGTCACCGCGCCGGACGGCACTTTGGCCTTTACCCGGCGGGGCGACTTGCGCGTGAACGCCGCAGGCGCGCTGGAAACCGGTAACGGCAATGTAGTGCGCGCCCAAGGCGGCGGCGCATTGACCGTGCCCCAGGGCGTCAAGGTGACGATTAACGCCGACGGCTCGGTCTATGGCATAGACCCGGCGCAAATCGGTACGGTAGCACCGGTACTGATCGGCAACATGCTATTGCGTGACTCAAGCACTACGCCCCTGCAAAGGCGCGAAGACGGTTTGTTTGCAGTCGCTGGAGCGCCCAAAGGCCAGGACATCACGCCCGGGCCCATCACGCCCGGCCTGACATCGGGCGCTTTGGAGGGCAGCAATGTCAATGCCATCGGCGCCATGGTCAAGATGATGGACCAAGCCCGCTCGTTTGAGATGCAAGTGAACATGATCAAGGAAAGCAAGAGCTGCGATGAGTCCGGCGCGACCATGATGAAGGGCGGCTGACGGTTTTACTTGGCCTAAAAAATGCTTGTGAGCTTGTAATCTTTTAATTTTCGAAGGAGCGCACCATGGACGCATCAATGTGGGTGGCCAAAACCGGCCTAGACGCCCAGCAGACACGTATGAACGTGATCTCCAATAACCTGGCCAACGTCAACACCACCGGCTTTAAGCGCGACCGCGCGGTCTTTGAAGACCTGCTCTACCAAAACATCCGCCAAGCTGGCGGCCAGACCAGTACCAACACCCAGGCGCCTACCGGCCTGATGCTGGGTACCGGTGTGCGCATTGTGGCCACCGAAAAGCTCAATGTGCAGGGCAATATGATTAACAGCCAGAACCCGCTCGATGTAGCGATTTCCGGCGAAGGCCATTTTCAGGTCACCCAACCGGATGGCACCACGGCCTACACGCGTGATGGCGGCTTTAAGGTATCGGCTACCGGCCAGTTGGTAACTTCCAGCGGCTCTCCCCTCTCCCCGGCCCTGACGATTCCCCCCAATGCCTCCACCATCACGATTGGCCGCGACGGCACGGTGTCGGTGGAACTGAATACCGGCGGTCAAGCCGTGTTGGGCCAAATTCAGATCGCCCGTTTTCTGAACCCGGCCGGTTTGATGGCGGCAGGCCAAAACCTGATGAAAGAAACCCCCGCCAGCGGCGCACCCCAGGTCTTGCAACCCGGCGTGAACGGCGCAGGCAACCTGATGCAAGGCACCTTGGAGGCGTCTAACGTGAACGTGGTGGAAGAAATGGTCAATATGATCGAAACCCAGCGCGCTTACGAAATCAACTCCAAGGCAATCTCTGCTGTGGACGGCATGCTCAAGTACATCAACCAGAACATGTAATTCGCGCTACCGGCGCTACCCACGCTACACCGCTAACGGCCTCTGCCCCCAGAGGCCGTTTTGCTTGGGCGCACGCAATGCAGGGCCTTGGGCACTGGCACATTTATTGCGAATCATGGCAAGAGCTTGCCAGTTGTCCGGAAAGACGACAGGCAAACACCCTGATTTCAGCCCTGCCACCCCTTTTTCGGAGAATCGCGATGCCCTGCACCACCTTGATACGGCGCCTGGCCCTGGCCCTGCTGGTGGCGACTTTGAGCGCCTGTTCCGTGATGCCGCCCCAGCCGCTGGTGCACAGCGAAGGCTTTAAGCCGGTGTACCCCGTGGTCGATGCCCAAGCCAAACCAGCCACCGGCGCTATCTTTAACAGCAGCCGCAGCGAAGCCTTTTTTGGCGTAGGCCGCAGCTATGTCGTGGGCGACTTGGTCTCGGTGCTCTTGGCCGAAAACACCAGCGCCAACCGCTCGCAAAACGCGACCTTGAAGAAAACCGCAGGCGCCAAAGTCAGCTCCAAGGGCCTGCTCAATATCTTTGGCGACCTGGGCCCGGAGTTGGGTAGCACGGTCACGAACGACGGTTCAGGCCAGACCAACCAGGAGCAGACGCTAACGGGCTCGGTGACCGTAACCGTGATCGAAATCATGCCCAATGGCAACCTGGTGCTGCGCGGGGAAAAACAAGTAGCGCTGTCCGAAGGCAGCGAAATCATCCAGGTCTCGGGCGTCGTGCGCCCAGAAGACATTGCACCCAATAACACCGTGCTCTCGCGCCGTCTGGCCAATGCCCAGATCAGCTACCGCGGCATTGGCGATGAGGCCGCCGCCAGCCGCGCCGGTTGGGGTACCAGCGGCATCCTTAAGTTCATGCCCTTCTAAGCACGAACCCTTTACCGGCCAAGCACCATGCACACATTTTTCCGACTCATCAGCCTGATGGCCTTGTTGTGGGCTAGCAGCTTTTCGACTGCCCATGCCGACCGCATCAAGGACTTGACCAGCATGGCCGCCATGCGCGGTAACCAATTGATCGGCTACGGCCTGGTGGTGGGTTTGCAAGGCACGGGCGACAAAAAAGCCACTTTCACCAGCCAGAGCATGAAAACCCTGCTCAACCGCATGGGCCTGAACCAGGACAATGACATCGACAAATTTAGCAACGCTGTTGCCAGCGGTAGCGACGAGCTGGCCAATGTGGCGGCGGTGATGATCACCGCCGACCTGCCAGGCATGTCTAAACCAGGCCAACGCATCGACATCAATGTGTCTGCTATCGGCGCGGCTTCCAGCCTGCGCGGGGGCAACCTGCTGCTGACCAGCTTGCGCGGTGTAGACGGGCAGATATACGCCCTGGCCCAAGGCGCACTCACCTCTACGGGCATTGACGCGGGTGGCGCGGGCTCTAAGGTAGCGATTGGCGTGACCACCTCGGCACGCATTCCCGGTGGCGCGACGGTGGAGCGTGTGGTGCCCAATTCTTTTGACAAATCGGACAACGTGCTGCTCAACCTGCGCGAGAGCGACTTCACCACTGCCAACAGCATCATGCAGGCCATCAATGCCAAATTCGGCGCTGACGTGGCCAATGCGCTGGACGGTGTATCCATCGTGGTGCGCGCGCCCATGGACATCAGCCAGCGGGTCTCGTTTATGAGCATGATCGAAAACATCGACGTGCAACCGGGTGAGCCCCCTGCCCGCGTGGTCGTCAACGCACGCACCGGCACGGTGGTGATCAGCCGCAATGTCAAAGTCACCGCTGCTGCGGTGACGCACGGCACGATTACCGTGTCGGTCGCCATGACCAACGAGGTGTCGCAGCCCGGCGCGTTTTCGGGCGGAACGACCCAGGGTGTGCAAAACGCCGAGATCAAAGTCGGCGAACCCAACAAACCCATGTTTTTGTTCCAGCCCGGCGTGGACCTGCGCCAGATCGTCGATGCAGTGAACCAGGTAGGCGCTACGCCCTCGGCCCTGATTGCGATTTTGGAAGCCCTGAAAAGCTCAGGCAGCCTGCGCGCCGAACTGCTGGTTATCTGATCAACGCCCCTTAGCCATTCACAAGACTGCCCTGCCCCATGGACCCGCTCACCAACGCCATGCCCCCTTCGGCTGCTGCCGTCACCGGCTCCTACCTGGACTTTGGTGGGCTGGGCAAGCTCAAAGGCCAGGCACGCACTGACGCCAAAGCCGCTACGCGCGAGACAGCGCAGCAGTTTGAGGCCATGTTTTTGCAGATGATGATGAAGACCATGCGCGATTCGGTGCCCAAGAGCGGCATGAATGAATCGCAAGCGGAAGAAACCTTTCAGGGCATGTTTGACAAGGAAGTCTCTCTGTCCATGGCCAAGCGCAATGCCCTGGGACTGGCCGACATGCTGGTCAAGCACATGCCCGACCCAAGCGCCACTCCGCCCAGCACCGCACAAATGCTCAAGGCGCGCGAACCTAAGGCAATGCCTTTGCAAGCGCCGCCTGCTAGCCCGATGGCCTTGCAGGCCGCTGCGCCCACGCTGGCGCCTCTACCCAAAGCGCCCGGCGCCATACCGCTCACCGGAGTTTCGGCAGCCTCGCCCTCGGGCCTGACGGTCACCCACAGCCCCAGCACTGACGGAGCCAAGCCATGACCGATATGGCCGGCATTGCCGGAAACGCAGTCTCGGTCTACCAACAGGCGCTGACCACCGTCAGTAACAACATCGCCAACGTTTCGACGGATGGCTATTCGCGCCAGGACGTCTCGCTGTCTGCACTGCCGGTGACCAAGTATGGCGCCGCCTTTCTCGGCTCTGGCGTGGGATTGGACCGTATCAAACGCCAATACGACGCCTTTGTCGAATCCAATTTACGCAATACCACCAGCGACCTGGAGGCCCAAGGCCCGATGGTGAATTACGCCAACCGCGTAGTCGATGTGCTGGGCAGTTCCACGATGGGCCTGAACACGGCCTTTGACGCATTTTTCGCAT
>JBILPS010000075.1:0-12934 GCA_044373655.1 Rhodoferax sp.
CCGGCGTTGTTTACCAGCGTGTCAATATGCCCGAAATTCTCTACGGCCTGCGCGATCAGCGCCCGGCACTGGTCTTCTTGCGCCACATCCGTCGGCACGACTAAGCATTGGGCGCCTAGTCCGCGGCAGTGGGCCGCCGTATTTTCAAGGCCTTGCAGCGAGCGGGCGGCTAATACCAGGGCTAGCGCGGGGCCATGGCGCTGCGATAATTGGCGTGCCATTTCGGCGCCAATACCATCGGATGCGCCGGTAATGATGACAACTTGCAAGTCGCCGGGGACGGCAGTATTCATAAGGTGGAAACTTTTAGGAGCGGCATGCGGGCCAGGCTAGAAACAAGCCCAGACTTGATCGGTAAGCATGATGACCAGTTGCGGATGGCTATACAGACAAAACACCCCGCCCAGTCCCAGTGTCGCCGCCAGCATCAGCAGCACGCGTTTGAAGGGAGTTCTACCCGCTTGGCCGGATAGCGAAGGTTGTTCGTCCATTTTCAATGGGCCACACTGAGCGCAGGGGTGCGGTCAATGGCCTCTTCTTTGACCGGCAGGTTCACCAAACCGGCAAAAACACCCAGGGCAATCGAGAGGTACCAAGCCAAGTCATAACTGCCCGTGGTGTCATACATATAGCCGCCCAGCCATACCCCCAAGAAAGATCCAATTTGGTGGCTTAAAAACACAAAGCCGCCCAACATAGATAAGTGCGCCACGCCGAAGATTTGCGCAATCGCGGCGTTGGTGGCCGGGACGGTGGAAAGCCATAGCAAGCCCATGATGGCGCTGAATAGGTACACGCTGGTGGGCGACAGCGGTAGGCTGATAAACACGGCGATCACCACGGCGCGTGCGAAATAGATAAAAGACAAGATGTAGCGCTTGGGCATACGCTGGCCTAGGGTGCCCGAAATATAGGTTCCAAACACGTTAAACAGGCCGACCAGGGCCAGGGCGTAACTGGCCACTTGGGGGCTGAGGCCGTGGTCTTTGAGGTAGCTTGGCATGTGTACGCCAATGAAAACCACTTGAAACCCACACACAAAATACCCAGCCATCAGCAGTTGGAAGCTGGGATAACGGAAGGCCTCAAGCAGCGCTTGCACAATACTTTGCTCGCGTGCGGGGGCAGCGCCACCGGCAAAATTGGGCTCGCGCAGGCCCCGGGCCAGGGGCAGCACCAGCAAGGCCAAGCCTGCCAGCGCTAGCAGCGCGTTTTGCCAACCCAGGCTGTCGATCAAGCCGCCTTCAATCGGCACCATTAAAAATTGCCCGAAGGAGCCCGCTGCTGCGGCCACGCCCATGGCCCAGGAGCGGCGCTCGGCCGGTACGTTACGCCCGATCACGCCATAGACCACCGCATACGTCGTTCCCGCCTGGGCGATACCCACTGCGGCGCCAGTGGTCAGCATCAATTGCCAGGGCGTGTCGGCATGCGCCATGCCGATTAAACCCATGGCATACAACAGGCCCCCGGCAATCAGCACCCGAAATGCGCCAAAGCGGTCGGCCACCATGCCAATAAACACACCGGCCAAGCCCCAGGAGAGGTTTTGAATCGCCATCGCCAGTCCGTAAATCTGCCGCGTCCAGTCGTTGGCCTGTGTCATCGGTTGCAGCCACAGGCCAAAGCCGTGGCGTATGCCCATGGTCAGGGCCAAGATGGCTGCGCCACAGGCCAAGACTTGCACCAGTGGCAGTGCGGCTTGCGGCGCTGAAGGGTTTTGCATGGGCTTGAATATAGCGAGTTCCATCTGTACGAAGCGTGAACCGCGCCTTCGCCTGTGTACGCTGGCGACACAGCGCAAGCCCGGCTAACTGGATTTATATACAGTTAATTGCGGTCTTTCGCACTACAATCCCGCTCCATGTCCGCCAAAGCCCCCATCCCTGTAGCGACGGCCAAGTCCGCCGCCAATGCCTATTCCGAAGGCTCGATCCGCGTCCTCAAAGGCCTGGAGCCCGTCAAGCAGCGTCCGGGTATGTACACCCGCACCGACAACCCGCTGCACGTCATCCAAGAAGTGCTGGACAACGCCGCCGACGAAGCCCTGGCCGGGCATGGCAAAAAAATCAAAGTCATTTTGCACGCCGACGGCTCGGTGACGATTGACGATGACGGACGCGGCATTCCCTTTGGCATGCACCCCGAAGAAAAAGCGCCGGTCATCGAACTGGTGTTCACCCGCCTGCACGCCGGTGGCAAGTTTGATAAGGGCAAAGGCGGCGCCTACAGTTTTTCCGGCGGCTTGCACGGCGTGGGCGTGAGCGTAACCAACGCCCTGGCCAAGCGCCTTGAAGCCACGTCTTACCGCGAAGGTGCAGTGGCGCATCTGGTATTTCAGGGTGGCGATGTCACCCAAAAGCTCAGTATCCGGCCCCTGGCCGAGGGCGAGCGCAAGTCCGGCACCTCGGTGCGGGTCTGGCCGGACGGCAAATATTTTGAATCCTCGGCCTTGCCCATGGGCGACCTGGCGCACTTGCTGCGCAGCAAAGCAGTGCTCATGCCCGGCGTGACGGTCACCCTGTTCAACGAAAAAACTAAAGAAACGCAGACCTGGCTCTACAAAGGCGGGCTGCGCGACTACCTGACGCAGTCGCTCAACGGCGACCCGGTGATACCGTTGTTTGAGGGCGAAGGCTTTGCCGACGGCAATAGCGACAGTTTTGCCGAAGGCGAGGGCGCCGCCTGGTGCGTGGCTTTTACCGAAGACGGCCATCCGGTGCGCGAGAGCTATGTCAACCTGATTCCCACCAGCGCCGGTGGCACGCATGAAAGTGGTTTGCGCGACGGTTTGTTTAACGCCGTCAAAAGCTTTATCGAGATGCACGCCTTGCTACCCAAAGGCGTCAAGCTCATGCCCGAAGACGTTTTTGCGCGCGCTAGCTATGTGCTGTCGGCCAAGGTGCTGGACCCGCAGTTTCAGGGGCAGATCAAGGAGCGCCTGAACTCGCGTGACGCCGTGCGTTTGGTCTCGGGCTATGTGCGTCCGGCGCTAGAACTGTGGCTGAACCAGCATGTGGACTATGGCAAAAAGCTGGCTGAACTGGCCATCAAGGCGGCGCAAACCCGCCAGCGCGCGGGGCAGAAAGTAGAGAAGCGCAAAAGCTCGGGCGTGGCGGTGTTGCCGGGCAAGCTAACGGATTGCGAAAGCCGCGACCTGGCCTATAACGAAGTGTTTTTGGTAGAGGGCGACTCCGCCGGAGGCAGCGCCAAGATGGGGCGCGATAAAGAAAACCAGGCCATCCTGCCCCTGCGCGGCAAAGTGCTCAACACTTGGGAAGTTGACCGCGACCGTTTGTTTGCCAATACCGAGATCCATGATATTTCGGTAGCCATTGGCGTAGACCCGCATGGGCCCAATGACACGCCCGATTTCAGCGGTTTGCGCTACGGCAAGGTGTGCATCTTGAGCGATGCCGATGTGGACGGCTCGCATATCCAGGTACTGCTGCTGACTTTGTTTTTCCGGCATTTCCCCAAGCTGATCGAGGCCGGTCATGTCTATGTGGCGCGGCCCCCGCTGTTTCGCGTGGATGCACCTGCGCGCGGCAAAAAACCGGCGTCCAAAGCCTATGCCTTGGACGAGGGTGAAATGGGCGCGATTTTGGACAAGCTGCGCAAAGAGGGCGTGCGCGAAGGCGCCTGGAGCATCAGCCGCTTCAAAGGTCTGGGCGAGATGAATGCCGAGCAACTCTGGGACACCACCCTGAACCCGGACACCCGGCGTTTGTTGCCGGTGGCCCTGGGAGCGATTGATTTTGCGGCGACAGAGTCCTTGATTACCAAACTCATGGGCAAGGGCGAGGCGGCGGCGCGGCGGGAGTTGATGGAGTTGCACGGGGATTCGGTGGAGATTGATATTTGAGGCTTGATTGATTTGTGTTTTCTCTCTCGGGCGCGCAAAGGGATTGGGACTTCCTCATGGTGGGCTACCGCAAATCGTCAGCCCCCAGCCCCTTTGCACGCTGGCCAATGATTGCGGAGATGGACGGCCAAGCCTTAATTCCAAAACTCCTTGCGCAGGCTCGTTGACACCATGAATAAATGACCACGTTAAAACCATTGCTCTAATTTCTATGACAGACCCAACCACTCTCGACTTGCAGGCCACGCCCGAAAGCGACGACCAGCCCAATCTGGCTACCTATGCGCAGCGCGCTTACCTGGAATACGCGCTGTCGGTAGTCAAAGGGCGCGCCTTGCCCGATGTGTGCGACGGACAAAAGCCGGTGCAGCGGCGGATTCTGTATTCCATGTCGCGTATGGGCTTGGGCTTTGGCGGTACCAATAACAACACGGGTGCCAAGCCGGTCAAAAGTGCGCGCGTGGTAGGCGATGTGTTGGGCCGATTTCATCCGCATGGTGATCAGGCTGCGTATGACGCTTTGGTGCGTATGGCGCAAGATTTTTCGCAGCGCTATCCGCTGATTGACGGGCAGGGTAATTTTGGTTCGCGCGACGGCGATGGCGCCGCGGCCATGCGCTACACCGAAGCGCGCCTGGCCAAAATCACCAGCTTGTTGCTCGACGAAATCGACCAGGGCACGGTGGACTTTGTGCCGAATTACGATGGCTCTACCGAAGAGCCCAGCCAGTTGCCCGCGCGTCTGCCTTTTGCGCTGCTCAATGGCGCTAGCGGCATCGCGGTGGGCTTGGCTACCGAAATCCCCAGCCACAATTTGCGTGAGGTGGCAGATGCCTGCGTAGCCTTGATCAAAAATCCCAAGACCAGCGACGAGGAATTGCTGGCCCTGGTGCCCGGGCCGGACTACCCCGGTGGCGGCCAGATCATCAGCAGCAGTGCCGATATTGCCGATGCTTACCGCAGCGGACGCGGTTCGCTCAAAGTGCGGGCGCGTTGGAAGATTGAAGATATGGCGCGCGGCCAGTGGCAACTGGTGGTGACCGAACTGCCGCCCGGCGTAAGCAGCCAGCGCGTGCTTGAAGAGATTGAAGAGCTGACCAACCCCAAGGTCAAGGCCGGTAAAAAAGCCCTGTCGCAAGACCAGTTGCAGCTCAAAGCCAGCATGCTGGCCGTGCTGGACTTGGTGCGTGACGAGTCGGGTAAAGAAGCGGCAGTGCGCTTGGTGTTCGAGCCCAAGACCAGTCGTATTGAGCAACAGGAACTGATTACCGCTTTGCTGGCACACACCAGTCTGGAGAGCTCGGCCCCCATCAACCTGACCATGGTGGGGCTGGACGGACGGCCTACGCAAAAGTCTTTCCGCCAGATGCTGACCGAGTGGATTGCGTTTCGCCAAACCATGGTGGAGCGGCGCTCGCGCCACCGCCTTAGCAAGGTGCTGGACCGCATCCACATCTTGGAGGGGCGGCAATTGGTGCTGCTCAATATCGACGAAGTGATTGCCATCATCCGCCAGTCGGACGAGCCGCGCAGCGCTTTGATGGAACGTTTTCGTTTGTCCGAACGCCAGGCGGAAGACATTCTGGAAATTCGCCTGCGGCAACTGGCGCGCCTGGAGGCGATCAAGATCGAACAGGAGCTTTCAGAACTGCGCGACGAGCAAAAAAAGCTGGAAGATATTTTGGACAACCCAGCCAGCCTGCGCCGCTTAATGGTCAAGGAAATCGAGTTCGACGCCAAAACCTTTGCCGATGCACGGCGCACCTTGATTCAGGCCGAGAAAAAAGCCGTGGCCGAAATCAAAATCGTCGATGAACCGGTAACGGTAGTCGTTAGCGACAAAGGCTGGGTGCGCGCACGCGGCGGTCACGGTCACGAGGCGGCGGGCTTCGCCTTTAAGGCGGGCGATGCCTTGTATGCCACCTTTGAATGCCGCAGCGTCGATACCTTGCTGGCCTTTGGCTCGAGTGGCCGGGTGTATTCGGTAGCAGTGGCTTTACTGCCTGGCGGGCGCGGCGATGGGCAGCCGCTCACCAGCCTGATCGAACTGGAAGCGGGAACGCAAATCCTGCATTATTTTGCTGGCCCGGCGACGGCGCAACTGCTGATCTCCAGCAGCGCAGGCTATGGCTTTATGGCAAGCGTGGACAACATGATTTCGCGCAACAAAGCGGGTAAAGCCTTTGTTACCTGCAATGCCGACGAAAGCCTGTGCGCCCCATCGCTGGTTGCTGGCGCCAGCCTGCCAGCCCACGCAGGCACGGCTGCGACTGTGCAAAACGCCGCGCGGGCCTTGGTGGCCCCTGCAACCGACGTGGCTTGCGCCTCTACCCTGGGCCGCATCCTCACCTTCAAGCTGTCAGAACTCAAGACCATGGAAAAAGGCGGGCGCGGTTTGATGTTGCTCGACTTAGACGGCAAAGACACCTTGGCCGGGGCTGCGGCCTACACCCGCAGCGTCCGCATCTCTGGCATAGGCCGGGGCGGCAAAGAGCGCGAAGAAACCCTGGAAATTCGCAGCCTCAACAACGCCCGTGCCGCGCGTGCGCGCAAAGGCAAGGCCGGGGATTTGGGTTTTAAACCTTCCGCTGTGGCCAGGGTGGAGTGAAGCCCGCTGGTAGCCAGCGCGTTGCCCATTGATTTGTATGACATAAACTAAATTTGCGTCATACTCACCGTCATACAAATTAATAAGCGATGTATGACAAGGAGCCACCATGCTGTCTGTTCGTCTATCCGAAACCATGGAGCGCGATTTGAAGCAGTTTTGTGCTGTCCGCAAACTGAGCAAATCGCAAGTCGTGCAAGAAGCCCTGGCTGAGTACCTTGTGACAGCACAAGGGCCGTCAGATGGCAAGGCAGCGCCGGAACCGGACCTGTCGTTTCTGGCCCCTGATGATCCGATTCGTCAATTCATAGGAATTGCCAAGGGTGGACCCAGCACCGACGAGTGGATGACCATCACGCGGGGTGAAGACTGGAATAAACCATGATCTTGGTGGACACCAATGTGCTGCTGGACATCTACAAGGCCGATCTGATCTGGATGCCTTGGTCGCTAAAGCATTTGCGCCATGCCGAGGCGGGTCAACTGGTCATCAATATGGTGGTGTATGCCGAATTGGCCGGGCACCCTTCCGAGCCTGCGCACCTCGATCAGTTTCTGGACATGTTGGGCGTTCAGATGCTCGAGTTGTCGCGCCCGGCAGCCCGTTTGGCGGGTCTTGCTTTTCGCGACTATCGCCAACGCGGCGGCACCAAAACTGGCGTGCTGCCCGACTTCTTTATAGGCGCCCATGCCATGGCCGATGGCTACCAATTGCTCACCCGCGGTGCAGGGCGCTACAAGACTTATTTTCCAAAGATCAAGTTGATCTGCCCCTGATCAATCCGCCTAAAAACCTATTGCGCTATCAGGCTAGCGCTGGTGATGGATAGCCGCCAGTAGGCTGTTTATCAATCCGGCGCGCGTGCCTCGGACTGTTTCCAGGTGTAGACCAGTACGGTGCCCAGGCTCGTGCTGGCGTTTTGGCGTACCAAGGGGCTGGTCTGGTTGGCTGCCCCTTGGACGCTGTCTACACGGCCAAAAACCAGCAGCCTTGCATCTGGGGACAGAGGGTATGACCACGAGCCACTTAGGCGCAGCGCCATGAGCCCGGCCTGGGCCTGGTAGGCCGCACGGTTGGTGGTGGCCTCTGACGCAGTCACACTGTAGAGCAGGGATTGCATCGACTGGTCGGCCCCTATGGCACTGATGCCAGCACCCCAAGTCCAGCCCTCTTTGGCGCGGTAGCTGTATTTCAATTCGGGCTCCAGCACCATGCCCCGATAAGCGGCGCTGTTGCTGAGGTCGAATACGCCGCGCAAGGGCAGTTCGAAGCGCCACTGTCCTGGTGCGCCAGTAGCGCTGAGGTTCCAGCGCATGCGCGGCCCAAATTCGATTAGGGTTCCCAGGTCGTCCATGCCTTGACGCGCCACGGTGTCGTTCGCGCGCGAGCCGAGCGATCCGGAAAAGCCAATGTCCAATTCAAAGTCAGGCCGATGAATGGCCCGAAATCCAGCGCTGTCACGGTCCAGCCGAAAATATTCGCCACGGTAAATCACAAAAGGTACCGCCAGCGCAATGCCCACGGTTTCGGAAGACCCAGGGTAGGCCGACTGTGCTGCCGTTAGGCCAACGGCGCCAATTTCCCATAGAGGCAATACCCCTTTGGCCGACTGGGCTAGCAAACTTTGGCTACAAACTGCCAGCATTAGGGTAAGGGGCCACTGCATGCGCATAGTTGTATCCTTGGTGAGGTTAAAGGGGGATAAATTCATTCCAAACGGCCAGCAGAGCTTATGCATAGTCCGCCATTATTCGATTATCTCGCTACAGCAAACCATTTCGCTACGATCTACCCAGGTTTTACCATGACAGAATTTTCCTCTATCGCGCAAACTGCATTCGCAGGCTTACCCGCTGATGTCCAATGGGCCGGACTCCGCTTCAGCCGAGAGGTGACGACCCATCGATTGGTTCGCGACGAATCCCCCCAAGCCAACGCCACCAGCGTGGATGCAGGCGTTATGTGCGAGGTCTTGGTGGACGGCCATTTTGGTTACGCTGCGTCCTCCGATACCAGCGAGGCGGGATTGCAACTGGCTTTTGCGCGGGCAATCACCACCACGCGTGCCAGCAGTTCGCGAAAAGCGCATGCTTTTCAAGTAGCGCAGAGACCACCTTCGCAAGGTGCCTATCGCAGCCCCAGGGCACAAGGCCTGGATGCCAGCAATGCGCAGGACATCACGCAATGCTTGCTGGCGGCCAGCGCGGCGATGAAGGGCGATGCACGCCTGGTCAGCCGAATGGCCCACGCGATGTTGATCCAGACCCATGTGGCCTACTACAGCAGCACGGGCGCCGCCATTGACCAGTGCTTTGATATGGTCGAGCTCAAACTTTCAGCTATCGCGGCGCAAGGTAGCGAATCACAAACCCGCACCTGGTCCCACACCGGCCAAGTGGGTGGTGAAATTTTTGAAACGGAAGCCGTCGTGAGGCAGGCTAAGCGCATTGCCAGCGAAGCATTGCAATTATTGGAGGCGCCTAACTGTCCTAGCGGCGTCATGGACCTGGTGCTGATGCCCGATCAGATGATGCTGCAAATCCATGAATCCATCGGACATCCCCTGGAGTTGGATCGGATTTTGGGTGATGAGCGCAATTACGCAGGTTGGAGTTTCGTCCAGGCCGATGATTTTGGGCGCTTGCGGTATGGATCCGAGCTGATGAACATCTCCTTCGACCCGACCCGTGCCCATGAATTCGCCAGTTATGCATTTGACGACAGTGGCAATCCGGCACTAAAGCAAATGTTGATCGAAGGCGGAATATTGAAGCGCGGCTTGGGTTCGCTGGAGTCGCAACAACGTTCGGGTATTGAAGGGGTCGCCAATTCCCGATCCGCCTCTTGGAACCGCGCGCCGATAGACCGGATGGCCAATATCAATCTTGAGCCCGGCGATAGCAGCTTGGAGGACTTGATAGGCCAAGTGCAGCATGGCATTTTGATGCACACCAACCGATCTTGGTCGATCGATGACTACCGCAATAAATTTCAGTTTGGATGTGAGTTTGGCCAATTAATTGAGCATGGGCGCTTAGGCGCCGTGGTGCGCAACCCCAATTACCGGGGCGTCAGCATCGATTTTTGGAACCGCCTGGCAGGGGTGGGGCGTGACGATGAGGTCCATGGCACGCCTTATTGTGGCAAGGGTGAACCCAGCCAGGTGATACGGGTGGGGCATGCGTCGCCGCCCTGTTTGTTTCGCGGTGTGGAAGTGTTTGGAGGTCAGGCATGAGCACTCCAGATTTTTCCAAGCAAACCAGCCTGTTGCTAGATGCAATGTGTGAACGCCTTTTTCCCAACTTGCAAGCGGGCGAAGATGTCACGGTCAGTCTGGAAGCAGAGGAAACCCTGTACCTGCGCTTGAACAATAACCGGGTCAGGCAAAACACCGATGTGACGCAACGCGTATTGCAGATGCGGTACCAAGGCGGCGGTCGTACCATTGACCATGGCCTGAATTTGAGCGGCCAGGTTGATACGGATTGCCGCAGCATCGACGCCGTCCTCGAACGCTGCCGCCTTGATGCTGCGGTACTGCCGCAGGACCCTTTTCAGGTTCCGATGCAAAACCATGGCAGCAGCCGTGAGGTATTTACAGGGCAGCTTTTGTCGGTTGCAGCCCTAATACCGGCGATCGTCGAGCCCGCCGGTGGCTGTGATCTGGTTGGCTTTTATGCAGGCGGCGTGGTCATTCGTGCCAACCGTAATTCCAAGGGCCAAAACCATTGGTTTGAAACCGAAAATTTCTTTTTTGATTATTCCCTGTACAACGGGCCACAGGCCGTCAAAAGCGTTTATGCCGCTTCATCCTGGAATGCCAGGGACTGGGCTGCTAATTTGGAGCGTAGCAAGGCCTCCCTGCTGTTGCTCAAGCGGCCCTTGCAATCGGTCCAGCCCGGCGCTTACCGCAGTTATTTCGCGCCGGCGGCTTTTGCCGATTTGCTGGGCATGATGTCCTGGAGCGCCTTGTCTGCAGCGGCCTGGAAGCAGGGCCACAGTCCTTTCAAAAAGCTGATTGAAAAAGAGGTGCAACTCTCGCCTCTGCTGTCAGTTTCAGAAAACTTCGGTATGGGCTTGACGCCACGCTTTAACGATCTGGGTGAAGTTGCGCCTCAATCTTTGGGCTTGATCGAGGCCGGCTCTTTGCGCAATTTGCTCGTAAGTTCCCGCAGTGCCAAGGAATACGGATTGCAGGCTAACGGCGCATCGGGCGATGAATCGCCGCGTGCCCTGGATGTGGCTGCGGGCACCTTGGGCGAGCAGGAAGTTTTGAGCGCCTTGGGAACAGGTCTCTATCTTTCCAATTTGCACTATCTGAACTGGAGCGATCCGGTTTCGGCGCGCGTTACGGGCATGACGCGCTATGCCTGCTTTTGGGTGGAGGGCGGTGAGATCATCGGGCCTATCAATAACCTGCGCTGGGATGAAAGTCTCTACAACGCCTTGGGACCGCAATTGCTGGCGCTGGGCAGTCAAGTCGAAATCAGCCCCGAGGTCGGCACCTATTCCAAACGCTCACCGGGTGGTATGCGCGCTCCCGGCGCCTTGATTGACGCTTTCCAATTCACTTTGTGACAAGCCAAGCGGCTTACTGGCCTGGACAGCTAGTCCAGGCGCTAGGCCACAATCGCGGTATGGAAAGAAAAATACTGCTCGCCGGTGGCGGCATAGGTGGCTTGGCCACAGCCTTGGCTTGCGGCCATCTGGGCATGGCGACCCAGCTGTTTGAACAAAAGCGGGTGCTCTCCGAAGTCGGCGCCGGGGTGCAGCTAGGGCCTAACGCGATGCGTCTGCTGGAGGGCTGGGACCTGGGCGCGGCGCTGGATGCAGTGGCCTGCTTTCCGCAGCGGCTGGAGGTGCGCAGTGCGCAAAGCGGCGCTTTGCTGGGCAGCCTGCCCTTGGGCGCGCGCGCGTTGCAACGCTATGGCGCGCGCTACGCCACGATTGCGCGCATCGATTTGCACACTTTGCTGCACCGCGCCGTGTTGGCCCAGGGCCTGACCGAAATACACCTAGGGCGTGCGGCCCAACGCGTCAGCCAGGACGCCAGCGCGGTGGAGCTGACGACCGATGACGAGCGCAAACGTCGCGCCAATGTACTGATAGCGGCCGATGGCGTGTGGAGCCATGTGCGCGATTTTTTGCGCCAAGGTGTGCAGCCGGTTTTCAGCGGTCATCTGGCCTACCGCGCCATGGCCAAGCAAGCGGATTTGCCGCTGGCGCTGCGCAGCGATTGCGTCACTGTGTGGCTGGGACCGGCCATGCATGCGGTGCAATACCCGGTGCACAGCGGCGAATTGCTCAACTTGGTGGTCATTGTGGAAGGCGCAGCACCCGCTGACCCGCAGGCGTGGGAGCAAGCCGCACTGCGCAGCGATCTGTCTGCCCGCCTGTCCCAGGCCTGCGGCGGTTTGCAGGATTTGGTGGGCGCGATGGCGCAGTGGCGGCTTTGGCCTTTGAATGGTTTGCCGCACCTGCGCGGCCCGCAGGACATGGCTTTTGGCCGCATTGCTTTGCTGGGCGACGCGGCCCACCCCATGCTGCCTTATCTGGCGCAAGGCGCCGGCATGGCGATTGAAGATGCTGCGGTGCTGGCGCTTTGCCTGCGACAAGGCCCGGTGGACGATACCAAAGTTTTGTTGCGCTATGCATCATTGCGCTGGAAACGCAATGCACGCGTGCAGGCCAGGGCAGCACGTAATGGCGAAATTTTTCACGCCACGGGCTTGACGGCCTGGGGCCGCGATGCGGCTATGCGCTTGTTGGGTGCGCGCCTTTTGGATATGCCTTGGCTGTATCGGGGGGTGTGAGCCGAAGGTCTTATAGCTGCGTGCGCAAGCTCCAAATTTCGGGAAAAAGCACGACATCCAGCATTTTGCGCAAATAGCTCACGCCGCCGGTGCCGCCGGTGCCGCGCTTAAAGCCGATGACGCGTTCTACTGTGGTCACATGGCGAAAGCGCCATAGGCGAAAGGCATCTTCCAAGTCGGTCAGTTCTTCGCCTAGTTGGTACAAATCCCAGTAGCGCTGCGGGTCGCGGTAGACCTGCAGCCAGGCCGCCTCCACGCCGCTATCGGCCGGGTAGGGCAGGGACCAATCGCGCTCCAGGTGCGTGGCCGGCACGCTAATGCCTCGGCGCGCCAACAGTCGCAGCGCCTCGTCGTACAAAGACGGGCTGCGGTAGGCCGCTTCAACGTGGGCCAGCAGGTCGGGCCGGTGCGCATGCGGGCGCAGCATGGCAGCATTTTTATTGCCCAAAGAAAACTCAATACAGCGGTATTGGTAGCTCTGAAAACCGCTAGAGCTGTCCAGGTAAGGGCGGATGGCGCTGTATTCGGGTGGCGTCATGGTGGCCAGTACGTCCCAGGCGTGTACCAGTTGCTCCATGATGCGGCTGACGCGGGCCAGCATTTTGAAAGCCGTGCCCAATTCGTCTTTGGCAATATGGGCCATGGCG
>JBILPS010000003.1:0-104958 GCA_044373655.1 Rhodoferax sp.
CCAGCAATTCGCGCACTTCCATCTCGACCAGCTCCAGCAGCTCGGCGTCATCCACCATGTCGCACTTGTTCAGGAACACGATGATGTAAGGAACACCCACCTGACGCGCCAGCAAGATATGCTCGCGGGTTTGGGGCATGGGGCCGTCAGCTGCAGAGCAGACCAAAATAGCGCCATCCATTTGGGCTGCGCCAGTGATCATGTTCTTTACATAGTCAGCGTGTCCAGGGCAGTCCACGTGGGCGTAGTGGCGATTAGCCGTTTCGTACTCGACGTGGGCGGTGTTAATCGTGATACCGCGTGCTTTTTCTTCCGGCGCGGCATCAATTTGGTCATAGGCCTTGGCTTCACCGCCAAATTTAGCCGACAAAATTGTCGTGATCGCCGCTGTCAGCGTAGTTTTGCCATGGTCCACGTGGCCGATGGTGCCCACGTTGACGTGGGGCTTGGTACGCGCAAATTTTTCTTTTCCCATTTCAATTCTCCAAAAAGAGCAAGACCCGTGTGTGATTTAAGGTTTGCACGCTATTGCTGATTCATCCCGCACGGGCACAGGATGGCATAGCGTCGCAGACCGTTTGAAAACTTATTTGGCGCGTGCAGCCATGATGGCTTCGGACACATTGCGCGGCGCTTCGGTGTAGTGCTTAAATTCCATGGTGTAGGTGGCGCGGCCTTGCGACATTGAACGCAGCGTGGTCGAGTAACCAAACATCTCAGACAGTGGCACCTCGGCCTTGATGGCTTTACCGCCACCGACCATATCTTCCATGCCTTGCACCATGCCCCGGCGTGAGGACAAATCGCCCATCACGTTACCAGCATAGTCCTCGGGCGTTTCTACTTCCACCGCCATCATCGGCTCGAGAATAACGGGGCTGGCTTTACGGCAACCTTCTTTGAAACCAAAGATCGCGGCCATCTTGAATGCCAATTCGTTGGAGTCCACATCATGGTAGGAACCGAAGTGCAAAGTCACCTTCACATCCACCACCGGGTAGCCGGCCAGTACGCCTTGCGTCACAGCCTCATGAATGCCTTTTTCGACCGCAGGAATGTACTCGCGCGGCACCACGCCACCTTTGATGGCGTCCACAAATACGATGCCTTTACCGGCTTCATTGGGCTCAATCTTGAGCACCACGTGACCGTATTGACCCTTACCACCGGACTGGCGCACGAACTTGCCTTCAGCGTCTTCGATGGTCTTGCGAATCGTTTCGCGGTAGGCCACCTGGGGCTTGCCCACATTGGCTTCGACGCCAAATTCGCGCTTCATGCGGTCGACAATAATTTCAAGGTGCAACTCGCCCATACCGGCAATCAGAGTTTGGCCTGATTCTTCGTCGGTTTTGACGCGGAAAGAAGGATCTTCCTGCGCCAAACGCTGCAAAGCGATACCCATTTTTTCCTGGTCCGCCTTGGTCTTGGGTTCCACGGCCTGGGTAATCACGGGCTCGGGGAAGATCATGCGCTCGAGCATGACGATGGCCGACGGGTCGCACAAGGTCTCGCCAGTGGTCACGTCTTTGAGGCCCACGCAGGCTGCGATGTCACCAGCGCGAATTTCACTGACCTCTTCGCGGTTGTTGGCGTGCATTTGCACAATACGGCCGATACGCTCTTTCTTACCGCGGATCGGGTTGTACACGCTGTCCCCTTTTTGCAGCACGCCGGAATACACGCGCACAAAAGTGAGTTGACCCACAAACGGGTCTGTCATCAACTTGAATGCGAGCGCAGAGAACTTTTCTCCGTCATCGGCCTGGCGCACGACTGGGTTTTCATCTTCATCCATGCCGTTAACCGGCGGGATGTCCACGGGCGATGGCATGAATTCAATGACGGCGTCCAGCATACGCTGCACGCCTTTGTTCTTGAAGGCTGAGCCGCAGTACATAGGCTGAATTTCGCTGGCAATGGTGCGCGCGCGGATACCGGCCTTGATTTCCAATTCGGTCAAGTCACCTTCTTCCAGGTACTTGTTCATCAGCTCTTCGGTGGCTTCAGCAGCAGCTTCCACCATTTTTTCACGCCACTCTTTGGCCAACTCGACCAAATCGGCAGGAATATCACGGTAGTCAAACAACATGCCTTGCGAAGCCTCGTCCCAGATGATGGCTTTCATCTTGAGCAAGTCCACCACGCCCACGAAGTTTTCTTCCGCGCCAATCGGGATCACCATGGGCACAGGGCTGGCCTTGAGACGCAGTTTCATCTGGTCCACGACCTTGTAGAAATTAGCGCCGGTACGGTCCATTTTGTTGACAAAGGCCAGACGTGGCACTTTGTACTTATTAGCCTGGCGCCACACGGTTTCTGACTGGGGCTGTACGCCACCGACCGCGCAGTACACCATGCAAGCGCCGTCCAAGACGCGCATAGAACGCTCCACCTCGATGGTGAAGTCCACGTGTCCCGGGGTGTCGATGATGTTGATACGGTGCTCGGGCAAGGACTTGTCCATGCCTTTCCAGAAACACGTGGTAGCAGCCGAGGTGATCGTGATGCCGCGCTCCTGCTCTTGCTCCATCCAGTCCATGGTGGCCGCGCCATCGTGCACTTCGCCGATTTTGTGGTTCACGCCGGTGTAGAACAACACGCGCTCGGTCGTAGTGGTTTTACCGGCGTCGATATGCGCTGAAATGCCGATGTTGCGGTAGCGCTCAATAGGGGTATGGCGAGCCATGGTGGATCCTTCTTTGATCTGGGAATTCAATAATCGGTGCGCTACAAGGCGCTAATTGCGGCCGGTCGCCAAGGCTAGCGTACCGCTGCAACAATGTGATGACACTGTGCCTTGGCGGTGCGGGCACCAAGGCCCGCCGGCGCGCGCTTCTTAGAAACGGAAGTGCGAAAACGCCTTGTTGGCTTCAGCCATGCGGTGCACTTCGTCGCGCTTTTTCATCGCGCCGCCACGGCCTTCGGTGGCCTCGAGCAACTCGTTAGCCAAGCGCAGCGCCATAGATTTTTCGCCACGCTTGCGCGCGGCTTCTTTAATCCAGCGCATCGACAACGCCAGGCGACGCACGGGGCGCACTTCAACCGGCACTTGGTAATTGGCGCCACCGACACGGCGGGATTTCACCTCGACCATGGGCTTGACGTTATTGATAGCAACGGTAAAGGCTTCCAAGGGATCTTTACCGGGATGTTTCTTTTCAATCTGCTCCAGCGCGCCGTAAATGATGCGCTCAGCAACAGCTTTCTTGCCGCCTTCCATGATGACGTTCATGAATTTGGACAGTTCGACATTGCCGAATTTCGGATCGGGCAAGATTTCACGTTTGGGGACTTCGCGACGACGTGGCATTTTTTCACCTCTTTACTTCAGTTGGCACCCAAACTGGGCGCCGCGGGAGCCAAAAGACCCCCACTTACTCGACCCACACAAACAATTTTGTGCTTCGGGCCACTACGCTGCACCACCGCGCCACGCGGGGAACAGCACCTAAAACGAAACGGGAAACCCCGTATTACTTGGCCTTGGGGCGCTTGGCGCCGTATTTGGAGCGCGACTGCTTACGGTCTTTAACACCCTGCAAATCCAGCGAACCGCGCACAATGTGGTAACGCACACCGGGCAAATCCTTCACACGACCGCCGCGCACCAGCACCACACTGTGCTCTTGCAGGTTGTGGCCTTCACCGCCGATATAGGAAATCACTTCAAAACCGTTGGTCAAGCGCACTTTGGCTACTTTACGCAGCGCGGAGTTAGGCTTCTTGGGGGTGGTGGTGTACACGCGGGTGCAAACGCCGCGGCGCTGCGGCGAGTTCTGCATCGCAGGGCTTTTGGACTTGATCGTCTCGACCTCACGCCCCTGACGCACTAGCTGGTTAATGGTTGGCACTTAAGCCTCCTAATGAAAATTCTCCCGCTACGCAGGAGCTGTACGATTCAAAAACTTCGAAAACACAAAGCCCTTCGGAAGTTTCCGAAAAGCCTTCTAATATACCAGATATCGGGCCGGCCGGGCTCAGACCTCAACTGGGGGCGTCTCTTCTAGCGGATCCACAGGCGCAAAGCGTCCCAGGCGCGACCGAAAATGCCGGCCTCATCCACTGCATCCAGGGCTTGCAAAGGCATTTGCGCTACTTCTACGCCACCCGAGAGGACCCGCAAGCTCGCCACCTCCTGGCCTTTAGTTATCGGCGCCAAGAGCGGCTCTTTGCGCACCACTTCGGTGGTGATTTTGCCGGGGCTGCCCGCCGGTAAGGCCAGCAATACGCCTTGGGGATGCCCGACCCGCACGCTAGAGGCGCTACCTTTCCAGACCTGGGCGGTCACGACGGCCTGACCCGGATCAAACAATTTGACAGGCTCAAAGGCAGTAAAGCCCCAGTTGAGCAGTTTTTGCGACTCATTGGCGCGGGCATTTTCATTGGCGGTGCCCAGGACAATAGATAGCAGACGTCGGCTCGGGCTGGCGCCTTGCGAGCCCAGGCTGGCGTAATCGCGCCGGGCGGTGGCCACCATGCAATAGCCGGCCGCCTCGGTATAGCCGGTTTTCAGGCCATCGACTGTGGGATCGCGTTGCAATAAGAGGTTGCGGTTGGTATCGTTGGCCGCCGGGGTGCCGGGGTAGCGGTATTTTTTCAGGGCGTAATAGCCGATGTATTGTGGGAAATCAGCCAGCAGGCGGGTGGCCAGGGTACCCAGGTCGCGCGCGGTCGTGGTGTGGCCAGCCTCGGTCAAGCCTTCGGGGTTTTTGTAGCGGGTGCCCTTCAAGCCCAGCACCTGGGCCTGGGCATTCATCATTTGCACAAAGCGCGGCACGTCGCCGCCCACACCTTCGGCCAGCGCGATGGTGGCGTCGTTGCCGGACTGCACCACCATGCCCTTGATCAGGTCTTCCACCGGCACCTGCATTTTGGGGTCGATGAACATGCGCGAGCCCGGCATTTTCCAAGCGCGCTCGCTGACAGCAAGCTTTTGGTCCAAGCTAATCTTGCCGGATTTGAGCGCGTCAAACACCAGGTAAGCAGTCATCAGTTTGGTGAGTGAGGCCGGCTCCACCTGCATGTCCGCATCTTTGGCCGCCAGCACCTGGTGCGCCGATACATCCAGCAACAAATAAGCCCGCGCAGCGATTTCGGGTGGCTGCGGGTTTTGCGCACTGGCACTGGCCAGCATGCACATGGCGAGCAGGCAGGAAACAAGCAATTTCATGAAATCAGAACCTTAGGAAGCGGTGGTGGGCCTGCGTATGTGCGCGGCCTTTGTAAAAATAAGAATGGTCTGGCGCGGCGTGCCAGCCCCTATGCCAACGGAGCTGCCACATGGCGTACGACCAGGTCTCGCAGCAAGGGCAATTGTCCGTGAAAAAAATGCCCCACTGCGGGTAAGACCATCACGGGTAGGTTCTGCGGACGGGCCCAGTCCAGGGCGGCTGCCAGGGGCACGGTATCGTCCTCTTCGCCGTGCAGCACGAGGGTTTTGGTATGCAACTCCTGAGGCAATGGGGCCACTTCAAAGCGCCCCGCCGCGGTACCGACCAACACCAGGCGGTCAATTTTGCGCACCGAATGCAAAGACTGCACCGCGTGGGACGTCACGAAAGCACCGAAGGAAAAACCTGCCAATGCCAGTGCGCCTTGCTGGGTCGCTGCGGGAGAAAAATGGTCAATCACTGCAAGCAGATCTTGCAACTCACCACGCCCTTCGTCGTAGGCACCTTCGCTGGCGCCCACTCCCCGGAAATTAAAACGCACCGCCATCCAGCCAGCCTGCACAAAAGCCCGCGCAAGGGTTTGCACCACCTTGTTGTCCATGGTGCCGCCAAAAAGCGGGTGCGGATGGGCAATCACTGCCACGCCCACAGATGTTGGCCCCGCCGCAAGGTCTGGCCTATCCACCAGGGCTTGCAAACTGCCCGCTGGACCCTGCACTGCCAGCTGCTGGGTACGCGGGTTCATCCGCGCTTAGCGTCCCACACCAGGAGGCAGGCGCAGGCGCTCGACCGGTGTGCCCCCCAGCAAATGGCTATCAACGATTTCGTCAATATCGGCACTGTCCACAAAGGTGTACCACACCGCCTCGGGATACACCACCGCCACCGGGCCACCGGCGCAACGGTCTAGGCAGCCGGCTTTGTTAACGCGTACCTGGCCGGGGCCATTGCGCTGGGCATCACGGATGCGTTGTTTGCAACGGTCAAAACCCGCTTGCGCTTGGTGTTGGGCACAGCATTCTTCGCCGCTTTTACGTTCGTTCAAGCAGAAAAAAATGTGGCGCTCGTAATAGCTGATGTCTGCGGCGGGCGCAGCGGATGGGGTGGAAGTCATGTGCTGATTTTAGATTCGCTAAAGCCCGGGCGAATCCGGCCCAGCACCAGCGCAATGGCGGCATACGGCCAGAGCCAGCCCAGCCATTCGGCCAACCCGTTAAAGCGCACAAAACGACCCTGCTCCCAAGATTGCAAGGTTTGCGCGAAATACGGGCTCTGGGGCGCCTGGTTGAACAAGCCTACATGCGCGCACAGCAGAACAAACACCAGGGCGCTAGCCCAGCGCCAGGGCATGCGCGCCAAGGCCATGGCCAATGCCAAAGCGGCTATCAAGCCGGCGGCGGTGGTAGCGTCGAGCCAGGACCACATATGCCCCGGCCCCCAACTCAGCGCGGCCGAAAGACCGCTGGCACTGACGCCCACGGTCAGCACGGCCAGGCTGAGCCAGACGCGGTGGCTGGGCCTTTGCAAGACGCCAAAGCCAAGCAAACAAGGGGCTAGCAAACCAGTGACTACGCAGGCCAGCGCTGCGCCGGTGCCCAGCGGCATAGCGTTGATAGTGGGTAAGCGCTGCTGTAACTGCGCGCCTTCCATCCAATGTGCACCCAGGCCCAGCACAGCCACGGCCAAGTCTTGCAAACCGCTCCACACATGGCCCAAGCCAAATGGCACGGCAGAAGGAAATAGCAGCGCGGCCGGCCAGCTGAGCAGCAAAACCAGCACGCCGCGGGACTGGGGTGCCAGCCAGCGGTTTTGCCAGCGGTCCCAGCGCGCCAAACCGCCGCGCCGCGCAAGGTAAAGGGCGAGCAGCGCGCCCGCAACCGTGCCCAGGGTGTTGAGCAACCAGTCCTCCCGCGAAGCGACGCGCTGCGGTAAATAGCTTTGCAAAGTTTCCAGCACCAGCGATAGCAAGGCGCCACAAGCCACCGCCAGCCAAGCAGGTGGCACCCGGTGCCGGGTGCGCAATCCCAACCAGGCCAGCAAAGCCCCTAGCGGCAAGTAACCGGCGATATTGATGGCGACATCAAAGCCGGTCCAATAGCGCGGCAGCGGTGCCGCCATAAAGGCCCAGGGCGCAATGCCTTGGTCACGCCAGTCGGCAAAGGGGTACAAACTGGCATAGACCACCAGCGTGCAGTACATCCAGGTGAGGGGCCAGGCAGCGGATTTGTGCATGGCGCTATCCGGTTAAAAAGGCTTGAGCACCACCAGCACTACCGCTGCGACCAGAAAAAGTACCGGGATTTCGTTGAACCAGCGGAACCACACATGGCTGTGCAAAGCCGTCTGCACTTCCAACTGGCGCAGCATGCGGGCACACAGATGATGGTAGCCCAGGGTCAGGATGACAACGACGAGCTTGGCATGCATCCAGCCACTACCCGGCCCCAGGCCCACGCCGTAGTACAGCCACAAAGCCAGCCCCAAGCCCAGCGCCGGCACGGCCAGCACGGTGCTAAAGCGCAAAAGCTTGCGCGCCATGAGTAGCAAGCGGGCGCGTTCCGCTTCGGAACCGGGCTCGACCATCGCAAGGTTTACAAATATGCGCGGCAAATAAAACAGTCCGGCAAACCAGCTGGCGACGAACACAATGTGGAAGGCTTTAACCCAGAGCATATTCAAAGTGTAGCCGCAGCACCGCCGGGGGAGGAGCCAGAATCGCGGGCAAAAAAAACCCCAGCACATGGCCGGGGTGGTAAGCCTATTTGCTGTCACACATCAAGGCCCCGCTCAGGGAGGAAAAGCGGGAGGAACCGAAGTCCCCAGGACCAAGTATACATTGATTAGCAAAAAAGTCACGAATTTTTTATTTTGACTAAAAAAAATGTTTTATGTGTTGCAAATAATACATAGCAATCGGGTGCGTCAAGGGCGGGGCTGCGAAATCAGGCACAATTTTCCCCATGATGACCCCTGCACCCTTCCCCCTTGGCCGTCCCCGCCGCCTGCGCCGCGACAGTTTCACCCGCAATCTGGTCCGCGAAAACGCGCTGACGGCGCATGACCTGATTTATCCGGTTTTCGTCGTCGAAGGGCAGCAGCAGCGGGTTGCCGTGCCCTCCATGCCGGGCGTGGAGCGCCTGAGCCTGGACTTGCTACTGCCGGTAGCCCAGGCCTGCGTGGAGCTAGAAATCCCCGTCATGGCCTTGTTCCCGGTGATCGACCCGTCGCTCAAAACCTATGACGGCGCTGAGGCGCTCAACCCCGATGGCCTGGTGCCGCGCGTCGTACGCGCGCTGAAAAAAGAATTCCCACAGTTGGGCATCATGACGGATGTGGCGCTGGACCCGTTTACCAGCCACGGCCAGGACGGCCTGCCCGACACCCGGCCCGAAACCGAAGGCTACATCCTGAACGATGAAACCACGGCCATGCTCGTGCAACAAGCGCTTGCGCAGGCGCGCGCCGGCGTGGACATCGTGGCGCCCAGCGACATGATGGACGGGCGCATAGGCGCCATCCGCCAGGCGCTCGAAGCGGAAAAACTGGTACACACCCGCATCATGGCCTATAGCGCCAAGTACGCGAGCGCGTTTTACGGCCCCTTTCGCGACGCCGTGGGCTCGGCCGCCAACCTGGGCAAAGGCAACAAAAAGGTGTACCAAATGGACCCGGGCAATAGCGACGAGGCGCTACGCGAAGTAGCCATGGACATTGCCGAGGGCGCTGACATGGTGATGGTCAAGCCCGGCATGCCCTACCTGGACGTGGTGCGCCGTGTCAAAGACGAATTCAAGGTGCCGACTTTTGCCTACCAGGTGTCCGGTGAATACGCCATGCTCATGGCCGCCGCGCAAAACGGCTGGCTCGACCGTGAAGCCGTGATGCTGGAGAGCCTGCTGGCTTTTAAACGCGCTGGCGCAGACGGTGTGCTCACCTACTTTGCGCTGGACGCGGCGCGCGCCTTGCGCAAGGCCTGAGGCGCGCCCATGCAGCGCTGCCTATGAACGCCCCGGTCCTGCTGGTCACTGGCGGTTCGCGCGGTATTGGCGCGGCCACGGCACTGCTCGCAGCCCAGGCTGGCTATGCGGTTGCCGTCAATTACCAATCCAACTCCCTGGCGGCCGACGAGGTGGTACGCAGCATCCGTGACAGCGGCGGCCAGGCCATGGCCTTGCAAGCCGATGTCAGCCGCGAAGACGAGGTGATGGCGATGTTTGCGCGCATGGACGCCAAGTGGGGGCCCTTAGCGGCTTTG
Organism: Rhodoferax sp.; assembly: GCA_044373655.1. Lineage (GTDB taxonomy): Bacteria > Pseudomonadota > Gammaproteobacteria > Burkholderiales > Burkholderiaceae_C > Allorhodoferax. Next base: position 9,430 of record JBILPS010000003.1, read on the forward strand.
GTCAATAACGCCGGCGTGGTCGATGTCAGCTCCCGCGTGGACGCCATGGGCGTGGCGCGCCTGTCGCGCATGCTCAACACCCATGTTCTGGGCAGCTTTGTGTGCGCCCGCGAAGCGGTATTGCGTATGAGCACGCGCCATGGCGGCGCCGGTGGTGGCATCGTCAACCTGTCTAGCGCCGCATCCAAGATGGGCAGCCCAGGTCAGTACGTGGACTATGCGGCCTGCAAGGGGGCGATCGACACCTTCACCATCGGCCTGGCCAAAGAAGTGGCTGCCGAGGGTATCCGCGTCAATGCCGTACGCCCGGGCATCATCGAAACCGACATCCATGCCAGCGGCGGCGAACCCGACCGGGCGCAGCGCCTGGCCCCCCAAGTGCCTATGCAGCGTCCGGGCAGCGCGCAGGAGGTGGCCAACGCCATTGTGTGGCTGCTCAGCCCCCAAGCGAGTTACTGCACCGGCGCGCTCTTGGACGTGGGCGGCGGGCGCTAAGCGCACACTTGTATGCTTAGGGCGTCGCAGCCCTTGTACCGATCCCAGTTGCCGAACCTATTTCGCAGGAATTTTTGTATGGACACCAGCGCCCTGACCAGCCCCGATTTATCTGTTGAACTGCGCGGCCCCGTACTGTGGCTGACCATCACCCGCGAAGCGCGCCGCAATGCCATGAGCCATGGCGTTTTGGCCGGCATGGCTGCGGCCATCAGCGCGGCGCAAAGTAATCGCAGCGTGCGCGCCATCGTGCTCACCGGCGCCGGAGAGAAAGCTTTTTGCGCCGGAGCCGATCTGCAAAACGCGCAGGCCTTTACTACCGATTACTCCGAGCCCTTAGGCCATTTGGCACAGCTGCTGCGCGTAGCCAAAGCCAGCTATGTGCCGCTGGTCGCGCGGGTCAATGGCGCGTGCATGGCCGGGGGCATGGGCCTTTTGTCCATGTGCGATATGGCGGTGGCCGCAGAACACGCGGTCTTTGGTTTACCCGAGGTCAAAGTAGGCGTATTCCCCGCCCAAGTTCTGAGCGTTTTGCAACATCTGATTCCGCGCCGCACGCTGGTGGAGATGTGCATTACCGGCGAACCGATTAGTAGCATGCAGGCCCTGGAGTTTGGTCTGGTTAATTACATAGACCGCGATGTCGATGCCAAGTTGCAATGGCTGCTGGAACGCTTGCTGGACAAGTCGCCCGCTGCGGTTCGGCGCGGCCTGTACATGCTCAAGAAAATGGAAACTATGGCGTTTGAAGAATCCATGGCCTTTACCGAGAGCCAAATTGCGCTCTTTACCCTGACCGAAGACGCACGCGAAGGCCAGCTGGCCTTTCAAGAAAAGCGCAAGCCCCAATGGAGTGGTAAGTAAGCGCGCCAGCAGGCCGATACTGCTTCTACATCCACCGAATGAACGACACCACTTTTGACTACATCATCATCGGCGCAGGAACGGCCGGCTGCCTGCTGGCCAACCGCCTGAGCGCCGACGCGTCCAAACGCGTGTTGCTGATTGAAGCCGGTCGGCGCGACGATTACCACTGGATTCATATCCCGGTGGGCTATCTGTATTGCATCGGCAACCCGCGTACCGATTGGCTGTTCAAAACCGAGCCCGAAGCCGGGCTCAACGGCCGCAGCCTGATTTACCCGCGCGGCAAAACACTGGGCGGCTGCAGCAGTATCAATGGCATGATTTATATGCGCGGCCAGGCACGTGATTACGCCCGCTGGTCCGATGTGACCGGTGAGCCGCAATGGAGCTGGGACAACAGCCTGCCTTACTTCCAACTCCACGAAGACCACTACAAAGGCGCCAACGCTTTGCACGGCGCGCGCGGCAGCGCACCGGCGCTGATGCAGGACGGCGACACCCCCTACCGCGCGCTGCTGCGCCACCACAACGCGGGTGGCGAGTGGCGCGTAGATAAACAGCGCCTGCGCTGGGAAGTGCTGGAAGCCTTTGCCCAGGCGGCGGTGCAAGCGGGCATCCCGGCGACCGAAGACTTCAACCGGGGTGATAACGAAGGCGTGGGCTTTTTTGAAGTCAATCAAAAAAATGGCTGGCGCTGGAACACGGCCAAGGCCTTTTTGCGGCCCACCTGCTACGCGCGGCCCAACTTTGAACTCTGGACCGGCGCGCAGGCGAGCGAACTCGTACTCGAAAACCACCCGGGCACTGCCAAGCCTTTGCGCTGCAGCGGCGTCAAGGTTTGGAATGGCCAGGAAATGGTGACGGCCCATGCGCGGCGTGAAGTTATTTTGAGCGCTGGTTCGGTCGCTTCGCCGCAGTTGCTGCAACTCTCGGGTATCGGGCCGGCCCGGCTGCTGCAATCCAAGGGCATTGCGCTGCGGCTGGACTTGCCGGGTGTGGGCGCCAATTTGCAAGACCATTTACAAATCCGCACGGTTTTCAAAGTGAAAAACACGCCCACCCTGAACACGCTTGCCTCCAGCCTGTGGGGCAAAGCGCGTATCGGTTTGGAATATCTTTTGAAACGCAGCGGGCCCATGAGCATGGCGCCCAGCCAGTTGGGCGCTTTTACCCGCAGCGACCCGCAGCAGCCTTATCCGAATATCCAGTACCACGTACAACCGCTCAGCCTGGACGCTTTTGGCTCACCGCTACACACCTTCAATGCCATGACGGCCAGCGTTTGCAATCTGAACCCGAGCAGCCGAGGCACGGTGAACATTCGCACCCCAGACTTTCGCGACGCCCCGGCGATTGCACCCAACTACCTCAGCACCGATGCCGACCGTAAAGTGGCCGCCGATTCACTGCGGGTGACCCGGCGCATCATGGCGCAAAGCGCGATGCAAGCCTTCGCACCCGAGGAATACAAGCCCGGCCTGCAGTACCAGAGCGACGAAGAGTTAGCCAAGCTGGCCGGTGATATCGCCAGCACGATTTTTCACCCGGTAGGCACCACCAAAATGGGCCGCGCCGATGACCCAATGGCGGTCGTGGACCCGCGTCTGAATGTGCGTGGCGTGGCCGGACTGCGCGTGGTCGATGCTGGCGTGATGCCCTTTATCACCAGCGGTAACACCAATTCACCCACCCTGATGATTGCTGAGAAGGCCGCCCAGTGGATTAGCGAGGACGCCCAGAACTAAGGGGAAACACGCAAGGGTAAATCCTGATGCTTGTCCGGCTCCACAGCGCTACAGTGCGCAGGTGCCTCGATACAGGCCACACTTCGAAAAGCGAAGGGCAGCCCACCTGGCCGCGAGCGATTCCGAGGAGACCATAAGAACCTGGCGCTGCCAAGGTTCACCTACCTCTCCAAGAGGCAAAAAGCACTGACCTTGTCAGTGCTTTTTTTTGTCCCTTCTTTTTGCTGGCTGGTTCATTAGCGACTCGCTTGCAAGACCCTACACTTGGGCGGGCTTGGGCGTCGTGGACCTGCGACCCCAGCGCCCGCATAGCTGCGACCCCTTTTTTTCCGTACCCCACTCCCCGCATGGAATTGCTGCTTGTTTCCGCTGCTTCGCTGCTAGCTGGTTTTGTCGATTCCATCGTCGGAGGCGGCGGATTGATTCTGGTGCCTGCTTTGTTTGCAGTGTTTCCGTCCGCGCCGCCGGCCACCTTATTTGGCACCAACAAAGGCGCGTCCATCTGGGGCACGGGATTGGCCACCTTGCAGTACAGCCGCCGGGTCAGCATGGCCTGGCGTGCGCTGCTGCCGGCGTCGCTGGCGGCCCTGCTAGCCGCATTCGCCGGCGCCTGGCTGGTTACCGTAGTCTCGCCCGAATTGCTGCGCAAAATTCTGCCTGGCCTTTTGGCCTTGTTGCTGGCTTATACGCTGACGAAAAAAGACTTAGGGCGCGAACATGCGCCGCGTTTTGCGGGCCGCCGCGAGGCGCTGGTGCTTTCAGCCATCGGTGCGTTGGTGGGGTTTTACGACGGCTTTTTTGGGCCGGGCACCGGCAGTTTTTTTGTGTTCTTGCTGGTACGTGTGGTCGGCTACGACTTTTTGCATGCATCGGCCAGCGCCAAGCTGCTCAATACCGCCAGCAATCTGGCGGCCCTGGCCTTGTTCGCCTGGAAAGGGCATGTTTGGTGGCATCTGGTGCTGGCCATGGCGCTTTCCAATATGGTGGGCAGCCTGGCGGGCACCCATTTGGCGCTCAAACACGGCACCGGCTTTGTGCGCGTCGTGTTTATGCTGGTCGTAGCGGCTTTGATTGCCAAAACCTCCTGGGACGCCTTCCTGGCCTGATGCAGCGCAGCGCTTAAGGTTTGGCGACCAAGCCTGGCGGCTCAGCGCTTTGCAAAAGCGGCGGCCAGCTGACCTCGGCCAGCGTGCGCGGCTTGCCAATGGGTGCGGTGGCCTGGCCTTTGCGCACGGCGGCCAAGTCCTCGTCATTGGGGTATTGCTGCAACAGCCAGTAATCAAATACGCGCCTGGCAATCGGCGCTGCCGACGTGGATCCGAAGCCGGCGTTTTCCACGATCACGGCCAGCGCGATTTTCGGGTCGTCAGCGGGTGCAAATGCGATATACAAGGAATGGTCGCGTTGGTGCTCCTCCATGCGCGCCGCATTGTATTTTTCGTTCTTGGCCAGGCTTACCGCCTGGGCTGTACCGGTTTTGCCGCCGCTCAAATAGCCCGCCCCAGCAAACGAGCGCGCCGAGGTGCCTTCCTGGGTCACGCCGACCATGGCCTGCACAATCACCTGGATGTTTTCAGGTGAAAGCTTCAGGTCTTGGGGAGGTGGCGCCGGGCGTTCGACACGGGCATGCTTGCTGGCGTCTTCAGTGGCCAGCACCAGGCGTGGCGTGTATTTGATTCCTTTGTTGGCCACAGCGGCCGTGGCCTGCGCCAGCTGCAGCATGGTAAAGCTGTTGTAGCCTTGGCCTATGCCCAGAGAAATAGTCTCGCCCGCGTACCATTTTTGATGCTCGGGCTTGCTGTAATAACGCCGCTTCCATTCCTGGCTGGGCAGCACACCGCGCACTTCGCCTAGCACATCGATGCCGGTTGTCTGGCCAAAGCCCAAGGGCTTCATAAAGTCGTGCATGGTGTCCACGCCCAACTCGTTCGCCAGCGAATAAAAATAGGCGTTGCTCGACTCCACGATCGCCCGGCGCATGTCCATGATGCCGCCGCGTTCATTTTCCGGGCTGCCAAAGCGGTGGCCGCCAAACATATAAAAGCCCGGGTCGTTGATTAAGGTACTGGGTTTGCGCGTGCCGGTCTCCAGCGCAGCCAGCGCCATAAAGGGTTTATAGGTCGAACCCGGCGGATAGGTGCCACGCAAAGCGCGGTTTAGCAAGGGCTTGTCCGGCGATTCATTGAGCATTTGCCAGCTGTCCTGGTCGATGCCTTCGACAAATAAATTCGAGTCAAAAGTAGGCTTACTGACAAAGGCCAACACATCGCCGTTTTGCGGGTTGATCGCCACCAGCGCGCCGCGCCGCTCGCCAAACATACTCTCTACCATCTGCTGTAGCTTGATGTCGATGGTCAAAACCACCGTATCGCCTGGCGTGGCTTTGCTGCTGCTCAGGCGCCGCGTGGCCCGGCCGCCGGCAGAGGTTTCAATATGTTCGACGCCGGTAATGCCGTGCAACTGGCGCTCAAAACTTTGCTCAACGCCAAGCTTGCCAATGTACGCGGTGCCGCGGTAATTGGCCTGGTCGTCGTCGTCTTCGATTTTTTCTTTTTCGCTTTGGTTGATACGTCCGATGTAGCCGATCACATGGCTGGCCAATTCGCCGTAAGGGTAATTGCGAAACAAGCGGGCCTTGATCTCTACGCCGGGAAAGCGAAAACGCTGGGCTGCAAAGCGTGCCACCTCAACATCGGTCAAGCGGTTGCGCAAAGGCAGGGACTCAAAAGTCTTGGACTCGTCGAGCAGTTTTTTGAAGCGGCGGCGATCGCGCGGCGTGACTTCAATGACCTCGGATAAAGCGTCTATGGTTGCTTCGAGCCCATTGGTTTTTGAAGGCGTTATTTCAAGCGTGTAAGCCGAATAATTGCTGGCCAGCACAATCCCGTTGCGGTCCTGAATCAAGCCCCGGTTGGGCACGATAGGCACGACGGCAATACGGTTGCTTTCGGCCTGCGCCAGCAAATCATCATGGCGCCAGAGCTGCAAATACATCAAGCGCAGCAGCAATAGCAAAAAGCAGAACAACACCAATATCGTGAACACAAAAACGCGCTGCCGAAAACGGTGCAGGTCGTGGTCGATATTACGCAAATCCATGGTGCGCTTTGGCTAGAGCGGACGGTTGTCGTCCGGGTCCGGAGCGCGGCGCTGCGGCGCCAGCAGCATCGAACTGATTACCGGCCACAGCAGCGCTTCACCCACCGGTGCCATCAGCACCCACCAGCCCGGAAAATTGCCGCCAATCATGGCGTTGAGCAGTAGCTCCACCGTGTGCACCAGCGCAAACAAGGGCAGTACTTGCATGGTTTGCTCGGGCAAACTGAACCACAATAAGCGGCGGTGCACCATGATCGCAAAGTAGCTCAGCACCGTATAAGCCATGGCGTGCTGTCCGAGCAAGCCGCCCTGGTACACATCGAGCATCAAGCCGAACACAAATGCGGCGGCAATGCCCACCCGCATGGTCTGGTGTACCGTCCAAAACACCAGCACGATGGACAGCACATCAGGCGCCCAAGCGGCGCGGCCCCACAGCAGCATATTGCCCAGCATATTGACAGCAAAAGCCAAGAGCAGGCTCAGCCATAAAAAAGCGGGGTTTACCGGCATGAGCAGGCGTTGACCCGGGCGCATGATCATCGGCGGCCTCCGGTTCGCACAGGCTTGTGCTCGGGCTCAGGTGGTGGGCGTGCCACAGCGGCCTGCGCTGCCGGTTGCAGTACCAACACATGGCGGGTGCCTGCGACCATGGCAATAGGCACGCATTCGATACGGGCAAACACCGCTTCGGTACGCCGCTCCACTTTGTCCACGCGCGCCACCGGCAAGCCCGGCGGATAGACGCCATCGACGCCGCTGGTGGTGAGTACATCGCCTACCGTCACATCGGCATTGGCGGCCATAAAGCGCAGTTCCAGCGCATCGGCATTGCGGGTGGTTTCACCATAGGCGACACCGCGCGCGCCGGTGCGCACATTGAGCACCGGAATCGCCTGGTCGCGGTCGGTTATCAGGGTCACTTCGCTGGACAGGGGAAAGACGCGCGTCACCTGGCCGATCACGCCAAACTCATCAATCACCGGTGAGGCCAGATGCACGCCCTGGCGCTCGCCCTTGTCCAGCACCACTTTGCGGGTGTAGGGGTCGGCAGCGTCGTACACCACCTGGGCGGCAAGCGTGCCGGACAATTGGCGCTCTTGCAAATTCAAAATGCCACGCAAACGCTGATTTTCCAGCGTGAGCTGTTCGGTTTGCTGGGCGCGCTGGCGCTGCTCGGCCAATTGCTGACGCAATTGGCGCAGCGCGATTTCATTGACGAACATGCCGTCCATACGCTCATTGGCCTGCCGCGTTAAAACCAAAGGTTGCAACACCAGCCATTGCAGCGGGTAGAGCGCGGTAGCAATGCTGGCGCGCAAGGGCTGCACCATGTGAAACCGCGCATCGGCCACCATGAGCAAAAGCGCCATGGCACTGAACAGCACCAAGCGCGACAGGGCCGAGGGGCCTTGTCGGAAAAACGGAGGGGGGTCTCGGCCCAGCGAAGCCAGCGCCATCGCTGCGTCCGGCGCTTACTCGTTGGTGAAAATAGAGCCCAAGCGTTCCATTTGTTCCAGTGCGATGCCGCAACCGCGCACCACACAGGTCAAGGGGTCTTCGGCTACCAGCACCGGCAAGCCGGTTTCTTCAGCGAGCAAGCGGTCCAGGTCGCGCAAGAGCGCGCCGCCGCCGGTGAGCATCATGCCCCTGTCAGCAATGTCGGCACCTAGCTCGGGCGGGGTTTGTTCCAGCGCATTTTTCACAGCCGAAACAATGTTGTTGAGCGGGTCCGTCAGCGCTTCCAAAATTTCATTGGAAGAAATGGTGAAGGAGCGGGGCACGCCTTCAGACAAATTGCGACCGCGCACTTCCATTTCCTTGACTTCAGAGCCGGGGAAGGCCGAACCGATTTGCTTTTTGATAGCTTCCGCCGTGGGCTCGCCAATCAGCATGCCGTAGTTGCGACGGATGTAGTTGATGATGGCCTCGTCAAATTTGTCTCCGCCCACGCGCACGCTACCTTTGTAAACCATGCCACCCAAAGAGATGACGCCTACTTCGGTGGTGCCCCCGCCAATGTCCACCACCATGGAGCCGCAGGCCTCGGAGACCGGTAGCCCGGCGCCGATGGCCGCTGCCATAGGCTCTTCGATCAGGTAGACATCGCTGGCACCGGCGCCCAAAGCCGATTCACGGATAGCGCGGCGCTCGACCTGGGTGGAGCCACAGGGCACGCAAATAATGATGCGCGGGCTGGGCCGAAACACGCTGCGCGGATGCACCATCTTGATGAACTGCTTGAGCATCTGCTCGGTCACGGTGAAGTCGGCAATCACGCCGTCTTTCATGGGACGGATGGCTTCAATATTGCCGGGCACCTTGCCCAGCATGGCCTTGGCTTCTTTGCCGACCGCTTGAATGGATTTTTTGCCTTGCGGGCCGCCTTCGTGGCGGATGGCGACTACCGAAGGCTCGTCGAGCACAATGCCTTTGTCGCGCACAAAAATCAGGGTGTTGGCAGTGCCCAGATCGATGGCCAAGTCGGTAGAAAAGTAACGGGTGAAAGCTCCAAACATGGCGTGTCCTTGTCGACATGCAGCGCTGTCGCATGCTGCATCGTCTGTGTAATGTCGGTAAATGGCTGAATTCAGGCGCAAACGGCAGCGCAAAACGCCGTGCAGGCCAAAGGCGGGATAATAACCCATTGCCCCAAAAATCCTGCCTTACGCAAGTTGCTGGACTTAGCAAACCACCCTGTAAAGACCGCTTTTTTCACATGTCCCTGACTCCCCACGATATAGATCGCCTAGCCCAGCTGTCCCGGCTGCAGTTTGAACCGCCCGCCGCCGAACGCCTGCTGGGTCAGCTCAATGGTTTTTTTGAGATCGTTGAACAAATGCGCGCGGTAGACACTAGCGGCATCGTACCCATGGCGCACCCCGTCGATGCGATGCAAGGTTTGGCCACCGCAATGGCTGACGCCGACGAACTCGGCATGACACTGCGTTTACGCGAAGACGTTGTCAGCGAGCCCAACCAGCGGGAAGCCAACCAGCGCAGTGCGCCTGCTGTCGAGCGCGGCCTGTTCTTGGTGCCGAAAGTGATCGAGTAAACCATGGCTGATCTGCATAAACAAAGCGTGGCGCAGTTGGCAGCCATGCTGAAAAACAAAGAAGTCAGCGCAGTGGAAGTGGCCACGCGTTTTCTGGCACGCATGGGCGGCAACCCGCACAACGCTTTTTTAGATATCCACAGCGAAGTCACTCTGGCGCAAGCCCAGGCCTCGGACGACAAGATCGCGGCAGGCACCGCAGGCCCCTTAGAAGGGGTGCCCATCGCCCATAAAGATATTTTTGTCACTCAAGATTTCGCCACCACGGCAGGCTCCAAGATATTGCAAGACTACCGCTCGCCGTTTGATGCCACCGTAGTGACGCGTTTGCGCGATGCAGGCATGGTGACTTTGGGCAAACTTAATTGCGATGAATTCGCTATGGGCTCGGCCAATGAAAACTCGGCTTTCGGCGCGGTTACAAACCCCTGGGACACCACACGCATTCCCGGTGGATCGTCTGGCGGCAGCGCAGCGGCAGTGGCAGCGCGCTTGACGCCTGCGGCCACCGGCACCGACACCGGCGGCTCCATCCGCCAACCGGCAGCGTTTTGCGGCATCACTGGCATCAAACCTACTTACGGCCGCGCCTCGCGCTACGGCATGGTGGCCTTTGCCTCTAGCCTGGACCAGGCCGGGCCGATGGCGCGCAGTGCCGAAGATTGCGCTTTGTTGTTGTCAGCCATGTGCGGCCCCGACCTAGACCGGGATTCGACTTCGCTGAATGTGGCGAAGGAGAATTTTTCTCTCGGGCTTATGCAGCCGCTGCAAGGTGTACGCGTGGGTATTCCGAGCGAGTTTTTTGGCGAGGGCTTGGCCAGCGATGTGCGCAGCACCATCGATACGGCCTTGAAGCAACTGCAAGCCCAAGGCGCCCAATTGGTGCCCATCGCATTGCCGCGTACCGAGTTATCTATTCCGGTGTACTACATCATCGCGCCGGCCGAAGCATCGAGCAACCTTAGCCGTTTTGATGGCGTGAAGTTTGGCCACCGTGCCAAGGAATTTTCAGACCTGGCCGACATGTACGAAAGGACACGCAGCGAGGCGTTTGGCGACGAAGTGAAGCGCCGCATCATGATCGGCGCTTATGTGTTGTCGCACGGTTATTACGACGCCTACTACCTGCAGGCGCAAAAAATACGTCGCATGATTGCTGATGATTTTCAGCAGGCCTTCAGCCAATGCGACGTAATTGCCGGCCCGGTTGCACCGACTACCGCATGGAAACTCGGCGATAAATCGGATGATCCGCTGGCCAATTACTTGGCTGATATCTTTACCCTGCCTGCGTCGCTGGCAGGTTTGCCCGGCATGAGCCTGCCGGTCGGTTTTGGTGAAAACGGCATGCCCGTAGGCATGCAACTCATCGGTAATTATTTGCAGGAAGCGCGCCTCTTGAACGTGGCGCATCAGTACCAATTGCACACCGACCACCACACCCAAGCTCCCGGAGGTGCCGCATGAGCGCCGCTAAACTAGTCCACGGCTACGAAGTCGTCATTGGCTTTGAAACCCACGCCCAACTCTCCACGCAAAGTAAGATTTTCAGCCGCGCGTCTATCGCTTTTGGTGCCGAGCCCAACACGCAAGCTTGCGCCGTGGACCTGGCCTTGCCGGGCACGCTGCCGGTAATGAACAAGGGCGCAGTGGAGCGTGCCATCGAACTTGGGCTGGCGCTGGGCTCGCACATCGCAGAGCGCAGCGTGTTTGCGCGCAAAAACTATTTTTACCCTGATCTGCCCAAGGGCTACCAAATCAGCCAGTTTGAAATCCCCGTGGTGCAAGGCGGCGCGGTGTCTTTCTTTTTAGGCGATGAGAAAAAAACGGTTCGCCTGGTGCGTGCGCATTTGGAAGAAGATGCGGGAAAGTCCTTGCACGAGGATTTCATTGGACAGTCCGGCATCGACCTGAACCGCGCCGGCACGCCTTTGCTGGAGATCGTCACCGAGCCCGATATGCGCTCCAGCGAAGAGGCCGTGGCCTACGCCAAAGAGCTGCACAAGATCGTCACCTGGATTGGCATTTGCGACGGCAATATGCAAGAGGGCAGTTTCCGCTGCGACGCCAATGTGTCGGTACGCAAACCCGGCGCGCCTTTGGGCACCCGGCGTGAAATCAAAAACCTCAACAGCTTCAAATTTATGCAGCAAGCCATCGACTATGAAGTGCGCTGGCAAATTGAACAAATCGAAGACGGCCGCGCCATCCAACAAGCTACGGTGCTGTTCAATCCCGACACCGGCGAGACCCGCGCCATGCGCACCAAAGAAGACGCCGCCGATTACCGCTATTTCCCCGACCCGGATTTACCGCCGCTAGTGATCTCGCGCGAATGGGTGGAGCGCGTGCGAAGCGAAATGGCCGAACTGCCCCGCGTGATGGCCGAGCGTTTTGTCACGCAATATGGCTTACCTGAATACGATGCCGCGCAACTGACGCAAAGCAAAACCGTGGCCGCCTACTTTGAAGCGGTGGCCGAGGCCTGCGGCCAGGCCAAACTTGCCAGCAACTGGATCATGGGTGAAGTTTCGCGTCGCCTGAATGCCAGTGAAATGACCTTCGAACAGACGCCTGTGAGCGCCGCGCAACTGGCTGCTTTGATTGGCCGTATCACTGACGACACCATCAGCAACAACGCAGCACGTCAGGTTTTTGACGCGTTGTGGACCTCGACTTCGAACGATGTAACAGTAGCCATTACAGGGGTCGAAGCAGTTGGGGCAGTGAGTGAGGTCGATGCCATCATCGAAACCAAAGGCCTTAAGCAAATGAATGACACCAGCGCCTTAGAGGCCATCATCGACGAGGTGTTAGCCGCCAACCCAAAAAACGTCGAAGAGTTCAAAGCCGGCAACGCCAAAGCCCTGAACGGTTTGGTCGGCCCCATCATGAAAGCCAGCAAAGGCAAGGCCAATCCGGCGCAGGTCAATGCGCTGTTGCTGAAGAAACTTGGCTGATTGGATCAGCTTAGGCTGCTGCCGCACTGTATGCGATGAACAAATCAGCGGGCAGCGGGTGCGTCAGTTCCCAAGTAATTTCCATTGGCATTTCTGCTTGATGCTTTAGGTAAGTGGCGGGGCCCAGGAAATAAAACGCACGATCCTGTACATTGAGACGGACAAAGACCATGATGGCTGAACCGAGCGCTTTGTGATCTTGGTAACGCTTCCCGGTAGGTGAATCTGCGGTGGTACGCGACTGGCTTTCCCAATGAAAAAGACTTCTGCTAATCGCGAAGTCTCGGTACCTTGTACTTGGAGAAAACCTTTTTTCAGTTTTATTCAGCGTGATCAAAAAAACATCGCTGCGCTCTTGCCGCATGAATTTAACGCCCTCCCGCCAAGGAGGAACCTGCATCTGGGCGTGTTCTTGATGGCCGGAACCCACATCACCAAAAGCGGCTTGAATCTCGGTACGGCTGTAGCGGGAATGCACCTGTAATGGCACATCACTTTTATCGGTCAACGGGTACCCTACATGCTGGATACGTTGCTTCAACATCCCAAATAACTCGACAAGCTCAGCAAGTACCTGCGGATGACCCCACACTACTGCTGCCGCCTGATCTGTTGTAAGGACTCTTATCTCCAAAATCGAAGAGGCCAAGGCTGTTAAGAGCATGCGCAACCAGCGACTATGCTTCGTCCCAATTTGATCAACACTTGGGGGTACTGGAGATGCAAGCCACTGAATGTAGGCTGTAAGGCGGCAGGAATCATCTACATGTAGAACGCGGGCACAGGCCTTACGCAAATCAGCCTCGTGCGGGCCACTAGCTAATAAGGGCTCGCCGACGGCCTGTAATAGGTCGGTCCAACATCTGCCGTTGGCATAAATATCTTCTAAATCGAGCCCGTTGTGCTCCTGAAAGTTAGCCAAGGTAATTGGTTCACCCTCATCTCGCATCATCCGAAGTGCATCTGCCATCCTGACCAGACCTCTTGGTACGGCGTCTTTAAGGCTTTGCAATACGCGCGCGCGCGCGACGCCTTCAAGTGCCATGTGGCAGCCTGATGGCAGCAACGGAAAACCCTGTTCAACCTGTTCAATCAGCTGTTGGCGTGTACCACCCAAAAGCGCTCGCAACCTGCGGTCAAAGCTGAATTCCCTGCGGTGTAGTCCAACAAAGTCGAGTACGGTGCACATCACCTTGCCATGATGGCGGCGCAGACCTCGCCCCAATTGCTGCAAAAACAGGGTGGGGCTGTCGGTCGGCCTGAGCATCAGCAACGTATCCACTGCCGGCACGTCCACCCCTTCGTTGAACAAATCCACCGCGAAAACGAATTGCAATTCCCGCGTAGCCAATTTGCGCAGTGCTTGTTCACGTTCTTGTGTTGAAGACTCTGCTGATACGGCCACTGAAGCAATGCCATGGGCATTAAAAACTTTTGCCATAAAGTGGGCATGACTAACAGATACACAAAAACCCAACGCCCGAACTTCGGCTATGCGGTCTACTTTTCGCATCACTTGGTCAATCACCATGCGAGCCCATGCATCATCCGCGGTCAGTATTTGACTTAATGCGTTGATGTCATACCCGCGACCACGCCGCCAAGGAATTTGCCTAAGATCGGTTGTGTCTGCAATGCCGTAATATGCAAATGGAACCAAGCGTTGCTTGTCAATCGCATCCCACAAACGAAGCTCTGCAGCAATACGTCCCTCGAACCAGTGTGTAACCGATTGGCCATCAGCGCGTTCCGGAGTTGCAGTTAATCCTAGAAATTCTTTTGGTTGCAGGTGCGCCATCAATATCCCATAGGTGGGCGCTGCTGTGTGGTGAAACTCATCAATGATGACCACATCAAAATGCTTAGGGTCCAACAGGGATAAGTCCATTCGTGACAAGCTTTGTACCGATGCAAAGACATGTTCATAGCGCTCTGGTCGCGCACCATCCACCCATAACTCACCAAAAGACGCGTCACGTAATGCGTACTGGAAAGTGGCGCGTGACTGATCCAAAATTTCTTTACGGTGCGCAATAAAAAGAAGTCGTCCTCGGCAAAGTGTTTGACGCAGACGCGCGTAATCAACTGCTGCCATGACCGTCTTACCAGTGCCAGTGGCTGATACCAGCAAATTGCGGTGATAGCCCCGACTACGCTCTAGCGAAATGAGTTCCAGGAGGTGTTCTTGAAAGGGTTCCAGTCGTAATTCAATGGCGGGAAGCACGCCTACCGGCCTGTATGCATTTTTGGCGCCCTGCCTTGCCAGCTCTTCTCGAAATACCTCAGGATCAAAGTCAATGAATTCCTCGCTGTTCCAGCACGATTCAAACAAGGATGCCATACGTTTAAGGACATCGTTGTTTCGCGCGGCTGAAACGCGCAAATTCCATTCCAGACCCTGAACCTGAGCAGAATGCGTCAGATTGGATGACCCAATATAGCCTGTGGAAAAACCACTACGGCGATGGAAAATCCAAGCCTTGGCGTGCAAGCGGGTGGCAGTGGTGTCATATGAAATGCGTATCTGGGCGCCCATTCCTTTCAAATCCTCAAGCGCGGCAGGCTCAGTCGAGCCTGTATAGGTTGTGGTCAATACTCGCAGGATCTTTCCAGAAGCTAGATGATGGGCTAATGCTTCGCGCATAGGTGCTATGCCACTGCGACGAATAAATGCCATGATCAAGTCAATGCTATCTGCTGACGGAATTTCAGAGATCAGTTGTGCCCCCAGTCGGGGTTCGCCTGGCGCATTTGTCATCAAGGCAGTGTCGAGCAGCGGTACAACTGGCGACTCTACAAAGGCAGCTGATCCATCGGGTCGGCGCTTTGCAAGCTGCATCAGCAACTGTCCCGATGCTTCAGGTATCTCGCCTTTCAGCAATGCATGCTTGTCATGTAGCGCTTGGACAATCAATTCGCCAATAAGCTTCGTGCCAGCGGCAACCCTCTCATCGCTAGGGATAGCGGCCAGCACTTTTTCAATCACCCGCGAGAGATGCAGTGCAAGCCGATCAGCTGCTTCAGCGCTTTCAAGTTTGTCTAATTGATATGACCAAGCTCCGTCCAGGCCTTGTAGCGCTGCTTTTACTCTGTTGGTTAGGATAGCTTCATAGCTGCCTGGTATCAATTCCACGTCGGTTTACTCAATCGGATTTACGTATGGCTGCACCTTAACCCAATCCTCAACCACCAGCAAGCCAACTTGCGAAAACGCTTTGTCATTGCTTACCAGCGTAGCTTGTAGATGCAATGCATGCGCCGCAATTTGTAAATCCAGCGCGGCCAGCGGAGTACCCTTTTTATCTAGCGCTGCGCGTAGCATGCCGTAGCTTTGCGCCACGGCGTCATCCCAGGGCATCACTTCCACGCGGCGCAAAAACTCCTGGACTGCCGCTTGCAATGCCACTGCCTGCGAGCGCTTTGCAAGTCCAAAGGCCAACTCACCCGCCGTGATGGCGGATATGCATACCTTGTGCATGGGAACTGCCAACAGCCGCGCAATGGCTTGGGGGTGTCGCTTGATGATGTGGCTCACCGTGTTGGTGTCCAGCATGTAGAGCGTCGGCATGGCCATGTTCAGTGCCCAAGCGGCTTCGAAATCGCATCCAAAGGGTCACGTTCTGGTCCTTGCTGGTGCCCGGCGCCTTGTCGCTCGTCGGGGCTCAGGAAATCATCTGCCCCCTCGATCGCCTGCGCGGCCACCAAAAACCCATCCCAGTCATGCGGCCGCCTAGAGAGGATGACGTCACCGGTAAGCGCATCTTTGCGAATAAAAACCTCGGTGGTGTCAAATCGAAACGCGGCGGGCAGGCGCACGGCCTGGCTGCGGCCATTGGCAAATAGTTTGGCGGCTTGGGACACGGAGGGCCTCCCGGCAATGGATGGTAGATACCAAAGTATATGCCAGTCCCTTTCGGTAGATGCAAACCCGCTTCGTGTCACCTCAAACCAAAAATACCCGCCCTCCGCGCAGTCGCACCAGCACCGGGTCAGCCTCGCGCAGTGGCATGGCAGCAAATGCTTGCAGGCCCAGATGCACTTCCAGCACTTCGCCCGGGGGCAGGATGGATGTGTCTTGCAAGGTAATTTCCAGGCGCACCAGTGGGCCTGCTGCCAGCACGCGCAGCACCTGGCCCGCCATCGAGTCGGTGGCATCGGCAACACTCTGCGCAGCCGACGCAGCCGACGCAGCCGACGCAGCGGCGGGGCGCAGCTCCAATTCGTAGGGCCGCACAAAGGCATAGCCCGTTTATTGCGGCGCGGCATGCTGCAATTGGGGGCAGGCAATGCGGGCCTGGCCACTGCCAATCAGTAAACTGCCGTCCTCGATACGCCCTAGGGCGCGCCGCGCGGGCCGTCGCCATACAAGGCCTGGGTTGCTTCAATGGGTTTGACAAACAAGCTGTTACCCACCTCCAGGCCCACCACTTTGCCTTCGCAATACAGGGCGTATTCGCCAAACATTTTTCGGTAGGTGAGGGTGCCTGCGCCTTGCAACTGGTCGCACAGGTATTCGATATAGCCAAAGTCAGAGGCCATGGCGAACCGTGCTTAGGCGCTGAGGACCATCAGGTCTTTAGGCCACGCCGTAGCGGGCCCGGTAAGCCTGCACACGCTGGCGGTGTTCGCCCATGGCATCGCCGCTTTGGGTTTGCAGGTAGGCCAGCAAATCATCCAAATTGGCAATCGCGCACACTTGCAGGCCCAGGGTTTGGCGCACGTATTGCACCGCGCTGTAGGGCACATCGTGGGTGCTGCCATCGGCCTGTTTTTCAGTCGCCATTTCCTGGCGGTCCAAGGCAATCGCTACGGCATGGGGTGTAGCCCCAGCGGCTTGGATCAGAGCGATTGATTCGCGCGCCGCAGTGCCTGCACTCATCACGTCGTCAACAATCAGCACCCGGCCTTGCAAAGGCGCACCCACCAGCGTGCCGCCTTCGCCGTGGTCTTTGGCTTCTTTGCGGTTGTAGGCAAACGGCAGGTTGTGGCCCAGGCGCGCCAGCTCCACCGCCACCGCCGCGCCCAGCGGAATGCCTTTATAAGCCGGGCCAAACAACATATCGAACTGCACGCCGCTGGCCAGCAAAGCCTGGGCATAAAACTGCGCCAAACGGCCCAGCTTGGCGCCGTCGTCAAACAAGCCGGCATTAAAGAAATAGGGGCTCAGGCGCCCGGCCTTGGTTTTAAATTCGCCAAAGCGCAATACGCCCGATGCGATGGCAAATTGCACAAACTCCTGCGCCAATGCGCTGTTTTGGCTGGTCTCATGGGGGTTGGCGCTGGTGCTCAGGGTGGTCATGCAGTGTCCTCAAAGGGGGCCCGAGCATTGTATTGAGCGGCGGGCTCTGACGCGGCGGCGGCAAATTTGCGCAGGTGGGGGACTTATGGCGCGCAGTCGGTGTACCATGAAATCTCTTGTGCTTTGGCCGCCCGGTCTGCGGGTGCGCGTGCAAGAGAACGTAAATAACCGAATAATTATCTGGAGACCCGTATGCCAAACACTTCCCTGTTTTCCCGACCCTTCGCCTTGGCCGCTGCTGCGCTGGCCGCGTCTTTTTCGCTGCTGGGCCAGGCCCAGGCTGCCGAGCCCGCCTCCTGCAAAGCCGTGCGTTTTGCGGACGTGGGCTGGACCGACATCACCGCCACCACCGCCGTTATGTCTGAAATTCTCAAGGGCATTGGCTACAAGCCCTCGGCGCAGGTGCTCTCGGTACCGGTGACCTATAGCAGCCTGAAGGCAAAAAAGATTGATGTGTTTTTAGGCAATTGGATGCCGTCCATGGAAGCCGATATCAAGCCCTACACGGCCGATGGCTCGGTCGAAACCCTGGTCGCCAACCTAGAAGGTGCGAAGTACACCTTGGCCGTGCCCGACTATGTGGCCGAAGCCGGTGTCAAAACCTTTGCTGACCTCGCCAAGAACGCCGACAAGTTCAGCAAGAAGATTTACGGTATCGAGCCGGGTAATGACGGCAACCGCCTGATTTTGGACATGATCAAGAAAAACGCCTTCGGCCTGGGCGGCTTCAAGATTGTGGAGTCCAGCGAAGCGGGCATGGTCTCGCAAGTCGTGCGCGCCGTACCGAAGAAGGAATGGATTGTGTTTTTAGGCTGGGCGCCGCACCCCATGAACAGCAAAATCAAAATGACGTATTTGGCCGGTGGTGATGAATTTTTCGGCCCCAACTTTGGCGGCGCTACGGTGTACACCAACACGCGTAAAGGCTATTCCACCGAATGCGCCAATGTGGGCAAGCTGCTGAAAAACACCAAGTTCAGCCTGGAAGCAGAAAACGAAATCATGTCCTCTATCCTGGACAAAAAAATGAAGCCCGAAGCCGCTGCCCAAGCCTGGCTGAAAGGAAACGCGTCCACCTGGGGCAACTGGCTCGCTGGCGTCAAAACCTTTGACGACAAAGAAGTCACACCGGCGATGATCATTAAGTAAGCTGATGGCGACCAGTCTGGAAGCCGCGCATGCGTGGCTCACCGACAACAAGCTCCCGCTGGGCGAATCCATCGCGGCGGGAGTCGAGCGCATCACCCAAAGCGCACCTTGGTTGTTTGACGCAGTATCCGAAAACCTCAGCGCCTTGGTGCTGGGGTTTACCGGAGTGCTTTTATGGGTGCAACCGCTCATCATGGTGGCGCTGCTCACCGCACTGGCCTGGGCGCTGCAACGTTCGGTCAAGCTGGCCGTATTTGTGGCTGCGGCGCTGCTCTTGATCATCAATATGGGTTACTGGACCGAGACCATGGAGACGCTGTCCCTGGTCTTGTTCGCCACACTCAGCTGTGTGCTCATCGGCGTGCTCATCGGCATCGCGGCAGCGCACCGGCCTTGGCTAGAAGCGGCATTGCGCCCGCTGCTGGACTTGATGCAGACGGTGCCCACGTTTGTGTACCTGATCCCCACGCTCATCCTCTTTGGGCTGGGTGTGGTGCCGGGGCTTATCTCCACCGTGATCTTCGCCCTGCCGGCGCCCATTCGCCTGACCACGCTAGGCATTGCCTCCGTGCCGCGCCCGCTGATTGAAGCGGGCCAGGCCTTTGGTGCTACGCGCTGGCAATTGCTGCTGAAGGTGGAGATTCCCTCAGCCCTGCCCAACATCATGGCCGGCATCACGCAGTGCATCATGCTCAGCCTGTCGATGGTGGTCATCGCCGCGCTGGTCGGCGCCGACGGCCTGGGCAAGCCGGTGGTGCGCGCGCTCAACTCGGTCAACATTGCCGACGGCTTTGAGGCTGGGCTAGCGATAGTGATCGTGGCCATCGTGCTCGACCGTTTGTGCAAAACCCGCAGCCATGAGTGAAGGACCGAGCCCACAGACCAGGCCCGCCCCAATGGCCGAGTTCCGCCATGTGGACGTGGTCTTTGGCAAACACAGCGCGCAAGCCCTGGCGCTGCTAGACGCCGGCAAAACCCGGCAGGAGATTTTGGACGCCACCGGCGCGGTGTTGGGCGCAGCCGATTGCAATTTGCAAATCGCAGAAGGCGAAATATCGGTGCTCATGGGCTTGTCTGGTTCGGGCAAATCTACGCTGCTGCGCTGCCTCAACGGCCTGAACCAAGCCAACCGGGGCGCCGTGCTGATACGCGACACGCAGGCAGGCCCCAGCGGCTATGTGGACCTGACGCGCTGCGACAGCGCCACTTTGCGCCGCCTGCGCACCACGCGGGTAGCCATGGTGTTCCAACAGTTCGCGCTACTGCCCTGGCGCACCGTAGCGGAAAACGTCGGCCTGGGCCTGGAACTGAGCGGCATGCCCAAAGCGCAGCGCGACAAGATCGTCGCCCAAAAGCTGGAATTGGTGGGCCTGGCGCAATGGGGCAAGAAATACGCGCACCAACTTTCAGGTGGTATGCAGCAGCGCGTTGGCCTGGCACGCGCTTTTGCCACGGACGCGGATATTTTGCTGATGGACGAACCTTTTTCTGCGCTCGACCCCTTGATACGCGAGCACTTGCAGCAAGAGCTTTTGCAATTGCAAAAGCAACTCAAAAAAACCATCGTCTTTGTCAGCCACGACCTGGATGAAGCCATCAAGCTGGGCAACCACATCACCATCATGGAAGGCGGGCGCATTGTGCAATCGGGCGAGCCCGAGCAAGTGGTGCTCAATCCGGCCAACGCTTATGTGCGCGACTTTGTGGCGCACATGAACCCCATCAAGGTGCTGCGCGGTCGCTCACTCATGACGCCGCTAGAAAAACTCAAGCACGAAGGCCTGCGCGTGCAACTGGACTGGACCGGTCACCACTGGCTGCAACTGGACGCAGCCGGGCAACCCGAACGCGCAGACATCGAAGGCCGTCCCGGTCAACTGCTGGCCTACCAGCCGCAGATGGACATCGTACAAGCGGGCCTGGACGGACGCAGCATCGCCATGGCCAGCCCGGACATGCTGCTCGAGCTCATCATCCACATACGCCACGCCACCGGCCGCCCGGTGCTGCTGTGCGAAGCCGGTCGCTTTGTAGGTGTGGTGGGCGATGAGGAAATTTACCGGGGCATGTTGCAGACGACGCGGGGCTGAGGCGCTTCAGGCTATGTGAGGGCTATAGCTTGACGATGCCCAGACTGGCTGGGGCCGTGCTCTAGCGATAGGTTATCTTCCACGCTTTCATACAGCCCAGGGGAGAACCGCTTGTTCACACTCACCAGCCTGAACCTTAACGGCATACGCTCGGCCAGCAGCAAAGGGCTGCAAGACTGGCTGCACAGCTTACAAGCAGACTGTCTTTGCGTGCAAGAAGTGAAGGCCCAGGCGGTTGATGTGGCAGGGCAGTTGGATACCCTGGCCGGTATGGCCGGGCACTTTCACTTTGCAGAGAAAAAGGGCTACTCGGGCGTGGGCATTTACACCCGCCACATCCCCAGCGATGTGCGGGTGGGCTATGGCTCGGCAGAGTTTGACGCCGAGGGCCGCTACGTGGAACTGCGCTTTGATACCCCTAAGCGCAAGCTGTCCATCATCAGCTGCTATTTCCCCAGCGGCTCCTCGGGCGAAGAACGGCAAGCGGCCAAATACCGTTTTCTGGACGGTATGTACCCGCACCTGCAAAAACTCAAGCGCACCCGCGAATTTGTGTTGTGCGGCGACATCAATATTGCGCACCAGGAAATCGATTTGAAAAACTGGAAAGGCAACCGCAAAAACTCTGGTTTTCTGCCCGAAGAGCGCGCCTGGATGACGCGTCTACTCAGCGAAGGTGGCCTGGTCGATGTCTATCGCCAACTCGAACCCAGCGCCACCGATGCAGCCTACACCTGGTGGAGCAACCGGGGCCAGGCCTATGCCAACAACGTGGGCTGGCGGCTGGACTACCACCTGGCAACGCCTGCGCTGGCAGCAGGCGCACGCCAGCACGCTATCTACAAAGACACGCGTTTTTCCGACCACGCGCCTATCAGTATTGGCTACGACTGGGGCTTATAAACCCAGCATAGGCAAGCCCGGCGAGAAGGCCGAGTGAGTGGCTGCATCCGCGCCGCTGCGCGCAGGCAACTGGGCACGCAAGGCAGGGCTGATGCCGCTGCCAGCAAAAATTGCATCCAATTCCAGGCGCTGCAACGCGCTTAGCGCCGCAAAGTGGTGTTGCAGCATTTCCAGGCACAGCAAGCGGTAGCGCGAGGTGCGCACTTGCTGGTAGGCGCAGCCTTGGATGGTCACATCAAATCGCTTGTGGCCTTGGGCCATGGCTAGCGCATTGGCAAGCAGATAGGGCAGGTAGGCCTGCCCCGCATCGCGCAGCAGCGGCGCAAAGTCTTGCGGCAAAGCTTGCACCCATTCGCCTTGCGTTTGGCTGCCTCGACTGGCCCACATGCGCGCCACCCAGGCCCGGGTGTGCGGTGCGCGCGCGTGCATGAGCGCAGCGGCCGTCGGGTCCTGGCTGAAGTGGCGGAACAGAGGCCCGAAGAAGCCGATGTCCACCAAACTGGGCCGCGCGCCCAGCATGAAGGGCCGGTTGGCAAACATGGCTTCCAAGGCTGTCAGCGTACCCAGGTAAATGCCTTCGACATGCGCTTGCGTGTGTGCGCTCACGCCGTCACCCACGGTAAACAAACGCCGCTGGCGCTGGCACACAAAAAATTGTTTCAGCCACAGTGGGCCGGGCATGTCCGAGAGTAGCTCTTGGCTGATGTGGCGGCTTAGGCGCGCGGCATCGGGCGCATAGTGCCAACGGTAATGCATGGCCGGGCGCCACAGCCATTCGTCCGCGTAGTCCTCCAGCAACAAGCTAACAAAGCGCAACACCGGGTCTTGTGGCAGCAGCGGGTAGGCCGGGTAAGCCTGGTCCAGCCACTGCAGGATCAGCGTCGAATCCGTCAGCCAGCGCCCATTCTCCAACTGCAAAGCCGGCATTTGAAAAACGCCGGTGGCCTGGGGAATCAGCCCTCGCTGCGCTTGCGAGCGCATGGGCTCTAAGCGATAGTCAATTTCTTTGTAGCGCAGCGCCGCTTCAAGCTTGCCCGTGAAGTAAGAAATCGTCGAGCCGTACAGGACCAGCGGCATGCGTACTTTCTGACTACCGCGACACGATGCCGAAAGTACCCGCCGCTTTTTCTATCAAGCTGAAAAATCGCACCAAGTCCACTTTGCTGCCAGTTACTTTCAGGTCATCGCTAAGCAAAGTGTCCTGGATGCCGGCGCTACCGGCAATGATTTTCACGAACAAGGGCTTGGTCAATGTCAGCGTGGCATTGGCCTCTGGGTGCTGGCCGCGTTTGAAATGCAATACCGCGTTGTCTATCCACAAGGCATAGCTTTCTTTCTGATCGCTCAGCACCAGGTTGATGCGGTAGTTTTTGCCCTCAGCCGCAGGGCCGTCCAGGCTGGCGGCCATGGCTTCTAAAAAGCGCTCCATCGGCGTTTGCAGCAACAGGTCGATGGCGCCAGCCTTAGACATCCCTTTGGCGGGTGCGCCATTACGCAGCTCTTGCGCGCCGCTTAAATAGGCATTGCGCCAGGTGGCGGACTCGGCGCTGTAGCCCATTTGTTCATAGCTTTTGGCCAATAGTTCTTTGGCGGCTTTGTTGGAGGCGTCGGCCATCACCACATGGTTGAGCAGCTCGGCCGCCCAGCGCATATCGCCTTGGTCGAATGCCTTTTGCGCGGCGGCAATGGCTTTGTCTGCACCACCGGCTAAATCCACATAACGTTTTCCAACGTCGGTGGGCGCCAGCGGGTTCAGGTGCGCCGGGTTGCCGTCGAAAAAGCCCAGGTAATACTGGTACACCGCTTTGACGTTGTGGCGCAAATCGCCATAGTGGCCACGTACCGCCATAAAGTCGGCTAGCGACTTGGGTAGCTGCACTTTGTCGGCAATCTCACTGGGCGTGTAGCCAGCATTCATCAGACGCACGGTTTGGTCATGCGTGTATTTGTACACATCACGGTGCATGGTGATGAACTGCTGGATATTGGCATTGCCCCAAATCGGCCAGTGGTGCGAAGCGATATACACCTCGGCCTGGCGCGTTTGCTCCAAGGCCTGCTCCATGTAGGTGGCCCAACGCAAAGCGTCGCGCACTTTGGCGCCGCGTATGGGCAAAAGGTTGTGCATGGTTTGCGACAGGTTTTCCGCACCGTCGTACAGCTTTTTGGAAGGAATCGAAAAGCTCAACTCCGCTGGACATTCGGCATTGGGGACGTTATGAAACACAAAGTCCACACCATCGATTTGCATAGGCTGATTGGCCTGGTAAATCAGCCAGGTCGGCGTCAAGATGCCAATGCTGCCGTAGATCACATCTTTGCCCAGACCCGTATCCACATTGCCTTTGGCGCTACGCGGCAGGTCGCGGCCAAACTGGTACACCGAGCGCCGGCCCATGGCGGTGCCCACGAGTACGTTTTCGCTGGTGGCCTCTTCCATAAATCCCGCCGGGGCCACGATGGGCACTTTGCGCTGCGCTGCAGCTTCCTGAGACATAACACCTAGCGCGCCGCCGAAGTGGTCGGCATGCGCGTGGGTGAACACCAAACCACTGACCGGTTTTTTGCCCAAGTGCTGCTCGGCAAAGGCCATGGCCGCCTTTGCGGACTCGCGCGAAGTGAGTGCATCGACCACGATCCAGCCGGTCTTGCCTTCGATGAGCGTGATGTTGGCAATATCAAAACCGCGCAACTGGTACACACCGTCCATCACCTTGAAGAGGCCTATATTGGCATTGAGCTGCGCATGGCGCCACAGGCTGGGGTTGACGGTATCGGGGGCTGCGCCCTGCAAAAAATCATAGGCCGCAAAGTCGCGCAAAACGCTGCCATCGGCAGCCAGTATCTTGCCGGTAGGCCGAGCGATCAGGCCGCGCTTTGCATCTTCAAAATCCTGTCCCGAAGCCTGCGCAATGATCTGCACAAAAGCTGCGTTTTCTTTTTGCGTGCTGGCACTCGCATCGCTGTTGGCACCACCTATGCCCTGGTTTTTGCCGCAGGCCACCAGGCATATTGCCAAGGCAATCAGTCCTGCACGTTGACACACCATCCACATTCGCATGCTCCTCGTTGTGATAAACCGACGCAGCATGCTGCGCGGAACCGATGGGGCATGGTAACCAAGCTTTGGGATGGCCTTAGTCGCTTAGGAGAAGCCGGTAAATGCGAGGAATTTTGATGACTTGCCTGTGCCAAGCTTTCTCAAGCCAGCAAAGCTACATTGCCGCCCGCAGCCGTGGTGTTGACCGTTACCGTGCGCTCGGCGCAAAAGCGGTATAGGTAGTGCGGGCCCCCGGCTTTGGGGCCGGTGCCGCTCAAGCCTTCACCACCAAAGGCTTGCACGCCGACCACGGCGCCAATCATGTTGCGGTTGATATACACATTGCCGATATGCGCCGCCTGCGCCATGGCTTGGGCGCGGCTATCGATGCGGGTTTGGATGCCCAGCGTCAGGCCATAGCCAAGCTTATTGATCTGTTCGATGGTATCCAGCGGGTCCCCCTGCCAGCGCAGCACTTGCAATACCGGCCCGAATATTTCAGCATCCACCTCTGCGATGCTTCGTACTTCGTATGCATGCGGCGCGATCCGATTCGGCAGCGCGCAGCCGTCCTGCGCCAGGGCGGTTTGCCAGGCGGGACCAAACCGGCAGGTGTGGCGCGCATGCAAGCCTGCGATATGGGCTTGCAAAGTGGCCGCTGCATCTGCGTCGATCACCGGTCCCAAGTCGGTCGCCAAATCGGCAGGGTCGCCCACCTGCAGTTGCTGAGCCGCGCCGTGCAGCATCTCCAGCACGGTGTCTGCGATATCCCGGTGCACGCACAAAAGCCGAAGCGCCGAACAACGTTGCCCAGCAGAGCGAAAGGCGCTGCTCAGTACCGCGTCCACCACTTGCTCGGGTAGCGCAGACGAGTCCACCACCATGGCATTGATGCCGCCGGTCTCGGCGATCAGCGGCACGATCGGGCCGGGCTTAGCCGCCAGCGCGCGTTGAATGATTTTGGCCACTTCGGTGGAGCCGGTGAACACCACGCCTGCCACGCCGGGCTGCGCCACCAGCGCTGCGCCCACGGTCTCGCCCGGCCCGTGCAGCAAGTGCAATGCGTCTTGCGCAATGCCTGCCGCGTGCATCAAACGCACCGCCTCTGCCGCGATCAGCGGCGTTTGCTCGGCGGGCTTGGCCAGCACGGTGTTGCCGGTGGCCAAGGCGGCGGCGATCTGCCCAACGCAAATAGCCAGTGGAAAATTCCAAGGGCTGATACACACCCACACACCGCGCCCGCACAGCTGCAAAGTGTTGGTCTCGCCGGTCACGCCGGGCTGCCAGGAAGCGCTATCGTTTTGCCTATCGGATGTGCCGGTTGCAGCGCTCGCGCCTGGCCATGAATGACCGTGGGCCACGGGCATGCAAACCGGCTGCATGATGCGCTGCGCCTCCTGCGCGTAATAGCGCAAAAAGTCCACCGCTTCACGCACTTCGGACTGCGCGTCACCCCAGGTTTTGTGCGCCTCGCGCACCAGCAAAGCGCAGAGCGCTGGGCTGTGTTGCTCCAGGCTGTCAGCGGCGCGCTGCAAAGCCGCGCTGCGCTGCTCCACTGACGTGTGCGACCAGCTTGTGAAGCTGCTCCTTGCGCGCTGCATCGCGCTCTGCACGTCCTGCATAGTCGCTTGCACCAGCGCGCTAGGTACAGGCTGCGCCAGGGCTTGCAGATAGGGCGCGCGCATGGCGGGCACGGTGAAGTCCAGCCCTGCGCTATTGGCGCGTGCGCCTTCGCCGCTGCCAAAAAGATGTGGCGGCAGGGGCAAAGCACTCAGGGGTTCCAAGCGCAGCGGCGAAATCAACAAATCGCGCACGCTCAAAGTGCTATCGGCTAGCTGATGTACAAAAGACGAGTTAGCGCCGTTTTCCAGCAAGCGGCGCACCAGGTAAGCGAGCAGGTCTTTGTGCGCACCCACTGGCGCATACACGCGGCAGGCCATCAGCGGGTTTTTCAGCACCTCGCGGTAGACGCCCTCGCCCATGCCGTGCAGGCGCTGCAACTCAAAAGCGCCGCCGCTGCGCGCGCCCATTTGCATGATGGCCGCTATCGTGGCCGCGTTGTGCGTGGCAAATTGGGGGTAGATCACATCGGGCGCGTCCAGCAGCGCGCCAGCGCAAGCCAGGTATGAAATATCGGTGTGGTGTTTGTGCGTGAACACCGGGTAATGCGGCAGACCTAGTTCCTGGGCACGTTTGATTTCGGCGTCCCAGTACGCGCCTTTGACCAGGCGACACATCAGCCCCACACCATGCTGGCGCGCCATGGCCACCACGGTATGTACCAGCTCCAAAGCGCGGCTTTGGTAGGCCTGCAATGCCAGCCCCAGGCCACGCCACTGCGGCCAGTGCTGCGCCACACGCTGCAACAAAGCGTCAAACACTTCGAGCGACAATTCCAGGCGCTCCGCCTCTTCGGCGTCAATCGTCAGATTGATGTCGGCGCGCGCCGCCTGCTCGCACAAGCCCCACACGCGTGGCAGCAACTCGGCCATCACGCGCGCGCTTTGGCCGTCTTCGTAGCGTGGGTGCAGGGCGCTGAGCTTGATGCTGATGCCATTATTGCCTTGCGGCCCGCGTCCGGGCACGGCGGCCTGCGCCAAGGCGGCTATCGCGTCGCTATAGCTTTGCCAATAGCGCAGCGCGTCCGCATCCGTGCGCGCGCCCTCGCCCAGCATGTCGTACGAAAAACGCAGGCCTTGGCTTTGCGCCTGGCGGGCGCTATCGGCATGGCGCATGGCCTCGGCCATGCTTTGGCCCAGCACAAACTGGCGGCCCAGCAACTGCACCGCGCGCAGCGTGGCGGCCACCACGGTGTGCGCGCCCAGGCGGCTCATCAAACCACTGCCGCCGGCTGCGCCTTGCGCATCGGGCAAAAAGTGTTTGGACATGGCAATGGCCGCCCGGGATAAGCGTGCCAGCACCTGGTCGCCGGCCTGCGCAAAGTCGGCGCGGCCCAGTTGGTCAGCCGTCAGGGCGATGGCCGTGCCCATATCGGGCACCCGCAACAGTGCTTCGGCCAAGCGCATCAGCGCCAGGCCCTCGGCGCTGGAGATCGGGTACTCCTGCAGCAGACTTTCCATGGCCCAAAACGGCGCCGGGTGCTCGCGCACGGTTTGCACCCAGGGGGCAGCTACCTGCGCAGCGGCAGCCCAGTCCAGCTTGCCTTGCAGGCTGCGCAGGCGCTCTGCCACGATGTCGGCCTCGGGGCGGTAGGGCTGGGGAAGGCGTTGCTGCATCAACATGGGTGTGACTCCTTGCGCCTGGCGGCGTGTGGTTTGGTGTAAAGCGCTATATTCCCATTAGATAAGACGAATATTTATCTTTATTTTTACCTTTTCATAGCGAATAAATCATCGATGACCCTATCTGCCTCCAGTCTGGACCGTACCGACCTGAAAATTCTGCGTGCCTTGCAGGAAGACGGGCGCATTTCCAACCTCAAACTGGCCGAGGCGGTGGCCTTGTCGCCCACCGCCGTACTGGCGCGGGTGCAGCGCCTGGGTAAAGAGGGTTTCATTCTTGGCTACCAGGCGCACCTGAACCCGGCCAAGCTGGGCGCCGGATTGATGGTTTTTGTGGAAGTGCTGCTAGACCACACCACGCCGCATGTGTTTGAAGCCTTCAAAGCCGCCGTGCAAGTGCGCCCCGAAATCATGGAATGCCATATGGTGGCGGGCGGCTTTGACTACCTGCTCAAAACCCGCATGGCCGACATGGCCGCCTACCGTGACTTCGCCGGCACCGTGCTGTGGCAACTACCTGGCGTGCGCGAAACCCGCACCTATGCGGTGATGGAAGAAGTGAAAAACAGCACGCATATTCCACTCAAGGGCTGATGGGCCGGTAGCCCCGGCGTGCGACCGGGTCAATTGCTGATGGCTGCATACGCCAGCGCAATCGCCGAGGCCAGGCGGGCGTTGTTCAGTATCAGGGCGATGTTGGCGCTCAGGCTGTCGCCGCCGGTAAGTTCATTCACACGGGCCAGCAAAAACGGGGTGCTGGCTTTGCCGCTAATGCCTTGCGCGGCGGCCTCTTGCAGGGCCTGGGCGATGGCGCGATCGATGGTGTCCCGCTCCATGGCATGCGCTTGGGGAATAGGGTTGGCCACTACCATGCCGCCGGGCAGGCCCAACGCCCATTGCGCGCGCATCGCTTGCGCAATAGCCTGCGCCGAGTCCAACCGGTAGTCCACCTTAAAACCACTTTCGCGGGTAAAAAATGCGGGCAGTGCCTCCGTTTGGTAGCCCACTACGGGCACGCCTTGGGTCTCTAGATATTCCAGCGTCAGGCGCAAATCGAGTATGGACTTCGCGCCCGCGCAGACCACCGCGACCTGGGTTTGCGCCAGCTCTTGCAAATCTGCCGAAATATCAAAACTCTGCTCGGCGCCCCGGTGTACGCCGCCTACGCCGCCGGTGGCAAACACGCGTATGCCCGCCAGCGCAGCGATACGCATGGTGGCGGCCACGGTGGTTGCGCCATCGGCGCCTGCGGCCACTACAAAACCCATGTCGCGGCGGCTGACCTTGGTCACCGCATGGCCGGCGCGGCCCAGGCGCTCGATCTGCTTGGCGGACAAACCGGCTTGCATGCGCCCTTGCACGATAGCTACCGTGGCCGGCACCGCACCGTGGGCGCGCACCTCG
Organism: Rhodoferax sp.; assembly: GCA_044373655.1. Classification (GTDB taxonomy): domain Bacteria; phylum Pseudomonadota; class Gammaproteobacteria; order Burkholderiales; family Burkholderiaceae_C; genus Allorhodoferax. The sequence continues at coordinate 38,778 of JBILPS010000003.1, forward strand.
GCCTCAACCATCAGCGCCGTCTCCACGTTCTGCGGAAAAGGCATGCCGTGCGAAATGATGGTGGACTCCAAAGCCACAACGGCCTGCCCTTGGGATAGGGCGGTTTGCACTTCGGGGGCAATGTCTAAATAGGGGTTCATGGCGTGGTGTGTTGCATGTGTTGTTCAAGGGCTTGCACGCTCAGCGTCGCGGCATTGGCTGCGGGGCTGGCCAGGGTGATTTCGGCACAAGCCATGGCCCATGCCAGCGCCACCTCCAAGGGCCAGCCCTGCAAGTGACCGTACACCAAGCCACCCATCAAGGCATCGCCCGCGCCGGTAGCACTGCGCACCTGCACAGAGCGCGCCGTGCGGTGGCCCCAGCGGCCATCGGCATCGCACCAGGCAAGGCCTTGGGCGCCCAAGCTGATCAATACGCGGCCAGCGCCCAGGCGGTGTAAGGCCAGCGCTGCGTCGCACGCATCCTGCACGCTGACTATGGCGCGGCCGCACAAAGCCTGGGCCTCCAGGCGGTTGGCCTTGAGGGTGTGGATTTGCGCCAGCACCGGGCCTAAGCGGGTGCACTTGGCCACCGACACCGCATCGGCAAACAGCGCCGGGTGCGCGACCTCAGTAGCCAGCCACTGCCACACATCGGGACGCAGATTGCAGTCGGCCACCAGCGCTGCTGCGCCGCGCAACAGCGCCAATTGCGGCTGTAACCATGCGGGCGTGAACGCGTCCATGATGTCCATGTCGTTCACCGCCACATCCATATCGCCGTCGGCTTGGTGCAAACACACATAGGTGGCGCTGCGCTGGCCGGGTAAGGTCAGGCAAGCACGCATGTCCAGGCCCATGGCCGCGCCCGACTGCCACAAAGCCTGGCCAAACACATCGTCGCCGAGCACCCCTAGCAATCGCGCATCCAGCCCCAGGCGCAACAAGTTTTCAGCCACATTACGCGCCACCCCGCCCGGGCTGCACTGCACCCAACCCGGATTGGAATCGCCGGTGCGCAGCGCGTCATGCGCGTGAACGGAGACATCCATGTTGATGCCGCCTAGGAGGGCGATGTAGGGTGGATTGGTGGACATAGTCATGCGGCGTTAATCCCGCCAACTGTATGTCAAGCCTATATGGCGGGCGAAATCAATTGAACAGCCCTGCTCACCTCTGGCCAGGGCGCGTAAGTCTTGCCCGTGGCACTTAGTTCATGACCTTCGAAAAGCTTGGATGTGCCAAGCGTAAAGCTGCACACATGATGAATTCTCCACCTAAGAGATGCTTGCCTGCATAAATTGGAACGTTCGTTTGCTTGCTCGCGACTGCATTCAAGGTATACGGGCCACTTCCAGTGCGCTTGCGGAAAGATCAAGGACCGACATATGTTTGAATCCTCCGATCAGCAAATCGTCCACCAATATGGACGCGCCTCCCCCTACATCGATGATCTGTCCGTCAGCGGGTGCGCCAATTGATCGAATGATCTCCAGAGAGTGGGTGAATTTTCATTTCTAAATCATTGGGGGATTGACTTTTACGGAATGCCTCAAAAGTGTTTACACGCATATCTGCCAAAAAATGAGCACTACCAGACCAAAAGGTGGGTGCGGCGCTTTTAACAATGCATCAGAATTGGGCATCGGCGTCCAACTCAGGGTTTTACCCCTGACCGTCACAAAGTTCCGGCTAGCAGACGCGATCGATTATGGAGACAAAAATGGCAAAACTACCTGATCACCCGATGGACCAATTCCCGGTTAGACCGTTGCGGTTTGACGTTGCTGGCTTGACAAAGGACAGCATCATATGGAGTCGGACATGTCCCGAATTCGCAGTTTTTGTCAATGCCCTTGGGGTACATGTCCCGTATTTCGAACGCTACCTGATTGCCGCAATGCGCAAAGCACGCCCTGAAGTACAAGGGGCAGAATTGGTTCAGGATATCTCCAGAATTATTGGTCAAGAGGCCAACCATGCCGTCAATTTTGCTTGCTTCAACGAGTTATTGGCGCAGCGATATCCCAAGGTCGTCCAATTTGACAATGACGCCAAATCCTATTTCGCCGAACACGCTCAAACGGACAGTCTCAAAAAATTGGTTGGTTTCACTGCTGGCTACGAGACGTTTACTTTTCTTGCGGGCCTCATTATTTTGGACAATCACAGCGAATGGTTTGCTGACTCGGATCCAGTGATGAAAGCTATGTGGGTGTGGCACCAAGTCGAAGAAGTTGAGCATGGCTCGGTGGCGTTCAATGTCTATCAGAACCTCTATGGAAAAGATGAAGCCTATCGTAAATGGATGGTCCTACGTGCATTAACTCATATCGCTCTTGAGACCATCAAAACCTATGTCCATATGGTTCGGGTTGAAGGTTGGCTTCGCAACCCATTCAAAGCTATTTCTTGCCTGTATTTTTGCGCAAGTATGCTGACTCGGCTTCTCGTGAACGCCTTACCTGTATTTCGCAAAAACTACCATCCAAGGCGGCATCCGCGCGTTACGACGCGACAAAACAAAATTCAGATTGCGTGGCGTCGCTACGACGCAGGCGGTGGAGATGTACTTTCTATTGATTATGAAAAAATGGCTGTCATCATGAACGTGAAAATGCCATCGACAACGGTGCCTTAAGTGGATGTTTTTCCGTAATCGCTAAAGTAGTTTGAGCGTCCGGGCCTTGGCAGCGGCAGCGCCTCGACTGCGAACGCCCATCTTGGAATAAATGTTGTGCAGATGCCATTTCGCAGTTGCTTCAGTGATTAGAAGTTCGTTGGCCAACTGCTTGTTATTGAGTCCGGCATCAATCAAGCGAAGCAGTTCGGTTTCTCGTTCAGTCAGTGGCGCTGGTGGGTCCAATGGGGTGGTAATTTGTAGTTGAATCGTTTCAATCGATCCATGCTTCCCGTTAAGCAAATTCAGCAAAAGCGCCTCCAATCGTGCCTTGGCTTCGATTTCATGTGAGCCCACACGGTCTACCCGACGACGCCCCATGGCAAGCAAAATAGGAACCAAATCTGCCCCTGCACAATACAACGGATAGGCATGAAACTCGCCGACTGCTTGAGCGAGGGCTTGATCGAGCTCTCGCGTTGCCTCGGCAAAGCGTTCGCAACGCCAAAGTGCGATCGACCTAAGCGCCATCAAAGTCAAATGCAGGCCGGCAGAGCGTTCAGATCTGTAACGCCGCTGCAGCAAACCCACCTTGCTCAGTGCCGTCACTGGACTGCCACTGCCTAAAAGTATACGAATGTCAAACAGTTCAATCGCATCTTCTACCCCATCCCGGCATCCCGATTCGGGCACCTTCTTCTCGCTGTGTAAGCCCGTCCTTTGAGCGACATCCAACGCCCCATCTACGTCACCGACGCTGAGCAATAACTGCGCTTCCTCGAGAGCCAAACCCACAAATAATCGCGGAAATTTCAATTTCAGCGCCAAGTCCTGACCGTCAATCAAAACCTGCTGTGCCTCTTTCGTTTTCCCGGCTTGGTAAAACTGCCGAGACTGATTACGAATCGACAGCAACAATGGCTCAACCGGCCCAAAGGTCTCGCCAAAGAAGATGCCTTCTTCAACGTATGTTTTCACTTGGTCAAATGCACACGTTTGCATGGCGATCTCAGCATCTAGTAGTGATGCGAGGCCTACCGAATAGCTTTGCGCAGCACCTCCTCGGCGCGAGCTTTCCAGCATGCGTCTGCTATTTTCCCGGGCAGCCCGTATGCGGCCTAATTCAAGGTTGACAAGGCCGAGTAAAAAGTCCGCCCAAGCAGTAGCAAAGTCCGCGCCGCCACTCTGGCCGAAAATGTAAGCATCGGCTGCTGCCGCGGCACTCTTACTGAACTCGCGCTTCGCAAAGTAGCAATAGCTCAAACAGTTTCCAACCGCTGCGATCAAAAACATCTCGGATTCTGGAAGCCTCGCGCGCAGGTGCAATGCATGCGCAAGGCAATTATCGAGCTGGTCCGCGGTGGCTTCAGCAACGGCTTGTGTGACCAGTGCAACGGTTGTCAGGTCCGCCCTTGCGCTCTCTGTAAGCTGCCAGCCGTCTGCACTATTCACGTACAACCTGGTGAGCACCCGATCGACAAGTTCAATGGCCCTATGGCCATTTTGTGAAAACGCCATGGACCAAGCGTGACTCAAGAGAATCTCTGGGTGGCTCTCCTGGTGGGCGATCGGCAAGCGACGCATCCAATCCAACACCGTGTAATGATCTCCTTTTTTTTGAGCGATCGGCAGGGCGTGCCCCGCAATCAATTTGCTTGCCTTTTCGAACTGCCCACAATCTAGACTGTATTGAATGGCGTCTGTCGTATGCCCGTTCCGTTCGCACCAAATTGCAGCTTTTTCACATACTGCGTGGTACTGCTCTGGCGACCCACGCCTAAATTCCCTTTGCAAAAACTCACCAAAGAGATGGTGGTACCGATACCAGTCACCCTGGCGATCCAAGGGAATAAGAAACAAATGCTGTTGTTCCAAGTACTTCAGCATGTCGTCGCTCGTTTTCAATCCCGAGACGACCTTACATAACTGCCAAGACATCCGCCGTAAGGGGGATGTAGCCAATAGGAATTCACGAACGTTTTCGGGCTGGCTGGCCAGTACGCTCTCAATCAAATAGCCAGTTAGATTCCGCTCCCTCCCTGAAAATGAGTCAATTAAATCCCGTGGTGAGCCAGGGTACCGATGCATCGCTAATGCGACAAGTTGGATGGCTGTGGCCCAGCCTTCAGTGATGTCAACAAGCGCCGTCAGGTCGCCCACACTCAAGTCCAGATCGTGAACCCGCTTTAGGAACTGTGCAGCTTTTGGTCGATCAAAGTTCAGTGCATCTTGGTCAATTTCAATGAGCAAACTGCGAACTCGAAGGCTCCCAAGACGCAGCGGCAACTCGGAGCGACTCGCGATCACTAACCGTACACATGACGGAATATGCAACGCAAGACGATCGATAAATTTAAGGACTGTCGGGTGGGTAATATGATGGAAGTCATCCAGAAAGATACCCAAATCGATCGAGGAGCTGGCCAGGTTGCGAACAAGCTGTTCAAATAATTCATCAAAATCAGATCCCTGGTTGCCTCGCAAAAAAGCGACTGCATTCGGTACTAAAGTCGGACTTGCGGCATGCAAAGCGCAAGCGAAATAGGCCGCAAATGAGGCTGGGTTATCGTCCTCTGGATCGAGACTAAGCCAGCAGGTCTTTGCACCACGGTCAACTAGCGTATTGTGAAACTCGGCCATGGCCGTCGACTTGCCAGACCCAGCGGTGGCTACGATGCTCAAGAGTGCGCCGCCCGGGTTCTCCTGATACATGGGAGCAAACAAAGCACTACGCGAAACAAATCGCGGATTGAACTCTGCAGCAACCAACTTGGTTGCAATCAAGCCTTGGGGTCGAGGCACCAATTTACGTCCTGTCATGGGTATTTCTCAGTTAACGGTAGACACCCGCGGCACCAAGCACATTGGATAGGCATAGGACACGATCCACTTAGTTTCACGGTAGCCCGCGAAAGAGCCGCCACGCCTATTTGAGGTGCATTTGGCCTGGCGACTTTAGGGTACTTCACAGCACCAGCCATTTATATCATTGTCAGCCACCCATCAGTTTTATGACTTGCCTGGCAACCGGGCCATGTGGTGGGTAGAGCAACTTTAGGCCCGTAAAGCTACCTAGGCCTCTTTGAACAAAGATTGACTTCAAATGGGAAAAAGTCTCAAATCCTGCGCGCCCATGGTAACGACCAAAGCCGCTGCCGCCAACGCCGCCAAAGGGCAAATCCACCTGCAGGAACTGAAGCATCACGTCGTTGATGGCAACGCCACCAGAAATTGACTTCTCGAGTACGGTTTTCCGGCTGTGAGAAGAGTTTCCAAAGTAATAGAGGCCAAGCGGGTGCGCGCCCTTTGCTATGTGCCGCAATGCGGCCTCCAGGCCATCATGCTCGATGACGGGCAATATTGGGCCGAAAATTTCTTCTCGCATAAGCCGCGAATCTAAAGGAGGGTTCACAACCAGGGTCAAAGGAATTTTCCGAGCTTGTGCAAGCTCTTGCGTCGCTCTCTCTGCGGTGTGGATCGTGGCACCGGCTGCCCTTGCCTCGTCGACAAGTGCGGTCAATCGGTCATAGTTTGCTTGGTTAATGATGGAGGTGTAGCTTTCGTCCAACGCACCGCGAGGGAACTGTGCAGCGTAGTGTTCAGTAATTGCCTCAACAAAGGCGTTGGCCTCTCCCCTTGGAACCAAGACATAATCAGGCGCAACACAGGTTTGTGCCGCATTAAATGTTTTCCCCCACAAAATCCTTGAGGCAGCCTCTGAAATGGAATAGTCATCGTCGACAATGACAGGACACTTACCCCCCAGTTCTAAAGTGACGGGTGTCAAGTTTTTTGCCGCTGCTGCCATTACCATTCGCCCAACATGCGGCGAACCGGTGAACAATAGGTGGTCGAAGGCAAGCGCAGAAAAGTAGGCAGAGTCAGCGGCATCACCGCCCGTCAACATTACTTCTTCCTCGTCAAACCGTTGGCTGAGCAAGTCGCTCAGCACTTGAGTTGTTGCTGGTGACAATTCTGACATCTTTACCATGGCGCGGTTGCCGGCAGCCAGCGCAAAGGCCAAAGGCACCAACGACAAATTTACGGGGTAGTTCCAGGGAGCAATGATGCCCACGACGCCGATTGGCTGGCAAACCACGTAATTGCTCGCGGGTAAGAACCAAATTGATGTTGAGTGACTGCGCTTTTGCATCCACTTCGTAACATGTGAAATGGCGTAGTCGATGGCGGCAATGGTGCCCGCGATTTCTGCAACACGAGATTCGGCCATCGATCGATGACCAAAATCCGCACAGACTGCCTCCAACAGCTTGTGCTGGCCATCCAGAATAACCTGGCGAAGGCGCATAAGCCGCTCAATACGATGATTGACCGAGGGGTAACTATCTTGCTCGAACGCAAGACGCTGCTGGTTAAAGACTTGCTGAATACGCAGACTTATTGGGGTTGTGGTGGTCATGCTCACAGCTCAGCGCTCCGATTACCCGCTTGACGAATTGAGTTTGTCTTGGCGCCAAGCAAGACGATCAAGGCAGCACTCAACGTAAAGATGCCGAGAAAGGCGGGGAAGAACGCCAGCAGGGCGGCGAGGTTTGTATCGCCAAGCTGATTTGCGCCCGTTGTCAGTCCATGGTTGGGCGCAAACATACCAAAGAGGTAGAAGCAGAAGTTACCCCAGACCGCCACAATGGTGCCCCAGCAAACGATGGCGGCGCTTAGGTTGCTGACGACTACGAACCGACCCGTTATCCCGAGCAAAATAGCCATCAAGCCGTTCATCAACATGCCAATGTGCACAGCACGCCAGCCTTGCACCGTGCCGGGTATCTTCCATTCAATGAATACGGGAACAGGCGATAGCGAGATGCCGCCGATCATTGAAAAAATCAAACACATACCGGCTGCCAACGCTACCAGCATTGCGAAAATGCCGTGTTTAATCATTAGATTTGAGTCATGATGATGCATATGAAGTCTCCAATTTATTGGTTTGTCAACGAGGTCGGGTACCTCCAGCTTGAATGCTAGGGTCTGAATGGATTTCAGTGCCCGATCCAAAGGTGGGGTATAAACAAAAAATTCATCACTTGCTGTGACTGTTATCGTGATGGTTTCCGCTAACAACCGGGTGGAAATGCCGTTCCGCTTTGTTCCAGCAGTCCCGAACTGTATGAAGTCTGCAGGCAATAGACAACTCGTCAAGTTGACGCTAAACCCTCGATCAGAAGACGCACTTCTGGCAATCAAAAACGCTTCATTTTTAAACGGATGAGCACTTCAACCGCATGAGGCCAAGTATCGCCCCTCGTAGGAGCGCTCAACCCATGTGGAAACCCTGGCCGCGCCCGACTGCCACAAAGCCTGGCCAAACACATCGTCGCCCAGCACCCCTAGCAATCGCGCATCCAGCCCCAGGCGCAACAAGTTTTCAGCCACATTACGCGCCACCCCGCCCGGGCTGCACTGCACCCAACCCGGATTGGAATCGCCGGTGCGCAGCGCGCCATGCGCGTGAACGGCGACATCCATGTTGATGCCGCCTAGGAGGGCGATGTAGGGTGGGGACAAGGACTTATCCGGCAAGCAGACGGCGCGACAGGAGAGATTGCATATCACGGCGGCCATCTACGATAAGGTAAATCAGCACCTGGCGGTCCAGAACACGGTAAATCACGCGGTAAGGCTTGAAGCTCGTTTGCCGGTACTCCTTGATTCCCAAGGCCAGCAACTCCTTGGGATAACTGCCTCGCTCTGGGAAGTGCGACAAGTCTGACACAACGCGCCCCAAGCGGTCCAGCACGGAGTCGGCGTTGGCTAGGCAATCAAACTCAGCGATGTAGTCGTACAAGGACTCCAAGTCTTGCTCGGCGCCTTGAGTAAGCAGGACTTGGTAGTGGCTTGGTTTGCTGGCCATCAGGCCGTAGCGCGCTTGGCGCGCAGTCGGGTGAGCACCTGTGCCACCGGCGTAACCCGGCCGGCAGTCAAATCTTGGTTGCCTAGGGCAAGCACTTTAAGCAGCGCCAGCGTCTCCTGGGCTTGCTCATAGGAGGCTACATCTTGCAACACCGCCTTGGCCTCGCCATTTTGGGTAATGACCAAAGGCTCTCGATTCGCAGTTAGCTGGGCCAGCACTTCAGCCGCGTTGGCCTTCAAGTAACTGATGGGTTTGACTTGGGTGGAAAAGTGCATGGTGATTTAACTCGGAAATGATAAGACTGAATGTAGTCTTAATTTGGTCTTAATGCAATATGAATTTGGAAAAGGAACGCGACAGCGCCTTTTGGTGGCCTTTAGCTCACGGCTTTAATGACTCGCCTCACCGCCATCCGCTCAATCCAACCTATCCATTTTTTCCGCAGCCCCAAGCTGCATCTCGTCCAAGGCCTGTACGCAGGATTTAAACGATGGACTCAATTGCTCTTCTTCGGATAAGCGCGCCAGATAGTCACGCGCAAGCGCCTATGCGAACGATTTCGCCCGCCATTTGCCCAATCGCTCGCGCCAGCGTGGGCCGCGAAATTTACAGGCGCTCGCGCAGTGTGTCGCTGGCCAGCGGACCAGCCGCTAAGGCATCGCGTATCTGGGCGGAACGGTCTTCCATAGTGATTGATAAAAAAGAATTATCGAACGATATATGAAACGATACTTGAAACGAGTGTAATCCTAAAAAGCGACGAAGCCTCTCCGCGATTACCCCGGGCGCTGGTGTTCGCCCGCATACACTCCCCCCGTCGCCATTTCCACCCGCTCGCCCCATGGCCTTGTACTACTTTGACAGAATCCGCGCCCTGCCGCGACAAGCCGCCGCCACGCTCACCTTTGCCCTGCTGGCCTGTCCACTGAGCGCACTGGCCGCGCCACAGCTGCAGTGCAGCTTTGACGTGAATTCCGAAACCCACCATAAGAACTTTGGCGTCGTGACCGACCCTTACACCACCGAGGCTGTCGCCATTGGCAACCGCTTCCGCTTCAAAGCCATCTTGCTGGCCGCAGGGCCGGATGCCACTGGCGCGTCAAGCCTGGAGAGCATTAATTTGTACGTGTACTACAACACCCGCCGCCAGCCCATGATCATGCAGCACACCCGCTTTTTGCAGCCCTTGGCGCAGACCGCACCCAAGCCCGATGCACTCACGGGCCGGGTATCTTTGTACTCGCCACTGCTGGGCAAAGAGCTGCAATACCAATGCGCACTGGCCGAGGTGGCGCCATGATGGGCCGCACGCTTTTTGCTGTGCTGACTTCTGGCGCATTGCTGGTGATGCTTGCTGCGCAACCCGTGTGGGCGGCAGAGCCAGGCACCGTGCAAAGCACCGGCACACCGACCAAAACCAAAGCGCTCGCCCAGAAGCTGCACCAAGCCAAAGCGTCCCACCCAGCCAAGGCGCACAAGGACTCCACCGCGCGCAGGCCGGATACCCAAGGGCCACTGTCTTTGGTGGTCGTGGGCGACATCATGCTGGAAGACGGGCCCATGGACGCCATGCGTAAGGGGCAAGACCCGTTCGCAGGTTTTGCCAGTTTGTTTGCCGGGGCCGACATCCGCATCGGCAATCTGGAATGCGTGGTCGCCACCACCGGCAGCCCAGAGGACGACAAGCCCAATGTGTTTCGCGTGCATCCGCGCGCCTTGAAATACATTAAGCGCCACTTTGATGCGGTGGGCCTGGCCAACAACCATTCGGGCGACTTTGGGCCGCAGGCCTTTGCGCAAATGCTGGGCTTGCTCAAGCACAACCAGATCGGCGTCTATGGCGGCGGCATGAACCTGAGCGAAGCGCACACGCCCTGGATCATTGAGCGCAAAGGTGTGCGCGTGGCTATTTTGGGCTATGACGAGTTTCAACCCCGCAGTTTTGAAGCCGACACCGACCGGCCCGGCGTGGCCTGGAGCGAGGATTCGCAGGTGCTGCGTGACATCCGCGCCGCCCGCACCGTACACAAGGCCGATGTGGTGATTCTGGTCATGCACTGGGGCTGGGAAGACCCCATCGCCAACGACCGCCAGCGCCAGTTAGCCCGGCTGATGATCGACGCCGGTGCGGACGCGGTGATCGGCGGCCACCCGCATCAATTGCAGGACACCGAACGCTACAAAGGCAAACCGATTTTTTACAGCCTGGGCAATTTTGTGTTCGACGGCTTCCCGCTACCGATCAACTACCTAGGCTGGGCCTTGCGCATGGAGCTGGACAAAACCGGGGTGCAAAACATAAAAGTCCACGTCTCCCATATTGGCCCCACCGGCTTGCCCAAGCCAGGCAAGGTGCTGGCGGACCCGACCCTCAAATAAGCGGCTGTCCCCGTCTGACGCGAGCAGGCAGCCCGCGCTAATCGCCCCCCAGCTCCTGCGCGATGTCGTCCACCAGTTGCTGGCGTTGCTGGGCGCGCTTGCCCAGACGCATAGCGACGTGGTGGCTGAGCAGTTGCAGCATGCTGGCGGCGGCCATGGCTGAGAAGGCATGGTCGGTGCTGCTGCTGTAGCAGGGCAGCACCACGCTGGCAAAGCGCTGCGCCCAGGCGCTGTGGCGCACATCGACCACCGCCACGGTTTGCACGCGGGTGGTGCCGGCCTGTGCGGCTAGGCGGTCCATGGCGCTGTCGCGCGGCTGCGTCATGATCAGGAGCAGCGCATCGCGCGGGCCGGCCATCGCCAGGTCTTCGGCCCAGACGCCGCTTTGCATGCCCAGGGCATAGACCTCGGGGCGGATGCGTGCCAGCTGCGGGCGCACAAAACGCATCAATCCCTCGTCCATGCCCAGCCCCAGCAGCCACACTTTGGGCGCTTTGGCCAGCAAGCTGGCGGCGGCCAGTAAGGTGTCGCTGCGCAGCGACTCGAAGGTGCGCGCCAGACTTTCGGACTCGGTTTGCAGATGCGCGCTGATACTGTGGCTGCGCACTGGGGCCGCTGCACCTGCCGGGCGTGGCGCCTGAAAGGGCGGAGCCAGGTTGCGCTCTTCGCGCGCTTGCAGACGCACTTCGTTGAAATCGGCATAGCCTAGGCTGCGAAACAGGCGCGCGGCCGTGGCCTTGGACACATCGGCCATGGCCGCCAGCTCGGTGGCCGAGTAGGTCAGCATGTCGTCGGCACGGTCAAGTAATAGCTTGGCTAGCTTGCGCTCGCTGGGCGAGAGCTGCTCAAAATGCTCTTGGATAGCCAGCGTCAGGCGGGTGGTCATGGGCGCAGCATCGCAAGGCCAGCGGGACCGCCGCGACCGGGAAAAAGGGTCACGGTGACCCGGAAATGCAGGCGCTGGGACATGGGCCAAAAGGCGGTGGTTGAAACAATCATTCCATGATACTATGATTATCTGAAACAATAGTTCCAGCTTCGCAGCCCCCTGCTGCGCCGCGATCAGGCCGGGCGGCAAGCCCGGAATTTGTCACAACCCGCGCACGAGGAAACCGATTGGCCGCTTCCGCTTTTGCCCGTGAACAACTCTGGGACGGCCTGCGCGCCGTGGCGCTGCCGGACTCGCGTTTTCATATGCGCTTTTCCGAGTTCATCCCCGACTTCAGCGGGTCAGAGGCAGCCATAGACCGCCTATGGACCCTACCCGGTTTTGACGCGGCACGCCATGTATTTGTGACGCCGGACAATAGCCTGACTGGCTTGCGCCAGCGCCTGCTGGCACGTGGCGTCAGCCTGGTGGTGTCCAGCTACAACATGGCCAGCGGCTTTTACCTGCTGCGCCCGGGCGCGGTACCCAAGGGCCACGAACTCTATGGCGCCTGGCCCGACGGGCTGGCGCATTTTGGCGAGCCACTGACGCTCAACGCGCTGGCCGATCTGGGCGCTTTTGATTTTGTGGCGACAGGCGCCTCGGCAGTGGCTACATCGGGCGTACGCTTTGGGCGTGGCCATGGCTTTTTTGATCTGGAGTGGCGCATCTTCAGCGACATGGGCCTGGTGGACAACCTGACGCCGCTGGTCACCGTGGTGCACGATGTGCAGCTGCTGGACAAAAAACTCTACCCCAGCCCCGACGACGTGCTGGTGGACTGGATTTGCACCCCCACCCGCAGCCTGCAAGTGGCGCGCGAAACCCAGCGCCCGCGCGGTCTGAACTGGAAAGACATCACGCCCGAACAGGTGCACGCTATACCGGCGTTGGCCGAGTTGCGGCGCATCATCGGCCTGGCTTAAAGCCCATTTCTTTTTACAACGTATACCGTTTCCCCGCCCCGTGTTTTTTAACTTCCCACCTTCAAAGGATGACACCATGAAAGCATCACGCCGCCAGTTTCTTGCCACCTCCGCCGCCTTGGCGTCTATGGCGCCCATGGGCGCCTGGAGCCAAAGCGCTGCCAAGCTCACCCTGCAAGCGGCATGGGTGAACGACGCCGAATTCATGGGCTACTTTATTGCCATAGACAAAGGCTATTACAAAGCCGAAGGCCTGGACCTGACCTATTTGTCGGGCGGCCCGGACGTGATACCCGAGGCCTCGCTGCTGTCTAAAAAGGCCGATGTTTGCCTGACCACGGTCGAGACCGCCATCAAAGCCATTACCGACCAAAAAGCACCCTTGGTCATCATCGGCGCGCAATACCAAAAAAACCCGGTTGGCATCGTCAGCCTGGCCTCTAAGCCCCTGAAAACACCGCAAGACCTGATCGGCAAAACCATTGCCGTGCCGCCGGTCAACCGCCTGACGGTGGAGGCCATGCTCAAGCTCAACGGCATCGACAAGGCCAAGGTCAAAATCGTGCCTTACGCCTACGATCCGACGCCGCTGATCAAAGGCGAGATCGACGGTTCGCTGGACTTCACTACCAACGTGCCTTTCACCATTAAGAGCATGGGCAAAGACGCCACCAGCTTCTTGCTTGCGGACTTCAAGCTACCGCTGTTCAACGACGTGGTGGTGGTGACGCAAGAAACGCTCAAAACCCGTCGCAAAGACATCGTGGCCTTTATGCGCGCCAGTCGCAAGGGCTGGGACGAGAACTTCAAAGACACCAAAGCCTATCCACCCAAGTTCAAAGACACCTGGTTCAAAGGCACTGGCCGCAGCATAGAAAACGAGTTGTTCTTTAACGAAGCGCAAAAGGCTTTGATGGTGAATTCGGGCGGTATTTTTGCCATGAGTGACCAAGCGATCGCCAACTGCATTGCAGCACTCAACGCAGTCAATGTGAAGGCCGACAAGTCGCACTTTGATACCAGCTTGCTCAAAGAAATCTGATGCGTAGCAGCGAACTGCGCATAGCCCAGGTCGGGCGCGTGTTCGCCGTCTCTGGCGCTGCGCCTTTGGTGGCGCTGGAGCATGTTTCTTTGCACTGCCCCGCAGGTTCGTTTACCGCGCTGATCGGGCCCTCGGGCTGTGGCAAGTCCACCTTGCTGCGCCTGGTGGCCGGACTAGAGCAACCCGATGGCGGCACCGTGCGTATCGGCCAGGAGACGCCGCTGGCTTTGCAGCAACGCGGCGCGCTGGGCATTGCGTTTCAGGACGCTGCGCTTTTGCCTTGGCGCTCGGTGGTGGACAACGTGCGCTTGCCGCTGGATGTGACTGGCGCGCCAGTGGACATGGCGCGCATCCGCAGCCTGGTGGAGCTGGTGGGCCTGAAAGGTTTTGAAAACGCGCTGCCTTCGCAGCTATCGGGGGGCATGCGCCAGCGGGTGGCGATTGCGCGAGCCCTGGTAACGCAGCCCGAAGTGCTCTTGCTCGACGAGCCTTTTGGCGCGCTGGACCAGATCCTGCGCCGCAGCATGAACCTGGAGCTGCAGCGCATTTGGCTGGAACGGCCCACCACCACGCTGCTGGTGACGCATGGCATCGACGAGGCCTTGTTTTTGGCCGACCGGGTGGCGGTAATGCAAAGCCAGCCCGGGCGCATTGTCCAAATCGTGGAAGTGCCGTTTGCCAGGCCGCGCACAGTGGACTTGTTCAACAAGCCCGAGTTTCGCGCGCTTGAGCAGCAAGTGGCCGGTATTTTGTACGGCACAGCCTAGAAAAAACGGCATGGATACACCGACCCGCCACCGCGCTGCGCTACCTAGCTTGCTGCTGATGCTGCTGCTATGGGAAGTAGCGGGGCAAGCGCAATGGGTGGGCCAGGGCGCATTGCCCGCGCCCAGCGGCATCCTGCGCCAATGGTGGCTGGACCGGAGCGACTACCCGCCGCATATCTGGGGCACGCTCAAAACTGCGTTTGCCGGGTTTGTCATCGGCAATACGGTAGCGGTGTTGATGGGCATGTGGTTTGCCTGGTGGCGCCCAGCGGGACGTTTAATGGCCGGCGTCAACGTGACTTTGTTTGCTATGCCGGCGATTGCACTGGTGCCGATTTTGGTGATCGCATTGCAAGGCGATACGCCGCGCGTGGTGCTCGCGGCGTTGTCGGTGTATTACCCAACCATGGTCGCCACGGTGCTGGGCTTGACGCAAGTGGACCCGCGCTTGGTGGACCTGGTGCGCGTCTATGGTGGCAGTGATGCGCAAGTGCTGCGCCGCATCCGCTTGCGCAGCGGCTTGCCCACTTTGCTGGCCGGTTTGCGCGTAGCCGCGCCCGCTGCGGTGCTGGGTTCGCTGCTGGCCGAGTTTGGCAGTGGCGGCAATGCCGGTTTGGGCACGTATTTAATCGGCTCGCTGGGCCGGGGCGACCCAGCGCGCTTGTGGGGCATTGGTCTGACGGCCACGGCCATTAGCGGCATCGCCTACGGTTGCGCAGGCCTGATCGCGGCGCGCTTTGCCGGCAATACGCAAAGCGCCAGTACCCCGCTGGGCTTTCAAGCGGGGCTAGACACCGAAAGCGTAGCCATGCGCTGGGCCCTGCGTCTGGGCACGCTAGCGATGCCTTTTGTGCTGTGGTACGGGGTGATCGCGCTGTTTACGCTGCTGGGCGTTTCCGACATCGTGTTGCGCGACCCAATGGGCGTGCTGGAACATTTGTTTGCTGTGGACAACGCACCCGAAAACCGCGCGCTGTTGCTGGACGCACTGTCGCAAACCCTGCCCTACACCGTGCTGGGCATGCTGGCCGGGCTGGCGGTGGCGCTGTTGCTGGCGGTAGGCACCACGGTCTACAAAGCGCTGGGCCACAGCCTGATGCCGATCGCCTTGGTCAGCCAGTCCATGCCGCTGGTGGCGCTGACGCCATTGGTGGTGCTGGTGTTCGGACGCGGCTCGGCCAGCATTTTGGTGATCACCGTGTCGGTCACGTTTTTTCCGGCCTTTGTGACGATTGCGCAAGGGCTGGCGTTGGTGCCAAGCAGCGCTACCGATTTTGTGCGCGTGTATGGCGCCGGGCGCTGGCGGCAGTTGCGCCTGATTGCCCTGCCCTGGGCGCTGCCCTATTTATGCGCTGCAGCGCGCTTGGCGGCACCGCGTGCGTTTTTGGGCGTGATGATTGCAGAGTGGCTGGCTACGGGCACTGGCATCGGCAACTTGCTCAATGTGTCGCGCGGCGTGCTCGATTTCGGAATGATATGGAGCGTCGCGGTGGTGGCCATCCTCATCGCCGTGGCGCTCAACAGCCTGGTTGTGGTGGTGGAGCGCTATGTGCTGCAACGCTATGCGATGGCGCCTGCGGCCTGAGTGCGCAGCCAACCTTTTTTGATTGCATGAAAGAAACCTATGGAACACACCGACCATAAACACACGGTGCGCGAGCGCGTGTTTAGCGCCCTGCGCGAAGTGGCATTTGCCGACAGCCGTTTTCATTTTGATTTTGGCGAATTCATTACCGACTTTATAGGCAGCAGCGCCGCCACCGACCGCTTGATGGCGCACCGCTATTACCAACAGTCCGAATGTATTTTTATTACCCCAGACAATTGCATTGAAGAGCTGCGCTACCGTACGCTGTGCGATGGCAAGCGGATTTTGATGACTACCTATTCCATACGCCGGGGCTTTTGGCTGCTGGACCCGGCCACCATACCCAAAGACCGCTTGCTCTATGCGGCCACGCTCGACGGTATGGAGCGCCACGGGCGGCACATGACGCTGGCGCAAATTCGCGCCGAGCTACCGCGCTTGGACTACATGATTACCGGCACCGGCGCTATCAATGAACACGGCGTGCGCTTTGGCAAAGGCCATGGTTTTTTTGATGCCGAATGGGGCATGCTCTACCGCATCGGCGTGATCAATGTGCAAACGCCCACGGCTGCGCTAGTGCACGACTGCCAGGTGCTGCAAGAGACTTTGTACCCCGAGATTTTTGACACCGTAGCCGACGCGATTTTTACGCCCACGCGCACCATAGAAGTGACCAACCCGCACAAGCCCCGCTGCGGCATTGTCTGGGATATGCTGGACCCGCAGATGCTGGCCAGCATACCGCCATTGCAAGAGTTGCAAGCCATGGAGGCGGGTTTGCCGCCGCTGGCCTGAGCGATTTTCGGAAGACCACCCCTATGACTTACACCACCATCTCCCGCGACCGCCTGCCCGCCCTGCTGGCGCGCATGCCTAAAGCCGAGTTGCATATCCATATCGAAGGCTCTTTAGAGCCAGAACTGATATTCGCCCTGGCCGAGAAAAACGGCATCACGCTCAGCTACCCCAACGTAGAGGCTTTGCGCGCGGCCTATGCGTTTACCGACTTGCAAAGTTTTTTAGATTTGTACTACGCGGGTGCCTCGGTGCTGATAGAGGAAGACGATTTTTACCGCATGGCCATGGCCTACTTTGCGCGCGCGCATGCTGACCACATCGTGCACGCCGAATTGTTTTTTGACCCGCAAACCCATACCGAGCGCGGTGTGCCCATGGCCGCAGTGATCCAGGGGCTGGCCCGGGCTTGCGCAGATGCCAAAGCGCAATATGGAATCAGCGCCAGCCTAATCCTGTGCTTTTTGCGGCACTTGTCCGAGGAATCCGCTTTTGATACTTTGGAAGCGGCCTTGCCTTACCGCGCCCACTTTATCGGCGTGGGCCTGGACTCGGGAGAACGTGGCAACCCGCCCGAAAAATTTGCCCGGGTTTTTGCCAAGTGCCGCGCACTGGGCCTGCGCATCGTGGCCCATGCCGGAGAGGAAGGCCCACCGGCCTACATAGAAAGCGCGCTCGACGTTTTGCGCGTGGAGCGCATCGACCACGGCGTGCGCTGCAGCGACGACCCTGCGCTGGTGCGACGCCTGGCCGCTAGCGGCATGCCGCTAACCGTGTGCCCGCTGTCCAACGTGAAGCTCTGTGTGTTCAACACCATGCAAGAGCACAACCTAGCCAGGCTGCTACACGCCGGGCTGTGCATCACGATTAACTCGGACGACCCGGCCTATTTTGGTGGCTACCTGCTTACCAATTTCGAAGCGGTGTTTGCCGCACTGCCTGAACTGAGCGCCCAGGACGCCTGGCAATTGGCCCGTAACAGCATCGACGCCAGCTTTGCGCCCGATGCGGCGAAAGCTAACTGGCGCGCGCAACTGGATGCGGTGTTTCAAGAGGCGCTGGCATAGTCGCGCTCTGAAGGGTCAATGCTCGCCGTGCTGATGCGCTTTGGCGCCAGCAGGCGCGACTTGGGACACCGGCACTTTGATGTCCAGGCTGCTTTGCAGGCCCTTGGCGTCTTTGAAACGCAAGGTCATTGGAATGGTGGTGTCTTTTTGCAGCGGCAGTTTCAAATCCATCAGCATCACGTGAAAACCGCCGGGCTGCAAAGCCACCGCCTTGCCTGCAGGCAGCGCCAGCCCGTCGGGCAGGGCGCGCATTTGCATGACGTTGTTGTCCATCTTCATTTCATGCACTTCGGCCACACCCGCTACGCTGGTGCTGACGCCGACTAAACGGGTATCGGTTTTGGAGGTGAGTGTCATGAATGCGCCGGTGGCTTTTTGGCCTTGCACGGTGGCACGGGCCCAAGCGCTTTGCACGCTGACGTTTTGCGCCCAGGCGCTTGTAAGCATCAGGCTGGCGAGCATCAGACTGCGGATAAGGAATTTGCTATTCATGGTGTTTACTTTCTAAAAAATAACGATTGATACATCCACCAAGTAAGGCGAATGGTCTGAGCAAACGATTAATGCGCGTGGCCGCCAGCGGCCTGCACATCCAATACCTCCAGCAAAGCGGCCGGCATCTTCAAACCTTTGATCGATGTGCCGCTGGTTGGTACTTCAACCCAGTCATTAGACCCCTTGGCGCAGGCTTGCACGACCTTAAACCACAAGGGGCCTGGCTTGGCCGGAGTGGTTCCACGCAGCACAAATTCGTCGTAATAAGCATGGGGCAAGGCATTGTCTGCGCTGTTGGCGGTCCAGCTGATTTCCAGTACGCCTTCGGTGTATTTTTTACCATGGCTTTCGTAGGGCAGGGCTAAGCGGCCGGTGACGGTACGCAGCGTCCAGCCCGGCTTAGGCATGGGCTGTGCGCCGTTAAAACCGGCCGGGAGAATGACGCGCATCGACGTGGTGGCCTCGCCATCGCAACCGTGGCCCACACGGAAGGTGGCGCGGTAGCTGCTGTTGGCGGCAGCGGCAGCGTCCTGCAACACCACATGGGCCTGCGCCGGTACGCTGAGCAGGGCCATACTGCTGGCAATCAGCAGGAAATAATTTTTGAGTGAATGCATGGTGATTAATGTTCAAAGGCTGAAAAATCATCGAGCGGGCAGCCTCCTGGCAGCACTTGCATCGACAAGGGGAGGGCTGAATAGCGCCCTAGGCCACGCGCTTGCGGCACAGCGCGCAAGCGCCATGCAAGAGGCGTGGGCCGCTTAACGGGCGGCTTTAAGCGCGCGGCGGTCCGCGCCCAGGGGGCGGGGCGGCGCTGAGGCTGTGCGGCGCAAGCGCCGCAGCGGGCTGCGTACCCAACAGTGGCGCAGCCTTGGCCACTGGCAAAACTGCGATGGACACCGGCGGTGCACCGGCGCCCAGGCAGAGCACGCAATCGAGATGCTGGCCGGCGGGTGCATCAGGTGCGCCGGTGTCCTGCACCGTGACGCTGCCCGAAGCGCTGCACACCTGCAGATGCTGCACCGGCTGCACCCAGGGCGAAGCGACGGCCACGCCCAGCGCCATGCACCACCATAGCAATACCCAACGCGCCAGGGCGGTGGATTTGCGCAAGGTAT
This sequence comes from Rhodoferax sp., assembly GCA_044373655.1. Classification (GTDB taxonomy): domain Bacteria; phylum Pseudomonadota; class Gammaproteobacteria; order Burkholderiales; family Burkholderiaceae_C; genus Allorhodoferax. The sequence goes on from JBILPS010000003.1 coordinate 58,359, forward strand.
GCAGGAGCGTCATGGCCTGATTATGGCAGTAGGGCTGCTATCCTCAACGCATGCACAGCCTGTTTCACCTCGCCTACCACGTTACCGATTTGCAAGCCGCACGCGCGTTTTATGGCGGTGTGCTGGGCTGCGCTGAAGGGCGCAGTACCGCCACCTGGGTGGACTTTGATTTTTTCGGCCACCAAATTTCGCTGCACCTGGGCGAGCCGTTTAAAACCACCTTGACCGGACAGGTGGGCGATCACCTGGTACCCATGCCGCACTTGGGCCTGGTGCTGGCATTGCCGGATTGGAAAGCGCTGGCGCAGCGTTTACGCGATGCACAGGTGCAATTTGTCATGGAGCCACAACTTCGCTTTGCCGGACAAAGTGGCGAGCAATGGACCATGTTTTTTCTGGACCCGAGCGGCAACCCGCTGGAGATCAAAGGCTTTGCCTCGCTGGACACGGTGTACGCCCCATGATGAATTACACCTTTGTCTCGGCGACGATTTTGCTGGTGCTGATTACCGACCCGGTGGGCAATATTCCGGTGTTCGCCAATGCGCTCAAGCACGTGCCGCAAGAGCGGCGCTTGCGCGTCATTTTGCGGGAGATTTCCATCGCTTTCTTTTTGCTGCTGACCTTTATGTTTGTCGGCGAGGGCTTTTTGCGCGTAATGAATTTGAGCGAATTGGCGCTGCAAATCGGTGGCGGCGTGATTTTGTTTTTGATCGCGCTGCGCATGGTGTTTCCACCGCCTGCGCAAGCCGAAGCCGAGTTGCTGATAGAGCCCTTGATCGTGCCGCTGGCGGTGCCCTCGATTGCCGGACCCTCCGCCCTCGCTACGGTTTTGTTATTGGTATCGCAGCAACCGGAAAAGCGCTTGGAATGGGTGGCCGCGCTGTGCGTCACCATGCTGATCAGCGCCACGGTGCTGGTGTCCGCTGAGCGCATTCAACGCCTGATCGGCACCCGCGTGGTGACCGCCATCGAGCGCTTGATGGGCCTGGTGCTGGTGTCGGTGGCCATTGAAATGCTGCTGCGCGGTATCCGCACTTTTGCCCTGCAGCTAGCGCAAGGCAGCGACATCTGATCAGGGTGGCTGGATTGATCGTCAAAGAACGGCCCTGGCGGCCCTGTAGGAGTTTGCCTTGCCTTCATTGAAATCCCGTTTTTTTTACTATGCCGTCAAGCATCAGTTGCGTAAATTTGCTTTGCGCGGCGGCGGCCTGGAGCAAGTGCGTGCCGCACGCGACAAGTCCTCCAGGCGCATGTTTCCTGCGCCACCGGGCGTGCAAGTGCAGGCAGCACAACTGGGCGGCTGCCCCGGTGAGTGGCTGCGGCCAGCAGGGGCTAGCGCTCACACGGTGCTTTTGTATTTGCATGGCGGCGCCTACATCACCGGCTCGTGCCACACCCACCGTGGCCTGGCGGGGCACCTGGCCCAATCGGCGGGCCTGGATTGCTTTTTGCTCGACTACCGGCTAGCGCCTGAGCATCCTTTTCCGGCTGCCGTAGAGGATGCACACGCTGCCTACCTGGCGCTGCACAAGCAAGACCCAGCGCGCACGATCGTGCTGGCGGGTGACTCGGCCGGTGGTGGTTTAGCGCTGGCGCTGGCCCTGCGTTTGCGCGATGCCGGCCACGCCGCACCCGGCGCCATGGCGTTGCTGTCGCCTTGGACCGACTTGACATTGAGCCTGCCCACGCACCAAAGCAAAGCCGCCAAAGACCCATTTTTTCCCGACACCTCCACCCTGTCCATGGCGGCGCAACTTTATGTCGGCACCAGCGATCTGACGCAGCCTTTGGCCTCACCCCACTTCGCCGCGCTGCACGGCCTGCCGCGCACCTTGATCCATGTCGGCGAACACGAAGCCCTGCTGGGCGACGCCCAGGCCTTGGCTGCAAAACTGCAAGCGGCGGGTACATCCGTGCAATTGCAGGAGTTCCAAGGCATGTGGCACGTCTGGCAGATATTTGTCGGCCGCTTTGCCGAGGCCGATGCCTCCGTCAAGCAACTAGGGGAGTTTTTGCGCGCGGCTTAAGCGCCAAGACTTTGGGCCGCTTAGCTTGCGTTGGCGGGGGGGATGGGGGGATCAACCTCAAACACCGCCCGCCACACGCCCAGCCCTGTCTGGCGCTCGCGCTGCGCCTCGTCCAAGTCCACATGGGTGGGCTCTTCATTCAGACGCGCTTTATGCTGAATACGGCGCAGCGCGCGGTAGGCCTGGGCTGCCTCATGGCCTAGCGGCGCGGGCAGCAGGCCGCAGTCTTGCGCTACTTGCAAGAGCGCGATATTGCCCGCATTGGCGCGCAAGCCGGGATGCGTATGCCCGTGCGCCAGCACCAGAAACTGCACCGCAAACTCAATGTCCACCATACCGCCGGGGCTGTGCTTGACGTCAAAGCGCTCGGCAGGCACCGGATGGGCTGAGCGCACTTTATCGCGCATGGCGGCTATTTCGGCGCGCAGCGCATCGTGGTCGCGCGGGCTGCAAATTACGGACTCGCGGATGGCATCAAAGCGGCTGTGTAGGTCCGGGCTGCCGAGCACGCAACGCGCCCGCGTCATGGCCTGGTGTTCCCAGGTCCAGGCGGTGTTGGAGCCGCGCTGTTGCTGGTAATCGGCATAGGCGGCAAACGTGGTGACCAACAGCCCAGAATTGCCATTGGGGCGCAAAGCGGTGTCGATTTCGTAGAGGTCGCCCTCGCCGGTTTTGACCGTCAACCAGTTGATCAGTTTGCGCACCAGCGTGCCGTAAATTTCGCCAGCACGCTCGTCCGGATCGTCGAACAAAAAAACAATGTCCAAATCGCCGCCGTAGCCCAGCTCTTTGCCGCCGAGCTTGCCGTAGGCAATGATAGCGATGCGCGGCAGTTCGCCATGGCGCTGTTTCATGCGCTGCCAGCACCACCGGGTGGTGATGCGCAATATCACTTCGGCCAGGGCGCTTAAATCGTCGGCTACTTGCTCCACCGTGATCAGGCCTTCAACATCACGCGCCAGGGTGCGAAAAACTTCGGCGTGGTGCGCACGACGCAACAGGTTAAGCAGGCTTTCCTCGTCCTCTTCGCCGCTGTTGCGCAAGGCTTTGCAGCGGCGCTCGATGTCGGCCTCGCATGCGGCCGCGTCAAAGCGCTCGCGCACCATGGTGCTACCGGCCAGTTCGTCGATCACGCCTGGGTGCTTGAGTAGGTAGCGCGCCGGCCAACGCGCCGCGCCCAAGAGCCGTAGTAAGCGCTGGTGCACGCCTGGGCGCTCTACCAGCAAAGCCAGATAGCTTTCGCGGCGCAACAGCGACTCCATCCAGTCCATCAGCCGCAGCGCGGCCTCCTGGTTTATCTCGCCCTCTTGTAACCACTGGCCGGTGCGCTGCACCAGGCGCAGCAAGCGGCCCCGCGATTCCTCGCGCAAAGCCAGGACGCGCGGATGGTCGCGCCACAGCACCAGGCGCTCTTGCATCTTTGGGGGCAACTGCGCAAGCACGCTGTCCAGGTCGGTAAGCGCCGGCCCGCCGGGCTTGGCCGGGTCGGCTTCTCCTGGTTTGCAGCCGCTGCAAGGTTTGTCACTGCCGCCAAGCAGAACATCAAATTCCTGCGCGACGTTTTCGCGGTGGCGGTCTAAGTGCGCTAAAAATTCGCGGGTGCTGGCGAACTCCAGGGTGTCTGCAATCCAGGCCAGGTCGGCATCCTGCGTGGGCAAGACATGGGTTTGCTGGTCGTCCAGGTACTGGATGCGATGCTCCACACGGCGCAGAAAAACATAGGCCTCTTCCAAGGCCTGGGCTGTGTCGGCTGGCATCAAGCCCGCTTGTACTAGACGTTGCAAGGCGCTCAGCGTAGGCCGGGTCCGCAACTCGGGGAACTGGCCACCGCGCACCACTTGCAAAAGCTGCACAGTAAATTCAATTTCGCGGATGCCGCCGCGCGAAAGCTTGACATCGTTGTGCCGCTCGGGATGACCGGCGCTGCGCTTGCCCGCGTGTTCGCGGATTTGGCGGTGCAGCACGCGCAGCGCGTCAAACACGTTGTAGTCCAGGTATTTGCGAAACACAAAGGGCGTTACCACGGCACGCAATTGCAGTGCAAAAGCGCTGCCCACGCTGGACTGCGGCGCCAGCACGCGGCTTTTCAGCCAGGCAAAACGCTCCCATTCACGGCCTTGGGTTTGAAAATATTCCTCTAAAGCGCCCAGCGAAACCGCGGGCGGGCCAGAGTTGCCATTGGGGCGCAGCGCCAGGTCCACCCGAAACACAAAACCGTGCTCGGTGGTATCGCCCAGCACGGTATAGAGCGCGCGCACTAGCTTGCCGTAGTACTCCTGGTTGGAGATGCGAGCGCGCCCTTCGCTATTGCCAAGGGTGTCACCATCGGCTTCATACACATAAATCAAGTCAATGTCGCTGGAAACATTGAGCTCGCGCGCACCCAGTTTGCCCATGCCGATGATGCACAGCGCGCTGGCGCTGCCATCGGGTTTGCAGGGCGCGCCATGCACGGATTGCACATCGGCGCTGGCCTGGGCATAGGCTTCGCACAGGGCTAGCTCAGCCAGTGTGGTCATGCACTGTGTAACAGCGCGCAAGTCCAGGCCCGCATCGCAGTCCAACACCAGCAGGCGTTCGAGCACATGCTGGCGCGTGATGCGCAAAGCCTCGCCAACCTCCCGCCCTTGCGCACGTAAAGTTTGATAGAGCGCTTGCTGCGCAGATGCATCGGGCAGACCCGCTGGCAACATAGCAAGTCCTGCGCCATAACGCCTGCGCACTCTTTGCGCAAATCGTGCGTACTCGGACCGGGAAGTGGGGGTATTGCGGGTCATAATTCCATGCCTAACTGCACGCGCTAATGACTGAAGCTCCAACCATCCCCTCGCGCACCTTGTCGAACGTCGCGTTGTTGGCCAAGTGGCTGCTGCGCTTGGTAGGTGCCGGGTGGCTGTTGTTTGTCATGTTCTGGGCGGTGTTGCACTTTGCCATTGTGCCGCGAATCGACACCTTGCGCCCCTGGCTGCAAGAACAGGCCACGCAGCAATTAGGAATAGGGGTACGCATTGGCACTATCGAAGCGGTATCCAACGGTCTGATCCCCTCGCTTGCGCTGCATGATGTGCAATTGGTGGACAAACAAGGGCGGGTGGCGCTGACGCTGCCCACGGTACGAGCGGCGATTTCCCCCCGTTCGCTGGCCGCAGGCAACTTAGAGCAGCTGTATGTAGAAGGCGCTGCGCTGGATATACGGCGCGCCGCCGACCGCTCCATCTGGATTGCCGGCTTGCAACTGAGCCCCATGGACGATGCGCCCGATGCGGCGAGCGACTGGCTCTTTAGCCAGCCCGAAATCGCGATCCGTCACGGCCAGCTGCGCTGGACCGATGAAACGCGCAGCGCAGCGCCGCTGGACTTGTCCGATGTGGACCTGGTACTGCGCAACCGACGTTTTAGCCACAGTTTTCGGCTTGATGCCAGCCCCCCGAGCCAATGGGGTGATCGCTTTACGGTGCAAGGCGCATTTAGCCACCCGGTGCTGGCCTTGCATGGGGGCGAGCTCAAAACCTGGTCGGGCCAGATGTATGCCCTGTTTGGCGACGTGGACTGGGGCCAGCTGCGCAACTATGTGGATTTGGGCACCCACGTCAGCCAGGGGCGCGGCAGCGTACGGGTCTGGGCCGATGTGCTGCGCGGCCAATTCACAGGCGCAACTGCTGATGTATTGGTCAAGGATGTGGAGCTGGGCCAGTCCGAAGACATGGCCTCCATCGTCATGCCCGCAGCATCCGGGCGCCTGGCTGCGCGCAGCATAGTCGGTGGCATGGAGTACACCAGCGAGGGCTTGCAGTTTGTCACCGCCGATGGCGTACGTTGGCCCGGCGGTAACGCGCGTTTGTCGATATGGGATGCGCAAGAGGGCAAGGGGGCCAAGATCGACTCCTCGTCGGCGCATGGCGAGCTTGTTGCCGAACGGCTGGACTTGGGTGCTTTAAGCCAGGTTGCACAGCGCTTTCCTATGGACGCCAAGCTGCGCGCGATCTTGGAGTCCTACCAGCCCGTGGGCATCGTGCAAGGTTTTCAGGCGAACTGGACCGGCGCTGTCGGCGCGCCACAGACCTTTGCTCTCAAAGGCCGGATCCAAGAAGCCGGGATGGCGGCGCAAGGCGAAGGAATGCCCGGCTTTCGCGGCTTGGACATAGAGCTTGACCTGAGCGAACGCGGTGGGCGCGCGCATCTAGCGATGAACAAGGGTGTCTTGGACCTCGGCCGGCACTTGTCTGAACCCCTGGTGCCGGTCAACGAATTGAGCGCGGATTTGCAATGGAAAAATACACCCGTCGGCTGGACCGTCAGCGCCAGCAAAGTGCGCATTGGCAACGCCGATCTGCAGGGCGAATTGGAGGGGCAATGGACGATGCAACCAAGCAGTTTCGGCCCTGGCAGTGTCGATATGCAAGGGCGCTTTGCGCGCCTGGAGCTGGCGCGTGTGCAGCGCTATTTGCCGCTGTCGCTATCGAAAGACCTGCGCGACTATGCGCGCGATGCGGTGCGCGCGGGCGCGGCGTCGGACATCAAACTCAAACTCAAAGGCGACTTGCGTGCGTTCCCGTTCGCGCAAGCGCGTCCGGGTCAGTTCCGCGTTTCGGCCAACCTCAGTAATGCCACTTTCGCCTATGTGCCCGCCACGCAAATGCCGCCTGGCAAGCTGCCTTGGCCGGTATTTACCCAGCTCAATGGCGAGTTGGTGATAGACCAAAGCGCCCTCTACCTTAACGGCATGCGCGGCCTGTGGGGAACGGTGCCTATGCTGCGCGGCGATGCAGTGATTAACAATTTGTACGGCAACTCCACGGTTACCGTCAACGCACAAGGGCGCGGGCCGTTGGCCGACGCCTTAACGGTGGCCAATCAGTCGCCCCTGGCCGAGATGACTGGGCAGGCATTGGCCAAGGCCTCGGCCAACGGCCTGGCCGAGTACCGCGTCAAGCTCGATTTCCCGCTAGCCGATACCGACCGCATGACGGTCAATGGCAGCGTCAATTTGCAGGGCAATGATGTGCAAATCCAGCCTTCCACGCCGCGTGTGCTGCGGGCGCGCGGACCGATTAATTTCACCGAGTTTGGCTACAACGTCAACGGGGTGACCGGGCGTTTATTCGGCGGTGACGTGCGCATCGAAGGCAGTTTGGGCAACCTCGGCGCTGGGCCGCCTAGCGCCGCCGCTGGCCCTAAAACGACGGACGCGGGCGCCAGCATCAAAGCCAGTCCGGCCACTTTGCGACTGGACGGGCGGGTGGCCGCCGAGGGTTTGCGCGATGCCACCGAGCTCGGCGCGCTGGCCAACCTGGCGCACTATGCCACGGGCGCGACCAATTACCAGGCCATGATCATGATGCGCTTGGGAGTGCCCGACATCACGGTAAACGCCAATTTGCAAGGGATGGCGCTGGCCTTGCCTGCGCCGCTGAACAAAAGCGCCGAGGCAGCTTTGCCATTGCGCCTGCAAGTGTCGGCGCCCTTGCTTGCCAGTAGCGCTTCGGTGGCAAAGACCCAGGAGCAGTGGCAGGTGAGCCTGGGCGCCATCGCCAGCATGCATTTGCTGCGTGATATCTCAGGCGCTGCACCGCGCGTGCTGCGTGGCACCATGGCGCTGGGTACCGGGGCCAACGAGGCCCTGGCCATGCCGACGCAAGGCATTTCCGCCCGCCTGAGCATGGACGCGCTGGATGTAGATAGCTGGTCGGTACTTTTTAGCGGTGTGAGCCATAGCGTGGGTACGCGCAAAAAAATCAGTACACCCCAGTTTGATCTGGGCACTGATTTTCTGCCCAATGCGCTGCAACTGCGCGCCCGCGAAATTAGCTGGAACGGCCATACGGTGCACGCAGTCAACCTCAAGGCCACGCGCACCGCAAACCTGTGGCGTTCGCAGGTGGAGGCCACCGAGTTCAGTGGCCAGTTGGAATACCGCCAGGCGGGCCTAGGCAGCACGGGGGCCGACAGCGGCAGCGCAGGGCGTTTGTATGCGCGCCTGAGCCGTCTGACGCTGAACAGCAAAGCGGCCCAAGAGGTGGACAAATTGCTGGACGAGCAGCCCTCCAGCATCCCGGCGCTGGATGTGGTGGCCGAGGAGTTTGAGTTACAAGGCCGCAAGCTGGGGCGGCTAGAAGTCGAAGCCATCAACCAGGTGTCGCCCACCGCACGCGATGCCCAGCGCGAGTGGTTGCTCAAGCGCTTTGTTGTCAACATGCCCGAGGCCGTGCTCAATGCCAGCGGGTCCTGGCGCTTGCAAGCACCGGCGCCTGGCGCAGCGGCCAATGTGCCGGCCGATTCCATGCGCGACCGACGCCGTACGCAGCTCGACTTCCAACTGGATATCAAGGACTCGGGCGACTTGCTGGCGCGCTACGGTATGAAGAATGTGATCCGCAAAGGCAAGGGAAAAATCGAAGGGCAGGTAGGCTGGCTGGGCTCGCCCATTACCGTGGACTACCCCAGCATGACAGGCAGCTTGAATGTGGCCATTGATGACGGCCAGTTTCTCAAGACCGAGCCCAATATCGGTAAGCTGCTGGGCGTGCTGAGTTTGCAATCGCTGCCGCGACGCTTGATGCTCGATTTTCGGGATGTGTTTAGCGAAGGCTTCACTTTTGATTTTGTGCGCGGAGACGTCAATATTTCTAAAGGCCAGGCGCGCACCAATAATCTGCAAATGAAAGGGCCTAATGCGGTGGTCTTGATGGAGGGCAGCGCCGATATAGCCAAGGAAACCCAAGCGATTAAAGTGGTGGTGATTCCTGATCTCAATGCCGCTGGCGCCGCCCTGGTCTATACCGCTGTGAACCCGGTGGTGGGCATATATTCGCTGCTGGCGCAATGGCTCTTGCTCAAGCCGCTGGTGCAGGCCAATACGCATGAGTTTTTTATTGACGGAACCTGGCTAGAGCCGCGTGTCACCAAGGTGGACCGCGACAACACAGCCAAGTAAGCCGTCCAGGCTTTACTCATCAACCCGTTTATCAGGAGTGCGCTATGCAAGTCGCAGCAATTCAAATGGTATCCACCGGTGTGGTGGCGGACAACCTGGCCCAGGCAGCCAAGCTCTTGGCGCAAGCGGCCCAAGCCGGTGCCGAGCTGGCCGTATTACCCGAGTACTTTTGCCTGATGGGTCAACACGATGGCGAAAAGTTGGCTATCCAGGAGCAGTTTGGCAGCGGCCCGATTCAAGACTTTTTGTCTGAAGAGGCGCGCCGCCTGGGCCTGTGGATTGTCGGTGGCACGCTGCCTTTATCCACCAGCAAGGCAGGCCATAGCGACAAAGCGTTTAACAGCAGCCTGGCTTTCGACCCGCAAGGCACTTGCGCTGCCCGCTACGACAAAATTCATTTGTTCCGCTTTGACAATGGCACGGAGTCCTACGACGAATCACGCGTGCTGCAAGCGGGCCACCAGCCAGTGCAGTTTGCGCTGCCCTCGCGCGATGGGCATGTGTGGACGGTGGGCTTGAGCGTGTGCTACGACCTGCGCTTTGCCGAGTTGTACCGCACGCACTCCGCCGCTGGTGCGGACTTGTTACTGGTGCCCAGCGCTTTTACCTACACCACCGGCCAGGCGCATTGGGAATTGTTGCTGCGCACGCGCGCGGTAGAAAACTTAAGCTTTGTAGTAGCCGCCGCGCAAGGCGGCACGCACCCCAACGGGCGCCGCACCTGGGGCCAGTCCTTGGCCATCGACCCCTGGGGCGCGGTGCTGGCGCAGCAGGCGCAAGAGCCTGGGGTGGTGCTGGCCGAGCTCGATGCAGCACAAGTGGCCCGTTGCCGCATGCAATTACCGGCCTTGCAACACCGCTTGCTGTGAAAACAATTTACGGCTTAGGCGGCGTTTCTTCGTCCGAAGCGTCAGGTGGTAACTCCCCCTTATTGCGCCCTGAAAACATGGTCCACCACACAATGCCTACCAGCAGCAAGCCCGCGCCGAGTGCTTCCAAAATAATCAGGGTCATGGGGTGGTTTGCTGCCGCAGTGATGTGCGCGCTGATTGTAGGAAGCCTGGGCGGCTGCGCCAGTAGCCCCAACAGCGCTCCGGTTGAAGACCGTACACCGGCACCCACTACGCAAGTGCCAGCAGCACCCGCTGCAGCAGGAGTAGCGCCCCCTAAAGTAGAAACTGGGCAAACCATCGTTCAAGCACGCAGCCGCTGGGTGGGGGTGGGCTGGGACGCATTGCCCGGCCTGCAGCAAGACGCCCTAGGCCAGGGCTGGCGCGCCTGGATAAAAAGCTGCGAACGCAGCGCCAGCATGCCCCCAGCTCTGGCCACTTTGTGCCCGCAAGCCATGGCGCTATCTAACGCCGATGCAGCCGGACAGCGCGCCTGGATGTTCCGCCACCTGCAGCCCTACCGGGTCGAGTCGCTGCAAGGTGAATCCCAGGGTTTGCTCACCGCCTATTACGAGCCTATTTTTGAGGCCAGCCGCACGTCCTCGGCCCAATTCAATGCGCCACTCTTCGCGCCACCGGCCGGTTTGGCCAGCCGCAAGCCTTGGTACACGCGCAAGGAAATGGACACCTTGCCCGAGGCCAAAGCCGCGCTCAAGGGCAAAGCGCTGGTGTATCTGAACGACCCGGTCGATGCCCTGGTGCTGCAGATCCAAGGCTCGGGGCGAATCCGTGTGCAGCAGGCCGACGGTAGCTTTCGCACCTCGCGCCTGGCATTTGCAGCCACCAATGAGCAGCTCTATAAAAGCGTGGGCAAGTGGTTGCTGGACCAGGGCCTTACCAAGGATGCCACCTGGCCGGGTATCAAAGCCTGGCTGGCGCGCAATCCGCAACGCCAGCAAGAGCTGCTGTGGAGCAACCCGCGCATGGTTTTTTTCCGCGAAGAGGCCTTAAGTGACAGCGAGCCAGAAGCCGGCCCGCGCGGCGCCCAGGGTGTGGCCCTCACAGCTGGCGGCTCGATAGCCGTCGATCCGGGCAGCATCCCCTACGGGACGCCCGTCTGGATTAGCTCGGCCGGAGCGCAAACCCAGTTGCAACAACTGGTCATCGCCCAGGACACCGGCAGCGCCATCATTGGCGCCGTGCGCGCCGACTTCTTTGCCGGTTCGGGCGCGCAAGCCGGGGATTTGGCAGGGCGGCTGAAGCAGCCTTTGCAGATGTGGGTTTTGTGGCCTAAGTGAGTCTGAGCCATCAGCGGCGCGATACACACTTGCTTTTAGTTTGACTACACTGCACGCCTGAGCGCAGTCCTCTTACCCAGAGCCCGCTGCACAAACCGCCGCCCACAAGGCGGCTCTACCACCACAGGAGCCCTTACCCATGAATGCCCCCCTGCACCCCGACCAGCTGCGCGCCGCGTCCGTCACGCTGGACGACAAATACACCCAATCGACTGGCCAGGCCTTTATGAGCGGCGTGCACGCTTTGGTGCGCCTGCCCATGATGCAGCGCGTGCGCGACCTAGCGGCGGGCAAGAATACGGCGGGGTTGATCAGTGGCTACCGCGGCTCGCCTTTAGGCAGTTATGACCAGTCGCTGGCCAAAGAAAAAAAACGCTTGCTTGAGCACCATGTGCACTTTCAGCCCGGCGTCAATGAAGAGTTGGCCGCCACGGCTTTATGGGGTACGCAGCAACTGGGTTTTGCGCCGCCGGGCAGCAATAAGTACGACGGCGTCTTCGGCATCTGGTACGGCAAAGGCCCGGGCGTGGACCGTTGCTCGGATGTGTTCAAGCACGCCAATATGGCCGGCACTACGCCCTGGGGTGGCGTGATCGCCGTGGCCGGTGACGACCATGTGTCCAAAAGTTCTACGGCAGCGCACCAGAGCGACCATATTTTTAAGGCCTGCGGCACGCCGGTGTTTTTCCCGGCCAGCGTGCAGGATATTCTGGATTTGGGCGTGCACGCCTTTGCCATGAGCCGCTACGCAGGCATCTGGGCGGGTATGAAAACGATTCAGGAAATCGTCGAATCCAGCGCGGCGGTAGATGTGGACCCGCACCGCGTCAAGATTGTGATGCCCACTGATTTTGTGATGCCAGCGGGTGGCGTTCATATCCGCTGGCCCGATGGCGCGCTGGACCAGGAGGCGCGGCTGTTTGACACCAAATGGTATGCGGCCTTGGCCTATGTGCGCGCCAACCGGCTCAACCACAATGTCATTGAAGGCCCTAACGACCGCTTTGGCCTGATGGCCAGCGGCAAGGCCTATAACGACACGCGTCAAGCTTTACTCGATTTAGGCCTGGACGATGCCACCTGCCGCCGCGTTGGCATACGCCTGCACAAAGTGGCAGTGGTCTGGCCCCTAGAGGCGCAGCTAACGCGCGAATTTGCCAGCGGCTTGCAAGAGATTTTGGTGGTCGAGGAAAAGCGCCAGGTCATTGAGTACCAGCTCAAAGAAGAGCTCTACCACTGGCGCGCCGATGTGCGCCCGCGTGTGGTGGGCAAGTTCACCGTGTCCGATGACGCGGGCAGTCCTTACGGCATCGGCGGCGAATGGTCGGGCCCAGAGCCCTCGGCCAACCGCTTGCTGCGCGCCAATGCGGATTTGACACCCGCCATGATTGCCCGCGCGATTGCGCAACGCCTTAGCGCGCTGGGCGTGGACGCCGATGTGCAAGCCCGGATGGGTGCGCAGTTGGCGATTCTGGACGCGAAGGAAAAGTCCATGCAAGCGCTGGCGCTGGGAGCGCCGCTGGCAGAGCGCCAACCTTGGTTTTGCTCGGGTTGCCCGCACAACACTTCCACCCGCGTGCCCGAAGGCTCCCGCGCTATGGCTGGTATTGGCTGCCACTTTATGACCTTGTGGATGGACCGCTCCACCACCGGCTTTACGCAAATGGGCGGCGAAGGTGTGCCCTGGGTCGGACAGCAGCCTTTTGTGAACGATGCGCATATTTTTGCCAATCTGGGCGACGGCACCTACTTTCACAGCGGCCTGCTGGCGGTGCGCCAGTCGATCGCCGCGGGGGTCAATATCACCTACAAAATTTTGTACAACGATGCTGTGGCCATGACCGGCGGCCAGCAAGTGGGCGAGCGCGCTGAGGGCCACAGCGTGATCCAGATCGCGCAAAGCATGCGCGCCGAAGGCGCGCAGCGCATTGTGGTGGTGACCGACGAGCCCGAGAAATACGATGGCGTCAAAGGCCTGCCCGAAGGCGTGGCGGTGGAGCACCGCGACAGCCTGGACGCGGTGCAGCGCGTGATGCGAGAGATTCAAGGCACAACCGTCATTATTTACGACCAAACCTGCGCCACCGAAAAACGGCGCCGCCGCAAGCGCGGCACCATGGTGGACCCGGCTACGCGGGTGGTGATTAACGAGTTGGTGTGCGAAGGCTGCGGCGACTGCGGCGTGCAAAGCAATTGCGTGAGCGTCGAACCGCTGGAAACCGAGTTAGGCCGCAAACGGCGCATCAACCAAAGCACCTGCAATAAGGACATTTCTTGCGTCAAAGGTTTTTGCCCCAGCTTTGTGACCGTTGAGGGCGGCAAGTTACGTAAAAAGCAAGGGGTCGCACAGTCCACCAAAAGCGGTCCGGCAGTCGGCTTGCCTGAACCTGCGGTCTTCGATTTGCAGCAAACGCATGACGGCGTCTGGGGCCTAGTGGTCGCGGGCGTAGGCGGCACCGGCGTGATTACCATCGGCCAGTTGCTGGGTGTGGCGGCCCACATCGAAGGCAAGGGCATCGTCACGCAAGACGCGGGTGGCCTTGCGCAAAAAGGCGGCGCCACTTGGAGCCATGTGTTGATCAGCCACAGCCAAGACGCCATACGCACCACCCGCGTGGGCATGGCCTGCGCCGACCTGGTGATCGGCTGCGACCCCATCGTGACCGCGGGCAAAGAAACCAGCTTGCGCCTGCGCGCGGGGCGCAGCCGCGTGGCGCTCAACAGCCACAGCCAACCTACCGCCGCCTTTGTGCAAAACGCCAACTGGAGCAACCCCGGCGAGGCCTGCATCGCCGCCATTGCCACCACTTTGCAAGACCCGCAATCGCTAGGCTGCGTGGATGCCGAAGCCATCGCCACGGAGTTGTTAGGCGATAGCATTTTCACCAACCCGGTGCTGCTGGGCTACGCCTGGCAAAAGGGCTGGATACCGTTGGGCCAAGATGCGCTCTTGCAAGCCATGGCGCTGAACGCCGTAGCCGTCGAAAAAAACCAGGCCGCTTTCCATTGGGGCCGCTTGGCCGCGCACGACCCGACAGCGGTGCAACGCAGCTTGCTGCCCGCGCAAACGGTGCAATTGGTGCGCAAGCAGGCTGCCACGTCGCTGGAGGCGCTGATAGAGCATCGCGCTACCTTTTTAACCGGCTACCAAAACGCCGCCTACGCACAAAGCTACCGCGACTTTGTAGCCAAGGTGCGCAGCGCCGAAAGCGCGCTGGGGGGCCAGGCCGATACCAAAGATTTGCCGCTGAGCCGCGCCGTGGCGCGCTATCTGTTCAAGCTGATGGCCTACAAAGACGAATACGAAGTGGCGCGTCTGCACAGCGACCCGGCCTTCCGCGAAAAAATCAGCACCATGTTTGAAGGCGACTACCAAGTCCACTACCACCTGGCGCCACCACTCTTGGCAAAGAAGGATGAAAGAGGCCGCCTCCTCAAACAACGCTTTGGCCCCTGGATGGGGCTGGGATTTCGCTTGCTGGCGCCGCTCAAGGTATTGCGTGGCACGGCGCTGGATATTTTTGGCTACAGCGAAGAGCGCCAAGGCGAACGCGCGCTCTTGCAAAACTACCAGCACACCCTGGAGCGTATGTTGGCGCAGCTAAACCCCACCACCCTAGCCGACGCGCTGCGCTTTGCGAAACTACCCGAAGAGATTCGCGGCTTTGGACATGTGAAAGCGCGGCATATTGCGGCAGTGAAACCTAGCTGGGAAGCGTTGGGTGGGAAGTTGCCTTAAGGCGTACGCTTGCGTGTCTTAGCGGAATTGGCCGGTGATCGTCTTTGTTATGGGTCAAGACCTTGAATGTCATGAGCCGGAGGGCCCGTTCAACTTAGCTTGCATCCTTGGTGCCTTGGGGCAAGCCAAGCCCATGAATGCACAAAGCCCGGCTTACACGCTGCGCAAATGCCAGGCTTTAGGCCGGGTGAAGGTGCTGATGCCTTCGCGCGACAACGTCAGGCCCAGGCCCGAATCGCCATGGCCGCTCCAGGGTAGGCGCGGGCTGACGCGGTCGCAGCAATTCCAGTACACCGTGCCGGCGTTCACTTGCGCCAGCAAGCGCTGCGCGCGCGCCTGGTCTGGGGTGTACACGCCAGCGGTCAGGCCGTAGCGGGTGTCGTTCATGAGTTGCACCGCTTGCGCATCGCTGCTGACTTTTTGGATGCCGATGATGGGGCCGAAGCTCTCTTCGCGCATCAGCTCCATGCTGTGGTTCACATCGACCAGCACCGTGGGCTCAAACCAGTTGCCCGGCACCGGGACGCGCTTGCCGCCGGTCAGCAGGGTGGCGCCTTTGGCCAGGGCGTCGGCCAATTGCGCTTCCAGCACGGCTAGTTGCGGCGCGCGGGTGATGGCGCCGATATAGGTGTCTGCGCTTTCGGTAGGGCCATGTTTCAAGCCCTTCACGGTGGCGACAAAGCGGGCCACAAAGGCGTCGTAAATTTTCTCGTGCACATAAATGCGCTCTACCGAGCAGCAGCTCTGGCCGGTGTTGTACATCGCGCCATCGGCCAGGGATTCGGCGGCGTTTTCCGGGTTGGCATCATCGCAGACATAGGTGGGGTCTTTGCCACCGAGTTCGAGTTGCAGCTTGATAAAGCGGCCTCCCACTGCCTGCGCGATGCGTGCGCCGGTAGCCACCGAGCCGGTAAAAAACACACCGTCAATGCGCTGTTGCAACAAGGCCTGACCGACTTCGCCGCCACCCACCAGGCACACCATGACGTCTTGCGGCACGCCGGCTTGGTGCAACAAGCGGGCAATCGCCAGCCCGGTGTTGGTGGCGTATTCGCTGGGCTTGTAGAGCACCGCGTTACCGGCCAGCAGCGCCGGAAGAATGACATTGCAGCCGACAAACCAAGGGTAGTTCCAGGCCGAGATATTGGCGACCACGCCCAAGGGAATATGTTCGATTTGCTCGGTCATACCGCCTTCGACCATGACGGTTTCAGTGGCCAAGCAGCTATCGACTTGGGCCAGGAAAAAATCAATGCGACCCAGCAGGCCATTGAGTTCGTTGCGCGATAGCTGCACCGGCTTGCCGGTTTCGCGCGTCATGGTCAGGGCCAGCACGTCCATGTCTTGCACCACGCTGGCACGGAATTTTTCTACGCACGTTTTGCGTGTTGAAAGCGGCGTGGCGGCCCAGGCGGTTTGCGCAGCGCCCGCGGAAGTGGCTTTGGCAGCCACGCTAGCGGCATCGTCAGCGGGGAGGGTATTGACCAGTTGGCCGTCGGCCGGATTGAAGATAGACAAGGTGCTCATGCGGTACTCGCTTTGAAAAAAACTCAAGCCAGGAAAAAATTTAGCTGCGTGCAGCAATTGAAGCTTGCAAAAAATCGTGCAAGAGCGCGCTGTCGTCCATCACGCCGTATTCGGGTTTATGAAACTCGGGGTGCCACTGCACAGCGGCTACCCATGCCGGGCCACTGTGGCGTATGGCTTCAATCGTGCCATCCTCCGGGCAAAGCGCCTCGGCCACAAAACCGGGCGCCAGGTCCTTGATGCCCTGGTGGTGGATGCTATTGACTTTGCGGCTGCTGCTCTGGCCAAGCAGTTTCTCCAGGCGCGTGCCCGGCACCAGTTGGACATCATGGAAAAGCCGGTCGTAGGCTTCGCCGTCGCGGTGTACCCGGGCCTCGGGCCGTTGCGTACTGATGTCTTGGTAAAGCGTGCCGCCGTAGCTCACGTTAATTAGCTGCAGGCCGCGGCAAATGCCAAATACCGGTTTGCCTGCCGCCACAAAAGCGCGGACCAATTCCATTTCATACAGGTCGCGCGAGCGGTCCCCGGCCCAGAGCGGGTCCAGCGGCTCTTCGCCATAGCTGGTGGGTGACATGTCCACGCCGCCATGCAGCATCAGGCCGTCCAACCACTGTGCGTAATGCTGCGCCGTCACATCGCCGCGCGCGGTGTCCCCCACCAGGGCCGGCACCATGACTGGCATGGCGCCTGCGGCCATAGCCCAGTGCGGCACCGATTGCTCCAGGTACTGCAAGGTTTTTTTAGCAAAGGCCGGACGATTGGCGTCGGGGTACAGAAAACAGGCGCTCACGCCAATCTTGGGGCGGTCAGACATGGTCAAAGCAAAGAAATGTGTGGTTGGTAAAAAGTGTCGGCAAGTGGCTTGGCAGTAGCGGCATTCGCCCGTCTTGGCGCTGTGGCAAGGTGGAAAAACAGTACAAGCGTGTTAGACACGTCGAGCTTACATGGCCTGGCGGAACAGGCGCTCAAAATCGGCCGGGGTGCAAGGGCGTGGATTGGTCTGGTGGCAAATATCGGCCTGGGCAATGTGGACCAGGCGGGCCATGTGTTCTTCTTTCACACCATGGGCCGCCAGGCCGCCGCTAATGCCGATGCTGGTCTTGAGCGCTTTGAGCCAGGGCACGAAGGCCTTGCCACCGCCCGCGACGCCGCAGACATGCGCCAATTCCTCAAACTTGGCAGGTACGGCGTCAAAGTTCCATGCCAGCACGGTGTCGATCATCAAAGCATTGGCCAGTCCGTGGTGCAGGTCACACACCGCGCCCAGGGCGTGGGCGCAGGAATGCACTGCGCCTAAATCCTTTTGGAAAGCAATGGCGCCCATCATGGAGGACATCATCATGTCGCTGCGGGCTTGCAAATGGCCGGGCTGTTTCACGGCGGTGTATAGCGCAGCCGCAGCGATGCGCGTACCTTCCAAGGCGATGCCATCACACAGCGGGTGGTAGGCCGGGGAGAGGTAGCTTTCGATGTTGTGGGTGAGAGCGTCCATGCCGGTGGCAGCCGTCACATGGGCCGGCAGGCCCAGCGTGAGTTCGGGGTCGGCAAACACCATGCGTGCCAAAATTTTGGCGCTAAAGACCACGCGCTTTAAGTGCGTGTCGTTTTCGCTGACCACGCTGGAACGGCCCACTTCCGAGCCGGTGCCCGAGGTCGTGGGCAGGGCCACAAAGTAAGGCAGTGGCGCGCTGATGGGGCGCACTTGCGGGTGGTCCCACACGTATTCCAAAATATCGCCCTCGTGCGTGGCGGCAATACCCACCACCTTGGCCACGTCCAGCGCCGCGCCACCGCCAAAGCCGATGATGCAGTCGGCCCGGTGCGCCTTGTAGCTTGATGCGCCATCCATGACCTGGCTACACGTCGGGTTGCCGAAGACGCCGGAAAAAACTGCCACCTCCAACCCTGCCAAATGCGTTTGAAACTCGGCCAACACCGGCAAGGCGCCCAGGGCCCGGTCGGTCACGATGAGCGGGCGCTTAAGGCCTTGTTCCTGCAAATGGGCGGCAACTAGTTTGCGCGCGCCTGCGCCAAAGCGGATGGGGGTGGGGAAGGAGAAAGAAGTGATGCTCATAGAAAAATGCTAAAAAAATATGGATGGTGTCCAGGTGCAAAAGACAGGGCTTGTGCACCGCGCCCTTAAATGATCTCGAAATAGCGTTTGAGTTCCCAGTCGGTCACGCCGTCAAGCCACTGGCGCCATTCCCATTCGCGGGTGGCGGCGAAGTGATCGACAAAGGTGTCGCCGAGCCAGTCGCGGGCGATGGTGGATTCGCGGAAATTGCGTGTGGTCTCTATCAGCGTGCGTGGCGCGCGCGGGATGTCATCCGCGCCCTGGTTGGTGCCGGTGATCGCCGGGGCCTTGAGTTTGAGGCCTTTTTCCACGCCGTCCAAGCCTGCTGCGATGACGGCCGCCATCGCCAGGTAGGGGTTGACATCGGCGCCGGGGCAGCGCGTTTCCAAGCGGGTGGACTTGGGCGAACCGGCAATGACGCGAAAGCTCGCGGTGCGGTTGTCCACACCCCAAGTGGGTTTGACCGGCGCCCAAAAACCATCTACCAGGCGCTTGTAGCTGTTGATGGTGGGCCAGAACATGGGGGCAAACTCCATCAGGCAAGCCACTTGCCCGGCCAAATAGCTTTCAAACATTTTGCTCATGCCGTGGCGGCCTTTGGCATCGGCAAACACATTGTTTTTACCATCGCTTAAAGACTGGTGGATATGGCCGCTGCAACCGGGCAGGTGCTGGTTCCACTTGGCCATAAAGCTGGGCATGATGTCATAGCGCTTACCGATCTCGCGCGCGCCGGTTTTGAACAAAATCGCGCGGTCGGCTTGCTCCAGCGCTTCGGAAAAGGTAATCGCCGCTTCATAAACGCCGGGGCCGGTTTCGGTATGCAGGCCTTCAATGGGCACGCCAAAGGCTTGCATATCGTCCATCAAGGCATTGAAAAAACCGCCGTTGTCCGCCATGCGCAAGAGCGAATAGCCAAACATGCCGGGGGTGAGCGAGGTCGGCCCCACGCCTTTTTTATCGGCCCAGCTTTGCGGCGTCTCTTTGAAGTTAAACCATTCAAACTCCATACCGGTCATGGGCGTGAAACCCATTTTGTGCGCTCGCGCCAGTACGCGCTTTAAGGTCTGGCGCGGGCACACCGCGTAGGGCGAGCCATCGGCATTGACAAACTCGCCCAGAAAAAACGGCACCTGGTTGTCCCAGGGCACATTGCGGGCCGTGTTCAGGTCTAGGCGCGCCAGGGCGTCGGGGAAGCCGTGTTGCCAGCCGGTGACGCTGGCGTTGTCGTAGCAGGTGTCATGGGCGTCCCAGCCAAAGACCACGTCGCAAAAACCAAAGCCTCCCGCCGGATAGGGCTGGACGGCGCCCATGAATTTGTCGATATGCAGGTATTTGCCGCGCAAGATGCCATCGATGTCGCTGACCGCGACCTTGACCTTTTTGCTGCCGCTTTTCGCGACGGCGGCGATGGCCGGGTGTTGTTTGTTATTTGCCATGAATTCCTCTGTTTTTTACACTGCACAAGCAAGAATACTACGGACTGCGGTTTGATCAAAAATAGAAAGCATGGCTGCCAGCGGTGGTTCAGGCTTTGCGCACCACCACCAGGCCTTTGAGGTACTCACCTTCAGGAAAACTCAGTGTCATCGGGTGGTCGGGCGCTGCGCCCAGGCGTTCGCTGATAAAACCGTCTACTCCGGCATCTGCGCCCGCAGAGGCGACGATCTTGTGAAACAGATCCGCGCTGATGCCGCCCGAGCAGGAAAAGGTAAACAGCACACCTTGCGGCTCCAAAATTTGCAGGGCCAGGCGGTTGATGTCTTTGTATGCACGCGCTGCGCGTTCGGCGTGCGCAATCGTGGGGGCCAGCTTGGGCGGGTCTAGCACGATGGCGTCAAAGCGGCGTCCCTCTTTGGCAAAGCGGCGCAAGCTGGCGTTGACATCGGCATCAACAAATTCGGCGCGCTCTGCTGCAAAGCCATTGCGCGCCACATTACTGGCTGCTAGCGCCAGCGCAGGTGCCGAAGAATCTATGGACGTTACATGCGCAGCGCCCCCGGCCAGCGCTGCCACGCTAAAGCCGCCGGTATAGCAATAGCAATTGAGTACGCGCTGCGATTGCAGGCGCTGCACATACTGGGCAAAACGCTGGCGGCTGTCGCGCTGGTCCAGGTAGTAACCAGTCTTATGCCCTTGCGCGATGTCCAGCCCGAGTTGCCAGCCATGTTCGCGCAGCACCAGCGCGGTGTCGCCCTGGCCGCGCAACCATCCGACGCGGGTGTCCAGACCTTCCAGGCCGCGGCTGCTGGCGTCGGAGCGTTCGTAGATTTTTTGTAATCCTGTGTGCTGCAACAGCGCATCGGCAATCGCGTCTTTCCAGCGTTCGCAACCCGCGCTGCCGAACTGCGCCACCAGCGTATCGCCATAGCGGTCGACGATCAGGCCGGGCAAGCCGTCGGACTCGCCATGTACCAGGCGCAGGCTGTCGCTGTCAATGGCCAAACGCGCCCGCGCGTCAAGGGCCGTGCGGATACGCGTAGCGAAAAAAGCGGCGTCGATGCGATCGCCTTCCTCAAAACTCCAGATGCGTGCGCGTATGCGCGATTGCGGACTAAAGGCCCCCCAGCCCAGAAACTGGCCCGCGTGCCCCTCCACCCGCACCGTCTCGCCGCTGTCGCCGCCGCCTTTGGCAATCGCCGATTCAAATATCCAAGGGTGTTTGCGCAGCAAGGAGCGCTCTTTGCCTTCGCGTAGTCGCAGTGTTTTCATAACGGGCATTGTCGTTGGCATCGCCCGGCGCAAGCTGGGTGGCGATTTGCGGGTACCTTAGAACGCCGCCGAAGTACGGCCTTGCGTTAAAGTTGTCGAATTAGCAAGTACTTTTTCAAAATGGTGAAAAGACAGCGTGAGCAAAGTTCTAGGTGTGCCAGATGCGCAGCTGCCTTGGGCCTGCCAGCATGTTTTTGCGGTAGTGAGGGCATGGTGCGCACTTGAAAACCTTCGGACGCTTTCGGTTACTGAGTGTGGCGCTGGTGCTTTTGTTGCACTTAGGACTTCTATTGGTTTTGCAAGGCTTGCGTATGCCTGTCCCTAGGCAGCAGGCGAGCTCGCCCCGTTTGGCGCCGACCGTGCTGGTGCTGCTACCGCCTTTGCAAGCCCAGCGCAAGACATCGCCCCAACCCGAAAGTAAGCGCCCGCCTAGCTCGGCGCCTACCTTGGCTCCTTTATCTCAAGCCTCTGCGCCACCGCTTGCCGCCGAGCCCGTTCCTGCGGCGATAAGGCCGAATCCGCAAACTGGCCTGGCATCTCCTAGTCCGCAGCCGTCCAGCGCGGCGACTGCAGCACCCCTTGCAGCTGTCGCACCAGCGGCTTCCAAACCGTTGAATCTGAGTTTGTCGCGCGAGGCCATGCGGGCATTGCCTGCAGCGTCAGCGCCCCTGTTGCCGCCGCCCCGCCTGCCACTGACTGTTGAGCAGCACATCGCCAATACATTGGCTGCCTACGGCAACGGCCCTTGGGTGGAGGAACGCCTGGACTCTGAGCATGTACGTTTTCGACGCGGCGACCGGTGTATCACCTACACCCGTTCCCAGACCGCCGCTCTGTTCCCCTTTGACGAGGCAGCACAGCGCACGCCCTGGGGCAGTTCTGGCATGCAGGCTTGCCCGAACTAGACCAGCCAAGCCGCTACTTCGCAGCATTCCCAAAGGCTGGGGCAAGGCGACGATTTTTTAGCCTGCGTTATGAGGCGCCCGGCCCCGGCCTGTGGGGACGCGGGCTCAGCCGTCGGCTTGCAGCAAATCTTCCATTGCCTGAAACTGGCTCAGATACACCTTGCCCGGCAGCGACTGCAAAAAATGCGTGCCGCGCAGGCGGTCCATCACCGGGCCTTTGACTTCGCTCAGGTGCAATCCGATGCCCGCTTCCTGCAGGCGCGCGGCGATGGTTTCCAGGCTTTCGAGCGCGCTGGCGTCGATGTGGTTGATGGCGCTGCATTGCAAGACCAGATGCGCCAGCGCCGGATGCTGCGCCACTTCGCTGTTGATGCGGTCTTCCAGCGCGCGGCAGTTGGCAAAATACAGGTTTTCATCCACGCGCAAACCCATCACCCGGGCATGCGTAATCACTTTGTGACGGCGCACATTGCGAAAGTGCTCGGTGCCTTGCACCTGGCCCACTTCGGCAATATGCGGTCGGCTGGTGCGCAGGAGGTACAAGGCCAAAGACAGGGCTACCCCGGTCACCAGCCCGGTTTCCACGCCCAGGCCTAGCGTCACCAGCAGCGTCGCCAGCGCGGCAGCAAAGTCGGCTTTGGAATATACCCAGGTGCGGCGCAATATGCCCACATCCACCAGCGACAACACCGCCACCACAATCGTCGCGGCCAAAGTGGCTTGCGGCAGGTAGTACAGCGCAGGTGTCAAAAACACAGTCGCCAGCGTAATGCCCAGTGCGGTGAATATCCCGGCGGCCGGTGTTTGCGCACCCGCATCGAAATTGACCACCGAGCGCGCAAAGCCGCCGGTCACCGGAAACCCGCCGCTCAGGCTGGCGGCGATATTGCTCGCGCCCAGCGCCAGCAGCTCCTGGTCCGGCTCAATGCGTTGGCGGCGCTTGGCGGCCAGGGTTTGGCCCACCGACACCGATTCCACAAAGCCCACCACGCTGATCAGCAAGGCCGGCATGGCCAAGGACTTCCACAAGCTTGCGTCCCACAAAGGCAGCGTCAAGGGCGGCAGGCCGTCGGGCACATCTCCCACGATCTTGAGCCCCTGGTCCTGCCACTGGAAAACCCAGGCCAGCGCGGTACTGAGCGCGATGGCGGCCACGGGCCCGGCTTTGGCCAGCATATCGGCGCCGCGCGCTGGCATACCTATGCGCACCAGCAGCGGCTTTAAGCCCTTTCGCACCCAGAGCAAAAATACCAGGGCCGTCCCGCCCACGGCCAGGCTTAGGCCATGCAGGGCCGGCAATTGGCGTAGCAAATCAAGCACCAGTGCCGCAAAGTTTTCACCATGCGCGTTCACCCCAAATAAGGTTTTGAGCTGGCTGGCGGCGATCAATAAGCCGGAGGCGGAAATAAAACCGGCGATCACCGGGTGGCTTAGAAAATTAGCCAAAAAGCCCAGACGCAACACGCCCATCAGCAGCAGCATGGCGCCAGACATAAACGCCAGGGTGATGGCCACGGCCCAGTAGTGTTCGGAGCCCGGCGCGGCATGCGTGCCTATGGCCGCTGCCGTCATCAGCGAGACCACCGCCACCGGCCCTACCGCCAGCACGCGGCTACTGCCCAAAAGCGCATACAAGAGCAGCGGTGCCACGCTGGCATACAAGCCCGCTTGCGGCGGCAGCCCGGCCAGCAAGGCATAGGCCAGGCTTTGCGGAATCAGCATTACGGTGACGATGGACGCGGCCAGCAGGTCGCGCGACAAAGTGCTGCGGTCGTAGCGGCGCCCCCATTGCAGGGCGGGGAGGGAGGGCAAAAAAGCTTGCCAGCGTATTGCCACTTAACCCAGCACCGCCGCTTGCGCGCGCCGCTCGGCGACTTCGAAGACGCCCATGCCGATGAGCATAAAGACGACAAACAAAGCGGCTTTGCTTTGTCCTGCGGCCATGGACACCAAAGCCGGGCCGGGGCAAAAACCGGCCAGGCCCCAGCCGGCACCAAACAAGAGGGAGCCAAGTACCAAGCGCTTGGTGATTCGCTCTTGCGTTGGCAGGCGCAAGGCGGCCCCGAAAAAGCTCAGACTGCGTTTTTTGACCAGTGCAAAAGCAAACACCCCTACGGCTATGGCGCCGCCCATGACTAGCGCCAAAGAGGGGTCCCACAGGCCGGCCAAGTCTAAAAAGCCCAGCACTTTGCCCGGGTCGGTCATGCCCGAAAGCATCAGGCCCAGGCCAAAGAGCAGCCCAACAAAAAATTCAGTAACACGGTGTTGCATAGAAATGTCTTTCAAAAAGCGTGGCGCAGCAGGTACACGGTGGCAAAGCCTGCGGCCATAAAGCCCAGGGTGGCGACCAGGGAGCGGGGCGACAGACGCGAAAGCCCGCACACACCATGGCCGCTGGTGCAGCCCGAGCCGTAGCGCGTACCCAGGCCGACCAGCACCCCAGCCAGGGCGATGACCGGCTCGCTGGCATCGATGCGCACTGGGGGCAGGAGTTCGGGTGGCATCAAGGCGACAAACACCATCGGCGCGGCGCCCATGCCCAGTAGGAAGGCCAAGCGCCAGCCCATATCGCCTGTGCGCGGAGCCAGCAGGCCGCCCAAAATGCCGCTGATTCCCAGAATTCGCCCGCTCAGCAGCACCATCATGGCCGACGCAATGCCCAGCAAAACCCCGCCGCCTAGCGAGGCCCAGGGGGTGAAATGTGCCCAGTCAATAGTCATAGCGCCCCCTTGCCAGTTGCACAAAATTGGGCGTACAGCACCTCAATGAGCGCCAGAGCCTGCGGGCTGCTGAACTGGTAGTAGATGTTTTTACCTTCGCGCCGGGTGCTGACCAGTTCTTCGTCGCGCAATACCGTTAACTGCTGCGACAAGGTCGGCTGCCCAATGCCCAGCGCCGCCTCCAATTCGCCCACCCGCATTTCGCCCTGGGAAAGCTGGCACAAAATCATCAAACGGTCCGGGTTGGACAGGACTTTGAGCAGGCGGCAGGCCTGTCCAGCGGCCTGCTGCATATCCTGCAATTCCCAAGAAACTTCATCCATCGGCGTACTCCACAATTAATTTTTCCATAGTATATTTATTTTTAATATATAAGTAAATATACTATCTGGACATTAATTGAGGAGCTAACCGCCATGCCTTCTGATTCGCTCACGCCCCAGGTGCACGGAATTTTTGACACCGCCACGTGGACGGTGACCTATGTGGTGCACCAGGGGCCGGGCACGCCCTGCGCCATCATCGATTCGGTGCTGGACTACGACCCCAAGTCCGGCCGCACCGGACACCACTCGGCGGACAAAGTGATTGCCTATGTACGCGAAAACAATTTGCAGACCACCTGGATTCTGGAAACCCATGCGCATGCGGACCACCTCAGCGCCGCGCCCTACCTGAAAGCCCAGTTGGGCGGCAAGACGGCCATCGGCGAGCACATCACCGCCGTGCAAAAGGTTTTCAAAGGCATCTTCAACCTAGAGCCGGCTTTTGCCTGCGATGGTTCGCAGTTCGACCATTTGTTTGCCGATGGCGAAGCGATTGCGCTAGGCGATATGCACGGCCACACTCTGCTGGTGCCTGGCCACACACCGGCTTGTGTGGCCTACCGTTTTGGCGATGCGGTGTTCGTCGGCGACACCATGTTTATGCCCGACGTGGGCAGTGCGCGCTGCGATTTCCCTGGCGGCAACGCACGGCAGTTGTACGCCTCGATACAAAAAATTCTGAGCCTTCCGCCGCAAACCCGTCTGTTCATGTGCCACGACTATCCGCCAGCGGGAAGGGAAGTTGCGTTTGAAACCACGGTGGCCGAGCAATGCGAAAAAAACATCCATACCCATGAAGGCATTAGCGAAGACCAGTTCGTACAGATGCGCACTACGCGCGATGCAACATTAGACATGCCGGTACTCATCCTGCCCGCCGTGCAAATCAATATCCGCGCCGGTCAGTTCCCACCGGCCGAGGACAACGGCGTGGCCTATGTCAAGATTCCCTTGAACGCCTTGTGAAGGCCATGGCGCTCCAAACCATCTACTTCGCCAACAAAACATTGCAAAAAATAACAAAACAATAATTGCCAAATAAAGAATAGATTCCTAGAATCAAACCCATCCCAAGGCGGGTTCCCTCACCTGCTTTTTAGCCCACCTTCCCGGTGGGCTTTTTTTTGCCTGTTGCTCCATGACAAGTATCGGCGTGGGGGCTGCCCGTATCATCGGCATCTGCTTGATAACTCCGAGCCCCATGATCCGCATCACTGAAATCAAACTCCCGTTGGCCGCATTGCCGGTGCATGCGCCTCGCGCTGCCGACTCGCCCAGCGAAAGCGCGCAAGACCGCATGCCTGCGGCCCATCCCTTTAAGGCGCTGCGCCAGGCGGCGGCGCAGACCTTGGGAGTTGCGCCCCCTGAGATTTTGGATTTACAGGTCTTCAAACGCAGCTTCGATGCCCGCAAAGCCGACATCCTGGCCGTCTTTATTGTGGATGTGCAAGTAGCCCCGGCGAGTGAAGCGCGCTTAATGGCGCAGCATGCAAACCATGCGCATATCGCGGCCACACCGGATATGGCTTACCAAGTCCCGGCCACGGCGCCTGCCCATTTGCAAAACCGCCCAGTGGTGGTGGGCTTCGGGCCCTGCGGCATGTTTGCCGCCTTGCTACTGGCGCAAATGGGCTTTCAGCCTTTGGTGCTGGAGCGTGGCCCGATGGTGCGCCAGCGCACCAAAGACACCTGGGACTTATGGCGTAAAAACACCTTGCATGTGCAGAGCAATGTGCAGTTTGGCGAAGGCGGCGCCGGCACGTTTTCAGATGGTAAGTTGTGGAGTCAGATCCGCGACCCGCGTTACTTGGGCCGCAAAGTGATGCGCGAGTTGGTGCTGGCCGGTGCACCCCCTGAAATCTTGTACGAAGCGCATCCGCATATCGGCACCTTCAAACTGGTCAAAGTGGTGGAAAACCTGCGCGCGCGTATCGAATCGCTGGGCGGTGAGGTGCGCTTCGGGCAGCAGGTCGTGGATGTGCGATTGGAAAGCGTGCCAGAGGCTCCGCACGGTATGCACCGATTGGATTCCTTGCAAGTTTGTGATCTAGCCTCGGGGCGGGTGTATGACATCGCAGCCAGCCATGTGGTGATGGCCTTGGGCCATAGCGCGCGCGACACTTTTGCCATGTTGTACGACCGTGGCGTGGCGATGCAGGCCAAGGCATTTTCGGTTGGCTTTCGTATTGAGCATCCGCAAGGCGTGATAGACCGTGCGCGCTGGGGCCGCCATGCCGGCCACCCTTTGCTGGGCGCTGCCGATTACAAATTGGTGCACCATGCCAGCAACGGGCGCAGCGTGTACAGCTTTTGTATGTGTCCTGGCGGCACCGTAGTCGCCGCCACCAGTGAAGCAGGCCGCGTAGTGACCAATGGCATGAGCCAGTATTCGCGCAATGAACGCAACGCCAATGCTGGCATCGTGGTCGGCATCGAACCCGCCGACTATCCGCAGGACGCAGCCAGCTTTATCGCCGCTTTTGGCGAAGTCGATGGCGCGCGCTATGCTGCGCAAGCGCAGGGAATGCGCGATGCCAAACCCGCATCCCAACCTATCCTTGCTAGCGCCCATGCAGAGGCTGCGCATGCCCATGTGCATCCCTTGGCGGGCATGGTGCTGCAGCGCAGTTTGGAGTCGGCGGCCTATCTGCTGGGAGGCTCCAATTACCAGGCTCCGGGCCAGCGGGTGGGTGACTTTGTGGCGGGCAGGGCGTCCAGCGGCTGGGGCACGGTAATGCCCTCGTACCGCCCCGGTGTTACACCGGTGGACCTGGCGCCGAGCCTGCCCGACTATGCGATTGACGCCATCCGCGAGGCGCTACCGGTATTTGGGCGCAA
The DNA here is from genome assembly GCA_044373655.1 of Rhodoferax sp. Lineage (GTDB taxonomy): Bacteria > Pseudomonadota > Gammaproteobacteria > Burkholderiales > Burkholderiaceae_C > Allorhodoferax. The sequence goes on from JBILPS010000003.1 coordinate 86,352, forward strand.
GATCAAAGGCTTTGATATGGAAGACGCCTTGCTCACCGGCGTGGAAACGCGCACGTCCAGCCCCTTGAAAATGCCGCGTGGCGAGGACTTGCAAAGCAGCAATGTGCGCGGCCTGTACCCGGCGGGCGAAGGAGCCAGTTATGCCGGTGGCATTTTGTCGGCGGGTGTCGATGGCATTCGCGTGGCCGAGGCCTTGGCCTTGGACCTGCTCAAATTGCAGCGCGTTTGAATAAAGCCCGCAAGGTTTCGGCCAGAACAAAAAAAGCCGCTAAAAGCACAGTGCATGGTGCCTGCATGCGGCGGCGGACGCAACGCCTGCCGCCTTGCTGTGCGCGCCGCGCTTAGGCCTTTTGCAATGCTGCGATACGCTCTTCAATCGGCGGATGCGTGCTAAACAACTGCCCGATACCACCGGCAATGCCAAAGGCGGCCATGCTCTTGGGCAGTTCGCCTGGCGTCATGCCGCCCAGGCGGGCCAGCGCATTGACCATGGGTTGCTTGCGCCCCATCAATTGCGCAGCGCCGGCGTCGGCACGGAATTCGCGCTGGCGGCTGAACCAGGCCACGACCATGGCTGCGGCAAAGCCCAACACGATATCGAGCAAGATGGTGGTGATCATGTAAGCCATGCCGGGGCCGCTGCTTTGCTCATCGTTTTTGCGCAAAAAGCTGTCCACCGCGTAGGCGATAACGCGGCTGAGGAAAACCACAAAAGTGTTCATCACGCCTTGGATCAGCGTCATGGTCACCATATCGCCATTGGCGATGTGCGCCACTTCATGGCCGATCACCGCTTCCACTTCCTCGCGCGTCATACCGGCCAGCAAGCCAGTAGACACGGCCACCAGTGCCGAATCCTTGAAGGCGCCGGTGGCAAAAGCATTGGGCTCGCCTTCAAAAATGCCGACCTCGGGCATGCCGATGCCGGCCTTTTCGGAAAATTTGCGCACGGTTTCCACAATCCAGACCTCATCGGCGTTTTGCGGCTGCGCAATCACCTGCACGCCCGAGCTCCACTTGGCCATGGGTTTGCTGATGAGCAGCGAAATAAAGGCGCCACCAAAACCGATGAGCAGTGCATAGCCCATGAGCAGACCTAGATTTAGGCCATTGCTGGTGAGATAGCGGTTCACGCCCAAAAGGCTGGCCGCGATACCCAGTACCACCACAATCAGCACATTGGTAAGTACGAGTAAAAAAATGCGTTTCATATCAACTCCAGAGAAAGTGTGCGCGCCGCACCAACACCGGTTTGTGCCTGGCGCTGCAACACAGACCTCCATAGTAGGGCCGGGCTGTGAAATTACAAGTCACCACGCCCAAGCGCCCAGGCAAATTGCGGGCTTTGGCGGCATTAGACAGGCGCATGGCGCGGCGGGCGGAACACTGAAACATCGTCGTAAAAGCCGGGTACTGCATTGCCCGGCCACCAGCCGGGCACGCCCAATACCGGCAAATGGGCAAAAGGTTTGTCAGCCAGGGCATCGGCTTGCAAATGGGTGCCCAGCCACGGGTCCCAATTGCCCCGCGCACCGTTGACGGCTTGCACGCGATAGACATGCGCGGTAATCGCAGTGCGCGGGTGCACCAGCTTTTCCAATAGGGCATGCCCGAACAATTGCAAGCGCGCCGCTTGCCAGAGTGGCCGCAGCGGGCCGAACAAGGCCCGCCAGTCTTTGCGTACCAAGGCGTCCCACAAGGCATCGGGTGCGTGCAGCAGGGCGGCGTTTTCGTCAAACACGGTAAGCGCATCCCGCGCCGGGCCGCGCACCGGAGCGATACCGCTGCGCGCAATTTGCGCGGCCTGCAACTGGTTTAAGCGCTGTTTGGTGTGCGGAAAATGCAGCCAACACAGACCGTTGAAAAAATCATGCAAACCATCGCGTGTGGGTACCTGCTGGGTGTCGAAAACAAAAGCTTCATAGGCCTGGCCCGGCGGCAGATCGGACTGCGGCACAAAGCGCACCGGGCAATTGGGCAGGCTGTCCGCCAGTGTGTTGAGGGCTTGTGCGCAGCTTTGACCCGCCAGTACGGCTTGGGCCAGGGGCTGGCCGCGTGCGCGCCAGGCCTGCAGCCAAGGCGCGTTCCAGTCAATCTCTTCTAGGCCATGGGCCATGGCAGCACCAGCAACAGGGCAGGCGATCGGTGCATCAAAAATGGCTAGGCCATGCGCCAGTGCAGCACTTCACCACCGGCCAGCGGTTTTAAAGTGGTATCGGCAAAGGGGTAGCTTTGCGGCGGCGTCCAGCTTTCCCGGCGCAGCGTGATCTGTCCGGTATTGCGCGGCAGATCGTAAAAATCCGCGCCATGAAAGCTGGCGAAAGCTTCTAACTTGTCCAGCGCTTGCGCGGCCTCAAAGGCGCTGGCATAGAGCTCGATGGCCGCATGCGCGGTATAGCACCCGGCGCAGCCGCTGGCGTGTTCTTTCAGCTGGGTGGCGTGCGGCGCGCTGTCGGTACCTAGAAAAAAACGGGGCGAACCGCCGGTGGCCGCGTCCACCAAGGCTTGGCGGTGGGTTTCGCGTTTGAGCACCGGTAGGCAGTAGTAATGCGGGCGTATGCCACCGGTAAAAATAGCGTTGCGGTTGTACAGCAGGTGGTGGGCGGTGATGCTGGCGGCCATCGCGCCATGCGCGCTTTGCACATACTGCGCGGCCTCGCGCGTGGTGATGTGTTCAAACACCACTTTGAGCGCGGGGAAATCGCGCCGAAGGGGTATCAACTGGGTGTCAATGAATACCGCCTCGCGGTCAAACAAATCAATATCTGGCGAAGTCACTTCGCCGTGCACCAGCAGCGGCATGCCCGTGCGCTGCATGGCCTCTAGCGTGGCGTAGGTTTTACGCAGTTCGGTGACGCCGGCATCGCTATGGGTAGTGGCGCCAGCCGGGTAGAGTTTGACGCCGACAATGCCTGCTTCCTTAGCACGCAGGATTTCATCGGGCGGCAAGTGGTCGGTCAGGTACAGCGTCATCAAAGGCTCAAAAGCACGGTGGCCAGCGGCCGCTGCCGCCGCGCGGATGCGCTCGCGGTAGGCGATTGCCTGCGCGGTGCTGGTCACCGGCGGTTTGAGGTTGGGCATGATCAGCGCGCGGGCGAACTGGGCAGCGGTGTGTGGCACCACGGTGTGCAAGGCGGTGCCGTCACGCACATGCAAATGCCAGTCATCGGGGCGGGTGATGCTAAAGGTCTGGGGGTCGGAGTGGGCGGGCATAAGTGTCTTATTGTCCCAAATCAGGGTTGGTCTGGGCTGGGCCCTATTCGGCTGCCTCGGGGCTGATGGGCTGGGTCCGGCTGTTTTGCAGGCTGAGCAGTATGTCCTGCGCCTGGACATAGAAGCTAGCGCCAGCGGGGGTGAGCCGAGTGGGATAGGCGCTGCGGTCCACCAGTTCGACACCAGCCCAGGCTTCAAGCGACTGGATACGGCGCGAAAACGCGGATTGCGTCACATGGCGCAATTGCGCTGAGCGGCTGAAACTGCGCGTCTCGGCCAGCGATACAAAGTCTTCCAACCATTTGGTGTCCATTGCCGTGTGCCCCTTTTTGTGCCGTGCTCAAGCACTGCTTTGTTGCAGCGCCCACATCGCGGCGTAGCGGCCTTGCTGCTCCAACAAGGCCTGGTGGGTGCCGCGCTCGACAATGCGGCCCTTGTCCATCACCAGGATTTCATGGGCATCGACCACGGTGGACAAACGGTGCGCAATCACCAGCGTGGTCTTGCTTTGTGCAATGCGTTGCAGCTCGGCTTGGATAGCCCGTTCATTGGCCGAATCCAGCGCACTGGTGGCTTCGTCAAACACCAAAACGGGCGGATTTTTAAGCAGCGTGCGCGCAATGGCCACACGCTGTTTTTCGCCGCCCGACAGTTTGAGGCCGCGCTCGCCCACCATAGTGGCATAGCCGGCCGGGGTGCTGCTAATAAAGTCGTCGATGTGCGCCGCGCGTGCAGCTTCCTGCACTTGCGCCAGTGTGCTGCCCGGGCGGCCATAGGCGATGTTGTATTCCACGGTGTCGTTGAACAGCACGGTGTCTTGCGGCACGATGCCGATGGCAGCGCGCAAACTGGTTTGCGTCAGGCCTTGGATGTTTTGCTCGGCGATGTAAATACCGCCTTGCTGCACATCGTAAAAACGGTAGAGCAAGCGCGCCAAGGTGCTTTTACCCGAGCCCGAAGGCCCAACCACCGCCACGGTTTTGCCTGCCGGTATGTCAAAGCTGATGTCGTGCAGCAAGGGTCGCGCGGGGTCGTAGGAAAAAAATACATGCGCAAAGCGGATGCTGGCCTGCTGATGGCCGCTGGCGTCTTGCGCATGCAAGTGCACATCGTGAGCGTCGGGCGCATCGGCAATTTCCTGCTCGCGTTCGAGCAGGGTGAACATTTTTTCCAGGTCTGTCAGGTTTTGTTTCAGTTCGCGGTAAATCGCACCCAAAAAGTTAAGCGGTATGTATATCTGGATCATGAAGGCATTGACCATGACCAGATCGCCCAGCGTCATACGGCCATCGACCACGCCCTGGGTGGCGCGCCAGAGCATGGCCACTAGGCCGCTGGCAATAATGAGTTGCTGACCCGCGTTGAGCATGCTTAAGCTACGCTGGCTTTGCAAGGCGGCGCGGCGGTAGCGCTCCAGGTTCTCGTCATAGCGCCGGGCTTCGAATTCTTCGTTATTGAAGTATTTGACGGTCTCAAAGTTCAGCAGCGAGTCGATGGCGCGGCTGTGGGCCTTGGAGTCCAGCTCATTCATGCGCTTGCGAAACTCGGTACGCCACTCAGTCATGCTGATGGTAAAGACGATGTAGAGCACCAAAGCGATGATGGTGATACCGGCAAACCAGACATCAAACTTGACCGCCAGCAGCGTCAGCACCAAGCCCACTTCGATCAGCGTGGGAACGATGCTGTACAGCGAATACGACACCAGGGAATGCACTGCCCGGGTGCCGCGCTCGATATCGCGCGTCATGCCGCCGGTCTGACGCTCCAAGTGAAAGCGCAAGCTCAGGGAGTGCAAATGCCGGAACACCTCCAGCGAGATGCTGCGCGCGGCGCCTTCGGTGGCTTTGGCAAAGACCAGATCACGCAATTCGGCAAACAAAGTGGTGGACAGGCGCAGCGCCGCGTAGGCGATCAAAAGCGCCACCGGCACTACCAGCACCGCAGTGAGCTGGCCGGGCTGCAGCGTCAGGCTGTCCACCAGGTTTTTAAGCAGCAGGGGCACGCCCACATTGGCCACTTTAGCGCCCACCATCAGCGTCAGCGCCACCATAACCCGCCATTTGTAGAGCCACAAATAAGGGAAAAGGCGCTGCAAAGTGCCCCAGTCACCGGCCTGCGCCTCGGCGGCTCCCAGGGTGGCGGGCGGGGTCTGGGAGCTGGAAGCGGGGCCGAAAGAGCGCATGGGTGACAATTCGAAGCGTTAACCCGAGATTGTGCCCATGTCCCATGCCACCGCCCCAAACACCGCCTTGCCCACCGACCAGGAACTGGTGCTCAAAGTGATTCCCATGCCGGGCGACTGCAATGCCAACGGCGATATTTTTGGCGGCTGGGTCATGGCCCAGGTGGATTTGGCCGGCTCGGTGCTGCCCGCGCGCTATACCCAGGGCCGCATGGCGACGGTGGCGGTCAACGAGTTCATCTTTAAGCAGCCGGTGCGCGTGGGCGACATCTTGTCTTTCTTTTCCAAAGTGGTGCGCATAGGCCGCACCTCCATTACGGTCAAGGTGGAAGTGTTCGCCGAGCGTTTTCGTAATCAGGGCAGTTACATCAAAGTTACCGAAGCCCTTGTCACCTATGTGGCTATCGACGACGCTGGAAAACCGAGGGAAATCCCCAAGGTCTGAGCGTCTGTCAGAGGCGTTTGACCCTTGTTGGTGTCAATTTTTCAATTGAAATTGGTAGCAACCCTATCAAGGAAGTTTCAAAACAAGGCTATAACCCTGGGTGGTTCAATGTAGGAGGCATGGTGCAGTTTTTTCAATTGTTGATCAGTGGTGTAGCCCAGGGCTGCATTTACGGACTGATCGCGCTCGGGTTTGTCCTGATTTACAAGGCGACCGAGACCGTTAGTTTTGCCCAAGGCGAGCTGATGATGCTGGGTGCTTTTGGTGGCCTGGTGGCGATGACGATGCTGGGCATGCCTTATTGGCTGGCCATCATCTCGGCTATTGTGGCCATGGCCTTGGTGGGCGCACTGATCGAAATGGCGGTAATACGCCCTATTTTGGGACAGCCGGCCTTCTCTATTGTGATGCTTACCATTGGCGTAGGCTATGTGGCGCGGGGCCTCATCACCATGATTCCAAATATCGGCACCGACACGCAGGCCTTGCCCGTGCCCTACAAAGATGAAATTTGGAAAGTGGGCGGCCTGATTTTGAACGTGGAGCACATGGTCGTGATTGCCGCCACGGGCGTTTTGTGTATTTTGTTGTTTGCCTTGTTTCGCTACAGCAAGCTGGGCATTGCCATGCAGGCCACCTCGCAAAACCAGTTGGCGGCCTATTACATGGGCATTCCTGTTAAGCGCCTCAATAGTATTGCCTGGGCGCTGGCAGCGGCAGTGGCCAGTATCGCGGGGCTTTTGCTGGCGCCTATTACCTTTGTGCATGCCAATATGGGCTTTATCGGCTTGAAAGCTTTTCCAGCGGCGGTGGTCGGTGGCTTTGGCAGCCTGCCTGGGGCGATTGTGGGTGGCTTGGTGATCGGCTTGGTGGAGGCCTTTTCGGGCTTTTACCTGCCTGACGGCTTCAAGGACACGGCAGCTTATATCGTGGTGTTGGTCATGCTGATGGTGCGGCCCAATGGCTTGTTCGGCGAAAAACTACGCAAAAAGGTCTGAACATGCGTTTTATTTTCAAAACCGAATACGCCCAGGACATTGGCCTAGCTAAGCACCAAGGCCACACCTTCTGGTACAGCGCTTTGGTATTACTCCTGCTGGGCGCGCCTTGGCTATTTACTGAGTACTGGCTGGCGCAACTCACCTTTGTGTTGATTTACAGCATCGCGGCCCTGGGCATCATGCTCTTGGCCGGATTTACCGGCTTGTTTTCCCTGGGACACGCTGCCTTTTTGGGTGTGGGTGCCTACACGCAGGCGGTGCTGACGAATATGGGCGTACCCTTCCCGATAGCCCTGGCCTGCGCTGCCGGTTTGTCTGCGGCGGTGGGGCTGGTGGTGGGGCTGCCGGCGCTGCGCGTGAAAGGCATTTACCTGGGCATGGCCACGCTCGCCTTTGGCTTTATTGTGGAAGAGGTGCTCGCGCGCTGGGAGTCGGTGACCGGGGGCAATGCCGGTATTCACCTCAAAAAGCCCAATGTCTTTGGCTGGGTGTTGGAGACCGAAATTCAGTTTTATTTTCTGTGCCTGCTGCTGACCATTCTCTCTACCTTGTGTATTCTCAATTTGCTGCGTTCGCCCACGGGTAGGGCGTTTGTGGCTATTCGCGATTCTGAAATTTCCGCACAAAGCATGGGCATTCATCTGGCGCAGTACAAAACCATGTCCTTTGCGATTTCGGCCGCGCTGGCCGGTGTGGCCGGGGCTTTGTATGCGCACAAATTGCACTTTATTTCACCGGACCAGTTTAATATTCTGCAATCCATCGACTTGCTCCTGATGATTGTGATCGGCGGTCTGGGCTCGGTGCATGGCGCGTTTTTGGGTGCAATTTTCCTGATCACCATGCCCCAGCTGATTGCTATTTTCAAAGACTTGTTGCCTGCTGTGGTCGGTCAAGCACCGGGCTTGCAGGGCGTGGTCTACGGCGCGGTGCTGATTGGCTTTGTGCTGTTTGAACCCATGGGTTTGTATGGACGCTGGCTCAAGGTGCGCACTTATTTTGAAATGTTCCCGTTCTACCGCAAAGGCATGTTCAAGCGGCAGAAATCTTTCCAGAAATCGGATCGCCTGAAATGACGGACTTTCTTTTATCGGCCCATGACTTGAGCGTACGTTTTGGCGGCCTGCTGGCGGTCAACAAGGTCAGCTTTGATGTCAAAAAAGGCGAGGTCTTCACCCTCATTGGCCCCAATGGCGCAGGCAAAACCACGGTGTTTAACCTGATCAGCCGCATCTACACGCCCACCGAGGGCAGCATTGATTTTGTGGGGCCCAAGGGTGTGGTCAAGCTCACCGAGCAAGCCCCGCAGGATGTAGCTGCGCTGGGCATCGCCCGGACGTTTCAAAACATTGAGCTGTTTGAGCATGCTTCGGTGCTGCACAACTTGCTCATCGGGCGGCACACCCACCGTAAAACCAGTTTCTTGCAAGATATGTTTTTTACGGCCGCCACCCGCGAGGAAGAGCTGCGTTCGCGCGAAAAAGTCGAAGAGGTGATCGACTTTCTCAACCTGCAACATTACCGCGATACGTTTGTCGCCGGCCTGCCTTATGGCGTGCGCAAAGTGGTGGAGGTGGCCCGGGCGCTGTGCACTGAGCCCTCCCTTTTGTTGCTCGATGAGCCCTCCTCCGGCTTGAATGTGGAGGAGACCGACGACATGGCCTTCTGGATTCAGGATATCCAGCATGAATTGGGCATTACCGTGCTCATGGTGGAGCACGATATGCGCCTGGTATCCAAGGTCTCCGACCGGGTGCTGGCCATGAACCAGGGCGAGGTGCTGGCCATGGGTACGCCGCGTGAAGTGCAAAGCGATGCCGGTGTCATCGAGGCCTACCTGGGCTCCTTGGACGATGTGTCGTCCTTGCGGCGTGAATCGGCTGCAGGAGTAAGCGCATGAGCAGTATTGCACCCCCAGTCAGTGATTTGCCGGTGCTCAAGTTGCTCAACGTCGAGAGCGCTTACGGCCCGATCAAAGCCATTCGCGGCATCAGCCTGCAAGTGCGGCGCGGCGAAATCGGCGCGGTGCTGGGCTCCAATGGCGCGGGCAAAACCACGATTCTCAAAACCATTTCGGGCATCATCGATCCGCGCAAGGGCTCAATTGAATTCAAGGGCCAGGACATTACCGCCCAAGACCCATCGCATATCGTGCAGCAAGGCCTGAGCCATGTGCCCGAAGGTCGTGAGGTGTTCCCGCTGCTCAGCGTGCACGACAACCTGCTGATGGGCGCCTACACCCGTAGCGATAGCGACCAGGTTGCCAGCGACATGGAGACGGTGTACACCTACTTCCCGATTCTGAAAGAGCGTCGTTTGCAGGACGCTGGCCTTCTCTCGGGCGGGCAGCAGCAGATGCTGGCTATTTCGCGCGCCCTGATGGCCAATCCCGTTCTCATTCTGTTAGATGAACCCAGCCTGGGCCTGTCGCCTAAGTTGACCAAAGAGATTTTTGAAATCGTGGTGCGCATCAACCGCGAGCGCGGCACCACGATTTTGTTGGTGGAGCAAAACGCCAATATGGCGCTCAATGCTTCGGATTACGGCTATGTGCTGGAAAACGGCCGTATCGTGATGGAAGACACCTGCGCCCGCCTGCGCGAAAAAGAAGATATCAAGGAGTTCTACTTAGGGCTCAAGGAAGAAGGCGTGCGTGATGAGCGGCGCTGGAAAAAGAAAAAGACTTGGAGATGATGATGCCTAGCGCTGTTTCAACACCGTTTTGCTGCCTGCGGGTAGTGCAGCTGTGCGCCGGAGGCTGTCTATGAGCCGCTTATGGGACTTAGGTCATATCCAGCCGGAAAACCGGGTGGTGCTCGAAGGCGACACCATGACCGCCTTGTTCTGGAACGCTGTCGCCCAGCGCGGCCCTGCTGTCTGGCTGCGCCAGAAACACCTGGGTCTGTGGCGTAGCTGGACCTGGAACCAAACCGCCACCGCAGTGGAAGAAATAAGCGCCGGCCTGCTGAGCCTAGGTTTTGCCAAAGGCGAGTGTGCCTCTATTCTTTCTAACACCGTGGTGGAATGGGTTTGGGCTGATCTGGCGGTGCTTTCGGCTTGCGGCGTGTCCAACGGTATTTACCCCACCGACGCCAGCAGCCAAGTGCAGTACCTGAGCGAGGACTCGCGCACCACCATCTTGTTTGTCGAAGACGACGAGCAGTTGGACAAAGCCCTGGAGGTCCGCGCCCAGTTGCCGCTGCTGCGCAAAATTGTGGTTTTCGATATGGAGGGTTTGCGCACCCTGAAAGACCCCGGCGTCATCAGCCTGGATGCTTTGCGTGCCCTCGGACGCGAACACATGGCCGCGTACCCCCAAGCGGTGCGCGAGCGCGCCGCCCAGTGCCGGCCCCAAGACCTGGCCATTTTGGTCTATACCTCGGGCACCACTGGTAAGCCCAAGGGTGCCATGCATTTGCACCAAGGCCTGGTGTTTACCGTCCATGGTTACAACACGCTGGTCGCCCAGACCATGGACGACGAGCGCATGTGCTTTTTACCCCTGTGCCATATCGCTGAGCGCATGGGCGGCGAGTATTCCTCGCTCTACACCGGCTCCAAACTCAACTTCGTGGAAAACCCGGAAACCATTCCCGAGAACGTGCGCGAAATTGCACCCACGGTGTTTACCGCCGTGCCAAGAGTGTGGGAAAAGTTTTACTCCGGCGTGATGATTACGCTCAAGGAAGCGGGTTTTGTGCAGCAGGCCGTCTATGCCTGGGGTATTGGCGTGGGTGGCCGTATTGCCGATAAGGTGATGGCTGGTGAGGCGGTCAGCGCCTGGCTGAAAGCGCAATTTGTTCTGGCCCAATGGCTGGCGCTCAACAATGTGCGCAAACTCATCGGTATCCACCGCGCCAAATATCTGGTTACCGGCGCTGCGCCTATCTCGCCTGAGCTGGTGCGCTGGTATTTGTCCCTGGGCGTGCCCATGCTGGAAGTCTGGGGTATGACCGAAACCTGCGGCGCGGCCACTGGCGTGCCGGCCACGCGTATTCGTCCCGGCTCTATCGGTCCGGCGGCTGGCTATAACGAGGTGCGTCTGGACCCGCAGACCAGCGAAATTCTGGTGCGCGGCAAAAACGTGTTTGCCGGCTATTTGAACCAGCCAGAGAAAACCGCGGAGACCATAGACGCGGACGGCTGGTTGCATACCGGCGACGTGGGCGTGGTCGATGCCGAGGGCTATTTCCGCATCACCGACCGCATGAAGGACATCATCATCACGGCTGGCGGCAAAAATATCACACCCTCCGAGTTGGAGAACGACTTGAAGTTCTCGCCCTACATCACCGACGCAGTGGTCATCGGTGACAAACGGCCTTACCTGACGGTCATCGTCATGATCGACCAGGAAAACGTCGAAAAATACGCCCAGGACCAGGATGTACCTTTCAGCAACTATGCCAGCCTGACCCGCTCGGCCGAAGTGCAGGCCCTGATCCAGGGCGAAATAGACCGGGTGAACAAAAAATTCGCCCGCGTCGAACAAATCAAAAAATTCTTCCTGCTCGATACCCAGCTCAGCGCGGAAGACGAAGAACTCACCCCCACCATGAAGCTCAAACGCAAATTGGTGGAAAAGAAATACAACGCTAATATTGAGGCCATGTATGGCTGAGCCCGTCGGGTTCGGTTGCATCAAGCATTAACGATCGATAGGAGAACCAGCATGCAAAAAACTTTGTTTCCCTTCACCGGCCTGGCACTTATGCTTGGCCTATGGTTCACTGCAGCGCCCGCGCTTGCCGCCGAACAACAGGGTGTGAGTAAAAATGAAATCGTGATCGGCACCATTCAAGATTTGTCTGGCCCCCTGGCCGGCTACGGAAAACAGTCGCGCAACGGCATGCAACTGCGTATTGATGAGCTCAATGAACAAGGCGCCATCCATGGCCGCAAACTCAAGCTGCTGGTGGAGGACTCTGGCTATGACCCCAAGCGCGCGGTGTTGGCAGCGCAAAAATTGGTAAACCAGGACAAAATTTTCATCATGGCCGGCCACCTGGGTACTGCGCAAAACAATGCCGCTATGCCGATCCAGTTTGAAAAACAAATCGTCAACTTCATGCCCTTGACTGCGTCGCGCGATATGTATGACGCGCCCAATGCATTGAAGTACGCCTTGCTCAGTTCTTACTATGACCAGATTCGCATGGTGCTGCCGAAAATGGCCGCTGATAAAAACGTCAAAAAGATCTGCATCATTTACCAGGACGACGAATTCGGCCTGGAAGTACTGCGCGGGGCTGAAGCCGGTTTGAAAACCGCGAACATGGAGCTCACCGAGAAGACCTCCTTCAAACGCGGCGCTACCGATTTTTCGACCCAGGTCGCCAAGATGAAATCCTCGGGTTGCGAATTGGTGGTGTTGGGCACGATTATTCGAGAGACTATTGGCACCGTGGCTGAGTCGCGCAAAAACGGGTTTAATCCGATTTTTCTGGCCTCTATCGCAGCCTATACCGACCTGATTCACAAACTCGGCGGCAAAGCCATGGACGGCATTTATGCCACCAACGTCGTGCAGAACCCTTACTTGGACGAGGCATCGCAGCCCATCCGCTTTTGGGCCAATAAGTACAAAACCAAGTTCAGCGAAGACCCTACGGTGTTTTCCGCCTACGGCTACATCATGGTTGACATCTTTATCCAGGCAGCGCAAAAGGCCGGCCCCAATCTGACCAGCGCCAGCTTTGTCAAAGCCATGAACAGCATGTCTATTCCGGCGGACTTTTTTGGCACACCGGCCTTAACTTACACCAATACCAAGCGCCTGGGCAGTGAGGCTGTGAAGCTCTCGCAAATTCAGGACGGCAAATGGCGGCCGCTTATGGAAATCAAATAACGTTTTTTTCTGGCACACACAGTGTGACGCTTTTATTCATCCCATTAACCCTAGGAGAGCTTTATGACTGCATTTAAGTACATATTGAAAACCGGCTTGTGCCTTAGCGCATTGCTGGCATTGGGCGCCCACGCGCAACAACAAGGCGTCAGCAAAGACGAAATCGTGATCGGTACCATCCAGGACTTGTCCGGCCCCTTAGCTGGCTTTGGCAAGCAGGCGCGCTTTGGCATGCAGTTGGCAGTGGCCGAGCTCAATGAGCAAGGCGGCATCAACGGCCGCAAGCTCAAACTGCTGGTAGAGGACAATGGTTACGACCCCAAAAAATCGGTGCTGGCAGCGCAAAAACTGGTGAACCAGGACAAGATCTTCATCATGGCCGGCCACCTCGGTACCGCGCAAAATCTGGCGGCCATGCCGGTGCAGTTCGAAAAAAATGTGGTCAACTTTTTCCCAATCACTGCGGCGCGCGAAATGTACGAGCCGCTGGACCGTCTGAAATACTCTTTCGCCGCTACCTACTATGACCAGATGCGCATCACCCTGCCGTCTTTGATTAAGGAAAAAGGCGCGAAAAAAGTCTGCACTATGTACCAAGACGATGATTTTGGTTTGGAAGTCTTGCGTGGCGGTGAGGCGGGCCTTAAATCTATGAATATGGAATTCGCCGAAAAGACCAGCTACAAGCGGGGCGCTACCGACTTTTCCTCGCAAATTTCTAAGCTGCAAGCCAGCGGCTGCGACATGGTGGTGCTAGGCACCATCATCCGTGAAACCATTGGCGCCATCGGAACCGCACGCAAACTCGGCTTTAGTCCCGTATTTGTGGGTACGAGCGCGTCTTATACCGACCTGATTCACAAGATCGGCGGCAAAGCCATGGACGGTTTGTACGCCACCATGACGGTGCAAAACCCCTACCTCGATGAGGCCTCCCAGCCCATCCGCTTTTGGGCCAACAAATACAAGACCATGTTTAACGAGGACCCCACGGTGTTCTCGGTCTACGGCTACACCATCATCAATAGCTTCGCCGCAGCCGCTGCCAAGGCCGGCAAAAACCTGACTACCGATAGCTTTATCAAAGCCATGGACAGCACGGTGATCGAGCCTGATATGTTCGGCGGCGCCAAAGCCACCTTCAGCGCTAGCAAGCGCCTGGGTAGCGACGCCTCGCGTTTATCCCAGATTCAGGACGGCAAATGGAAGGTCGTCTCCGGCTACATCAGCGCCGGCAGCGTGAAATAAGCATCCGTGTGCGTTAAGGCTTGCTGTGCGAAGGCCAAGCGAGCAGGCCTATTTCCCTGATGGCCTAGATGGCCGGTCCGGCGCCTCGCGCAGGCGCTGGTTGCATCAGGCCGCCAGCGGCGTGGCAGGGGCTTTCGGTATAGGAGGCGCTGCCTTGGCGCAGGGCAAAGCCGCAGCCGGCGGCGGCGCTGCTTCCAAAGTGCTAGTGATCGGCGCAGGCATGGCCGGACTTGCAGCTGCGCGCGCCTTGAGCGATGCGGGCTGGTCGGTGACGGTGCTAGAGGCCCGCAGCCGTAAAGGCGGTCGCATCTGGACGGACCGCAGCACAGGCCTAGCCTTGGATCTGGGCGCATCCTGGATCCATGGCACCGAGGGCAACCCCGTAACGGAACTAGCCCGCTTGGCTGGCGCGCCCTGGGTCACTACCAGCTATGACAACAACATCACCTTCAACACCGCAGGCCACGTAGTTTCGACTGCACAGCGGGCACGCTTGGATGCGCTGAGCCAGCGCATGCTGGAGGTGCTAAGCAGGGGCCAAAAAGCCAGCCAGGACAAGGCTTTGCGCAGCACTATCGTCCAGGGCATGGGCTATGCCCACATGGGCCCCGAGGACCAAGGCTTTACCGACTTTTTAGTCAACAGCACGATTGAGCAGGAGTGGGCTGGCTCAGCCACAGCACTGTCCACCTACTGGTATGACGCATCCAAAGAATTCGACGGCCCCGATGCGCTCTTTCCTGACGGGTATGACGCGCTGATTGAGCACCTGGCGCGGGGGCTCAATGTACGGCTTGCGCATGCGGTAAGCGGCATCGATTGGTCCAGTGGCAGCGTCAAAGTGCAAACCCAACAAGGACTCTTCACTGCCGATCATGTGGTGGTCACCGTGCCTCTGGGGGTGCTCAAGGCCGGTGGTCTGCGCTTTAGCCCCGCCTTGCCCCCGGCTAAGCGCCAGGCGATTAGCCAGTTGGGTATGGGGGTGTTTAACAAATGCTATTTGCAGTTTGACAAGGTATTTTGGGACCCCGACTTTGATTGGCAAGAACACATACCAGCAGCCTATGGTCTGTGGACGCAGTGGGTGAGCCTCAAACGTGCCACCGGCAAACCCCTACTCTTAGGCTTCATGGCGGCCCAGGCCGCCCAAGCCATGGAACAGCAAAGCAACGAGGCCACCGTGGCCAGCGCGCTGCAAGCCTTGCGCAGCATGTATGGCGCCCAGGTGCCGCAGCCGCGGGCATGGACCGTCACCCGATGGAGTGCCGATCCCTGGGCACGTGGCTCCTATTCATTTAACGCCCTGGGCAGTCATCCAGACCAGCGCAATGACTTGGCCAGGCCCCTAGAGGGGCGCCTGTACTTCGCTGGCGAAGCGACCGAGCGCCACTACTTTGCAACCGTGCACGGCGCACTACTCTCTGGCCAGCGGGCAGCCCAAGAGATTATGTCAAGGGCTCCCTTACCGCCTCAAGGCGCAAAATAGCTGCACGCCTTCGAGATGCGATCGAAAATCGTTTTGCGCGATGGTGCTTGGATAAAGCCCCAGGCCGCCCACAACTTGACAGGCGCGCTACATTTAGCCCATGGGCAAGTCACCACCACCTTTTAAAGCCGTCATCGCAGACCCGCATGCCGTGCTGACGAGTTTTGCCGGTTTAAGCGCCAAGCTAGACTATTTGTCGGCCTCGGACGTAGAGCAGGTGCGCCAGGCCTACCGTTTTGCCGACGAGGCCCATTTGGGCCAGTTGCGCGGCAGCGGCGCCCCTTACATCACGCACCCGATAGCGGTGGCCGCCCAGTGTGCGAACTGGAAGCTCGATGCGCCGGCCTTGATGGCCGCGCTCTTACACGACGCCATGGAAGACTGCGGCGTGACCAAGGTGGAACTGATAGAGCGCTTTGGCTCGCCGGTGGCCGAATTGGTGGATGGACTGACCAAGCTGGACAAACTCAGTTTCACCACGCGCGAGGAAAACCAGGCCGAATCCTTTCGCAAAATGCTGCTGGCCATGGCGCGCGATGTGCGCGTCATCCTCATCAAGCTGGCCGACCGCACCCACAATATGCGCACCATGGGCGATATGCCGCGGGCCAAATGGGGGCGCATCGCACAAGAGACGCTGGACATTTACAGCCCGATTGCGCACCGCCTGGGCCTTAATGAAATCTACCGCGAATTGCAGGAACTCTCCTTTCGCTATTTGCTGCCCTGGCGCCATGCAGTGCTGTCCAAAGCGGTTGCCAAAGCGCGCAGCCGAAGGCGCGATCTGCTGCAAAAAGTGCAGCGCGAAGTGGAAGCCACTTTTGCGGCCCACGGCATGTTGGTGCGCATCTCGGGCCGCGAAAAAGCGCTGTACGCGATTTACCGCAAGATGCACGACAAACACCTGAGCTTCGCCCAAGTCACTGATGTCTATGGCTTTCGCGTGCTAGTGCCAGAAGTTACCGACTGCTACACCGCACTAGGCCTGTTGCACCAGCTCTACAAACCGGTGCCCGGCAAATTCAAAGACCATATCGCGATCGCCAAAGTCAATGGCTACCAATCGCTGCACACCACCTTAGTGGGTCCGGCCGGCATCAATGTGGAATTTCAGATGCGTACCGAGCCCATGCACCTGGTGGCCGAGTCCGGCGTAGCCGCGCACTGGCTGTACAAAGTGAACAAACCGCAGGACAGCGCGCAAGAGCGCCTAGGCGCGCAGTGGCTGCAGTCGCTGCTGGATATCCAGGACGAAACCCACGATGCCACCGAGTTCTGGGAACATGTGAAAGTCGACTTGTTTCCAGACGCGGTCTATGTGTTCACGCCCAAAAGCCAGATCATGGCCATGCCGCGCGGCGCCACGGTGGTGGACTTTGCCTATGCGATCCACAGCAATGTGGGCGACCGCACCATGGCAGCGCGCATCAACGGCGAGCAAGTGCCTTTGCGCACCGAGCTGAAAAACGGCGACGTGGTGGAAGTGATTACCGCGCCCACGTCCACGCCCAACCCGGCTTGGCTGAGCTTTGTGCGCACCGGCCGGGCGCGCTCCAAAATTCGCCACCACCTCAAGACCATGCAGCTGACCGAGTCGGCCGACCTAGGCGCCAAATTGCTATCGCAGGCCCTGCGAGCCGAAGGCATCGAGAGCGTGCCCGAAGGCGATGCCTATAAGGGGCTATGGGACAAAGTCATGCGCTTTACTGGCAGCAAAAACCGCAAAGAGCTGCTCACTGACATTGGCCTGGGTAAGCGCATCGCCAATATAGTGGCCAAGCGCATGGTGAATTTACTGGCAGACGCTGGGCACAAGCCCGATGCCTTGCTGCTTACGCGCGAGCGTTTTGCGGCCGACAACGCGCACGGCATGGGTACGCTCACGCTCGATGGCAGCGAAAACGCTTCGGTGAAATACGCTTTGTGCTGCCGCCCGATTCCCGGTGACAACATCGTGGGTTACCTCGGTCGTGGCGAAGGATTGGCGGTGCATGCGGCGGACTGCCCGGTCGCCAAAAAATTGAAACACAAAGATGGCGAGCGCTTTATGGGCGTTGAGTGGAGCGATGAGATCGTGCGCCCCTTTGAAACTGACCTGGCGCTCACCGTCATTGACGGGCGCGGCGTCATGGCCAAGGTTGCCTCGGTGCTAGCTGGCGCCGAGGCCGACATCGTACACATCGAAATGGGCGAAGCTAACAGCCACGATGCCAAAGACATGCATTTTGTGATTGCGGTGCGTGACCTTGCCCACCTGGACAGCATATTGACCAAGCTGCAACGTTCTGCGGTGGTAATGCACGTCAAGCGCAGCAAGAAAACGGCTTGAGACTTTCTCCGTCTATCGATGCCATGTTTGGTGATGCGCAGCGCAAGGTTTTGCGCCGTGTGTCAAGCTGCTGAAGCTGCCCCCGGCGCCGGGTAGTGTACCTGTAGCACTTCAATTTCTGCCACGCGCCCAGGCATGGGCAGGCGCAATACATCACCCACACGGGCTTTGAGCAGGGTGCGTGCAATCGGCGAAATCCAGCTCACTTCACCGGCTGCGCTGTTGGCTTCGTCGATGCCGGTAATGGTGACGGTACGCTCTTGGTCCTGGTCGTCCACATAGGTCACCGTGGCACCGAAAAAAATCTGCGCATTGCCATGGTGCAGGCTGGGCTCGGTAATCACCGCAATCTCCAGGCGGCGGGTTAAAAATCGGATGCGCCGGTCGATCTCGCGCAAGCGCTTTTTGCCATAGAGGTAGTCACCGTTTTCCGAGCGGTCGCCATTGCTGGCGGCCCAGTGCACCACGTCCACCACTTTGGGCCGCTCCTGGTCGATCAACTGCAGCAACTCATCGCGCAAGGTTTTGTAGCCGTGCGGCGTGATGTAATTTTTGCCGCCAGCGGGCAGCGCCGCCAGGGGGACCTCGTCCTCGTCATCGGTGTCATCGCTTTCTTTGGTAAAAGCTTTGCTCATGGCAGCGGATGACCGTGGCCGCAGATGCTGCAGGTTTTTGGGACCCGGTTTGGCGCTGCGCTGGCTCTTGCAGCGGGGCAGTGGGATAGCGTGCGCAGGCGTTTCATAGAATGCACATTCTAAGAACGCAGCCATGTTCAGCTTTTTCAAAAAAAAACCTTCGCCTCCATCTGCCAGCCCTGGTGATACCGCCGCCGCGCAGCCCCAGGTCGCTGCG
>JBILPS010000076.1:0-12780 GCA_044373655.1 Rhodoferax sp.
AAAACCGGCTTCGTACAGGGCCGGTGCAAAGTACACGCCGCGGTCGAGCATGCCGTGGAACAAGGTGTTAAAGCGCTTGTTGTCGGTGCTGATGACTTTGGCGTAGTTTTGCGGCAATTCGGGGAACAGGAAAAAGCCGAACATTCCGCCTTCGCTGTCGGTGCTAAAGGGCACCCCCGCCGCATCCGCAGCGCCTTGCAGTCCGCGCATCAGCGATTGGGTTTTAGCGGCCAGGGCATCGAAGAAACCGGGCTTGCTGATTTCGCGCAGCGTGGCCAGACCGCAGGCGGTGGCGATGGGGTTGCCCGACAAAGTGCCGGCCTGGTACACCGGCCCTAGCGGTGCCATTTGCTCCATCACCGCGCGCTTACCGCCAAAAGCGGCCAGCGGCATGCCGCCGCCGATCACCTTGCCCAGCACGGTAATGTCCGGCGCAAAACCAGGCAGGGCTTTGGCATACACGCTTTGCGCGCTGCCCAGGGCCACGCGCAGCCCGCTCATCACTTCGTCAAACACCAGCAGCGCGCCGTACTGGGTGCACAGCTCGCGGGCGCGCTTGACGAAGGGCACCGAGGCGCGCACGAAATTCATATTCCCGGCGATCGGCTCAATCATCAGGCAGGCCAGGTCTTTGCCGTGCAGGACAAAGGCTTCTTCCAGTAGTTGCAAATTGTTGTATTCCAGAACCAGCGTGTGCTGCACCACTTCGGGCGGCACACCGGCGCTGGTCGGATTGCCCAGCGTGGCAAGTCCCGAGCCGGCTTTGACCAGCAAAGGATCGGCGTGTCCGTGGTAGCAGCCTTCAAACTTGATGAATTTGCTGCGCCCGGTGGCGCCGCGCGCCAGCCGGATGGCGGTCATGGCCGCTTCGGTGCCCGAGCTGACCAAGCGCACCATGTCCATGCTGGGCACATGGCGCAAAATTTCTTCGGCCAGCTCGACCTCGCGTTCGGTGGGTGCGCCAAAGGAGAAACCTTCTAGCAGCGCTTTTTGCACCGCTTCGACCACGGCCGGATGCCCGTGGCCCAAAATCATCGGTCCCCAGGAGCCGATGTAGTCGATATAGCGTTGGCCGTTGGCGTCCCAAAAATAGGCGCCCTGGGCGCGGGTCACAAAGCGGGGCGTGCCGCCCACGGCTTTGAAGGCGCGTACTGGCGAGTTGACGCCACCGGGGATGACGGCGGCGGCGCGTTGAAAGAGTTCGAGGTTACGGTCAGTGGCGGGTTTCATTGGGAGGGAAGTCAAAAAGAAAGGGTTGGTCGGGATCGTTGCTATCCTGCAGTAGTTCGTTATCGGGCTCATCATGCGCCCAAAACAGGCGGTCGGGCTGCACATGGCCCATACCAGGGCGCAATCCGGCTTCTAGGCTGCGGTCTAGGTAGCTCAGCGCCTCGGTCACCGCCTCGGCCAGCTCGGTGCCCACCGCAATCAACGCCGCCAAGGCAGCGGACAAAGTGTCGCCGGTGCCCACAAAAGTCGCCTCTAGCCGCTCAAATTTTTCGCTGCACATGAGCGCGCTGGCGCTGCACAAGGCATTGTCGATAAATTGCTCGGGCAAGGGGATGCCGGTGACCAGGGTATAGGGTACGCCCAGTTCCTGCGCCGCTTTGGCAATGTCGCGTGCCTCGGGCGCGCGCGGCGCATCCCAGTCGGGCAGCAGCCAGCGTGCCAGCGTGCCGTAGCTGCCTACCAGCACCGTGGTTTGCGGCAGCAGCATGTCGGCGCAGGCGTCCAGGTATTGGTCAATTTGGTCCTCATGCCACCAGGACAGGTCGGGCATATAGGTCACCACTGGCACATCGGCATAGTCCGATACCACGGCGGCCACTGCGCTCAGGTTCTCCGGGCTGCCGACAAAGCCGACCTTGAACACGTCGGGCGCGACATCTTCCAAGATGGTCCGTGCCTGGGCCAGCAAGGCGTCATCGTCAAAGGGGAAGTGGTCGGCGATTTCGCTGGTGTCGCGGGCATAAGCCCCGGTCATGACTGGCATGGGGTGGACGCCCACCGAGGCCATCGCCAGGCAGTCGGCTGTCAAGCCGCCCGCGCCACTGGGGTCGTTGGCATTGAAAACCATCACGCTGGCTACTGGGCCGTCGGCCGGACCGTCTTCGTCCAGTACCGTAATGGGAGCGGGGCCTGCCGTGTCTTTTTTTGGGTGCTTCATGGTCGCAACAGGTAGATAGGGCGCCGCAATCAAGGATTCCAACAGCGCCCGGCGGCCCGCCGCAAGGCGCTATTTACAATCGCTGGATTCTATTCTCAAGGTAAATACGCTGTGACCGATACCAAAACCTGGATGTGCCTGATTTGCGGCTGGATTTATGACGAAGTTCTGGGCGCCCCGGATGACGGTATCGCTGCCGGTACTTTATGGGCTGATGTGCCCATGAACTGGACCTGCCCCGAGTGCGGCGCGCGTAAAGAAGACTTTGAGATGGTGCAAATCTAAGGCCAGTCTGCAGACTTGCGCTTTCGCGTGGATGGCCAGGCGCCCCGCCTGTCCCATCTTTCGCTTTAGCTGGGTATCTCCCGGCTTTTTACCACCGCATAACGCGCCAGTGTGGCCGCCCGGGCTGCCGCATGGTCGACTACCGGGCGCGGGTAGTGAACGCCCAGTTGCACACCCGCTGCGTCCAGCACCAGGGGGGGCGCCTGCCAGGGCGCATGGATGTATTTGGCATCCAAACCGGCCAGCGCCGGTAGGTAGCGACGTATGAATTTGCCTGCCGCGTCGAATTTTTCGCTTTGGCTCACCGGGTTGAAGATGCGGAAATAGGGCTGGGCATCGCAGCCGCTGGAACTGACCCATTGCCAGCCGCCGTTGTTGGCCGAGAGGTCAAAGTCATTGAGTTGCTGGGCGAAATACCGTTCGCCCCAGCGCCAATCGATGCCCAGGTGTTTGACTAAAAAGCTGCCTGCCACCATGCGCAGGCGGTTGTGCATATAGCCGCTTTGGTTGAGCTGGGCCATGGCCGCGTCCACCAGCGGGTAGCCGGTGCGCGCCTCGCACCAAGCGGCAAAGCGGTCTTGGGCCAGCGCACCTTGCTCCCAGGCGATGGCGTCGTAATCTGGCTTGAAGCTGTTGCCGGCCACATGCGGAAAATTGGACAGCACCTGAAAATAAAAATCGCGCCAGACCAATTCCGCTAACCAGACCCGCGCGCCCGGGTCACCGTCCAGTTGCGGCCCCAGCGCCAGATTGACCAACTGGCGGATCGACACGGTGCCAAAGCGCAAATGCACGCTCAGGTAACTCGGGCCCTTGACGGCAGGGAAATTACGCGTCTCCTCATAGGCGCCCATGCGCGGTACAAAGTCGGCCAACAGGGCCTGGGCCCCGGCCTCGCCTGCTGCAATGCCCAGGGCAGATAAATTGGTCGGCATAAACCCGATGTCAGCCAGGGTCGGGACATCCTGCCGGTAAGGCGCCGGGCGGCTGGCCAGCTTCTGGGCTAAGGCGCTGCAATCGTGGGCAGGTAGCGCGCGGCCGCCCAAGCGCGCCAGCCAGGCGCGCAAATAGGGGGTGAACACGCCGTAGGGCTTGCCGGTTTGGGTCAGGATTTCGCGCTGCTCAAACACCACATGGTCTTTTACGCTCACCCAGGCCTTGCGCATATGCGCCAGCGCGCTTTGTACCTCGGCGTCGCGGGCCACAGCCTGCGGCTCGTAATCGCGGGAGCAAAACACGGCGTCCACCCCCAGCGCCTGTGCCAGCGCTGGGATGTCCTCTTGCGCCCAGCCATGACGCACGATCAAGCCACTATGCGCCTGTCCGCCTAAGGTGCGCAGTTGGGCGTTGATGGCACAGAGCGACTCGCGGATGAACTCCACCCGCCGGTCGGCGCGCGGTAAGGAGTCCAAAATTGTGCGATCCAGAATAAAGACGCAATGTACTTGCGTACAAGATTGCAGGGCTGCGGCGAGCGCGGCGTTGTCGGTCAGGCGTAAATCGCGGCGCAGCCAGACCAGGCCGGAGGAATAAGTGCTTTGCATGCCTGTCGCTAAAATGGTTTGATGTCCGGCGATTTTGCATCCACCAACCTCACGCACCATTTTTTGATCGCGATGCCGGGCTTGGAAGACGGACTTTTCTCCAAAAGCGTGGTCTATTTATGCGACCACAGCCCGCGCGGCGCGCTGGGGCTCATCATCAACAAGCCCTCTGAAATCAATTTAGCGGACTTGTTTGGCAAAGTCGATTTGTCTTTGCAGCGCGCCGATCTGGCCGATCAAGCGGTGCTGCAAGGCGGCCCACTGCACGAAGAGCGCGGTTTTGTGCTGCACGAGGCAATGTCGGGCGCCTCCGATGTAGCGCCCGGCGCCAGTTATGCCTCCAGCATGGTCATCCCTGGCGGTTTGGCGATGACGACCTCGCGCGACGTGCTCGAAGCCCTGGCCGGTGGGCAGGGCCCTAGCAAAGTGCTGGTCTCCTTGGGCTATGCGTCCTGGGGCGAAGGCCAACTCGAGAGCGAACTAATGCGCAACAGCTGGCTCACGGTGGATGCCGAAAAAAGCATTATTTTCGATACGCCGGTGAACCAGCGCTACGAGCGCGCGCTGGACTTGCTGGGTTTGAAGGCCTGGATGATCGCACCGCAGGCGGGTCACGCATGAGCGCGCTGGCCATGCCCACGCCCGCTGCGGTGCTGCCGCCCAAGCAGGCCAAGGCGGTGCCGGCGGATTTGCAGCGTTTTATGGCCTTTGATTTTGGTACCCGGCGTACCGGCGTGGCGGTGGGCAGCCGCATGCTGGGCGGGGCGCAGCCGCAGGCCACGATCAGCGTTGCAGGCGATGCGCGCTTTGCCCAAATAGCGCTGCGCCTCAAGGAATGGGAGCCACAGGCCTTGGTGGTAGGTGTGCCTTACCACCCGGACGGCGCGCCCCACGACAATACGCTGCGCGCGCAAAAGTTTGGACGCCAGTTGCAGGGCCGCTTCGGCCTGCCGGTGTTTGAGGTGGACGAGCGCTACAGCACCACCGAAGCCCTGGCCGGTGGCGCCAAAGATGCGGATGCGGCTTCGGCTTGCATCATCTTGGAGCAGTTTTTGCGGAGCTTGTCGCCATGACCCTGGTTCTCAATGCCGAGGCCCTCTACCTGGAACTGCTGCGCGGCGTGCGCCCGTTGTGCCAGGCCGACAGCCGTTTGGTAGGCATCACCTCGGGCGGCGCCTGGCTGGCCGAACGTTTGCACCAAGACTTAGGTCTTGCCGGCGCCTTTGGCACGATTTCCTCGGCCATGCACCGTGACGACTTTGCCAAACGCGGCTTAGCGGCCAGCGGCAAAACGCATTTACCGTTTGAAATCAAAGACGCGCATTTGGTGGTGCTCGATGATGTGCTTTACACCGGACGCACCATACGTGCGATTACCAATGAATTGTTTGACTATGGCCGCCCGGCCAGCGTGCGCCTGGCGGTGCTGGTCGATAGGGGCGGGCGCGAGTTGCCGATTCAGGCCGACTTTGCGGCCGCCCGCGTAACGCTTGATGCAGGCCAATCGCTGGCCCTGGCGCGCAATGCGGCGGGCGCCTTTAGTTTTGATGTGAAAGAAAAATAAGCCATGTTGCACCGGCGCAATCCGCAACTCAATCAGCACGGCGAGCTGATTCACCTGCTTTCCACCGAAGGACTGTCGCGCGAAATACTGACGCATATCCTGGACACAGCTGCGCAGTTCGTCTCGGTGAGCGACCGCGAGGTGAAAAAAGTGCCGCTGCTGCGCGGCAAAAGCGTGTTCAATTTGTTTTTTGAGAACAGTACGCGCACGCGCACCACGTTTGAAATCGCGGCCACACGCTTATCGGCCGATGTGATTAATCTGGACATCGCCCGCTCATCGGCGTCCAAAGGCGAATCCCTGCTGGACACGATAGCCAACCTCAGCGCCATGGCCGCCGATATTTTTGTAGTGCGGCACAGCGAATCGGGCGCACCCTATCTGATCGCGCAACATGTGGCGCCGCATGTGCATGTTGTCAATGCGGGTGACGGCCGTCATGCCCACCCCACCCAGGGCTTGCTGGACATGTACACCATCCGGCATTACAAAAAAGACTTTACGAATTTAACCGTGGCCATCGTGGGCGATGTCTTGCATTCGCGGGTGGCGCGTTCAGACATCCATGCCTTAACCACGCTGGGCTGTGCCGAGGTGCGCGTGGTGGGCCCGCGCACCCTGGTGCCAGGCGATATGGCGAACATGGGCGTGCGCGTCTTCAACACCTTGGAAGAAGGTATCCAGGGCTGCGACGTCATCATCATGCTGCGTCTGCAGAACGAGCGCATGAACGGTGCTTTGCTGCCTTCCAGCCATGAGTATTTCAAGAGTTTTGGCCTGACCGCAGAAAAACTGGCGCTGGCCAAGCCCGATGCCATCGTGATGCATCCGGGCCCGATTAACCGCGGCGTGGAAATCGATTCCACCGTGGCCGACGGCACGCAAAGCGTGATCCTGCCGCAAGTGACTTTTGGCATCGCAGTGCGTATGGCGGTGATGGGCATTGTCGCGGGCAATGAAGCATGAGGGCCGCGCCATGAAACTACTGATTCGCAACAGCCACTTGCTTGATCCGGCCAGCGGTTTGGATGCCCCTGGCGAGTTGGCGATTGCCGACGGGCGCGTGCTGGCGATAGGCCAGATCCCCGCAGATTTTGTGCCGACGCAGACCTTGGACGCCCAGGGCTGCATTGTGATGCCCGGCCTGGTGGACTTGGCCGTACGCCTGCGCGAGCCCGGCCATGAGCATGAAGGCATGCTCGCTTCCGAGTTGGCTGCCGCCGTGGCAGGCGGTGTGACTTGCCTGGTCTGCCCGCCCGACACTGATCCGGTGCTCGACGAGCCGGGCCTGGTGGAAATGCTGCGCTTTCGGGCGCAAAGCCTGCACCAGGCGCGGGTGCTGCCTCTGGGCGCGCTGACCCGTGGCCTCAAAGGCGAAGTGCTGACCGAGATGTTGCAATTGAGCGAAGCCGGTTGCGTGGGTTTTAGCCAGGCGGAGGTCGGTATTGCCAATACCCAGGTGCTGATGCGCGCCATGCAATACGCGCGGTCTTTTGGCTACACGGTCTGGCTGCGTCCGCAGGAATTGCATTTGGGCAAGGGCGTGGCTGCCAGCGGCCCGCTGGCCACGCGCATGGGCTTGAGTGGCGTGCCGGTGGCCGCCGAGACCATCGCCTTGCATACGATTTTTGAGCTGGTACGTGCCACCGGCGCGCGCGTGCATATCTGCCGCTTGAGCAGCGCGGCTGGCGCGCAGTTGCTGCGCCAGGCTAAGGCAGAGGGATTGCCGGTCACCGGTGATGTAAGCATCAACTCTCTGCACCTGACGGATATGGATGTGGGCTACTTTGATAGCCGCACCCGCCTGAATCCGCCGCTGCGCCAGCAGCGCGATCGCGAGGCTTTACGTCTGGCGCTGCAAGACGGCACGATCGACGCGCTGGTGTCCGATCACATGCCGGTAGGCGCCGATGAAAAAGAACTGCCATTTGCCGAGGCCGAGCCCGGCGCTACCGGACTGGAGTTGTTGCTCAGTCTGGCGCTGAAGTGGGCGCGCGACAGCAATCTGCCGCTGGTGCAGGCCTTGGCCTGCGTGACGCATCGCAGTGCCGATGTGCTGGCAGCGGGCCAGGTTGCAAACCAAGGCGGCATGGGTCGTTTGGCGGTAGGCGCCAAGGCCGATGTTTGCGTGTTCGATCCGCAAGCGGCCTGGACGGTGCAGGCATCTGCACTGCGCAGCCAGAGCAAGCACACGCCTTTTGGCGGCTATGAATTGCCCGGCCAAGTGCGTGCCACCCTGGTTGCCGGCCGGCTGGCCTACCAGGCGCCGGGCACGGTTGTGCAGTAAACCGGTCGGTTCCGCGCAGTGCTCACGCCTTCCAAACTGCGCGGTGCCTGGCGCCTTGCGCGTCTGGTTTTGCATCTGCTGCGCGGCTGGCTGACTATCCGCTGGCGTTTTCCGGGCTGGTCGCAAGCGCGACGTGACCGGGCAGTGCAAGACTGGTCGCAAGCCATGCTGGTTATTTTGGGTTTGCAATTGCGCATCGAAGGACAGTTGCTGAAGCAAGGGCCATTGATGCTGGTGTGTAACCATATTTCCTGGCTGGATATTGCTATTTTGCATGCGGCGGTGCATTGCCGCTTTATTTCTAAGGACGATATCCGCGGCTGGCCGGTGCTGGGCACGCTGGCCAGCGGCGGCGGCACCTTGTACATCAGCCGGGCCTCGCGCCGCGACGCTTTGCGCGTGGTGCACCAAATGGCGCAGGCCTTGCGGCAGGGCGATGTGCTGGCATTTTTCCCCGAGGGCACTACCGGCGACGGCAGCACGGTTTTGCCCTTTCACGCCAATTTGTTGCAGGCGGCGATTGCGGCCGATGCGCCGGTGCAGGCGCTGGGCCTGCGTTTTGAAGACGCCGCTAGTGGCGCGCCCAGTTTTGCGCCTTGCTATGTGGGGGATGAGACGCTGCTGGACTCTGCCTGGCGCACGGTATGCGCTCCGCCGCTGCGCGCGGTGTTGCGCTGCGCCCCGGTGCAAAGCGCCCAGGGACGTCAGCGGCGCGAATTTGCCAGCGCCTTGCGCGATACCGTCATCGGATTGCGCGCTGGCAGCTAAGCTGTGCCCCGCTTAGGCGGCCGGACGGGCACTGGCCGCACGGACCTTGAGGCGAATCGCGGTAATATCGTGGCCCTCGTGGGCAAGGCGCTCCAGCATACTGGGCTGTAGTTGGCGTAATTTGGCGGCAATGGAGGTGGACTCCACCAGCAGGCACCACACCTGGCCTTCGATGGGCCCGGCCTGCACGCCTAGGCGCAATCCGGGGGGGAGCAAGGTGGCAATGCAGCGCAAGCAAGCGCTGGATTGGGCACTTAAGTCCACCAAGCGGGCCAGCGTAGGCGAGTCCATACTGGCTTGAAGCACCGAAAACGAGGTGTTGGAACGGCGCATCGAAACATTTCAGGGGTAGCGTATGCAATTGATTATCACGGATCCCAGGCTCTCGCGCAGCTATGTGCTGCAGACCAGCCCTGGCGGCGTTGCGCTGGCCTTGGCGGGGGTTTTTATTGCAGTGACCCTGGTTTCTGCCGTTATTTACCATTGGATTTTGCTCAAAGGCGCGCGCGAAGGCTGGCCGGTCATCAGCCAGGTGATGCGCCTGGTGGTCAAGGACGAGTTTGACCAGCGAGACCGCTATGTGCGCGAAAACATCGAGGTGCTGGCCAAACGCATGGGCGAGATGCAGGCCAAATTAATGCAAATGGAGTCACTGGCCGAGCGCGTGTCGGGCCTGGCGGGCCTGGATCCGGCGCAAGTGCGCACCACGCCCGGGCGCGGCGGTGCGCTGGTGGCTGGGCGCAGCATGAATCTGCAAGAGTTACAAACCATCATGGGCCATATCGAGGTCGATAGCAGTGCCCGTAACGACCTGATGACGGCGATTGAGTCGCGCCTGTTCGAGCAAAAGATCAAGAAACTGATGATCCCGACGCAAATCCCCGTTCCCGATGTCAGCACCGGCTCATTTTTTGGCTGGCGCATCGATCCGTTTACCGGTATGAGCGCCTTGCACCAGGGTCTGGATTTTCCGGCGCCCATTGGCACCACAGTGCTCTCGGCAGCAGGCGGCGTGGTGGTAACGCAGGAGGTGCAGCCTAATTACGGCTTTGTGATTGAAGTGGACCATGGCAATGAGGTGTTGACGCGCTATGCCCATCTGTCGCGCAGCTTTGTCAAAAAAGGCGACTTGATCAAACGCGGCCAAAAAATGGCGGAAGTGGGCAATACGGGGCGCTCTACTGGCCCGCACTTGCATTTTGAGGTCTTGGTGCGCGGCGTGGCGCAGGATCCGCAGAAATTCTTGGCCCTGGGCCGCGGCGAGACCGACAAGACGGCGAAACGCTAAAATCTTTGATTCAGCCAGGGCGGGTGTGCGGCGCATTTTGCGCAGCCTGAACGCTTTCACATCATCCACAACGGACTACCACTGCGCTGTTCTGTGAGCACTCAGAGCTCATTGGGCGGACTATCTACCGATGCCACTCTCCTTTCTCACCAAGTTATTTGGAAGCCGCAATGACCGCCTGCTCAAGCAGTACCGCACTTCCGTCGCGCGTATCAGCGCGCTGGAGCCGCAGTACGAGGGCTTGAGTGACGAGGCCTTGCGCGGCAAAACCAGCGAATTCAAGGCCCGCGTGGCCGGCGGTGAGAGCTTGGACGCCATCTTGCCCGAGGCTTTTGCTGTGGTGCGTGAAGGCGCCAAGCGCGTTATGAAAATGCGCCACTTTGACGTGCAGATGATGGGCGGCATGGCGCTACACCATGGCAAGATCGCGGAAATGGGGACCGGTGAAGGCAAGACCTTGACGGCAACTTTGCCGGTGTACCTGAACGCCTTGACCGGTAAAGGCGTTCATGTGGTGACGGTCAACGACTACCTGGCCGGACGCGATGCGCGCTGGATGGGGCAGCTCTACGGCTTTTTGGGCTTGAGTGTGGGGGTCAACACACCGCAGGCACCGCGCGCCGACAAACAGGCCGCTTACGGTTCGGATATCACCTACGGCACCAACAACGAATACGGCTTTGACTACCTGCGCGACAACATGGTGTACGAGGTCGCAGACCGGGTGCAGCGCGGTCTGAACTTCGCCATCGTGGACGAAGTGGATTCGATTTTGATCGACGAGGCGCGTACGCCACTGATCATCAGCGGCCAGGCAGAAGACCATACCGCCATGTACGTGGCTATTAACACCGTGATTCCTGCGCTCAAGCGCCAGGAGGGGGAGCTGGATTTGCGCACCGGCGAAGGCGTGATTACCCCGGGCGATTTCACGCTGGATGAAAAATCCCAGCAAGTTTTCCTTACCGAGCAAGGCCATGAAAGCGCCGAGGGCCTGCTCGCGGGCCTGAACCTGATTCCGGCAGGCTCTTCCTTGTATGACCCGGCCAATATCAGCCTGATGCACCATGTGTATGCGGCCTTGCGCGCCAACCATTTGTACCACCGGGACCAGCACTATGTGGTGCAAGAGGGTGAGATTGTGATCGTGGACGAATTTACCGGTCGCTTGATGACCGGGCGGCGCTGGAGCGAGGGTCTGCACCAAGCGGTAGAGGCCAAAGAGGGTGTGGCGATCCAGGCCGAAAACCAAACGCTGGCGTCCATCACTTTCCAGAACTATTTCCGCCTGTACGGCAAGCTGTCGGGCATGACGGGTACCGCAGACACCGAGGCCTATGAGTTCCAGGAAATTTACGGTCTGGAGACTATGGTGATTCCCCCGAATCGCCCTAGCCGCCGAGACGATCAGCTCGATAGGGTGTACAAAACCACTGCCGAAAAATACAAGGCCGCGATTGATGATATTCGCGAATGCTATGGGCGCGGACAGCCGGTATTGGTGGGCACGACCTCGATTGAAAACTCCGAGATTATTTCGAATTTGCTCACGGCTGAAAAGCTGCCGCACCAGGTGTTAAACGCCAAGCAGCATGCCCGCGAGGCCGACATCGTGGCGCAGGCCGGCCGCGCCCAAATGATCACCATTGCCACCAATATGGCTGGACGTGGTACCGACATTGTGCTCGGTGGCAATCTGGAAAAAGCCATTGAGAGCATGCGCGCCGAGGAGTCATTGGATGATGCCATGCGTGTCACGCGCGAAGCCGAGCTGCGAGCGCAGTGGGACATTGACCACAAGCACATCACCAAGCTGGGCGGCTTGCGCATCATCGCCACCGAGCGCCATGAGTCGCGCCGCATTGACAACCAGCTGCGCGGTCGTTCGGGACGCCAGGGGGACCCCGGCTCCTCGCGTTTTTACCTAAGTCTGGATGACGCCTTGATGCGCATCTTTGCCGGCGAACGCGTCAAAGCCATCATGGACCGGCTCAATATGCCCGAGGGCGAGGCGATTGAGGCGGGCATGGTGACACGCAGCATCGAGAGTGCGCAGCGCAAGGTCGAGGCGCGCAATTTCGATATGCGCAAGCAGTTGCTCGATTACGACGATGTCTCCAACGACCAGCGCAAAGTCATTTACCAGCAGCGCAATGCGATTTTGGACGCGCAGGATTTGAGTGCCCAGATCGCCTCTTTGCGCCGTGGCAGTTTTGACGATCTGGTGCGCTCTTTTGTGCCTGTGGAGTCGGTGGAAGAGCAGTGGGATATTGCGGGCCTGCAACGCCAATTGGCTGACGATTGGGGCATCAGCCTGGACCTGGTCGGTCGTGTAAGCGCCGCCAGCGCGATTGGCGATGAGGATATTGTCAATTTGGTGCTGGAGGCGGCCGATGCGGCTTTCGCCGCCAAGGTGGAACATATAGGCATGGGCGGCTTTACGCAGTTTGAGCGCATGGTTTTATTGCAAAC
Organism: Rhodoferax sp.; assembly: GCA_044373655.1. Taxonomy (GTDB): domain Bacteria; phylum Pseudomonadota; class Gammaproteobacteria; order Burkholderiales; family Burkholderiaceae_C; genus Allorhodoferax. The sequence continues at coordinate 12,376 of JBILPS010000076.1, forward strand.
CATCGACAGCCAGTGGCGCGACCATTTGAGTTCGCTGGATTATTTGCGCCAGGGCATTCATTTGCGTGGTTATGCGCAAAAGCAGCCCAAGCAGGAATACAAGCGGGAAGCTTTCGAATTATTTGGTCAGATGCTGGACTCGGTCAAGAACGAAGTCACCAAGATTTTGATGACCGTGCGCATCCAGTCAGCCGAGCAATTGGACGAGGCCGCCCAGGCCTTGGAAGCCAAGGGCGAGACGCTGAGCAATGTCACCTACACCGCACCCACCGATACCGGCGAACCAGAAACCATTTCTTTGGCCGACCTGGGTTTGCCGCAAGCCAGCACCGCGATACCACGCGTCGGACGCAATGAGCCTTGCCCCTGCGGTAGTGGCAAAAAATTCAAGCACTGCCATGGCAA
>JBILPS010000077.1:0-12750 GCA_044373655.1 Rhodoferax sp.
GCTCAAAGAATTTAGAGAATTTGCACTAAAAGGCAATGTGGTTGATTTAGCCATCGGGGTGATTGTGGGTGCCGCATTTGGGAAAATTGTGGATGCCATGGTGGTGGACTTGATCATGCCCGTGGTATCTATGGTGTTTGGCCGCTTGGACTTTTCCAACTACTTTATTGCGCTGGCCCAGGTTCCTGAGACGGTGCCGCTCACCCTCGATGCCCTGAAAAAAGCAGGCATCCCCGTTTTTGCTTACGGTAACTTCATCACCGTGGCAGTGAATTTCCTGATCTTGGCCTTCGTGATCTTCTTGATGGTCAAGCAGATCAACCGCATGAAGCGGGCGCAGGCTGCGCCGACTGAGCAAGCGCCAGCAAGTACGCCTGAGGATGTTTTGCTGCTGCGTGAAATTCGGGATCAGCTCAAGCGCTGACCCATTGATCCCCGGCCACGTGTTTCTCTAAGGCACCCGTTTGCCTGCTAATCTCGGCGAGCAAACGGGTAGGATCAAACTTAGTTTGACTGGCGGTGCCACACACCCGTGGCACTAAAGCGGCGCAAAGCCCGTAAGAGGCGGGCTCTCTCGGCATCGCTGCATACCCAGATCCGCGCAGAAAAATTCACGTAGTCAGTGAGCATCGCGGGGCTTGAACCCAGCGCTTGTTTACTATCCGGTCCCACGCTATTGCACGAATCCACTCCCATGAATACCCCCGCGCTTCTATCTAGCCGCTGGTTGCGTGTCGTGGCCTGGTGTGTTGGCGGCTTACTCGTCGTGTGGGTGCTGGCCTGGATCGTGGTGCCGCCGCTGGTCAAAAGTCAGACCCAGAGTCGCCTGAGCGACTGGTTGGGGCGTCAAGTCACCGTTGGAAGCGCCGCGTTTTCGCCTTGGTCCCTAGAGCTAACCGTGCGCGATTTGGTGGTAGCCACCGCAGATGGCAAGGGTGTGCAGTTCTCGGTCGATCGCCTGTATCTGGATGCCCAAGCGCAATCCCTATTCCATTTGGCGCCAGTGATCGATGCGCTAACGGTGGACGGCCCCAAAGCGCGACTGACCCGCTTGGGTGAGGATCGCTATGACATCGACGATATCGTATTGCGCCTGAACCAGGCCGATGGGGGGCCCGCTGTACCGGCACCAAGGTTTGCACTTCACAAGCTGACTGTGAATCGCGGCAGTATGGATTTCGCCGACCGTGCTGTCGGTCAAGAGCACCTGCATACGCTTCGAGACCTTCAGATAAGCCTTGCGCATTTGAACAACCTTGATTCCGAGCGCGATGTCATGGTCTCGCCGCGCCTGGCCTTTGTGCTCAATGGAGGGCGCTTGGACTCCCAGGTCCACCTTAGCCCGTTCGGGCCAAGTCTCAAGGCAGACGCCGAGATCAAGATCAGACAGCTCGATATTGCGCCCTACCGAGCCTACCTAGCCACTGACCTGCCGGTTCAAGCGCACAGTGCTATCGTAGATGCCGACCTGCGCCTGAATTTTTCGCAAAACCCGCAAACTGCGCTTGCGCTGTCGGGTTCGGTCACAGTAGGTCAGCTACAAGTGCAAGATCTTCAGGGCAAACCGCTATTTTTTGCGGACAGCCTGCAATTTGGACTGTTGGATGTACGCCCGCTGGAGCGTAGCGTCAGGCTTTCGGCTGTGACCCTGAATGCCCCCCAGTTCCAATTGGTGCGCGCCGCCGATGGTCAGCTCAATGTCTTGCCTCCTGCGCCCGCGCAAAAGAATGAAAGCCCATGGGTAGCGACTAGCGCAGACTCTGGGGGCGTGAGCGTCCAAGAAAACAAGGCAAGGCCTGCGACTGCGCCCTGGACACTCCAGCTCGACACCTTGACCCTCAAGGACGCCACCCTGGATTGGACCGACCTTGCCACCGCGCCGGTAACCCGCTTGGGCCTTCGGGACTTGCAGGGCACGGTTTCTAAGCTGCAATGGCCGATGAAATCCGCCGCGACGCTAGAGCTCAAGACGCGCCTACTGCCTTTGACCTCGGCTGCCGCGGCACCGACGGCCCAAATCAGTCTGCACGGCGATGGCACCTTGGACGCCGGTAAAGCGCAGCTTGAGATCACTGACTTCGATCTGGGCTGGGTGGCCGGCTATGTGACACCCTATCTGGAGCCAAGCTTACGCGGGCACGCCTCCACGCATTTGAACTTCGCCTGGGACGGCGCGCGCCAAAGTGCCGTCGTACAAAAGATGGCATTGCGCGATGTGGCGCTGGTCGGTGACAAGGTTTCTACCGTCGCCCAAACCAATGCGACTGGCAGCTATAGAGGCCCAAGCTCTGCCGACTTGCCCCAATTTAAGTTGCTGGAGCTAAGCGATATACGGCTGGAAAAGCAGGCGCGCAGCGCTTACGTCGGCAAAGTGGTGCTGCACAAGCCCAGCACCGGTATGCGCCGCGATGCGGCGGGTCAATGGATGTTCGAGACCTGGCTCAAGACCGCGGGTCCTGGCGCTGCTGCGATGGCCGCGCCAGCGGCGACCAAGCCCAATACAAGTACCCAGCCCTATGCGCCCACGTCGCCCCAGCCTTGGAAGCTCCATGTAGGAGAGTTCAGGCTCGAGGATGGGCAGTTCGTTTTTTCAGACCGCATGCCCGCGCGCCCGGTGCGTATGGAGATCAGTGGCTTGCAGGTACAAGCCAAAAATTTTCTGCCGCAGGGCAATACGCCCATGCCTTTGCATGTTTTGGCCAACATCAAATCCGGCCAGGCCGAGGCTGGCAAGCTGCGCTACACCGGCACTTTGATGTGGGACCCGGTCTTAGTCCAGGGCGAGGTGGACGCCTTGGATGTGCCCGCCCATGCTTTTGCCGCCTATGCCCTTAGCGGCTTGAACCTGACGGTGCTGCGCGCTGACACCAGCTTCAAAGGCCAGGTGCAGTACGCCGCGCTGGCCGACGGACCGCAGATGAGCGTCAAGGGCGACGCTGCGCTGGAAGACTTTAAGGCCACGACCTCCGGCCGTGGGGCCGCAAATTTGGTCGAAGAGTTGATGAGCTGGAAGTCCTTGAATGTGCCCGGCATCGACTTCAGCCTGGTCCCCGGTATTGCCACCAAGGTACAGGTCCGTGAAGCAGCGCTGTCGGACTTTTATGCCCGCTTGATCGTGAACCCGCAAGGCCGCTTGAACTTGCAGGACCTGGTGCACATTGCGCCGGCCTCACCCCGTCAGAGCGAGGCATCGACAGACCCGGCGGCCATGATTGCGCTGGGGCCCATCACCATGGTCAATGGGCAGGTTTTGTTCTCCGATCGCTTCATACAGCCCAATTACACCGCCGACCTTACGGGCTTGACCGGCAGACTCAGTGGCATCTCCAACCAAGGCCAAGGAGGTGTGCTGCCGCTAGCCGACCTCGAGCTGCGTGGCCGGGCGCAGGGCACTGCCGCATTGGAAATTCGGGGCAAACTCAACCCGCTGGCGCAGCCGCTGGCTCTGGATATCAATGCCCTTGCGACCGATCTGGAGATGCCGCCTTTGTCGCCCTATTCCATCAAGTACGCTGGCTATGGCATCGAGCGCGGCAAACTCAGCGTGGACCTGCACTACACCGTACAGCCGGATGGCCAACTCACTGCTACCAACAAATTGGTGCTCAAGCAGCTGACCTTTGGCGACAGGCTGGAGGGCGAGTCCGCGAGCCTGCCGGTGAAGTTAGCGGTGGCCTTGTTGGCGGACCGCGATGGCATGATCGACTTGGACTTGCCTATCAGCGGCTCCCTGAGTGACCCGCAGTTTCGCATCACTACCGTGCTCTGGGATGCCGTCGCCAACCTGGTGGCCAAGGCCATCACTGCGCCCTTTAGTCTGCTTGCTAAGGCCTTCAGTGGTAGCAGTGGCACCGAACTCAGCACCCTAGCCTTTGCGCCTGGTAGTGCGCACTTGAGCGATGCGGCCCGCTTAGCCTTGGACAAGGTGGCGCAGGCTTTGCGGGATCGGCCTACTCTCAGACTCACCGTGGTGGGCTTCGCGCATTTGCAGACCGAAGGCGAAGCCGCCAAACGCGAAAAACTCAAGGGTTTGCTGCTCGCTGAAAAGCGCCGTCTTACGAGCTCGCAAGGCAGCGATGCGACGCAGGTGATCGACTTCGGCGCGCAAGAGATGCTGGCACTTTTGCGCTCGGTGTACCGCCGCGCCGACATCACTAAGCCGCGCAACCTGGCAGGCCAGGCCATAGACATCGCCGTGGCGGATATGGAGGCGCTGATACTGGCCAATCTCAGCGCCGATGAGGAGGATATGCGCAACCTTGGTTTGCAGCGCGCGCTAGTGGTCAAGGAGTACCTAGCGGGCCAGCAGTTGCCAGGGGATCAACTTTTCCTGGGTCCTGTCAAAACGGGTGCCGCAGCGGCAGACACAAAACCGCAGGTTGAGCTGGAACTAGCCGCAATGTAGGCTGCTTGCAAAGCCGCTAGTGGCATTCTCCATAGCACCGCAGCCCCGTCGGTACGTCAAGCCTTATCCTCTCGGTCCATGCTGAGGTCAATCGCGCGCAAGCGCGCGAGCGGGTCGCTCTCTTGCAACAGGGCTTGCTTGTAGGCGGCGGACAGGGGAAGGAGTTCGGCCCAACGGTTGGCGACCCAGCCGCATTCGTCCAGACGGAAGGGGGGCAGCAGGGGTAGCTCTGGTAGGCGCCCATCTTGCTGCGCCATAGCGATGCCCCGGCCCAGGCGCTGGGCTAGGTATTCCAATTCGGGCGGGATGTCCAAGGCGGCATCGGGCGCCAGGAACTCCACATCACCTTGCCACACGCCCAGCGGGCCGGCGTGGGTGCGGTGCAGGGCAAAGCGCTGTCCGCCATGGCAACGTATGCGCAGCAGCGCGGCCTGCACGGTTTCCAGGCTGTCAATATGGGCTAGCGTGCCGTAACTAAAAAGCGTAGGCATCTGGCCGGGCACCGTCACTTCCTGGCCTTGCTCGATCCAGGCGATGCCAAACGGTATTTGCTCGCGGTGGCAGCGGCGTACCAAGTCCAGGTAGCGCACTTCAAAGATTTGCAGGTCCAGGCGGCCGTCTGGGTAGAGGCCGTGAGAAAGCGGGAAAAGGGGGATGGTTTCCATGAGGGCTGGGGGTAACGAGCAGTGCGGCAGGATACTATCTCGCTCGGTGCCGCAAGGTGCCTTCAGGTACCAAAGCCCCTGCCGACGGGCGGCCAGCATGCGCATTTTGGAAAGTAGCACTATGAAAGCCATTTGGAAGAACACCGTGATTGCCCAAAGTGACGATATCGTCATGGTCGAGGGCAACCACTATTTCCCCGCCAGCGCCTTGAACCGCGCGTTGGTGCACTTCAGCAACCACCGAAGTAGTTGCGCTTGGAAGGGCCAGGCCCATTACTACTCGCTGATGGTGGACGGCGAACTCAACGCCGACTGCGTCTGGTACTACCCAGACCCCAAGCCCGAAGCGGCCTCGATCCGTGACCGGGTGGCCTTCTGGAAAGGTGTGCAGGTCAGCGACTGAGGGCCGGTCCAAGGCCTTCCCAAGCGCAGCCTGAAAATCGCTGAAGCCGCCTCAGGCGATCAGGTCAAACAGACGACCGGTCAGGCCGTCGGTAAAGCTTTTTGCTTCCTGGGGCTGGCTCGCAATCGGCGGTGCATGGCTCAGGTGTTTGGGCGGGGCGATAAAAGCCCAGGGGTAGGCGGGGCGCAAGTCCTGCGCACAGCGCCAGGCGCCGGGCAGGTTGCTGCTTTGCAGGGCGGCGCCGATGTGGCTGATGTGGCTGTTGTGCGCCATGTCCTCGTCCTGGCTGACCACCGCGCTAAAGGCCAGGCGCGCTGCGTCCAAGGAGCCCGATTGCAGCGACGCGATCAATTGGCGCAAGCGCTGCTCACGTTTTTTTTTGCGTTCGCCTGCGTTGCCTGCATCGCCTGCGTATGGGCCTGAGCGGATTTCCCAGCCCATGCTTTGGATTCCAATTCCTTGTGCCATGGCGCACTCCTGCGTTGGCTATAAGGCGTTTGCACGTCTTACCTATCCGCTGCACAGGGCCAACTTTGGCCACTGCCATCGTGCGGATGCCTGCAAGCGGCGCCTACAAGTTGCCGCTTGTGCTTCGGTATAGCAAGTTGCGGGCCAAAGAAAATGTGCCGCCCCCAGGTGTCGGTCCCTAGTGCCAAGCGCCTCAGGCAAGGCGCGCGCCTTGCGCCCCCAATATTTGCTGCCACTGTGTTTGTGTATCCTTTGCTTTGCCCACCTGACCCCAAGGAGTTCCATGGCCCCCGCCCCGTATTTGCTTCCACCCGATGACGCGCTGCGCCGCCAGCTGCATGATGAGGTTCACGCCCGCCCGCCGGCCAGTTTGCAGCTGCCCGCGCTGGTCACTTTTGTGGCGGTGCTCAATGCCGGTATCAGCCGCGAGCAGGAAGCGGCCCATTTGCGCGTTTTGCCGGGCCAGGCCGGGCTGACGGCGCAGAGCTTGGAAGGCAATTTTTTGCGTCTGCACGTAGAGGGCTATAGCCTGAAGTGGGAACGCCATAGCGAGTTCACGCGTTACTCCATCGTCCAGCCCTTGGCCGCTTCCGACAGTGTGCGCCAGCCCGCCGAAGTATTGGCGACGCTGGCCGTGCCGGCCCAGTGGCTGCGCGCTATTCCCGGCGCCACGGTGGCCGCAGTACAACTTGCCATGGTGCATGGCGACTTGCAGCAGAGCAGCGCCTTGATGGAGCTGGCCCAGCAATGGTTAGCGGGCTCGGACATCGTGGCCTCGCAACTGGGCCACGGCCATTCGGCGGCTTACACCGAATTCAAGATCGGCGCCGATGGCTTTGAACGCATGCTGGTGGTGGCGCCCCTGGGCACCAGCCAGGCGCGTGCTGGGCGGATTTCGCAGCGCTTGCTGGAGCTAGAAACCTACCGCCTGATGGCGCTGCGCGGCTTACCCGTTGTCAAAGATTTAGGGCCGGAGCTGGCACAGGCCGAGACCGCGCTGGCCGACATCACCGCCCGGCTCGAAGGCAATACCGCCAGCGACCAGCAATTGCTGGACCAACTGGTAGCGCTGGCGGCGCGGGTGGAGCGCCATGTAGCCGTCCACAGTTACCGGTTTTCTGCGACCCAGGCTTACAACAACCTGGTGGTGCAGCGTATTGCCGAGTTGCGCGAAAAAGTCATGCCCGGCACCCAAACGATTGGCGAATTTATGCAGCGTCGCCTGTCGCCGGCGATGGCGACCGTGGCGGCAACCGCCCAGCGCCTAGCGACCCTGTCCGAACGCGTGTCGCGCACCAGTGCCCTGCTGCGCACCCGGGTGGACATTGCCACTGAATGGCAAAACCAGCAATTGCTGGAAAAGCTGACCCGCGGGCAGGAGTTGCAACTGCGCTTGCAAACCACGGTGGAAGGCTTGTCGATCGCGGCTATTTCGTATTACGTAGTGAGCCTGCTGCATTACGCCGTCAAAGCCCTGATCGCAGCGGGCGTGCCCATCAACCTGGAGGTAGCCGTGGGGGCCTCGGTGCCACTGGTGCTGTGGGGCGTGTGGCGCATCACCCGCAAAGTTCAGTCGGCTATGAATAAAAAATAAGTGGGCAACAAGCTTGCGCCTAGCGCACGCCATAGCCCATGGTCTGGGGCAGCCAGAGCACGATTTGCGGGAAGATGGTGATGGCCAAAAGTAGTGCCAGCAGCATCAGTAAAAACGGCCAACCTTCTTTCATCATCGCGCTAATCGGTATGCCAGTGAGCGCTTTGATGACAAACAGCAGCATGCCAAAGGGCGGGTGAATCAGGCCAATCATCATATTGAGCACCACCAGCACGCCAAAGTGGACCAGGTCGATGCCCAGCAAGTTAACCGCCGGTAGGAGCATGGGTACAAACACCAGCAGCAATACCGATACGTCTAAAAAACAGCCCAGCACTAAAAACAGCAGATTGACGAAAAGTAAGAACTGCAGGGGCGACAGTTGCATGCCTTCGACCCCATGCGCCATCGCCTGGGGCACGCCTTCGGCGGTGAAGGCGTAGTTCAGGATGAAGGAGCCGGCCAGAATCAGGGTAATGACTGCGCTGCTGCGCGTGGACTCCAGCACCACGGCCCAGAAGCTGTGCCAGCTTAATGCGCGAAACACCAGCGCAGCGAGCACCAGCGCGTGCAAGGCGGCAACCGCTGCCGCTTCGGTGGGTGTGAAGGCGCCACTGTAGATACCGCCCAAGAGCACCAGCGGCATAGACAAGGGCAGGGCGCCCCGGAAAAAAATCTGTGGCCAGGCGCGCAAGGGCACTGGCGCTTCGCGCGGCATATTGCGCCGCGTGGCGATGATGTGGACTACCAGCATCATCAGCAAGGCCATACACACGCCGGGCACCACGCCGCCCAAAAATAAAGCGCCGACCGAGGTACCGGAGACCAGGGCGTAAATCACCATCGGGATGCTGGGCGGAATGATGGGGCCCAGCGTGGCGCTGGCCACCACCACCGCACCGGCAAAGCCGGGCGTGTACTCCGGCTTTTTCAGCATTTCGCGGATGGTGACCAAGCCCGGGCCGGCGGCGTCGGCAATCGCGCTGCCACTCATACCGGAAAAAATCACACTCACCACAATATCCACCTGCGCCAGGCCGCCGCGCATACGCCCGACCAGAATGCGGCAAAAATCAAAAATGCGTTCACTCACCGTGCCCGCGTTCATGATGTTGGCAGCAAACACAAACATGGGCACCGAAAGCAGCACATAGTTGTTATACAGGCCGTTGCACACTTGCTCGGCGACCAGCCCAAGGTCTTGCCCTTTGGCCAGCAGGTAGGCGATGCCGCCAGCCAGCATGCCAAAGCCTATGGGCATGCGCATCAACATGCTGCCTACCATTACGGCCACCAACAGTATCAACGGCTGGCTCATGGTGTTGACCTGCCCTTATCGTCCTTATCGCCGCTTTCGCTATCGACTGGGCCGCGCAGCGCCTGCACGATCTTCCCCAGACTGCGCATTACCATGGCCAGCAGCAAGACGATAAAGGGCAGATAGACCGCCATCAGCGGCACGCCCAGTACCGGAGTGCCCTCGCGCGCCATAAAGCGTACATAGTTCCAACTGGCCGGTAGCGCGACCAGCGCCAGCCCACCGACCAGTGCATTGCCCAGGATTTGCAAAATGCGGCGCCATCTTGCATTGGCCACATTCCAAACCAAGTCAAAAGCCACATGCTCACCTTGGGGCACCATGGTGGCTGCGGCCCACAAAATGATCCAGACATACAAAATGACCGCAGCTTCGTCGCTCCAGGCCAGGGGTTTGTTAAAAACAAAGCGCGCGGTGATTTGCACCACGAAGACCACAAACAGGGCGATAAACAAGAAACCGCCCAGCGCCTGAGCGGCCTTCAGCGGCCAGGCCTTCATAAAGCGGCCAAGGCCTTAGCGCACCGCATTGATGCGCTCCAAAAGACCGGCCGGCCAGGTCTTGCCGTAGTCGGCGCTCTGGTAGGCCACTTGCACGGTCTTGTGAAAGGCAGCGAGGTCGGGCGTGCTGACCTGCAAGCCTTCTTTTTTGAAAAAATCCACCAATTGCGATTCTTCTTTCAGGCGGTTTTCGTTGTTGAAAGCCGCTGCCGCTTGCGCTGCCGCTTGCACCTTGCTGCGCTGCGCCGGGCTAAGTGCTTGTAGGGCTTTGTTGGAAATGGCGATAAACAGCCCATCGACCAAATGGCTGGTCAGCACGATTTGTTTGGTGACTTCATAAAACTTAGCGGCTTTGACGGTGGGAAGCGGGTTGTCCTGCGCGTCAATCGTCCCGGATTTGAGGCCCATATACACCTCTCCAAAGGCCAGCGGCGTTGCCGTAGCGCCCAGGGCTTCGCCCAAAAACAACCAGTCTTTGGAGCCGGGCATGCGTAACTTGATGCCTTTGAGGTCAGAGGGCGTACGGACTGTGCGCACTTCCCGCAAATTAAGCTGGCGGGTACCCAGGTAGCAAGTGGACAAGGCGCTGATGTCCATTTTGTCGGACATGCTTTTGAAGAGTTCTGCGCCGATGGGCCCGTTAAAAATCTTTTGCTGCTGCGCCGGGTCACGCACCACATAGCCGGCGGTGAAGATGGAAAATTCGGGCACGATTTTGGCAATGTCGGCGGCTGAGACCGTGGTCAGTTCCAGGTTGCCGCGTGCCATGGCGGCGGGTTCTGCGCCTTGTTTGAAAAGACTAGCGTTCAGATGGATCTGCACATCAAACTCGCCCGGTGCGCTTTTGTCCAAGTGGTCTTTGAACACGCCCCACATCTTGGCGTGCCAGTCGTCTGGCACTGCAGGCGATGAAATACGCAACACGGTTTTGCTTTGCGCATGGACCGGCAGGCTGTAGCTGATGGCGCTGGCGGCGCCTGCGGCCATCAGGTGGCGGCGGGTCAGCGCGCCTTGTAGAACTGGAAAAGGGATTTGCATAGCGGTGCCTTCTGTGAAATAAACAAGCCTTGCCAAGCCGCTGCTACTTGCCGTCCCGTCCGTACAGGGTCAGGACGCCAGCGCTTCGAGTAACTCGGTCTCGATGGCAATTTGGGTTTTATTGTGCTGCAAAGGCGCGCCATGAATCAAAAAAGTATCTTCCACGCGCTCGCCCAATGTAGCGACTTTGGCCAGTTGCACCACGATATGGTGCTGCGCCAGCACGCGGGCAATGGAGTAGAGCAGGCCCAGGCGGTCGCTGGCAGAAATATTGAGTAACCAGTTTTGCGCCTTTTCATCGGGGCGCAAGGTGACGCGCGGAGCAATCGGAAAGCTTTTTACCCGGCGCGATACCCGCCCTTTTCTGGGCGCAGGCAGCGGCCCGGCCTGTGCAATGGCTTGCGCCAGATCGGCCTCGATCATATTGGTCAGCGCCTGGTAGTGCTCCTCCATACCCGCCGAGGTGACGACTTCAAAAGTGTCCAGCGCATAAGCGCGCTGGCTAGTGTGGATGCGGGCATCGACTACGCTGAAAGAGGCCTGGTCAAAATAGCCGCAAATCCGGGCAAATAAATCCGCCTGGTCCCGCGTATAGACCAGTACCTGCAGGCCCTCGCCCACGGCGGAGCGGCGGGCACGCACGATGGGTGTTTGGGCATCTACGTGGCGCGAAAGCTGTTTGGCGTGCCAGGCAATGTCTGCTGCATCGTGGCGCATGAAGTAGCTCACATCCAGGGTGTCCCACAGGGCTTTGTGCGCATCAAACGGCAGCGCGTGTAAGGCCAGCATGACCAGTGCTTCGCGCTTACGGCTTTCGACCTCGGCCTGCGCATCGGGTGCGCGCCCGCCTAGTGCGCGTGCGCTATAGCGGTACAGGTCTTCCAGTAATTTGCCTTTCCAGGCATTCCAGACTTTGGGCGAAGTGCCACGTATATCGGCCACGGTCAGCAAATACAGGGCGGTCAGATTGCGCTCATTGCCCACACGCTTGGCAAACTGGGCAATCACCTCCACATCGCTCAGGTCAGACTTTTGCGCCACACGGCTCATGGTCAGGTGCTGGGCTACCAAAAACTCGATCAAGGCTGTGTCCTCTATACCTATGCCGTGCAGTTTGCAAAAGCGCCGCGCTTCAAGGCAACCCAGTTCGGAATGGTCGCCTCCACGGCCTTTGGCAATGTCGTGAAACAGGGCTGCGATGTACAGCACCCACGGCTTGTCCCAGCCCGCAGCCAGTTGCGAGCACAGCGGGTATTCGTGTGCATGTTCCACCACAAAAAACCGCCGCACATTGCGCAGCACCGTCAGGATGTGCTGATCGACGGTATAAACGTGGAACAGGTCGTGCTGCATTTGTCCGACGATGCGCCTAAACACCCAAAGGTAGCGGCCCAGTACCGAAGTCTGGTTCATCAAACGCATGGCGTGGGTGATGCCTTGGGGCTGCATCAATATTTGGCTAAAGGTGGCGCGGTTGACCGGGTCGCGTCGAAAGCCGCTGTCCATCAGGGCGCGCGCGTTGTAGAGCGCGCGCAGCGTACGCGAGGACAAGCCTTTGATGCCCACGGTTTGCTGGTAGAGCAAAAAGGTTTCCAAAATCGCGTGTGGCTGGTGGTGATAGACATCGTCGCTGACCACGTCGAGCATGCCCGCTTTGTCGTTAAAGCGCGCGTTGATAGGGCGCAGGCTGTGGGTCGAGGGGTTGAGCCGCTCCTCAATATTCATCAGCAAAATCTGGTTCAGTTGAGTGACGGCCTTGGCGGCCCAGTAGTAGCGCTTCATCAGCGCCTCGCTGGCGCGCGCCAGGACCCGGCCTTCGCCTCCGGTATGGCGGTAGCCAAAGCTGTGCGCCACCGCAGTTTGCAGGTCAAACACCAGCCGGTCTTCGCGCCGCTGCGCTGCCAAATGCAGGCGCACCCGGATTAAAAAAAGCAGCGCCTGGTTGCGCTCAATATGCTGAATTTCCAGGGCGGTGGCCAAACCGCTGGCTTGCAGCTCCCGCCAGTTGCTGCCCAGTTGCGCGGCTTTGGCCACCCAGAGGATGGCTTGCAAATCACGTATTCCGCCGGGGGACTCTTTGCAATTGGGCTCTAGCGCGTAGGGCGTGTCTTCAAATTTGGTGTGGCGCTGACGCAGCTCCAGGGTCTTGGCGATAAAAAACGCACGCGGGTCCAGTGCCGCCATGAAAGCGGACTTAAAGGCGGATGCCAGCGCCTGATCGCCGCAAATACACCGGCTTTCCAGTAAGGCGGTTTGCACCGTCACGTCTTTGGCCGCTTCGCCCAGGCATTCGGACAGGGTGCGCACGCTGGAGCCGATTTCCAGACCGGCGTCCCAGCAGTTGCCAATAAATCCTTCT
>JBILPS010000025.1:0-39477 GCA_044373655.1 Rhodoferax sp.
AGCCGGGCACCATGCTCACTTCCATGCTCAAGCGTGTGGATGTGGCGGTCTATAACGTGGCGATGGCGCACAAACCTGGCCTGTCGGTTCTGGGCCTTAAAGAAGGCGGCGTGGACTACGCCTTGGATAGCAACAATGCCAAGCTGGTCACCGCCGACATGAAGAAGAAAGTCGATGCCGCCAAGGCCGACATCATCAGCGGAAAAATCAAAGTGGCCGACTTCATGGCCGACAACGCTTGCAAGCTATAAGGTCGCTAGCCCCGGCCGAGGTGGCCGGGGTAACAACGCTGCCTGCCTTGCAGATGGCCGGTATCCATAAGCGCTTTGGCGATGCGCTGGCCAATGTGGACGTGAACTTCACAGTGGCGCAAGGCACTTTGCACGGCCTGATTGGTGAAAACGGCGCCGGCAAGAGCACCTTGATGTCGGTGTTGTACGGCATGCACCCGGCCGATAGCGGCCGCATCACGGTCTTTGGCAAGCCGGTGCAGATTCGCAATGCCCAAGACGCTATCGCCTGCGGTATTGGCATGGTGCACCAGCACTTCATGCTGGTCGAAACCCTGAGCGCGCTAGAAAACGTGATGTTGGGCGCCGAGCCACACTGGCATCTGCCCAGTGCCAGCGCGCCGGTGCGCCAGCAGCTAGAGGCCTTGATGCAGTCCACCGGTCTGCTGGTTGCACTCGATGCCCTGGTGGCCGATTTGGCCGTCGGCGACCGCCAACGTTTGGAAATTTTGAAAGCTTTGTTTCGCGGCGCCCGCATCCTGATACTCGATGAACCCACCGCCGTCTTGACGCCGCAGGAAACGCAGCAATTGTTTACCGTGTTGCGCCAGTTGCGCGCACAGGGAAGCACGGTGATTTTGATCACCCACAAGCTCAAGGAAGTGCTGGCCCTGTGCGACCAGGTAACGGTCATGCGCGCCGGGCGCGTGGTGGAGGATATGCCGATTGCGCGCGCGAGCGTGCAAGCGCTGGCCCAGGCCATGGTAGGACGCAAAGTGCAGTTGGACAGGCCGCCCGCAGTACCTACGCCACAGCGCGATGCCACGCCGGTTTTACTAGCGCAGGGCTTGCACATGCGTGATGCCAGCGGTGTGCAGCGGCTGGCGGGGGTGGGCCTGCAATTGCGCGCCGGTGAGATCGTGGGCATTGCCGGTGTCTCGGGCAACGGGCAAAGCGAGTTGCTCGATATTTTGTCTGGCCTGGCTGCGCCCGATAGCGGCAGCATGCAAGTGCTGGGGCGGCAGTTTGCAAGCGCGGCGTGGCTGGACCCGTTTACCGCGCGCGCTGTCGGCCTGGCCCATGTGCCCGAAGACCGTCAAGCGCGGGCCTTGGTGATGGACTTTGAGGCCTGGGAGTCTGCGGTCTTGGGCTATGAACACCAGCCGCAGTTTTGCCGCGGGGGCTGGATGCGCGCAGCTGCCATGCGCCAGGCGACCACAGACATGATGGAACGTTTTGACGTGCGTCCGCGCAAAGCGACCCTGGCTAGCCGCAAATTTTCCGGGGGCAACCAACAAAAATTGGTGCTGGCCCGAGAGCTGGGGCAAGCGCCGCGCGTGTTGCTGGTAGGCCAGCCCACCCGCGGTGTGGACATCGGCGCGATCGAGTTTATTTACGCCCAGTTGCGCGCCATGCGTGATGCCGGTTGTGCCGTGTTGTTGGTCTCTAGTGAGCTGGATGAAATTTTGGCTTTGTCGGACCGCGTGCTGGTGATGGCCCAGGGCCGCATCAGCGGCGCGCTCGATATTGCCGATTGCAGCGAAGAGCGTCTGGGTTTGTTGATGGCCGGAGCTGCCGCATGAGCCAGGCGACCGTACTGCCGCGCTGGGCCGATGTCGGTTTACTGCCTCTGGTCTGCCTGGCTATCGCCTTGCTGGTGGCCGGTATTGTCGTGGCGCTGGTCGGGCAAAGTCCTTCGCAAGTGTTGGCAGCCCTGGTGCAAGGCGCTTTCGGCACGGCCCGTGGCCTGAGCTACACCCTGTACTACGCCACCAGCTTTATTTTCACCGGCCTGGCAGTGGCCGTGGCTTTTCATGCGGGCTTATTCAATATCGGCGGCGAAGGCCAGGCCACGGTGGGCGGCTTGGGCACCGCCTTGGTGGCGTTGTGGCTGTCGCCGGTTTTGCCTGCCTGGGCCATGCTGCCCTTGATGCTGCTATGCGGCGCGCTGTTTGGCATGGCTTGGGCTGCGGTTCCCGGCTATTTGCAAGCCTACCGGGGTAGCCATGTGGTGATTACCACCATCATGTTCAATTTCCTGGCCAGTACCCTGCTGGTGTATTTGTTGGTCAACCATTTGCGTGCACCCGGCAATGTGGCTATCGAAAGCGCGGCCTTTGCGCCCTCGGCGCAGCTGATGCCGGCGCGTGAACTGCTGGCCTTAGCCGGCGTTGAATGGCCCGGCTCGCCACTGAACGCCAGTTTGCTTTTGGCTTTGCTCGCTTGCGTGGCGGCGTATTTTTTCCTGTGGCACAGTCGCAGCGGCTACCGGCTGCGGGCCGTAGGCTCTAGTCCCGGAGCGGCAGCCTATGCCGGTATCCGGCCGCGTCGGCATATTGTCTTGGCCATGGCGATCAGTGGTGCACTGGCCGGCATGGTCGGCATGAATGAAGTGGCCGGGGTCAGCGGCAAACTGGTGATGGAGTTTGTCGGCGGCGCCGGTTTTACCGGTATCGCCGTAGCCCTGATGGGTCGCAACCATCCGGTGGGTGTGGTGCTGGCCAGTGTTTTGTTTGGCGCGCTGTTTCAAGGCGGAGCCGAAGTCGCTTTTGATGTGCCCGGTTTTAGCCGCGATATGGTGGTCATGCTGCAAGGTTTTGTGGTACTTTTTTCCGGGGCCATGAGCTATGTGGTGGCGACGCCCTTGGCCGCGCTGCTGCGCGCACTGAACTTGCATGGAGCAAAGCATGGATGAGACGCTGGTGGCCTCGGTGCTGGCTTCGGCGGTGCGCCTGGCCACGCCCCTGGTCTTGTGTGCGCTGGCCGGTTTGTTTTCCGAGCGCTCGGGCGTGGTGGATATCGGACTGGAAGGCAAGATGCTGTTTGCCGCTTTTGCTGCCGGTGCCGTAGGGGCAGTGACTGGCTCGACCACGCTGGCGCTGCTGGCCGCCATGGTGGTGGGTGTTTTGCTCTCGTCCTTGCATGGTTTGGCTTGCGTCAGCTATCCGGGCGATCAGGTGGTGTCTGGCGTGGCCATCAATATCATCGCCGCCGGCCTGACGGTGGTGCTGGGTATCGCCTGGTTCGCACAAGGCGGTCAAACCCCGCCCTTGTCAGTGGATGTGCGCGTGCAAGCGCATTGGCAAGGACTGGTGCAGGCGGTGCAGCCGCTGCCCTGGTGGGGGCCGGTGATCGGCCAGGCACTGTTAGGCCACAACCTGCTGGTGTATGCCACCTATGCATTGGTACCCTTGTCCTGGTATGTGCTGTACCGCACCCGCTTTGGATTGCGTTTGCGCGCTGTCGGCGAGAACCCGCACATGGTGGACGCGGCCGGCGTGTCGGTGCTGCGGCTGCGCTACGCGGCTTTGGCCATCAATGGGCTTTTGTGCGGCTTGGCGGGCAGCTATTTGGTGCTGGCGCAAAGCGCCAATTTTTCAGCGCATATGACCGCCGGACGTGGCTTTATGGCCCTGGCCGCCTTGATCTTTGGACGCTGGAACCCCTGGGGCGCTTTGGGTGCCTGCCTGCTGTTTGGTTTGTTGGACGCGATTGCCATGCGCCTGCAAGGCGTGGACATTCCCGGTATCGGCGCCGTCCCGGTGCAAGCCATTCAGGCGCTGCCCTACCTGATGACCGTGGTCTTACTGGCGGGTTTTGTCGGCCGTGCAGTAGCGCCTGCGGCTTTGGGTAAACCGTATGTGAAAAACCGCTGATCGCCGCTTTAGCTTCCCCGGCCCTGTAAGCGCTGCGCATCCAGTAAGCGCGCCAAACGCTTGGGCAAGGGGAGTGGGTCAGCCATAAGGCGCGCTGTCAGTAATTGGGCGCACAGGGCTGCAAACGTCAGCCCGCGCGCGCCCATGGCCAGACACATCCACAAGCCGTTTTCTCCGCTGGCAGTTGCCGGACCGATCAGTGGCAAGCGGTCGTGCGAAACGCAGCGTTGCCCGCGCCACAGGCCTAGCTGCCCGGCGCGGTATTGCGCTTGCAATGCTGGTGATACATCCGGCAGGATTTGTGCGATGCGGGCCAGATTAGCCTGGTGGCAATCAGCTTCGCTGGCGCCGTCGTCGGCTTCAAAGCCAGCCCCGGCCAGCCATTGCAAGCCCTGTGGGCTCGGCACCGTGGGTAAGAAATGGCCTTGCCCCTGCACCGGAAGCGCCGGTAGCCCTGGCAGATCCGTGGCCGGGCCGCTGCTGATGCTGCCGAAAACAGGGTGTAGTTGCGTCAAGGCGCGGCGCGCGGCGCTGCTGAGGGCGTCGGCTGCGGGCTCGTCGGTCTTGGCCAGCAGTCGCGCCGCATCCATGGCGTTGCACAGAACCAGCAATTCACTGCTTGCAAGGGCATGACCTCTTGCGTCCAAAGCCTGCCACTTCCCCGATTCACAATGCAGGCGCTGCACTGCCGCCTTGTATTGCAGTGTCACGCCGGGGGTGGACAGGCAGGCACGTATCAAGGCTTGGGGTTTGAGCCAGAGCGCTTCGGCGCGCCATGCACCGGGCGCAAAGGCCCGCATCGCGCCGCCTTCGTCCCAATCTTCTCCTTGCACCAGCATCGATTGCAAGATCTGGCGCGTCAGATGGTAGGCGCTGCGGGTGATGCCATACAGCGGGTCGGCGGGCGAGTCGCCACTGGCGCTGACCAAGCCTGCCGGCAGGCCGGATGCGCCGGCGCCTGCCTGAGCCTGTTGTTCCAGCACGGTGACTTGCCAACCGCGCAAGGCCAAGGTGCGCGCCACCATTGCCCCGCTAATTCCGGCGCCTAGGACCGTGCAATGTCCGGGCTTTGGAAATACTTTTACGGGCCTAATGCGGCTGCTTCGCAAAGCCCAGGCGGGGTCGAATACCAGTGTTCCAGCGCCACGCGGCTTCCATAGCGCCGTATCGAGGGCTGGCTTGCCGGCGTGCGGACTTGCATCTGCGGCATAGGCCAATGTTGTGCCCCGACGTGCCAGCGCTTGCAGGCGATGCAGTTGGGCCCCAGTCCATGCCTGGTCCATCTCTAAAACGATGTGGTCAGCTTGCATTAGCAACTGGGCCAAGCTGGCGTCTCGGGGGCCAAGGCATAAAGTCAGCAGTACCCGGCCCTGGTCGAAGGGCAAGCGGTAAAAACCGGGGGCGGGCCCTTGGGCGATGGACAGGGCGCGAAGGGCTTGTGTCAGGGCCTGCGCGTGTTCACCCGATTTAGCGCTTGAGGTTTGGGCAATGGCCGAAAAGTCTAAAGGCCAACGGTCTGGTTCGAGTAGCCCGACATAGTTCAACGGCGCTGGGCACGGCAATGCATCCGCATAGTCCTGCCAGGCGCGTAAAAACCCTGCACCCGCGCCGAATGCGGTATCCAGGATGCATGTGGCGCCGGTGGCCACGGGGGCTGGTGTTGGGGTCGGACTCAGGCCGTTGGCGGCACGTAGCCCTGGGCGGCATCGGCGCCGCTGCCAAAGAAATGGTTTTCCATCTGGCGGGCCAGGTATTGGCGAGAGCGCGCGTCCGCCAAATTCAGGCGGTTTTCATTGACCAGCATGGTCTGGTGCTTGAGCCAAGCGGCCCAGGCTTCTTTGCTGACGCCTTCCCAAATGCGCTTGCCCAATTCGCCGGGGTAGGGCGGAAAATCCAGACCTTCGGCCTCGGTGCCGAGTTTGATACAGGTGACGGTACGTGCCATGGAGTAAAACCTTTGATGTAGCGCAGAAAAACATGCAGCCTAAAGCGCGATCTTATTCCCTTTGGCTGGCAGCCCCCTGGGCTGCGGGCGGATAATCCCGCCACCTCTTCGCGTAAGTTTGAATTTTAGGAAAACCTGTGACGGTGCTTTTTGAGTTGATCGATGCCCACCCACGGCGGATTTACGGGCTGACCGCCCTCGTTGCGGTCTTGTTGCTGGCTTTTGGTATGTACTTGCAGCATGTGGTCGGGCTGGAGCCTTGCCCTATGTGCATTGTCCAGCGCTATGTCTTTGTCTTGGTGGCCTTGCTGGCCGCGTTTGCGGCGACACGCAGTTCGCCGCGCGCTTGGATGAGTCTTGGGATTTTCATTTTTATTATCTCGGGCTTTGGCGCCTTTGTTGCCGCGCGCCAGAGTTATTTGCAGTGGTACCCGCCCGAAGTACTCAGCTGCGGGCGAGACTTGTACGGCATGATCGAAAACTTTCCGCTGCAGCGCGTCATTCCCATGGTGTTCAAAGGCAGTGGCGATTGCACGGCGATCGATTGGACATTTTTAGGCGGCTCGATTGCCAACTGGTCTTTCCTGTGTTTTTGCGATGTCGCTATCACCGGCGCGCTGATTGCATGGCGCCATAGCGGACTGGGCCGCAGCAATAGCTCCAACGATTTAGCTTAGTTTTTTTACCAGCACCTGGCTCTTGCGGTCCCAGTTGTATTTGCGCTTGCGAGCATCGGGCAGCCAGTCAGCGTCCACCAGTACAAAGCCGCGTTTCAAAAACCAGTGGGTGGTGCGGGTGGTCAGCACAAAAATACTTTCCAGACCGGCCGCGCGGGCGCGTTGCTCTATGCGTTTGAGCACGCGCTCACCGTCGCCTTGGCCTTGCACATCGGGCGATACCGTCAACGCCGCCATCTCAGCAGTGCGCCCCTCGGGGTAGGGATTGAGTGCGGCGCAGGCGAAGATCACGCCATCGTGCTCGATGACGGTGTAGCTTGAGGCATCGCGTTCTATTTCGGTGCGGCTGCGTTTGACCAGGGTGCCGTCTTTCTCAAAAGGCTCAATCAGTTTGAGGATGCCGCCCACATCGTCTTCGGTGGCCTCGCGCAGACTTTCGAGTTTTTCATCGACGATCATGGTGCCTATGCCGTCATGCACATAGACTTCCAACAAGATGGCGCCATCAACCGCATAGGGGATGATGTGGCTACGCTCGACGCCGCCTTTGCAGGCGGTGACGCAATGTTGCAAATAAAAGCCCACATCGCTGGGCTCGCGGGCCGGGGGCGCTTGCAGCAACAGGTCCTGCGCTGCGGCCAGCGGTAGCTCGGTGTCCACCGGGTTGTCCTCGCCCGGCGCTTCGTGCGGGCGCTGCAAAATGCCCGGCACTTCGGTCAGAAAAATCAGCTTATCAGCCTGTAAGGCTGTGGCCACCGAGGTGGCGACTTCTTCCATCGCTAAATTAAAGGCTTCGCCGGTAGGCGAAAAACCAAAGGGCGAGAGCAGCAACATGGCGCCCATGTCCAGCACTTTGCTGATGCCTGCGGTATCGACCTTGCGCACCACGCCGGAGTTCTGGAAATCCACGCCATCGACAATGCCGACTGGGCGCGCGGTGATGAAATTGCCGCTGATCACCCGCACCGTGGAATCGGCCATGGGAGTGTTAGGCAGGCCTTGGCTAAAGGCCGCTTCGATTTCATAGCGCAACTGGCCGGCCGCCTCCTGCGCGCAATCGAGTGCGATTTCGTCGGTAATGCGGATGCCATGCGAATACTTGGCCGTATGGCCTTTGGCCTTGAGTTGCTCGTTCACTTGGGGCCGAAAGCCATGCACCAGCACGACTTTGACGCCCATGCTCTGGATCATGGCCAGGTCCTGCGCCAGATGGGGCAACTTGCCCGCCGCAATCGCTTCGCCGGCGATGCCAACTACAAAAGTTTGGTGGCGGAACTTATGGATATAGGGCGCCACCGACCTGAACCAAGGCACGAAGGTGAAGTTAAAAACGGAAGTCATGGAGGGGATAATACGCTGCCCCAGCCCGCCTCAGCCCGTGTCAGCATCCTCTCCCGCCACCTCCACTTTGCGCATTGAGTTTCCCGAATCCTTGCCGGTATCGGGCAAGCGCGAGGAAATCATGGCTTTGCTGGAGCGTCACCAGGTCATCATCGTCTGCGGTGAAACCGGCTCGGGCAAGACCACCCAATTGCCCAAAATCGCGCTGGCCATGGGGCGCGGCCTTTGCAATTACCCCAAAGTGCTGCCCAATGGCAAACCCGCCCCGCGCGGCAAGCTGATCGGCCACACCCAGCCGCGCCGCATCGCCGCCAGCAGCGTGGCCAAGCGCATCGCGGAAGAGCTGCAAACGCCCTTGGGTGAGGTAGTGGGCTTCAAAGTGCGTTTTCAGGACCGATTAAGCCGCGATGCTTCAGTCAAGCTGATGACCGACGGTATTTTGCTGGCAGAGACGCAGACAGACCCGCTGTTGCAAGCCTATGACACGCTGATCATTGACGAGGCACACGAGCGCAGCCTGAACATCGATTTTTTACTCGGCTATCTGCGTCAGGTACTGCCAAGGCGGCCCGACCTGAAAGTGATCGTTACCTCCGCCACCATAGATGCGCAGCGCTTTGCCGACCACTTTGCCAGTCTGCAAGGCACAGAGGACGCGAAAACGCTGATACCTGCGCCTGTGATCATGGTATCGGGACGCATGTTTCCGGTGGAACAGCGCTACCGGCCTTTTGAAGAGCGGCGCGACTACGACGTCAACGACGCGATTGCCGAAGGCGTGGATGAACTGTGGCGCGGCGGGGCTGCCGGCGACATCTTGGTATTCCTGCCCGGCGAGCGCGAAATCCGCGAAGCGGCAGACCATTTGCGCCGCCACCTGAGCCACCAGTCGGTCTTGCGCAACTGCGAAGTGCTGCCCTTATTTGCCCGCCTAAGCCAGGCCGAGCAAGACCGCATTTTTGAAGGCCACACCGGCAGGCGCATTGTGCTGGCCACCAATGTGGCTGAGACCTCGCTCACGGTGCCCGGCATCCGCTTTGTGATCGACAGCGGCACGGCGCGCATCAAGCGCTACAGCTTTCGCAGCAAGGTGGAGCAATTATTGGTCGAGCCGATTAGCCAAAGCTCGGCCAACCAGCGCGCCGGGCGTTGCGGCCGGGTGGCGGACGGGATTTGTATACGCTTGTACGAGGATAAAGAGTTTGCCGGACGCGAGCGCTTTACCGACCCGGAAATACTACGATCCTCGCTGGCCGGGGTGATTCTGCGCATGAAGTCGCTGCGCCTGGGCGCAGTGGAGGACTTTCCGTTTCTGGAGCGCCCTTCGGGACGGGCGATTGCCGACGGTTACCAGTTGCTGCAAGAGTTGGGCGCGGTGGACGAAGCCAATGAACTGACCCCGCTAGGCCAGGAACTGGCTCGCCTGCCCTTGGACCCGCGCGTAGGGCGCATGATTTTGGAAGCGCGCAAGCGCGAGGCGCTGGACGAGGTGCTGATCATCGCCTCGGCCCTGAGCGTGCAGGATGTGCGCGACCGACCTATGGATGCGCAACAGCAGGCGGACCAGGCGCATGTAAAGTTTGAAGACGAGAAGAGTGAGTTTTCCGGTTACCTGAAGTTGTGGAAATGGATTGGCGCAGCGCGCGGCGATAAAGCCGAAGTTAGCGGTGCGCACAAACTGAGCAACCGGCAGTTTGAGCAATTGCTGCGCCAAAACTTTATCAGCGTGCGCCGATTGCGCGAATGGAAAGACATCCACAGCCAGTTGCTCACCGTGGTGGCCGAACACCAATGGCGTATCAACACGGCGCCTGCTTCTTACGAGCAATTGCATCTATCGATGCTGGCCGGTTTGCTCGGCAATGTCGGCTGCAAGCTCGAAGCCGAAGGCCAGCAGGGCGAATACCTGGGCGCGCGCAGCATCAAGTTCTTCCCGCATCCAGGGGCGCATTTGGTGAAGAAGCCGGGACGCTGGATTATTGCGGCCGAGCTGGTGGAGACTACGCGCTTATTTGGCCGCGGCATTGCGGCGATTGACCCGCAATGGGTGGAGCAAGTGGGCGGTCATTTGCTGAAAAAGCAGTTGCTCGACCCGCACTGGGAAAAAAAAGCCGCTGAAGTGGTAGCACTGGAGCGGGCCACCTTGTATGGCATGGTCGTTTATAGCGGCCGCCGTGTGAACTACAGCCGGGTCGACATGGCGGGTGCACGCGAAATTTTTATCCGCCAGGCGCTGGTCGAAGGTGTGTGGGAAACGGCGCTGCCTTTTTTAGCAGCCAATCTCAAGTTAATCCAGCAAGTCGAGGACCTGGAGCACAAAGCCAGGCGCCAGGACGTGCTGGTGGATGACGCTTTGATTTACGCTTTTTACGACCAGCAACTGCCCGCCGACGTGTGTAGCGGCTATAGCTGCGAGCGCTGGTACCGCGAGGAGATAAAAAAGCAGCCCGCGCTTTTGCTGCTGACCCGCGAAGAGCTGATGCGCCATGAGGCCGCCGGTATTACTACCAGCCAGTTCCCCAAGACGGTGCGCTTAGGCGGTGTCGACTGCGCGGCCGCGTATTTTCATGAGCCGGGCGATGCGCGGGATGGCGTGACGGTTAGCGTGCCTTTGTTTGTACTCAATCAGGTCAATGAAGAGCGCTGTGAATGGTTGGTGCCGGGCATGCTCAAAGACAAAGTCCAGGCCTTGCTCAAGACCTTGCACCAAAGGCCGCGTTCCCGCCTGGTGCCGCTGCCCGAGACGGCAACGCGCATGGCCCAAGTGCTGAATACGCCCGAACGCTTTGGCGCCGGTGGCCTGGTCGATGCCTTACTGAAGCTGGTGCGCGAGGCCACGGCGCTGGACATTGTGCGGGCCGATATCAAGGTGGACATGCTGCCTGCGCATTTCTTTATGAACATCCGCGTTGTCGATGAGCATGGGCGGCAGTTGGGGCAGGGGCGCAACCTGGGCGCACTCAAGGCGCAATGGGGCTCGCAAGCGCGTGGTGCTTTTCAGGCGCTGGCGGCGCTCAAGTTAAGCGACACCGTCCCCGCGCCTGTGCCCAAAGTTCAAGTGCCTTTGCAGCCCGTCCCGGTGCAAGGCGGCAAGCTTCAGGCCAGCGTGGATGCAGCGAGGCCGCAGCCCAGTACGGCGTCGGCTGCTCGCAGCGCTGCTGGCGCCCAAGTACTTAGCGGAGAACAGCGCTATAGCGCTTGGAGTTTTGGCGAATTACCCGAGCTGCTGGAAATACGCAAAGGTGCCCATGCAGTCATTGGTTTTCCCGCGCTAGTCGATGCAGGGGACGCGGTGACGCTGGAGGTGTTTGACGAGCCACAGATCGCCGCAAGCAAACACCGCAGTGGCCTGGCGCGCTTGTTTGCTTTGCAACTGAAAGACGCGATCAAGTACTTGGAAAAGAACATCCCAGACTTGCAAAAAATGGGCGCTGCCTATATGCAAGTCGGTAAGGTCGATGGCAGTAACGCTGCCGGTGGGACGGTGGAAGAACTCAAAGCCCAGATCATTGCACTGGCGCTGGAGCGGGCGTTTTTGCTAGATCCTTTGCCTACCGATGCGGCAGCGTTTCAAAAACGTTTGGACGAGGGTCGGGGCCGCTTGACCTTGATCGCCAACGAAGTGGCGCGCATGGCGCTGACCATATTGCTGGAGTACCAAAACGCGGCGCGCAAAATCAAAGACAGCAAAAACGCCGCGCCCGCTTGCGAAGATGCCAGCGCGCAAGTGCAGCGCCTGGTGCCTAAGCGCTTTTTGCAGACCACGCCCTGGCCGCGCTTACAGCATTTGGCGCGCTATCTGCAAGCCGTCACCTTGCGTTTGGATAAATACCGCGTTGACCCGGCCCGCGATGCTGCCCGATTAGCCGAGTTGCGCCCGCTGGAGCAACGCTACTGGCGCTTGGTGGCAGAGCGCAAGGGGGCGGTTGACGAACGCATGGCCGAGTTCCGCTGGCTGATGGAAGAGTTGCGTGTCAGCTTGTTTGCGCAGGAATTGCGCACCCCACAGCCCGTGAGCGTAAAGCGCCTGGAAAAAGCCTGGGCGCAGCTGGACAGTTAATGCCCTTAGCGGCCCATGTGCCAGATAGTGGTCGAGCGAGCGCCACTTCTGCAAAAGGCCAGTACCGGTCCCTGGGACGCAGCGACGATGGCGGCAAAGCTGGCCACTTGCTCTGGTGTAATCTGGCCGCTGATGACCGGCACATAGTGGTAATCCAAACCCGCAGCCTGCGCCGCTTGCGCCATGGCCGCTGAACTCGGTTGATCCGGCCCGCCTTCGCCATCGGGGCGGTTGTTCACTACGGTGCTAAAGCCTTGCGCCGCGATGGCGGCCATGTCCTCAAGGGCGATTTGCGGTGCAGTGGCAAAGCGTTCGGTATGGGCGCTAATAGTGAGGGACATGCGGTGGGTACTTTCAATCAAACATCAATCAATCGGTGCAAACGCTGTAAGCGCCGGCACCATGGCGTACTACAACTGGGCTAAGCGTTCCAAGCCTTTACGCAGGGTAGCTTCTTCTTTGGCAAAACAAAAGCGCACTATTTTTTGGTCAAAGGCGTCGCGGTAAAAAGCAGACATCGGGATGGCCGTCACGCCGATTTCTATCGTCAACCAGCGGCAAAACTCGGCCTCGCTCAAATCGCTGACTTCGGAGATGTCCGCACACTGGAAGAACGTGCCTTCGCTGGGCAGCAGACGAAAGCGGGTGTGTGCCATGCCTTGGCGAAACAGATCGCGCTTGCGTTGGTAAAACGCGGGCAATTCCAAGTAGCGGGCGGGCTCTTGCATAAAGGCGGCTAAGCCGTACTGCACCGGCGTGTTGACGGTAAATACATTGAATTGGTGCACTTTGCGCAGTTCGGCGGTCAAGGCGGCGGGGGCCGCCACAAAACCAATTTTCCAGCCGGTGACATGGTAGGTTTTGCCAAAGCTGGACACCATAAAGCTGCGCGCCGCAAGGCCGGGGTAGCGCGCCGCGCTTTCGTGGGGCGCGCCGTCAAAGACCATGTGCTCATACACCTCGTCGCTGATCAGCAGCACCTCGGTGGGCGCCAAAATTTCTTGCAGACGCAACATATCTTCGCGGCGCCAGATGGTGCCGCTGGGGTTGTGCGGTGAGTTGATGATGATGCAGCGCGTGCGCGGACTGATGGCCGCTGCAATCTTGTCAAAGTCCGGGCGGAAGCTGCCCGGCGTTAAAGGCACGCGTACCGCCACACCGCCGGCCAGTGCGATATTGGGCAGGTAGCTGTCGTAACAAGGTTCGAGCACGATGACCTCGTCGCCGGGATGCACCACGGCCAATACGATGGAGATAATCGCCTGCGTCGCCCCGGCGGTAATGGTGATTTCGTCGGCGGCGCGGTAGCTGCGCCCGTAGAGGCGCTGAAGTTTTTCGGCCACCGCTTCGCGCAGGCCCAACACCCCGGCCATGGGCGGGTACTGGTTGTGGCCTTGGTGCATGGCTTGGCTGACGGCGTCCAGCAAAGCCGGGTCGCAGGCAAAGTCGGGAAAGCCCTGGCCCAGGTTGACCGATTGATGTTCGGTGGCCAGCGCGGACATGACGGTAAATATCGTGGTACCCACGTCCGGCAGGCGGCTGCGCAGGCTAGGGGTGGGAAAAACAGGGCTGGCCGGGGTGCTGTGGGGCATGGTGGAAGCGGCGGGTAAAGGCTTGAAGGCGCAATGCCTTAGATGTCCGAATCCGTGAAGTGTCCGCCCATGGCCCGCTCTACGGTTTGGCGGCTGAGACGCTCACTGAGCAGTTCGGTGAAGGTGTACACAAAATTGCGTAAATAAGCACTGCGCTTGAATGCGACGCGCGTCATATTTTGGCCGAACAAATGGCCGGCAGGGCGTACCACCAAGCCGCTTTTGCCGCCTTCTTGTTGCAATTCGCGCACTGCCATTTCGGCGGCAATGCCCAGGCCCAAGCCCAGGCGGACATAGGTGGTGATCACGTCCGAATCAATGGCTTCGAGTGCAATGCGTGGCTGCAACTTGCGCGCGGCAAATGCGGCATCAATTTTGGTGCGGCCGGTGAATGACGGGTGGTAGGTAATCAAAGGCTCGGCGGCCACGTCTTCCAGCGTGATGCGGGTGCGCGCGGCCAAGGGGTGCTCCACCGGCATGACCAGCATATGCTGCCATTCGTAGCAGGGCAGCGTCACCAATTCGGGGTAAGAGGCTAAGGACTCGGTGGCGATACCGATTTCCGCCACCTCGTCGATCAACATGCGCGCCACTTGGTCTGGCGCACCCTGGTGCAGGCTGACGTTGACTTTGGGGAAGCTGGCGCGCAGGCTGGCCACTTTTTCGGGCAACACATAGCGCGCCTGGGTATGGGTGGTGGCAATCGACAAGGTGCCGCTGTCCTCCTGGCTGTATTGCTCACCGATGCGCTTGAGGTTGCCCAGCTCGCGCAGTATCAGGTTGATGCTGCCAACTACCAAGCGCCCTGGTTCAGTCACGCGCTTTAGGCGCTTACCGTGTCGGGTGAAGATTTCAACGCCCAGCTCTTGCTCTAGCTCGATGATTGCTTTGGAAACTCCGGGCTGGGAGGTATGCAAGGCCTTGGCCGCTTCAGTGAGGTTCAGGTTGTGCCGCACGGCTTCCTGCACAAAGCGAAATTGGTGAAGGTTCATAACTATATTAAGCTAAAGAATCCATTCATTATGCATTAAATTCAATTTTCAAACTCGCGCTATGACAGCGCGATGTCTGCCAGCAATTCGATAAGGCGCGGGTTTTCGCCCACCGCGGCCTGTAACTGGAAATCGACTTCAGGCCAGTGCTGGCGTAATTGCGTCATCAGTTCCGGTAAGTCCTCACGCGCATGCTTGCCAACGCCCAGGAACATCGGGACGATAGTCAGTGCGCTGGCGCCTTGGCCGATAAGACGGTCGCATACGGTGTGCAGATCGGGCGTGCTCAACTCCAAATAAGCACAAGCCACTGGCGTCGCCGGCGCGCGTAAGGCGATGGCATCGGCCACGGCCTGAATCGGGCGGTGCCACTGCGGGTCGCGCGAGCCGTGGGCGAACAAGACGATGGCGCGGTCAGCGCGCTGGACTGAAGGGTTCATTGGCGTGCCACCAACCAAGCAAAGGCTGCGAGGGAAATAAAGGAATAAATCAGGCCGGGCAGGGCGGCGGTAAACCAGGCTTGCCAGCCTTGCAGATAGCCCAGATCGCCCACCAGGTTGTTGAGCAGCACAAAGCTGATGCCGGCCATCACGCCAACAAACACCATGGGCGTGGTTCCGCTGCTGCGAAAGTGCAAATAGGCAAAGGGCAGGGCCAGCATCACCATGACCAGGCAGCTCAAGGGGTAGAACACTTTCTTCCAAAACTGAATTTCGTATTTCTGCGCCGACTGCCCGTTCGCATTGAGGTGGCTCACGTACTGAAACAATTCAAGCGTGCCCATGCGGTCCGGGCGCAGCAGGGCCGAGGCCACCATGTCGGCGCTGATATGGTTAAGCCAGCTCAGCTGCGCATGCCGCGTGGTGCTGGCCTGCGCTTGGGGCGTGCCCATATTCATGTATTCGGTGCGCGTCACATCGAGCAAAGACCAGGACTGTCCGGGGCCGAATTCGCCAGCGCTGGCCTGCATCACCGAGACGATGTGGCCCTTGTTGTCCAGTTCAAAAATGCGGATGCCCTTCATGCCGGTAGTGCCCTCTAGCGCGCCCACGTTCACTGAAAAGCTGCTGTAGGGCTGCTTGTCTTTGATCCAGGCACCGGTGCGGCCCAGGGATATCTGGCCCAGCGCCTGGGCTTTGATAGCCTGGGCAGTTTTATCGGCCAGCGGCGCCAGGTAGTCGCCCAAGGCAAACGTCAGGCTGACAAAACCCAGGCCCAGCAGCATCAGCGCGCGCAGGGCCTGCCAGGGCCCCAGCCCACTGGTGCGCAAAATCGTGAATTCCGAGCTTTGCGCCAGCCGCGCCATGACAAAAATAGTGCCGATCAGTACCGCAATCGGCATCAGCTCGTACAAATGGCTGGGGATCATCAAGGCGACATAGACCAGCGCTTTGCTCAGGGTGTAGCCCAGCGTCTGATTGCTTTGTATGGCATTGAGCTCATCGCTCAGGTCAAAGAACAAAAATAAGGCGCTAAAGGCAAAAATGACCAGGGCCACCGCAGCCAGCACCTCGACGTAAAGCAATTTGCGCAGGGTTCTCATGGGCGCACTCCCTTGCGCCAGCCTGCGGGAAGGCGTAAAGCCCAATGGTTGTGCCGTACCGTCAGCCACACAAGACTCAGCGCAAACACCCCACCATGGAGGTACAACAAAAGCTGCGCTGCGGACATCTGCCCGGTTTCCACCCAGTTTTTCCCCAGGGCCAGCAGATTGAAATACACCAGATAGGTCATGAAGGCAAACACCAGGTTGCTGGCACGCCCGACACGCGGGTTAAAGCCTGAGACCGCCAGCCCCAGAAAAATCACATTGACCGCCGCCAGAAAAAACCCCACGCGCCAAACCAGTTCACCCTGGTGCGCAGGCAAGGGCGAGGCGAGAAGATCGGTGGTGGCCAGGGTCGAGGCGGGTACGAAATTGCGGGTGCTGGGCGCGTCAAAGCCCAGCTTGATGGTGTAACGCTCGAAAGTGCTGAAACTGCTTTGGCGGGACTCCATAGATATTTCCACGCGCTGCCCGTTTTCCAGCACCAGACGCTTTTGCCCGTCATCTACCTCTACCGTGCCACGGTCGGCCGAAGTGACGGTTTCAAGCCCGCGCTCGCGCGTGACCATAAACACATTGATGCCCTGCTCTTTGTTGGAGCTGTCTTTGTCGATAAAAAACACCTTATCGCCATTGGCCGACTCCTGAAACTGGCCAGGCTCTACCCGGGAGACATCGCTGCGCTTTTGGTACTGGTCGCGCAAGTCTTCAATTTGGCTGAAAGCCCAGGGCAAGACCAGCATGGCCAGGACCAAAATCAGTACAAACACCGGCCAGGCAAAACGCAAAAGTGGGCGCACCAGCGAGGTCAGACCCCGGCCGCTGCACAGCCAGATCACCATTTCGCTGTCGCGGTACATGCGGGTCAGCACGCTGACAATGGCCAAAAACAGGCTGAAAGACAAAATCGCGGGCAATTGGGAAAGTACCGAGTAGCCCATGATGATCATCACATCCGTGGGGTCGAACATGCCACGGGTGGCCTCGCCCAGCGTCCGGATCACCGTCGTGGTCATTACCACAGTAATCAGAATTACCAAGGTGGCACCAAAGGTGCGAGCGAGTTCCTTGCGGATGGAGGAATGGAATAACATGGACACCAAAGAAAGGGCCAATTATGAACTTTGAAATCAAAGCCTTGGAAATGGCGGCTGCCGCCGCCGAGAAGTGCGACTTGCTGGTGCTGCTGGTGCCCAAAGACTTCAAACCGGCAAAAGACGAGGTATCCCAGCTGGTCGGCGGTGCCCTCAAGTCCGGTGACCTGGAAACCGGCGTAGGCAAATGCCTGGCACTTTACCGCCCCAGCCAGTGTGCGGCCGTGCGCGTGGTGTTGGCCAGCGCGGGTGAGGGTAAAGCCCGGCAGGTCAAAAGCGCCTTGCAAGCGGCCCTGGGCTTGGGTAAATCTGCCAGCCTCAAGCGCTTGGTCGTATGTTTTGCCGGAGCTGCCAGCGCGGACGCGGTGCGCGCCGCCGTGCTCGCGGTGGCCGAGGGCACCTATGTCTATACCACCAGCAAATCCAAGCCGCAGCCGCGCAGCTTGCAAAAAACCCTGATCGCGGTGCGCAATGTAGCCGAGGTCAAATCCGAGTTTGACCGGACCGTAGCCGTAGTTGCCGGGGTGGAACTGGCCAAAGAATGGGCCAACCGCCCGGCCAACTTGGCCACGCCTACCGATCTGGCCGGCGCAGCCCAGGCCCTGGCCAAGCACCCCAAAATCAGCTGCACCGTGCTGGGACCGCGCGAAGTGGCCAAGTTGGGCATGGGCTCGTTTATGGCCGTGGCTCAGGGCTCGGACCAGCCATTGCGCTTTATCGTGCTGCGCTACGAGGGCGCGGCCAAAGCCAAAGCCCCGGCAGTGATTGTGGGCAAAGGGATTACCTTTGACAGCGGCGGCATCTCGATCAAGCCCGCGTCTGAAATGGACGAGATGAAGTTCGATATGTGCGGCGCAGCGAGTGTGTTGGGCACCTTCAAGACGCTGTCGCTGCTCAAACCCGCCATCAACGTGGTGGGCCTGATCCCCTCCTGCGAGAACCTAATCAACGGCAAAGCCGTCAAACCCGGCGACGTAGTGACCAGCATGAGCGGCCAAACCATCGAAATACTCAACACCGACGCCGAAGGCCGCCTGATTTTGTGCGACGCGCTGACCTACGCCGAGCGCTTCAAGCCCACGGCGGTAGTGGACATCGCCACCCTGACCGGCGCCTGCGTGGTTGCTCTGGGCGCGGTGCGCACCGGCATGTTCTCGGACCACGAAGACCTGGCCCAGGCCTTGGCCAGTGCCGGCGACCGGGCGCAAGACCTGTGCTGGCGCATGCCCTTGGATGAAGACTACGCTGAAGGCTTGAAAACCAACTTCGCCGATGTCGCCAACATCGCCGGGCGCGCAGCCGGGGCGGTGACGGCGGCTAAGTTTTTGCAACGCTTTGCCGAAAAATTCCCCTGGGCGCATCTGGACATTGCGGGCAGCGCCTGGAAGAGCGGTGCGCAAAAAGGCGCCACCGGCCGGCCGGTGGGCCTGCTGGTGGAGTATTTGCTGGGGCCTGTGCAAGCCAAGTGACGCAAGTCGCTTTCCATATCGGCATAGAAGACCGGGTGGCTTATTGCTGCCGCTTGGTGCGCAAAGTGCTGGGCAGCGGCGCGCAAGCCCTCATCCTGGCCGATACCGCCATGCTCCAGCGCCTAGACGCCGCACTGTGGGCCGATGAGGCCGCAGGCTTCACCCCCCATGCCCTGGCTGACGGCCCAGCCTCTATCGCGGCCCGCAGCCCCGTCTTATTGGCAGCGCAGGTGCCCACTGACCTAGCGCAGCAGTCAGTGCTCATCAATATGAGCGACCAACCACCAGACGACCCGCACCAGCGCGAGCGTGTGATTGAATTGGTATCTGGCGACGAACAAGCCATTCAAGACGCCCGCCAGCGCTGGAAAAGCTATAAACAGCGCGGCTTTAGTCTGGTCAATCACGATATCCGCCAGCGCGCTTCGGACAGGGCCACCGA
The DNA here is from genome assembly GCA_044373655.1 of Rhodoferax sp. Classification (GTDB taxonomy): domain Bacteria; phylum Pseudomonadota; class Gammaproteobacteria; order Burkholderiales; family Burkholderiaceae_C; genus Allorhodoferax. Next base: position 19,045 of record JBILPS010000025.1, read on the forward strand.
CTCGGGTTAAACTCAGCGCCTCCGGAGAGGTGGATGAGCGGTTTAAGTCACACGCCTGGAAAGCGTGCGAGGGGTAAAACCCTCCGCGGGTTCGAATCCCGCCTTCTCCGCCAGTGAAAGATGCAAGAAAGGGCCTATGGGCCCTTTTCTATTTTTGTATCCGGGCAATCTGGCTAGTTATTCCGCCCACCGACCCCGCCAAGCTGCATAAATCTGATCCGCCAGCGCATGGCTGTTGGCTAAGTGAACTTCGTTCGCCGCGCTCATAGCCTCTAGGCTTTGCACGCTGTCTGGCCAGCGTTGCAACATTCGGGGGAAAGACGCCCCCGGCTCGGTCATCCACAGGCCAATTTTTTCGGCGGTGACTTCTACATGAAACTGCATGGCCAAGTGCGGGCCGATGGCAAAGGCCTGGTGCGCGCAGGTGGCGGAAGAGGCGATCAGTTCCGCGCCCGGCGGCAGCGTCACAAAGCTGTCGCTATGCCATTGGTAGAGAGCGTGGGCGCGAGGTCCATTACCCGAGCCTTCCAGGGTCGCGCCTTGGCCAAACCAGTAGCGCGCTGCGGTGCTGCCCGTGGTGCGCAGCGGCATCCAGCCAATTTCAGGCTGGGCGGCGCGCTCCACCTTGCCGCCAAAGGCGCGGGCCATCAATTGCCCGCCCAGGCAGTGGCCGACAATGGGCACGCCCAGTGCGTCGGCTTCGCGCATCAGCACTTCGGCATGGCGCAGGGAAGGGCGTTCATCGTTGGCGCTCCACTCGCCACCCAGTACCGCCATGCCTTTGTAGGCGCTAACCGTTGCGGGGTAGGCCTCGCCGGCGTCGGCGCAGAACACATGCCAGCGGATGCCTTTCGCGTCCAGCCACTGGCCCAGGTAGCCGGGGCCATCATCGCGCAGGTGCTGTAGCACCAAGACGTCTGCGGCTTGGTCGTGGGGTGTGGGCATATTGCTTATCCGCGATGGCTAAATCGCTCAGGCCGCTTGCGCACCCGCAACCTTGGCGGCTTGCGTGGGGGGGCTGAGCGGTGCCACAGAGGGTGCGCCCCACTGCAGCGCCAGTTGCGTGCCTTGCAAGATAGCGCGCTTGGCGTCCACCTCGGCGGCCTCATCGGCCCCGCCAATCAGGTGCACCTGTGCGCCGCCTGCCAGCAAGTGCGCTTGCAGTTCGCGCTGCGGCTCCTGCCCGGCGCAGATGACGATGGTGTCTACCGCCAGCGTCATGGGCTTGTCGCCGGCCAGGATGTGCAAGCCCTGGTCGTCAATGCGCTGGTAGCTGACCAGGTTCATCATCTCTACCTCGCGGTTTTTGAGGGAGGTGCGGTGTATCCAGCCGGTGGTTTTGCCCAGACCGTCGCCGACCTTGCTTTTCTTGCGCTGCAAGAGGTAGACCTTGCGCGGGCTGGGGGCGATGTGCGCCGCAGCTAAGCCGCCAGCGCTAGCGTAGCTGCGGTCCACGCCCCATTCTTTGAAAAATTGGTCTGCATCCAAACTGGAGCTGCCTCCTACGTGCAGTAAAAATTCTGCGGTGTCAAAGCCAATGCCGCCCGCGCCAATCAAGGCTACGCGCTGCCCGACCGCGCATTTGTCGCGCAGCACGTCCAGGTAGCTGCGTACCGACGGGTGGTCTATGCCCTCGATGGCTGGCATACGCGGTGTCACGCCGGTGGCCAACACTACTTGGGTGAAGCCGGCGCCGAGCAGGTCTTGCGCGCTCACGCGCTGGCCCAGGCGCAGGGTGACGCCGCTTAAGCTGATTTGCTTGCCAAAGTAGCGCAGGGTTTCATAAAACTCTTCTTTGCCGGGCACTTGTTTGGCGATGTTGAACTGCCCGCCTATCTCGCTGGCGGCGTCAAACAGCGTGACGTCCAGGCCGCGCCGCGCTGCCGTGGTGGCAAAAGCCAGACCCGCCGGGCCTGCGCCCACGACCGCAATGCGCTCGCGCACCGGGGCCGGGGTTTCGACCATCAGGGTTTCGTGGCAGGCGCGCGGGTTGACCAGGCAAGAGGTGATCTTGCCGCCAAAGGTGTGGTCCAGGCAGGCTTGATTGCAGCCAATGCAGGTGTTGATCTCGTCGGCCCGGCCCTCGGCGGCCTTGCGCACAAAGTCGGCATCGGCCAAAAAGGGCCGCGCCATGGACACCATATCGGCCATGCCGTCGGCCAAGATGTGCTCGGCCACTTCAGGCGTATTGATGCGGTTGGTGGCTACTAGCGGAATGCCTACTTTGCCTTTGAGCTGCGCCGTGACCCAGGCAAAAGCGGCGCGCGGCACTTTGGTGGCTATGGTGGGGATGCGCGCCTCGTGCCAGCCGATGCCGGTGTTCAAAATCGTCACCCCCGCAAGCTCGAGCGCCTGCGCCAACTGCACCACTTCATCCAGCGTGGAGCCGCCTTCCACTAAATCCAGCATGGACAGCCTAAAAATCACAATGAAGTTAGGCCCCACCGCTTGGCGGATACGGCGCACGATCTCCAGTGGGAAGCGGATGCGGTTTTCATAGCTGCCGCCCCAGCCGTCCTCCCGCTGGTTGGTTTGGCGGGCGATAAATTCGTTGATGAGATAGCCTTCCGAACCCATGACCTCCACGCCGTCGTAGCCCGCGCTCTGGGCTAGTGCGGCGCAGCGCGCGTAGTCGGCAATGGTTTCTTCGATCTCTTCTTCGCTCAGGGGGTGCGGGCGAAAGGGGTTGATAGGCGCTTTTAGCGCGCTGGGCGCCACCAGCTGCGGGTGGTAGGCGTAGCGGCCAAAGTGCAGGATTTGCATGGCGATCTTGCCGCCAGCTTCGTGCACGGCTTGCGTCACCACTTGGTGTTTGTCCGCTTCCTCTTGCGTGGCCATACGCGCGCCGCCGGGCAGGGGGCGGCCCCGGTCGTTGGGCGCTATGCCGCCTGTCACGATCAGACCCACGCCGCCACGTGCGCGCTCGGCATAAAACGCGGCCATGCGTTCAAAGCCGTTTTTGGCTTCCTCCAAACCCACGTGCATAGAGCCCATGATGACGCGGTTTTTGAGTTCGGTAAAACCCAGGTCCAGGGGTTTGAGCAAATGGGGGTAAGGGTTCACGCGGGCGTCCTTGGGCGATGGCTATTGAATCAGGCCACCATGCACCGCAGGTGCGCAAAGCGGCCAACAAGGGCGGTATTCTCTACCATGTGTCCATGGCCCTGGCGCACGCATCAAGGTGTGAGTCTTTGCGGCCCGTCCTGTGTCTATCTGAAAACCCGTCTATGAAAGCGACTGTGAAAGCCCTTTCCCCAAGCCCTGTGCCCCAAGCGCCAAACGCCGTACGTCCGCGCGACGCCGCGAGCCTGCTGATTTACCGTCGCCAGGGCGCGCAGCTCGAGGTGCTGATGGGCAAGCGCAGGCCAGGGGCGCGGTTTTTGCCTGACGTGTATGTGTTTCCGGGCGGCGCGTTGGATATGGCCGATGCGCAAACGGGGGTGGAGGCGACGGCTGCACGAGGGCGCGCTGACGGAGCGGACTGGGCGCTTGCACCGCATTGGGTGCAAGCCATGGCCGCGCGCCACCCACTGCATGGCGCCGCTTTGCTGCGCGCCGCCTTGCGCGAGTCGCATGAGGAAAGCGGCTGGCGCTGGCCCGATGCTGCGCTGCCAGGCCTGCACGATACCGGTTTGTGCTACCTGGGCCGCGCCATCACCCCGGCGCAAAGCCCCAGGCGTTTTCATGCGCGTTTTTTTGCCGTGCCCCAGGAACGCATGCAACAAGACCCGCATGCCGATGGCGAGTTGCTGGACTTGCGCTGGGTCGAAGTGCGCAATCCGCAGCGACTGCCCATCATCGACGTCACTGAATTCATGCTGGACGAGTTGCAGCGCGAGCTCGCCGGTAAGCGCGCGGACCTGCCTTTGCTCAGTTATGTCAATGAGGTGATGCGCATACGCAGGCTGTCCATCAGCCCTTGAGCGTAAACAGCGGAATGTCTTTCTTGACCGACAGCGCATCGAGTTGCGCACGGCTTTTGTCTTTCACGAAGGTGGCAATTACGGTATGGCTTTCGGGGCGAAACATGCTGCGCATATCGCTTTGTGACTGGCCAGCCGCTTGCATCAGGCGCTGCGCGAAATGCGGCTCCAGCGCGGCAAAGGCCACGCGGCCGTCTTTGCAGGGATAAATACGGTAGCCGGCGTGGCTGCCCCCTACGCTGCCTTTGGTGGTGCTCAGGCCCCAGTTGCGCGGCAGGGCCAGGTAATGCGCGGCTTCAGACAGGGCAACTTCTATGCGCACGCCTTTACCGCTGGCCATACGCTGCATTTGCACTTGCAGCACCGCTTCGCTGGCCATGAGCGATCCGCCCATGTCGGCATACAGCGTGGGCGGCATGTCCATGCCCGTCACCAAGCCGGCCTCGGCCATATAGGTCAAGTCATGCCCGGGCTCTTCGGCCCGCGCGCCTGGCGCGCCGACGATAGCCACCAAGTTTAGTGTGGGATAGCGTTTTTTCAGGCCGACCCAGCCCAGGCCCAGCTTGTCCAACGCGCAGGGGCGAAAGGATGTGAGCAGCACATCGGTGCGCGCTAGCATTTTGTGCAGTTGCGCCTGGCCTTTGGCGGTTTTGAGGTCGGCCTGCAGCACCCGGATGCCTTGGTGCAAGGTGGTGTAGGCGGGCATGTTGTACATGCCCATAGGGTCGCCGGGCGTGCCTGCGGGCATGGCGGCCGGCGCAGGGGGTTCGAGCTTGCTGCAAGTGGCGCCCATGGCTTGCAAACGCATCATGGCCGCGGGCCCGGGCAGGTTGAGCGCCAGGCTGAGGATGCGCACGCCTTTGAGCGGGCGCAGGGGTTTAGTGGGGGGCGTTTGGGTCGTCATGGGGGCCTCTTGGGTCTAAGGAGGGTAGCAATATGGAAGTGGGCTAAATGGGTGCCATGCAATGCGAAACCAAGCAATGCGCTTAGCCCGGGCCAAAAAGGCTGGGGGCCAGGCTGCGTGCTTGCTGAGCCCATGTCGCAAACCAGGCCAGGGCCACCGTGTCGGGGTCATCTGCGGCCAACGCATCGAGCACGCAAACATCGCCTAGCAATTTGGCGCCTAGGTCTTGCAGGCGGCTTTGAAAAGCTTTGGCGCCACCGTAAAACGTGTCGCCATAGCTGCTGTCGCCCAGCGCCACCAGGCCAAAACGCACATGGCCCAGAAAACGCGCATCGGCATCCAGGCTGTGGTGCAGGCCTTGGGCGTTCTCTGGCACATCGCCGCTGCCGGTGGTGGAGCAGCACAGCACAAACAGGCCAGGAGTGTCGAAAACGGCAATCGCCAGGTCTTGCATGTCCAGCACTTGCGCGCTGGCGCCGTGGTCGGGCGCGGCCATGGCCAGGGTTTGGGCAATCTGGCGGGCGTTTCCGTGAACGCTACCGACCAGCAGGGTGATTTGCATAAGAGAATGGGCAAGGCAAAAAAGGCAGGGCCGCATGATAGGGGCAATAATCCGGTTCTTGTGCCAAGGGTTCGCGCTGCTGCTGTGCACGGACGCGGCGGGCTGCTTAACTAGGGGTACTGGCTTGACGTCTGATTTTTTAAGTGCCGACTTGTTTCCGGAATTGCCCAAAGTAGCAGTCCCGCCCCCACCGCGCAAGCGCAAACCGGCCGGCGCCAAAGCCGCCGCAATATCTTCTATGACACCACTACCCCAAGCCAGCACTTTGGCGGGCGCGGCCCCTTCCCCATCCGCAAGTTCTGTAAGCGCCCCCGAGGCCTGTGCCGCCGTGCTGGACGCGCATCCCGACTACCGGGTGCTGCGCCGCCTGCCAGTGCGCCTTGAGTGGCCTGGCGCGCAGTCCACCGGCCGCACCCGGGTCTTGATTTTGGATACCGAAACCACCGGCCTAGACCAGTCCAAAGAAAAGATTATCGAGCTGGCCATGCTGCGCCTGGAGGTGGACAGCGCCACCGGCATGCCGCTGGGCCCATTTCAAGTGTTTGACCAATTGGAAGACCCAGGCCGTGCCATTCCCAAAGAGGTGGTCGCTTTGACCGGCATCACCGATTCCGACGTGCAGGGCAAGCGCTTGGACGAGGCGCGCATCGCCGCGATGCTGGAAGGGGTGGACCTAGTGATTGCCCACAATGCAGCTTTTGATCGGCCGTTCTGCGAGGCGCGCATCCCTCAGTTTCGCGAGCTGGCCTGGGCTTGCTCGTTTGCCGATATCGACTGGAAAGCGCAAGGTCGCAGCTCCAGCAAGTTGGAAGCGCTGGCCTTGGACTTGGGCTGGTTTTACGACGCGCACCGCGCCGAGATGGACTGCCACGCACTACTGGCTGTGCTGTGCGCTGCACTACCTAAAGCGCCAGAACGTAATGGCATGGCTGGGTTGCTGGCCGCAGCAGCTAGACCGGCCTTGCGCCTGTATGCCACCCACGCCCCTTTTGACTCCAAAGACTTGCTCAAAGCGCGCGGCTACCGCTGGAATGCCGAGCAAAAAGTGTGGTCCAGCCGCCTGGCGGACGAAGCGGCATTGGAGGCGGAATGCGAATGGCTCAAGACCGAGGTCTATGGTGGACGCCATGCGGTGGTAGCCATAGAGCAAAGCGACGCCCGGGCCAAGTATTCAACGCGTGGCGGGCGCATGGTGCAGCGGCAGTTATAGGCTGTATCGCAATGTCTTACCAACTGATAGGTCTGCAAGCAGCCAAAGTCCGCAAAGTGCTTATCAACGGACGCCTGCTGGCCTCGGCGATGCACAAGACGGCGCAGGCGGGGGCAGTGGCGGTGGGGCCGCTAGGTTTGCAGGCCGATGAGCAGGCCGATTTGTCGGTACATGGCGGCTTGGAAAAAGCGCTTTACGCCTATCCCGCCGAGCACTACGATTTTTGGCGGGCCGAACGCCAGTCTGCTGGCCTGGGCGGCATCGACGACAGCCTGGCTTTTGGCGCGCTGGGCGAGAACTTGACCTTGCAAGGTTTGTTGGAAAGCGATGTCTGGGTGGGCGACGAGCTGCACTTTGCCGATTGCCGCCTGCGCGTCACCCAGCCCCGCGAGCCCTGTTTTAAATTCAATGCCTCCATGGGCTTTAACACCGCGTCCAAGCGTATGGCGCAAACCGGTTGGTGCGGCTTTTACCTGGCGGTGGACCAGCCCGGCACGCTGCAAGCTGGGGAGAGCTTCACCCTAGTCCCCGGTCCGCGCCGCGCCAGTATTCCTGAGCGATTTGCAGCCAAAATGTTCAAGCATTTGGCCTGAAGTCTGGAGTTATCACAGGCCTGGCCGTCCTTTATGCCCCCACGTTGCACTCGCGCCGCAGCAAGGCTAGCGCGTCATGCAGGGCGTAGTCGGCGTCGCTGCGCAATACCGGCAGCGCTTCCTGGGCAAACTCGTCCCACATGCGCAGATAGTCGCCCTGGTAGGCGCTGGGTGCGTGGTCTCGGATAAATGCGCTGGCGATTTCCGTGTCCATGCCGGATTTACGTATTTTGCGAATTAAGGTGGCAGCGCTTTTTTCGGTGAGCACGGTTTTGTGCGCACTGCCGGCCGCCACGCACAAGAGCAGGGTCATAAGCGAGCCTTCGTCTTCATGGCCACCGGTGGCTTTGCTCCAGGCCGCGGAGACCTGGCGCTCAAAGTCTTCGACTTCGGCCAGACCGTCTTCCAGCCAGAAGTAGCGCCCGGTAAAGGCCGGGTTTTGGGCGAACAACTTACGCGCAGGCGTGTCTGCGTCCATGATGCGTGGCCAATCCGCGTGCAGACTGTTGGCAATAGCCTGTAATGCGGGCGCGAAAACGGGGGGTAAGCCTTTGGGTAATACCAAAGCCGGTGGCTGCGCCGCCGCGCCAAATTTTTTTCGCAATACGGCTATGGTTTGGGCAAAACCGGGCCAGTCCGGCGCGACGCTGCGTTTGGCCAGTGACCAGAGCAGGGCGGTGCGCAATACGGCCTCGGCATCAGGCGCCTCTTCGTGCAAGGTGTCGGCGTCCAACTCCCATTGCTGTGCGCACCACAGCGCCGCGTCCATGATTTGCGCCACATGGTCCCGCTTGGTGCGCTCTGCGCGGTAGTCAGCATGGCTGCGTAGGCTCCAGCGCTCCAAGATGGGAATGTGTTCATCAAGAAAGCCGCGCCCGTCCTGCATGCCAAAGTGGGTGTTTTGCGGCATGGCGATCATGGCTTTGAGCAGGTCTGAGCCGCCTTTGGAACGCGACAGCAACGAGTGGTCGCGCAGCGCTTGCGCTGCGCGCTGCAGGTCGCCGTCGCAGCTGTCTTGCAAATACAAACTCACCAAATTGACCATGCGCTCGCGCGCTTTTTCTAGATCTGGGCGCAAATACTCAGTGCCGAAATAGCGCGCGATTTGCACCATGCCTTTGGGCGCTTCGGTGCGCAGGGCTTCCAGGCGCTCGGCGCCGATCAGGCCGTGGGCTACACCATAGGCAAGCGCTTTTTCAAAAAATGGGCGCTCGTCAAACAATGCCACGCCGCCATCGGCTGCGCGCTTACCGTCGGTAACTGGTGCGTCGGCCTTGGCCGTCATGGCGCAAAGCTCCTAGGTGAAAGGGAATGGTTGACCACGGACTAAATCGCCGACTCTTCATCGGCGTCCAAGGCGGCAGGGGTCGCCTTGCCCCGGTCGGTGTCGCCAGTCTCCACTTTGCCATCGTCCTCATCCATCTCAAACTCTTCGCCGCGCCCAGCGTCAAAGGCGCGGGCTTTGGCGCGCAGCACCAGCAGGGTTTCGATGAACAGATCGACGCATTGGTAACGCAGGGTGTAGGCCATTTGCATCCAGTCCTGGTCGGCGACTTCATCCTCGTCGATGCGCGGTTTGGCATAGGCGTTGGCGTATAGGTCGGCCTCGGAAATCATGTCGCCGTCGTCTTCTGCGGTGTCAAACAAACCGGTGCGCGCAAAAGCTTCCACGCGACTCCAGCGCTCCGCAAAATAATCCGCTAGGGCTTCGCTGCCGCCTTCCAAATCGCCAATGGCGGTGAGAAATTCCACCGGGTCGCCGCCAGCGCGAAAGATGACCGAGTTGACCATGCCGCGCAAATGGGTGCGCGACAGGTCTTTGTACTGTTTTTCAATCACTACGGCACGCGCAAATTGCTGGGGTGAGACCAGTAGATTGACCACCGACTCTTTGGAATTGTCGTACTCGCGGATCACGGCCAGGATATCTTTGGGCGGTAGCTGCTCCAGCACCACCATCAAGGCGCTATCGCCCTCGGCGTCGGCCAATTCGACCAGAGCCGATTCGGCGCCCGAAATATCGCCCGCAGCAATCAGGCTTTGGGTTTTAGAAATCAATGCAAGATGTTGGCGCATGGCTTTTCCTCATTCAAAACGGTGCGAAGGCTTTATTCCTTGCGGTCAAAGCCTTGTTCGGCCATCCAATCATTGCCCGCTTCTTCGGCAGCGCGGGCTTCTTTTTCTTCCTCAGAATCTTGGTCTTGCCCGTCTTGCTCTTCGTCCTCATCCTCATTCGCAGCAACTACTGCCGGCGTGTGGTGGAACAGGTATTCCATGCCCGCTGCCAACACCATCAGCGTGTCGCCCGCCGGGTCTTTACAAAGCTCCTCCGCTAGGCCGACGGCCCAGGGCTCCAAACTCACATGTACCGAGAGCGCGGCCCAGTCGGGCAATTGGCTAGAGCCTTTGGCCACCAGCGCGTCCATCAGCGCCGGTTTGCTAAAGCGCATGCCCTGGTGGAAGACGATGGCCACCATTTCCGGGGCACTGGCCATCATCTGGCGTAAAAAGGGCAGTTCTTTACGGCGCTGGGCCAGGCGCTGACGCAGCACGTTTTTGCCTTCGGAGTCAAAGGCCATGTCATTGATTTCCGCTTCGTAGCTGGAGCGCAAGTGCGCGAAGTAAGTCGATATTTTCATAAATGGATGGTCAGCGCCTTTGCAGCAGTTTGTCTAAATAGGGGTTCCAGATCTCGCGCGCGGTTTGCAGCGGATCATCGAGCAGGTTGCGGCGCCGGTTGTCGTCGTAGGCCTGACGTTTGGTCTCGTCGCTCAGCACTTCATAGGCTTGTTGCACAGAACGAAAACGCGTCGGAGCATCCGGGTCGCTATTGCGGTCAGGGTGGTAGGTGGCGGCAAGTTGGCGAAACGCCTTTTTGATGTCGGCGATGCTGGCGCTGCCGCGCAGGCCCAGGGCGCTGTAGTGGTCCGTCATAGGCCCCTATTGTCGCTGCCTTGCAAAGCTCGGGCCCTAATCAGCCCCTAGGGCGGTCAGAGCGCGTATGGCGCAGCGCGCAAACGCGTGCCAGCAAGCCTGTCATCTAGGCGCCATGAAGGGCCCTGTACTGGTTTATGCTCTTCAAACTGGGCCATGTGTCCCAAAGAAAAAAGGCAATTGCATGAACCGTGTCCTAGCCCATACCGGCGCCCGTTATCCCATCGTCCAAGCCCCTATGGGCTGGATCGCCCGCAGCCCCTTGGCCAGCGCCGTATCCCGTGCTGGTGGTTTGGGAATTATTGAGACCTCGTCGGGTGAAACCGAAAACTGCCAGCGCGAGATCCGCGCCATGGTCGATAGCGGCCTGCCGTTTGGCGTGAACCTGCCCATACGTTTTCTGAAAGACGAGGCCATGTTGCGCTTTGTGTGCGAGGTTGGTATCCGTTTCGTTACCACCTCGGCGGGCAGCCCGGCCAAGTTCATTGCGCCGCTCAAGGCGGCAGGTATCGTGGTTTACCACGCCGTGCCCACCGTGGAGTTGGCGCTCAAATGCGTGGAAGCTGGCGTCGATGGCCTGGTTGTGGAGGGCGGCGAGGGCGGTGGTTTTAAAAACCCGGAGGAGGTCAGCACCCTGGTGCTCTTGCAGGCGATACGTGAAAAAGTGGATGTGCCCTTAATTGCCGCAGGCGGCATCGTCGATGGCCGGGGCATGGCTGCGGCTTTTGCGCTGGGCGCCGAGGGCATCCAGATGGGCACCCGCTTTGTCGCCAGCCTGGAGAGCCCAGTGCACGCCCATTACAAAGAGGCGATTGTGGGCGCCGCTACGACCGGCACCTGGATGCTCAATACCAAGGCCAGCCCGTGCATCCGTGCCCTCAAGACCGATTTCACCCAGACGATTCACGAAGCGGGCCTCATGGGGCCCGAAAGCTTCTTAGGTATTCAAAAAGTGTATTTCGGCGGCGACATGAACGCCGCCCCGGCGCTGGCCGGTCAATCCGCCGGTCTCATCCATCAGGTCAGCAGTGTGCAGGACATTATTTCGCAGACGGTTGCGCAGTTCCAAGCCATATCCCAGCGTCTGGGGGCCATGGCGCAGGCGGCCGATTTTGGATAAGGCCCCGCTTCTGGAAGCGCCTAAACCGGCAAAGCCACCAAATCATGTCCCTGCGTGCCCACAATGCGGGCGCGGGTGAATTCACCCACTTTGAGGGTTTTGCTGATTTTTTCCGGGGGTAGCAGGCGGACTACGCCGTCGATTTCCGGGGCGTCGGCGTAGCTGCGGCCAATGCCGCCCTTTTTGCCTAGACCGGGGGCTGAATCCACCAGCACTTGCATGGTGGCGCCTATGCGGCGGCGCAGGCGTTCCGCAGACACTTCTTCGGCCACTGCCATAAAGCGCGAGCGGCGCTCCTCGCGCAGTTCCAGGGGCAGCATGCCCGGCAAGTCGTTGGCGCTAGCGCCGTGGACTGCGCTATAGGCAAAGCAACCGGCGCGGTCGATTTGGGCTTCGCGTACAAACTCCAGTAGGTGTTCAAACTCGGCTTCCGTCTCGCCCGGAAATCCGGCGATAAAGGTGCTGCGCACCACCAGCTCGGGGCAGGCCTCACGCCAAGCGGCAATGCGCTCCAGATTGCGCTCGCCACTGGCCGGGCGCTTCATGCGTTTAAGCACATCGGGGTGGCTGTGTTGCAGCGGCACATCCAAGTAGGGCAGCACTTTGCCTTGTGCCATGAGCGGCAACAGTTTGTCCACTGTGGGGTAGGGGTAAACATAGTGCAAGCGCACCCAGGCGCCATAGGGCGCGGCGATCTCGCCCAGGGCTTCTACCAGTTCAAAGGTGCGGGTTTTGATCGGCTTGCCGTCCCAAAAACCGGTGCGGTATTGGGTGTCCACGCCGTAGGCCGAGGTGTCCTGGCTGATGACCAGCAGTTCTTTGACTCCACCTGCAAACAGCGCGCGCGCTTCATTGAGCACATCGCCAATCGGACGCGAAACCAAGTCGCCGCGCATGGACGGGATGATGCAAAAAGTGCAGCGATGGTTACAGCCTTCGCTGATTTTCAAATACGCATAGTGGCGCGGCGTGAGCTTGATACCGGCAATACCAAAGCCTTGCGGCACCAGATCGACAAAAGGGTCGTGCGGCTTGGGCAGGTTCAGGTGCACTGCATCCATGACCTCTTGGGTGGCATGCGGCCCGGTGACGGCCAGTACTTTGGGGTGCATTTGGCGCACCAGGTTGTTGCCCGCGTCATCGGCGCGTGCGCCCAGGCAACCAGTGACGATGACGCGCCCGTTGTCGGCCAGGGCTTCGCCAATGGTGTCCAGGCTTTCCTTTACCGCATCGTCAATAAAGCCGCAGGTGTTGACGATGACCAAGTCGGCACCGGCAAAGGTTTTGGAGGTTTGGTAGCCCTCGGCGCTCAGTTGCGTGAGTATGAGTTCAGAGTCGGTTAGTGCTTTGGGGCAGCCCAGGCTGACAAAGCCCACGGTGGGCGCGCGTGCCGCGCTGGGGCTGACGATGGTTTCAACGGTCATGAAGTGTGCTGACAAAAAAGAGTAGCGCCCGCCCGGGCGCACAAGGCATGCGCTTAACGCTTGATGCCGAAGGTGCCCAGGAATTGCTCGGTTTGCTTTTGCATTTGTTCCTGCATTTGCTGGAACACATTGCTACCCATGACGCCGGGCACGATAGGCACCGGCATTTCCATCAGGGTTTGCATATTTTTTTCCATGATGCCGCCCATAAATCCCTGCATGGAATGGCCATAAAAGCGGATGATATTGGCCAGCACCGGCGCGGTAAACATGGGCGAGCCGCCAGCCTCTTCTTCCAAAATAATTTGCAAGAGGATGCTGCGCGTCAGGTCCTCGGCGGTTTTGGCATCGACCACCGCAAAGACTTTGTGGTCCATGACCAGTTGCTTGATTTCGGCCAGCGTGATGTAACTCGAAGTATGGGTGTCGTACAAGCGCCGGTTGGGGTATTTTTTGATGACGCGCTCGGGCAGGTCCTTGGGGGCTTCTGTGGTTTTAGGCATGGCGGTCGTGGGGGGGCGAGGCGTTGAACAATGGAGGGCCCATTGTAGGTAGCCCCCGCCGGGCGCAAGTACAGGGTTAGCCCTGAGAACAGGGTTCCCGCTCTAATCCAGCGCCTTGCCGCGCGATTCTTTGATCGCGCTGCGCTGGCTTTTGTCTTGCAGTCGCCGCTCTTTGGAGGCGCGTGTCGGGCGCGTGGCGCGGCGCGGCTTGGGTGGCAGGGCCACGCTTTGCACCATATCTTGCAAGCGGGCGTAGGCGTCCAGCCGGTTCATATCTTGGGTGCGATGGCCTTGCGCCTTGATGATCAGCACGCCATCTGCCGTGATGCGCTTGTCGCGCAGAGCCAGTAATCGCTCTTTGACATCCTCTGGCAGCGAGGAGGCGGGAATATCAAAGCGCAAATGGATGGCGCTGGAGACTTTGTTGACGTTTTGTCCGCCAGCGCCCTGGGCGCGAATGGCGCTGATGTCCACCTCGGCTTCGGCTATGGTGATAAAGGGGCGGGCGGCGTCGGACATGGGGCGGTTACACTGAAAAGGGCTTTCACTATCAACTTTGCACAGGAGATCACGCCATGGCCAAAGGTCAACAAAAAACCAATAAAGAGGCCAAAAAGCCCAAGAAGGATACCTCACCCCCCAAAGCACCCAGTGGCGCAGAGCCGGTGCGCGCCACCATCACCACCGCTGTGATCCCGCGCGGCAAGATCAAAAACAAATAGACCGCCGGACCGTCCCGCTTAACGCACCGCAGGGTGCGTTTTTTGTGGAAGGTCCCGGTGACACTGGCCTTATGCAGCTCCAAGAGGTTTTATACAGCCAGGGTTTTGGCACCCGACGGGTTTGCGCCGGGCTGATCCAGCAGGGCTATGTGCAGGTGTATGACGGCGCTGAGGGTGGCCTCGCCCGCAGTTGCAGCGACGCAGCGGCGCAGTTCGAGGCGCCGGGTCTGCGCTTTCGGGTGCAGGGTGTGGACTGGCCCTATTGCGACAAGGCTTACCTTCTTCTGCACAAACCTGCGGGTACCGAATGCTCGCAAAAACCATCGACTTATCCGAGCATTTACACGCTCTTGCCTTCGCCTTTGCGGACGCGGCCCCAAAAAGCCGCAGTGCAGGGCGTGCAAGCGGTAGGGCGGCTGGACCAAGACACCACCGGCATGCTCTTGCTCACCGACGACGGCAAGTTCATTCACCGTATGAGTTCGCCGCGCCACCATGTGCCCAAGGTCTATGAGGTGACGGTCAAACACCTTTTGGATGACAGCCAAGTCGCCCGTTTACTCGGCGGCGTGGTGCTGGACGATGACCCCAAACCGGTGCGTGCCGCGGCGTGTGAGGCGGTCGGCCCTTTGCACCTTCGTCTGACCCTGACCGAAGGCAAATACCACCAGGTAAAGCGCATGCTGGCGGCGGTCGGGAATCGGGTGGAAGGTTTGCATCGATCGCAGATAGGCGGTTTATCCCTGCCCCCGGATCTGGCGCCGGGGCAGTGGTGCTGGCTTTGGCCGGCGCAACTGGCACTGCTTGCACCTGCCTGAAGGGCCCGAACCGTGGCGGGTAAATCGCCCCGCCCGTTACACTTGGACGATGTAGACAAATAAGGCTTTTGTGAAATCGTTGAAATGTTGGACCCGTTGCTTGCCTCTGGCCTGGTTTTTTTGCGCTGCGATGGCCAGTGCAGGTGACAAACCCCCACCGATCTTCGTTCTCAACTCGCTAGATGCCACTGTCAGCGTGATTGACCCTTCCACCTGGAAAGAGACGCAAAAGATTCCTACCGGCAAAGAGCCGCACCATTTGTACCTGACGCCGGACGAAAAATCGCTCATCGTGGCCAATGCGGTGGGCGATTCTTTGTTATTTTTAGACCCCCGTACCGCCGCCGTGCAGCGCACGGTAAATGGTATTTCGGACCCCTACCACCTGCGTTTTTCGCCGGATATGAAATGGTTGGTCACGGTGGGCAACCGCCTTAACCATGTGGACGTTTACCACTGGAACGGCAGTGATATGACGCTGGCCAAACGCATTTCGACCGGCAAAACACCGAGCCATGTCTGGATCGACAGCAGCAGCACACTGGCCTATGCCACCATGCAGGAAAGCGATGAATTGGTGGTGATCGACCTGGCCAGCCAAAGCATCAAGTGGCGCGTGAAAACCGGCTCACTGCCCGCCGACGTGTTTGGTACGCCGGACGATAAAACGCTGTTGATCGGGATGACCGGCGGCAATGGTGTGGCGGTGTATGAACTGAGCAAAGCGGCGCCCAAGCTGGTCAAAACCATCAAGACCGGAGCGGCCGCCCATGCGTTTCGCAATGTCGGGGACAAGCGCCATGTCTTGGTCAGCAACCGCGTGGCCAATACGATTAGCAAAATCGACTATCAGACCTTGGCGGTGGTCGATACCTACACCGCGCCAGGCGGGCCCGATTGCATGGATTTATCAGCGGACGGGCGCTATATCTACGTGACCTCCCGCTGGATTAAAAAACTCACGGTGATTGACACCACCACGCGCAAAGTGGTGCAGCAAGTGGCGGTGGGACGCTCGCCGCATGGTGTATGGACGCTAGACCACGCACCCCGGTAGTTGCCACGGCATTGCGCAGCCGTGCCAAGGGCCGGCTTGCAAGCTTTCGACGCACCGCCATCGCGGTTCTGGCAATCCCTTTAGCTGGGCTTGCCTGGGGCCAAAGCGATTGCAAAAAACCGGTGTACCTGACCCTGGATACCGGCCACATGGCAGTAGCCCCTTTTATCGCTGATACCTTGCGCAAACACCAGGTAAAAGCGACATTTTTCGCGGCCCATGAGCGGACCCAAACCGGCGATGGCAGCCTGGGCGAGCATTGGGCGCCCTGGTGGCGTGAGCGCGGCCAGGAGGGCCATAGTTTTGCATCTCACACCTTTGATCATGTGGTCTGGCGTGCGGACCTCTCAGGCGGCGCCGACGGCGCGCAATTTTTAGTGCAGCCTTCGGCGGGCAGCCAGTCAGGCCGCAAAATGGATTACAGCGCCGCGCAATACTGCGCGCAGCTGAAGGCCTCGGCCACGCGCCTGAGCGCGCTCACTGGAGAGCCCAGCTTGCCTTTGTTCCGTGCGCCAGGCGGCAAAACCTCGCCCGCCTTGCTGGCTGCTGCGCGCGCCTGCGGTTTTGCGCATGTGGGCTGGGCCGATGCCGGTTTTCTGGGCGACGAATTGCCGAGTGAAAAATTTAGCAACCCAGCGCTGCTGGCCAAAGCGCTGCGCAACATCCGCAGTGGCGACATTCTCATGGCGCATCTGGGCATCTGGTCGCGCAAAGACGCCTGGGCGCCTGCGGTCTTGGAACCGTTGATCGTCGGCCTCAAAGAGCGGGGGTTTTGCTTTGCCACCTTGCGCAGCCACCCCGATTACCTGGCCTGGATCGCGGCCCATCCAAGATAGCAGCGTGATATGGAACCCTTGATGGAACTATTTGCCTCTTTGCAGGCCTGGCTGTTCGAGGTTTGCATCCAGCCTGTGGTATTTGCTCTGGGCTTTGGCGCGCATTTGGACCTGGCTTTTGGCGCGACTGAATGGCTGCTGGTCGGCCTGCTGGAAATCGCCGTCCTCATTAGTGTCATCGGCCCTTTGCAGCGCTGGCGCCCCGTCGAGCCGGTGACCGATGTTGCCACTATACGTACCGATATTTTGTACACGCTTTTGCACCGCCTAGGTCTGTTTCGTCTGGCCTTGTTTTTCACCGTAGATCCCTTTTTAGACAGCTTCATCGGCACATTGCGTGTCGGGGGGCTTACGACTTTTCACCTGGACGATATCTGGCCGGCAGTGACGGGCCATGCACTGGTCAGTTTTGTTTTGTACTTGCTGGTGTTTGATTTTTTCAGCTACTGGTATCACCGCGCCCAGCACCAGTTCCATTGGTGGTGGAAGCTGCATGCGTTGCACCATGCGCAGCGCCAGATGACCATGTGGAGCGACAACCGCAACCATCTGTTAGACGACGTTTTGCGCGATGTTTTTTTTGTTTTTTTGGCGGTGCTGATCGGCGTGGCGCCGGGTCAGTTTGTGGCCTTGGTGGCGTTGATGCAACTGAGCGAAAACTTGCAACATGCCAATTTGCGCGTATGGTTTGGCCGCTTTGGCGAACGCCTGTGGGTGAGCCCGCGCTTTCACCGCATGCACCATGCTATTGGCATTGGCCATGAAAGCCAGCCTCCTGCGGCAAATGGCACGCCGGCGGTTTTGGGCGGCTGTAACTTTGGCGTATTGCTGCCCTGCTGGGACGTGCTTTTTGGTACTGCTGATTTCACCCTGGCCTATCCTGCCACCGGTGTGCGTGACCAGGTGGAGCAGGGCCGTGACTATGGCCAGGGCTTCTGGTCGCAACAATGGCGTGGTGTCTTGCGCCTCGTCGGACGGGCCTGAGGTTTCTCGTTGACAATGCGGTAAGTCAAGGAGACGTCTATGGTTTTGCTGATTTCTTCCTTTTGGCGGGCGGTTTTGTACTGCCTGCATCCCAAGGTCATCCTCTTGTCGTTGCTGCCTTTGCTTTTGGCAATGGGCGCTGCCAGTTTGCTGGCTTATTTTTTCTGGCAAAGCGCACAGGAAGCCTTGCTTGGCATGCTCGATGCGTCGGTGTTTGTCACCACCTTAGCGGCCTGGTTGGCCGCAGTGGGGCTGCCCGCGCTCAAAGCCATGCTGGCGCCTTTGATACTGATTGTGGTGATGACGCCCTTGGTCGTAGTGTGTACGGTGTTACTCGTCTCTGCCCTCATGACGCCGGGCCTGGTGCGTGTGGTGGCCAGTCGCCGCTTTCCTGCACTAGAGCGTCGCCATGGCGCCTCTTTTGTCGCCAGCCTGGGCTGGGCCCTGATTTCCTGTGCCTTGGCGCTGGTCGCCACCATCGTCACCGCACCGATGTGGATATTGCCGCCCCTGGTACTGCTCATTCCGCCGGCGATTTGGGCTTGGCTGACTTACCGCGTCATGGCCTTTGATGCGCTGGCGGACCATGCCAGCAGTGCCGAACGGCAAACTATTTTGGCCACCCATAAAAGTGCGCTGATCACCATGGGCTTTGTAGTCGGATTTTTAGGCGCTACGCCCAGCCTGCTTTGGTCTATGGGGCTGATGGCGATTGCCATGGCGCCGCTTTTATTGCCTTTGTCAGTGTGGCTGTACACCGTGGTCTTTGTGTTCGCGTCGCTATGGTTTGTCCACTACTGCCTGGCCGCCTTGGAGGCTTTGCGTTCCGAGCACGAGGCCAGTATGTTTGTTCCGACGCGGCCATTGACCCAGGTTGATCCACTGCCCTTGCACCCCAACTCCCTGGCACCCGAACTGCCACCCGTTCCTTAAGCGCACATGCACTTTGGCCTCATCATCATCGGCGACGAAATACTCTCGGGCAAACGCAGCGACAAGCATCTGCCTAAAGCCATTGAGCTACTCAGCGCGCGCGGCTTGCAAGTCGCCTATGCGGATTACCTGGGCGACGACCCGCAGCGCATCACCGCAAAGCTGGCCCATGCGTTTGCCAGCGGGGATGTGGTGTTTTCTTTCGGCGGCATAGGCGCGACGCCCGACGACCATACCCGCCAATGCGCGGCTAAGGCCCTGGGCTTGCCCTTGCAGCTGCACCCCGGCGCGCGTGACCTGATCTGGGAGCGCATGCGCGACATTGCTTTGGAAAACGGCCACGCTTTCGAGCCGGACCGCGCGGACAATATCCACCGCTTGGATATGGGTCGATTCCCCCAAGGAGCCACATTGATTCCCAATCCCTACAACAAGATCGCCGGTTTTAGCTGCCAGGGGCAGGGTGCGGGCGCCGTGCATTTTGTGCCTGGTTTTCCGGTCATGGCCTGGCCAATGATGGAGTGGGTGTTGGACACCCATTACCCAGCGCATTTCACACGCGACGCCCATGTGGAGTTGTCTGTGATCGTGATGGGCGCCATGGAAGCGACGCTGACGCCACTGATGCAGAGCGTGCAGGACGCGCACCCGGTCAAGGTGTTCAGTTTGCCCAGCGTAGACCATCCGCAGTACGGGCGGCACATTGAGTTAGGCGTTAAAGGCGCACCCGAGGCGGCCGGGCCGGCCTTTGAAACGCTGAAAACTGGCCTGGCTGCCTTTGGTGTTGAGCTGGGCCCCGAATTGGTGCGCAAGTAAAGCCACACGTCGCCTCGCATAAGAAATGCACTTATTCGGTGCAATAATGCACCATTAAAGAGCTTCGCCAGAAAACCGCCATTTCCTAAACCATCGGACGGTCCTTCGGACAAGGCAAAATGTAGGGCGGAGAAAGCGGTTTATGTCGGCTGACCGCCCGCTGGCATAGAAACTGCGATCACTCGCACACAATCCCCCTTTTTTATAACCGTGCAACAGGAGTATTTGATGGCCAAGACCGTCGCAGATGTGATGAAGATGGTGAAAGAAAATGAAGTCAAGTTTGTTGACTTCCGCTTCACCGACACCCGTGGTAAAGAGCAGCACGTGACCGTGCCGATCTCGCATTTTGATGAAGACAAATTCACATCCGGCCACGCCTTTGATGGCTCGTCGATTGCTGGATGGAAGGGCATTGAAGCCTCGGACATGCAACTCATGCCCGATGCCAATACCGCCAACATCGACCCCTTCTTTGAAGAGACCACCCTGTTTATGAGCTGCGACGTGGTCGAGCCCAGCGACGGCAAGGCCTATGACCGCGACCCGCGCTCCATCGCCAAGCGCGCCGAAGCCTACCTCAAGGCCTCAGGCATTGGCGATACCGCCTTCTTCGGACCCGAGCCTGAGTTCTTCATTTTTGACGATGTGCGCTGGCACACCGATATGTCGGGTACTTTCTTCAAGATCGATGAAGCCGAAGCACCTTGGAACAGCGGCAAAGTCATGGATGGCGGCAACAAAGGCCATCGCCCCACCGTCAAAGGCGGCTACTTTCCCGTGCCCCCGGTGGACAGCACGCAAGACATGCGCGCTGAAATGTCGCTCATTCTGGAACAGCTCGGCATACCCGTCGAAGTGTTCCACCACGAAGTGGCTGGCGCCGGTCAAAACGAAATCGGCACCAAGTTCAGTACCCTGGTGCAGCGCGCCGACTGGACCCAGATCCTGAAGTACGTGGTGCAAAACGTGGCCCACAACTTCGGCAAAACCGCGACCTTTATGCCCAAGCCTATCGTTGGCGACAATGGCTCGGGCATGCATGTGCACCAGTCCATCTGGAAAGACGGCAAAAACCTGTTCGCCGGTGACGG
>JBILPS010000135.1:0-3702 GCA_044373655.1 Rhodoferax sp.
GTCGCACCGCCATGGTTTGAGCGCTACTGAAATAGACGATTTGGTGGACGCTTTATCTATCCAGGCCGAAGTGATAGAACCGGATAAAGACATAGACCCCGAATTACGCGACGTAGGGGATCAGCCTGTGCTCGGAACCTTGGTGGCTGGGATGGCGTCCGCAAATATCGACTACCTCATCACTGGGGATAAAGACTTGCTGGCTCTGGCCGGGCGTTATCCCATATGCAGTCCTGCACAGTTTTGGGTGCAGCACGGCGGCGTGTAGTACGTACTTTGCTGGCCTACGCGCACTGGCGAGGTGTTGAATAAGCAAGTGCTTGAAATATCGAAAGCGCTACACCAACATCGCCGCACCGCGGTCCAGGTAGGTATCTAAAAACTGGTCTAGCCGCGGGTGGCGGGGTTTGCCGAAGACTTCGGAGGGCGTGCCGTTGAGCAGCAGTTTTCCTTCGTCTAAGAAGGTGATGCTATTCGCCACCGAGGCAGCAAAACCGATTTCGTGGGATACCACCACCATGGTCATGCCGTCGGCCGCCAGGTCGCGCATGACCTTGAGCACCTCGCCGGTTAGCTCGGGGTCCAGGGAAGACGTGGGCTCGTCAAACAACATGATTTTGGGTTCGCAGGCCAAAGCGCGTGCAATGGCTACGCGTTGCTGCTGGCCGCCCGAAAGTTGCGAGGGGTAGTGGCCGGCACGGTCTTCTAGACCTACTTTACGCAGTTGCGCCATGGCGCGTTCCTCGGCCTGCGCTTTAGGCACACCGCGTGCGGTTTTCAGCGCCTCACTGACATTGCCCAAGGCGGTCAT
Source organism: Rhodoferax sp. (assembly GCA_044373655.1). GTDB lineage: Bacteria > Pseudomonadota > Gammaproteobacteria > Burkholderiales > Burkholderiaceae_C > Allorhodoferax. The sequence continues at coordinate 812 of JBILPS010000135.1, forward strand.
ATGCGGCCATAAATTGAATTGTTGAAAACACATGCCGATATTGGCGCGCACCGCGCGTATGCGCTCGGGCGATAGACGTACGCGGGCCGCGCCTGTCGCTTGCGAAAAGCCCAGCGGCTCGCCATTGATCAGGATGGTGCCTTCCGTGGCTTCTTCCAAAAACGCCATGCAACGCAGCAAAGTGCTTTTACCCGAGCCCGAAGGGCCGATCACGCAGGTGACCTGGCCTTGCGGTATGTCTAGGTCGATGCCATGCAAAACTTCGGTGTGGTCAAAGCGCTTACTCAAGCCGCGCACCGAGATGGCAGGTTGCGCTGAAGGGGGTGCAGTGGTCATGTGTGGGCGAAAGTGAATTTAGAGAGTTTTTGTTCAAAAGCCTTGCCGATCCGCCCGGTGATAGACACCATGGCCCAGTAGAAACAGGCCAGTACCGCCATGGCTTCGACAAAAGCGTATTGCTGCGAACCTATGGCCTGCATCAAAAATGTGAGTTCCGGCACGGTGATGATGGACAGTACCGCAGTTTCTTTGAGCAAGATGACGGTCATGTTCACCGCCGGGGGCAGCACCAGCATGGTCATCTCGGGCACTTCGATACGGAAAATGATTTGCATGCGCGATAGGCCCAGGCACTGCGCTGCTTCTACATGGCCACGCGGAATGGCGTCAAAACCGGCCCGGAAAATTTCGCTGAAATAGGCCGCGCCATAGACGGTGACACCTAGCAATCCTGCAGGTATCGGGTCTAGCGCAATGCCAATAAACGGCCCGCCGTAATAGAGTAAAAAAAGCTGTACCAAAAATGGCGTGCCGCGTATCAGCTCGACATAAAAATACAGCAGCCAGCGCACAAAGCGGGAGCCGAAGCGCAGGCCTAGCGCTACAAAAAAACCAAGCACCAGAGCCCCGACCGTTCCAAGCAGCCAGATCGCCAGCGTCACGCCCATGGAGCGCACCAGTTCGGGCAGTTGCTCGATGATGTGGGTGAAGTCGATGATCATCGGATGCCCCAGCTAAAGGAGCGCTCAAAGCGCCGGCCCAATTGGGATAAAAACCAGTTGGTGACGAAATACAGCAAGCCAGCCACTGCGAACAGTTCCAAAGGCTTGAAAGTGCTGGCGGCTAGGTCCTGTGCCATGCGCGTGAGTTCGACTACGCCTACTACCGACACCAGCGACGAGGCTTTGACGATCATGATGGCCTCGCTGGTCAACGCGGGAAGCGTCAGGCGCAGCGCGATGGGCACTTTGATGCGCCAGAACTGCTGGCGCGGGCTCAGGCCCAGCATATCGGCCGCTTCCAGCAGGCCTTTGGGAACACTGGTCAGGCCGCCGCGCATGTTTTCAGCTTGGTACGCGGCATCACATAGCGATAGCCCGACGATAGCGGCCACTAGGCTAGGCACATTCAGGCCCAGCACAGGCAGCAGGTTGTAAATCAAGAGCAGTTGCACCAACAGAGGCGAACCGCGAAAAAAACTCACGAAGGTGCGTCCGCACCAAGAGAGGAGGGCATTTCGCGAGAGCATGGCGCCCGATACCAAAATGCCAATGAGCAGACCAAACACAATGGACACCGCACTGATGGCGATGGTCAGCCCGCAAGATTGGACAAGGAGTGCGAAGAGTTTCCAGGACACATCGTGCTCCGTGGCGTGGGTAGAAAGAAGCTGCCTCCAAGCCTTAGCAGCCTGGGGCAGGTTTCAGTTCAAAAAATTACAGAGCCGGGTTAGGCACCGAGTCCGGTGTGTCAAAGGAATCACCAAACCATTTTTTCTGGATTTTGGCCAGACGTCCGTCACCTTTGATTTTCAACATAGCAGCGGTCATGGCGTCCATCAACTTAGCCGAATCGTCATCCTTGCGGGTCACGTAGCCAAAGTAGGTTTTCAGACCGAAGGCCGGTCTGACCACTTCAAAGGTATCCGAACGCTGTTGCGCGACATAGCTGATATTGGGCAGCGAATTACCCACCGCCACGATGCGGCCTGCGGCCAGGTCGGCATAGGCTTCGTTGTTACCGGGGTACTCGCGCACATCGGCTTTGCCCAGGCTTTCGGCAAAGGTCTTGAGCTGTGCCAGCTGGGCCGAGGCCTTGCCGCCGCCCACTGGTTTGCCAGCGATGTCTTCGGGCTTCATTACGGTCTTGTCACCCTTGCGCTTGAGTAGGGCCACGGTAGCCTCGGCAATCGGAGGGGTGAAACGGTAGCGCTCCATACGGGCTTTGGTGATGGTCACCGGGCCGGTCACCATGTCAAATTTTTTCGCTTCCAGGCCGGGCAGTACGCCTTCCCAGGGGAGGGTGGTCCACTCGACTTTGACGCCCATTTCCTTGGCCACTTCGTTCATCAAGTCCGAATTCAAGCCGGTGTGGGTACCTTCTTGGATGAAGTCAAACGGCGCGAAAGCCGTTTCAGTGCCAATTTTCAAAAGGCCCGACGCTTTGGTACGCGCCAGTGCATCTTGCGCCTGCGCGCTAACCAATAAACCCATTGCCAAGGTGGCGCCCAAGAGGGATTTCAGTACCAGTCTTTTGCTCATGTGTGTCTCCAGTAAATAATTAATTTGAAACAGGAATGTCAACCATGCAAGGCGCGGTGTACCGACGAGCTTGCCAACGAGAGGATGGGTAATGGTGTTACGTGGGTGGCTATGCGTCGTCCTTTCAAAGTATGTGGTGGGGTGGAGGCGCTGCCTGGCAGCGCTTCAAGCGGGAATCCAGAGTGCGGGTACATCGCTTAGTTTCCGCATTATCCGCGCCAGTGCGCCGCTCTTCACCAAGGCGCTGGCCTGCGCTATGTCCGGGGCCAAATAGCGGTCTTGCACCATTTTGGGTACGTGCTGGCGCAGCAAAGCGTGTACTTCTTCGAGCAGAGCCGAGCTTTGCAGCGG
>JBILPS010000026.1:0-38873 GCA_044373655.1 Rhodoferax sp.
CCGCGAATTCGGCTCGGGCTGCGTGAAGATCACCGGCGCACACGACTTCAACGACTACGCCTGTGCCCAACGCCACAACCTGCCACTCATCACCATCTTCACCTTGGACGCCAAGGTCAACGAGAACGGGCCTGCTGCTTACCAAGGTCTTGACCGTTTTGCCGCCCGCAAAGCGGTCAACCAAGATTTGCAAACCCTCGGGTTGATGCTGGAGATCAAACCGCACAAAATGATGCTGCCGATTTGCGCCCGCACCGGCCAAGTGGTCGAGCCCATGCTGACCGACCAATGGTTTGTGGCCATGAACAAGGTCAGCGACAAAGACCCCACAGGAAAAAGCATCGCGCAAAAAGCGATTGACGCAGTGCAGTCGGGCGAAGTGAAATTTGTGCCCGAAAACTGGGTCAATACCTACAACCAATGGATGAACAACATCCAGGACTGGTGCATCAGCCGCCAATTGTGGTGGGGCCACCAGATCCCCGCCTGGTACACCGATGGCAGCTTGGTTGATGGTGCAAATTTCATTGTGGCCACCACGCAAGAGGCGGCGCTTGCCAAAGCCCAAGCAGCCGGTTACCAAGGCCCCCTGCGTCGCGACGAAGATGTGCTGGACACCTGGTACTCCAGCGCCCTCGTCCCCTTCAGCACCATGGGATGGCCGGATAGCGCTCCAGTAGCTGGCGAGGGCGCCGGGGCCGGGCGCAGCGACATTTCGAGCGAAGCGAGTAGGAGCAAGACCGGTCCCGGCGCCCTCGCCAGCGGCGAAAGCCAAACATCCGATTACGACCTTTACCTCCCCAGCAGCGTCCTAGTCACCGGCTACGACATCATCTTCTTCTGGGTCGCCCGCATGATCATGATGACCACGCACTTCACCGGTCGCGTGCCCTTCAAGGACGTGTACATCCACGGCCTGGTGCGCGATGCCCAGGGCAAAAAAATGAGCAAATCCGAAGGCAATGTGCTCGACCCGGTGGACCTGATCGACGGCATTGCCCTAGCACCTTTGCTGGACAAGCGTAGCCTAGGTTTACGCAAACCCGAGACTGCGCCGCAAGTGCGTAAAAACACGGAGAAAGAATTCCCCGAAGGCATCCCGGCCTATGGCGCAGACGCCTTGCGCTTCACCTTTGCCGCCATGGCCAGCCTGGGTCGCAACATCAACTTTGATAGCAAGCGCTGCGAAGGCTATCGCAATTTTTGTAACAAGCTGTGGAACGCCACCCGCTTTGTGCTGATGAACTGCGAAGGCCAGGACTGCGGTTTGCAGCAGCACACCAAAGAACAATGCACGCCCCCGCGCGTGGGCGCCGATGGACAAGCCATTCCCGCCGGCCCTTTCTACCAATACCTGAAGTTCAGCCAGGCCGACCGCTGGATCAGCTCGGTATTGCAACAAACCGAGGACCAAGTAGCCAAAGGCTTTGCCGAATACCGGCTGGACAATGTAGCCACAGCGGTCTATGAATTTGTCTGGAACGAGTACTGCGATTGGTACCTGGAAATTGCCAAAGTGCAAATCCAAAATGGCGACGCTGCCCAGCAGCGCGCCACCCGCCGCACTCTCATACGCACCCTAGAGGCCATCTTGCGCCTGGCGCATCCGGTCATTCCGTTTATCACCGAAGAACTCTGGCAAAAAGTCGCCCCCGTGGCCGGTCTGGCCGGGGCTTCAGTCAGCATTGCACGCTACCCCGAGGCACAACTGAACAAGGTGGACCCGCAGGCGATCGCCAATGTCAACCAGCTCAAAGCGCTGGTCGACGCCTGTCGCAATTTGCGCGGCGAGATGAGTGTGTCCCCGGCCACCAAAATGCCCCTGTTCGCGCTGGGCAATGCCGACTTTATGCGCGCCAATGCCAAGGTCTTGCAAGCGCTAGCCAAGCTGAGCGATGTAAAAATCTTTGACGACGAAGAAGACTGGCAAGCCGCAGCACAAGCAGCGCCCGTGGCGGTGGTGGGCGACATCCGCATGTGCTTGTTTATCGAGGTGGATGTGGCGGCAGAAAAAACGCGCATCGCCAAAGAAATCGCACGCCTGGAGGGCGAAATTACCAAGGCCCGAGGCAAGCTGTCCAATGAAGCCTTTGTGGCGAAGGCACCGCCTGCGGTGATTACTCAAGAACGTCAACGCATGACAGATTTTGAAAGCACCTTGGGTAAGGTGCGGGGCCAGCTAGAGCGCTTGGCTTGAAGGTTCTGCGCCCCTGAAGTCCCCCATGATGGTCGGGGATCAACCCGGACCCAGTGCGCTAAAGCATTGATTTGATTGGTATTTTTTGACGTGAATGAATTTACTCAATACAATGCGATAAATTACTCAATGGATTGAGCAAAAGAAAAATGCCCATCGAACGCGAAGCACTTTTCCCTCTGGTGGCTCGGCTGAAAGAGCCTCGACGGTTTTTACAAGTGGTTGCCGGTCCGCGCCAAGTCGGCAAAACCACGCTGGTGCGCCAGGCGCTGGGGCGCTTGGAGCGGGACGCACAAGCTAACACCACCAGCCCTACGGCTACCCCAGTGGCCCAGCACAGCGCCAGCGCCGATGGCCCCGGCCTGCAAGGCCAAATCTGGCTGGGCACCCAATGGCAGGTGGCCCGCGCGCTCGCCGCACAAGCGGGCAGCTGCGTGCTGGTGCTGGACGAAATTCAAAAAGTGTCCCAATGGACCGAAGAAGTCAAACGCTTGTGGGACGAAGACACCGCCGCCGGAAGCGATGTGCGCGTGGTCATCCTCGGCTCGGCCCCGCTGTTGATTGCCCGCGGCCTGAGTGAGAGCATGGCCGGGCGCTTTGAAATCACCCGCCTGGGCCACTGGCGCTATGCCGAAATGCGCGACGCCTTTGGCTTTAGCTTGGAGCAGTTCATCTTTTATGGAGGCTACCCCGGCGCCGCTCCCTTGGTGCATGACGAAAGCCGCTGGGCTGCCTATGTCAGCGACGCGCTGATCGAAACCACCATCAGCAAAGACGTGTTGCTGATGGCGCCGGTACAAAAACCCGCGCTGCTGCGCCGCGTGTTTGACCTGGCCTGCGTCTACAGCGGCCAGATCCTCAGCTACCAAAAAATGCTGGGCCAACTCGACGACGCAGGCAACACCACCACGCTGGCCCACTACCTGGACCTGCTGGAAGGCGCGGGCATGGCCTGTGGCCTGCCCAAATACATGGGCCAAGTGGTGCGCCAACGCGCATCCAGCCCCAAACTGCAAGTGTTTAATAACGCCTTGATGGGCTGCCACTGGGTGGCGCAAGGCGTGGGCCTGCAAGCAGCACTGGCGCGCCCCGATGTGTGGGGGCGACTGGCCGAAAGCGCCGTAGGCGCCGAACTGCTGGCCCGGCACCTGACCCACAGCAGCCGCCACCCGCTCATCCACTACTGGAACAACGGCCAAAAAGAAGTGGACTACGTGCTGCGCAAGGGCTACACCCTGCAAGCGCTGGAAGTGAAAAGCGGACACAACCTAGGTGATGTGTCGGGCCTTGGTGCGTTTGTGAAGCAGTATGGGCAAGCGCAGCCGCTGGTGATTGGCACAGGCGGCATGCCGCTGGATTTGTGGTTGCAGGGCTGAAGCTGTATGTATGGCTTCGGTGGAAGCTTTCACTTTGCGTCCGTTGGCGCTGCGTCATGCCCACAGTGAAATAGAGCACCGGCAACTGGCATCACGTCCGCCTGGAGTTGGCGTCTTCACTTGTCCCCATTAGCCAGCTGGTGAAGTCCCTGTAACAATTCCCCCGCACCCGTCCCCACCTGCAATAGCGCACGCACCGCAGGGTTGAGAAACCCTTGCGCCACCATGCTGTCGAGCATCGCGATCAGCGGATCGTAGTAGCCCGCCACATTGAGCAAGCCAAAAGGTTTGTGGTGCATGCCCAGTTGGTACCAGGTCCAGATTTCAAACAGCTCTTCAAAGGTGCCTATGCCGCCGGGCAGGGCTACAAAGGCATGGGCGCGATCGAACATCATGGTTTTGCGCGTATGCATGTTGTCCACCACATGCAACTCGGTCAGGCCGGTGTGCCCTACTTCTTTGTCCATCAGGTTTTGCGGAATCACGCCATACACCGTGCCGCCAGCGGCCAGCGTGGCATCGGCCACCATACCCATCAGCCCCACTTTGCCGCCGCCATAAACCAATTCCCAGCCCTGGCCGCCAATCAAGGCACCGGTATCGCGCGCCGACTGTGCAAAGCGCGGATCCACGCCCGGGCGGGAGCCGCAATACACGCATACGGAAAATGAATTCATAAATGGGGGCGAACAGGCCTCAACGCCTACGCATCAGGTGGATAAATTCCTTGTCCACCGTTTGCTGATCCAATAAGGTATTGCCAGTTTGCTTGGCAAAGGCTTGGAAATCGCGCACAGAACCGGGGTCGGTGGCGATGACCTTGAGCACGTCGCCGCTTTGCATATCGGCCAGCGCGCGTTTGGCTTTGAGTATGGGCAGAGGGCAGTTCAGGCCCCGGCTGTCCACTTCTTTGGCGATGGTGTATTCAGTACGCATAGTGCCCTTGGAAAATTAGCTGTCAGCGCGCGGGGCTGTGCTTTCATCACGCTTAGCCCATTCGATAAATTGCGGCGTATGCCCGCGCGAGCGCAGCCAATCGGCCAGCGCGTAGCCGGTGCCCGCGGGCCAGCATTTGAGGTCCTGGGGCTGGTACATCCGGTAGTCCACCAGTTCGGGCGAGAGCCGCACTTCACCATGGCAGACCGCGTGGTAGGCAATGATGATTTGGTTCATACGCTGAAAATCGTATACGCCGATCAGGTTCAGGGCATCCGTAGTTAGTGCGGTTTCTTCAGCAATTTCGCGGGCAATGCCTTCTTGGGGTGTTTCGCCTGCTTCCATAAAACCGGTAATCAGCGCATACATCTTGCCCGGCCAGGCAGCATTGCGCGCCAGCAGGATGCGGCCGTCGATTTCAATGACCCCGGCCAATACCGGCGTGGGGTTGTTCCAATGGGTAAAGTCGCAGACGGTGCAGCGCAAGCGCGACTTGTCGCCGCCATCTTCCGCTTGCGTCACCCAGGCCAGTGCGGTGGCGCACTGGGGACAAAACTTAAATGCGTGGGTCATGGCGTGCTGAGGGGCTCAAGCGGGGAAAACACCGGTAGACAGGTAACGATCGCCCCGGTCGCAGACGATAAAAACAATCGTCGCATCTTGCACTTCGCTGGCAATTTGCTGGGCGATCCAGCACGCACCCGCCGCCGAAACACCGGCAAAAATGCCTTCCTCACGGGCCATGCGACGGGTCATGTCTTCGGCGTCCATCTGGCTGACCAAGCGGATTTCGTCCACATAGCTGGCGTCGTAAATTTTGGGTAAATAGTCGGGTGACCATTTGCGGATGCCGGGAATGCGCGAGCCCTCAGACGGTTGCGCGCCGATGATCCGAATGGCCGGGTTTTGTTGCTTGAGGTAACGCCCCACGCCGGTTATCGTGCCGGTGGTGCCCATGGCGCTGACAAAGTGGGTAACACCGCCTGCCGTGTCGCGCCAAATTTCGGGGCCGGTGGTTTCAAAATGGATGCGCGGGTTATCGCCATTGGCAAACTGGTCCAGCACCCGGCCTTTGCCCTCGGCCTGCATGCGGTCGGCCAGGTCACGCGCATGCTCCATGCCGCCAGTCTTAGGGGTGAGGATGAGTTCGGCGCCAAAGGCCTTCATGGTTTGGGCGCGCTCTATGGACAAGTCCTCGGGCATGATGAGCACCATGCGGTAGCCCATGATGGCGGCGGCCATGGCCAGCGCAATGCCGGTGTTGCCGGAAGTGGCCTCTATCAAGGTGTCGCCGGGGCGGATGTCGCCGCGCTCTTGCGCGCGGCCGATCATGGAGACCGCAGCGCGGTCTTTGACCGAACCGGCCGGGTTATTACCCTCCAACTTGCCCAAAACGATGTTGCGGCGCGCTTGGTTCTGCGTTGCACCTATGCGCTGCAAGGCCACCAGGGGGGTATTTCCGATAAGATTTTCGAGTGTGCGGTACGTGCTCATGGGGCTAACTTTGCCACAAAGGCTTTACACCAGGCCAGCGCAAGGACTCGGCGCAGGCAAAACGGTTTTTACAGCGCAAATATTTTTCCAGGGTTCAAAATATTGTGCGGGTCCAGCGCCTGCTTGATAGCGCGCATCATGGCCACCGCACCGGCGCCGGTTTCATTCACCAAAAACTCCATTTTGTGCAGGCCCACACCATGCTCGCCGGTGCAGGTGCCGCCCAGGCGCAAAGCGCGGGCCACCAGTTGTACATTGAGTTGCTCGGCGGTTTCGCGCTCTTGGGCGTTGTCCGGGTCTATCAGGTAGCCCATATGAAAATTGCCATCGCCCACGTGGCCGACCATGAAGTAGGGTATGCCCGCCGCATTGGCTTCGTCCACTGAATCGAGCAGCGCATCGGCCAGTTTGGAAATGGGCACGCAGGTATCGGTGGTCACGCAACGGCAACCCGGGCGCGACTGTATGCCGGCAAAGTAGGCGTTGTGGCGCGCGGTCCATAAGCGGGTGCGCTCTTCGGGCGTATCAGCCCACTCAAAGCCATGGCCGCGGTTGTCGCTGACGATTTCTTGCACCGTGGCAATTTGCTCCTGCACACCGGCCGGTGAGCCATGAAATTCCATCAGCATCATCGGCCCTTCGGTCAGGTCCAGTTTGGAATGCTGGTTGACCATGCGCACGGTATTGCCGTCCAGCAATTCGCAGCGCGCAATCGGCACGCCGAGTTGAATAATTTGGATGGTGGTGTTGACCGCGTCGGCTAAAGACGAAAAAGCGCAAGTCGCTGCCATCACCGCTTCAGGCAAGGGGTAGAGCTTGAGCGTGATTTCGGTGATCACGCCTAGCGTGCCTTCGCTACCCACCATCAAGCGCGTCAGGTCATAGCCGGCCGAAGACTTTTTGGCGCCGGTGCCGGTACGTATGATTTCCCCGCTGGCCGTGACCACTTGCAGCGCCAGCACGTTTTCGCGCATGGTGCCGTAGCGCACGGCGTTGGTCCCGCTGGCGCGGGTGGCGCACATACCGCCCAGGCTCGCATCTGCGCCAGGGTCTATCGGGAAAAACAAACCCGCCGATTTCACCGCTTCATTGAGCTGCTTGCGGGTCACGCCGGGTTGCAGGGTCACGGTCAAGTCATCGGCATGGATGGATAGCACCTGGTTCATGCGGCTGACATCCAGACTGATGCCGCCCTGCACCGCCAGCAAATGGCCCTCTAGCGACGAGCCCACACCAAAAGGAATGACTGGCGCCCGGTATTGCGCAGCCAATTGCACAGCAGCAGCGACGTCCTCGGTGGATTGTGCGAACACCACGGCTACCGGAGGCGGGGCTTGCATGGCCGATTCGTCGCGCCCGTGCTGCTCGCGCACCGCCATGGCGGTGGAGCATTGGGCGCCAAAACGCGCTTGCAATTGCTCTAAAAACGCTGGCGCGATTGCGCGCTCGGCAAGAGAGGGCATGAGCGAGGCGGCGACAAGAGGTGCGTTCATAGCCTAAATCCTTCTAATCAGGGCTGCGGGTAGCTAAGAGTGCCAAGCATAACGCCAGCCCCGCCCGGCACTGCGGGGGTCGCTAAGATAGCGCCGCGCCAAACCGGTGCCAGCCATTTTTTACCCGAGACACCTCCCATGACGATTTCCATGTACCACGCCAGCGCGCCGCGCCTGGTCAATGCCTTGACCAATTTATCCGCGCTGCTTACAAAAGCCCAAGCCCACGTGGAAGCCAAAAAAATAGACCCGGCCGCCCTCATCGATTTCCGGCTCTACCCCGACATGCTGAGCTTTAAGCGGCAGATCCAAATCGCCAGCGACACCTGTAAAGGCGTGATGGCGCGCCTGGCCGGAGTGGACATCCCCGCCTACGAGGACACAGAGCAAAGCTTTGCGGACTTGCAAGCGCGCATCGCCAAGACCATCGCCTTTATCGAGACCTTTACCCCGGCGCACATCGACGGCACCGAGGACAAAGACATTGTGACCAAGCGCGGCGATACCGAAACCCATTACAAAGGTATGCAGTTTTTATTGGGTCACGCCTTGCCCAATGTGTATTTCCACGTAGCCATGGCCTACAGCATCCTGCGCCACAATGGGGTGGAAGTGGGTAAACGCGACTACCTCGGAAAAATTTAAACCCCTGCGTTGCGGGCCCAGGGCACACGGCCGGGCTCCCATCCAATTGAAGAATCAGGAGATAAGCCTATGTTCCCCACCGGCATTGCTGGCAGCCTGCCCAAACCCGACTGGCTTGCGGAGCCGCAAAAGCTCTGGCCCCAATGGCGCGCCATCGGCGAAGCATTGGAGCAAACCAAGGCTGACGCCACGCTTTTATGGATAAAGACCCAGGAGGACGCGGGCCTGGACGTGATCGGCGATGGCGAGCAGGCACGCCAGCATTTCGTGCATGGGTTTGTCGAACAGGTCGAAGGTATCGACTTTGAAAACAAAGTGCGCATGGGCATACGCGACAACCGCTACGACGCCATGGTGCCCCAGGTGATGGGGCCGCTGCGCCTCAAAGGCCGGGTGCATGCCATGGAGGCGCAACTGGCCCGGGCGCATACCAAACGCACCCTGAAATTCACCCTGCCCGGCCCGATGACGATTGTCGATACCGTAGCCGACCAGTACTACGGCGGCGGGCGTGAAGGCCGCATCAAAATGGCCTTTGCCTTTGCCGAACTGCTCAATGCCGAAGCGCTCGCGCTGCAGGCCGATGGAGTGGATATCGTGCAATTTGACGAGCCGGCTTTCAATGTTTATATGGATGAAGCGGCCGACTGGGGCGTGCAAGCGCTGGAGCGCGCCGCCCAGGGCCTGACCTGCAAAACGGCAGTGCATATTTGTTATGGCTACGGCATCAAGGCCAATACGGATTGGAAAGACACCCTGGGTCAGGAGTGGCGCCAGTATGAAAAAGTGTTTCCAGCGCTCGCCAAAAGCAGCATCGACCAAGTTAGTCTGGAATGCGCGCATTCTCACGTGCCCCTGGATTTGATGGCCTTGCTCGAGGGCAAAGAAGTCATGGTCGGCGTGATCGATGTGGCCTCCGACGTGGTGGAGACGCCTGAGGAAGTAGCCGACACCATTGGTCGCGCCCTGCAGTTTGTACCCAAAATGAAGCTCACTGCCTGCACCAACTGCGGCATGGCGCCCATGGACCGCAACATTGCCACGCGCAAGTTATATGCCCTGGCCCAGGGTGCTGAACTCGCGCGCCAGCGCCATGGTTGAAGCCTTGGTGCATGCAGCCCGTTTTCAAACGAACACCTGTAGAGACAGCGCCTATGTCTAAATCCATTGAATTCTTTTTTGACTTCGGCAGCCCGACTACTTATTTGGCCAACACCCAGTTGCCTCAGCTGGCGCAAGAATGCGGCGCACACCTGGTGTACCGACCCATGCTGCTAGGCGGCGTGTTCAAAGCTACGGGTAATGCCAGCCCGGTCAGCGTGCCGGCCAAAGGCCGCTGGATGGGCGTAGACATACAGCGCTGGGCTGAGCACTACGGCGTACCCTTTGCCTTCAACCCACATTTCCCCATCAACACCCTGCCCCTGATGCGCGGCGCCTGCGGCATGCAAATGCGCCATCCCGATAGGCTGGCGCGCTATATCGATGCGGTTTTCGAGGCCATGTGGGTCAAGCCCTGCAATATGGGCGATCCGCAGGTGATAGCGCAGGTGCTCGGCGCCGCCGGTTTTGAGGCGCAGGCCTTTTTGGACTTGATCGCAGACCCGCAAGTCAAAGCCCAACTCATCAGCAACACCGACGAAGCGGTGGCACGCGGCGTGTTTGGCGCCCCCACCATGTTTGTGGGCGACCAACAATTTTTCGGCCAAGACCGGCTAGATTTTGTGCGCCACGCCCTGGCCTGAAACACACTCGCGCTACCCCTGCCAGAGAATAAGGAAATCCTATGCATCGCGTTGCTATCAGCAGCACCGGCCTGTTTACCCCGCCGCACACCATCAGCAATGCAGAGCTGGTGCAGGCCTATAACGACTACGCCGCACTCGAAAACACACGCCATGCCGAGGCGATAGCCGCAGGCACGCACAGCGCCCTGACCGAGTCGAGCGTCGAATTCATCGAAAAAGCCTCGGGTATCAAAAGCCGTTACGTCATGGAAAAACTTGGCGTGCTCGACCCGGAGCGTATGCGTCCACGCTTTACCCCGCGTCCGGACAGCGAGATTTCCATGATGGCCGAGATCGGCGTGCTGGCCTGCCAGGACGCCTTACGCACTGCCGGTAAAACCGCTGCGGATGTAGACGGCCTGATTTGCGCCGCCGCCAATATGCAGCGGCCCTACCCGGCCATGGGCGTGGAAATTCAGACGGCGCTGGGCATCCATGGCTATGCCTTTGACATGAACGTGGCGTGTTCCTCGGCCACGTTTGCGCTGGAGCTGGCCTACAACGCAGTGCGCACCGGCCAGTCGCGCGCAGTACTGGTGGTTAATCCAGAAATCACCTCGGCCCATCTGGCCTGGAAAGACCGAGACTGCCATTTCATCTTTGGTGATGTGTGTACCGCCATCTTGGTGGAACGCCTGGATCTGGCGCCGCAGGGCGCTTTCGAAATTCTGGGCACGCGCTTGCTCAGCACGTTTTCCAACAACATCCGCAACAACCAGGGCTTTATGTCCCGCGCCGAAGACCGCGATCCGGAGGATCGGGACCAGCTGTTTCGCCAAGAGGGCCGCAAAGTCTTCAAGGAAGTCTGCCCCATGGCGGCTGAGCACATCGAAAGCCACTTACAAAGCCTGGACCTGACACCCGCGCAGGTGCGCCGCTACTGGCTGCACCAGGCCAATTTGTCCATGAACCAGTTCATCATCCGCCGCCTGCTGGGGCGCGACGCCAGCGCCGACGAGGCCCCGGTCATATTGGACGAATTTGCCAATACCGCCTCGGCCGGTTCCATCATTTCTTTTCACCGCAACAAAGCGGACATCCAAAAGGGTGAAACCGGCGTTATTTGCTCGTTTGGCGCAGGCTATTCCATAGGTAGCGTGATCGTGCGCAAGACCTAAGCTGCGGACATCAGCGCAGTGTGACGGCCACTGCGCGAAAGCGGCATCCGGGCTAAATCAGTGTGCGCTGCAAGCGCAGCTCTGCAATGGCATGACCGACCACTTGCACTTCGCGCTCCGCGCCCGGCTCACGCTTGAAACCAGCCAGTTCAAAAAAGCGCAAGGCTGTTTTGTTACGCGCTTGCAGCCACAGGGTCACATCAATACAGCCTTCGTCGTGCAAACCCTGGCGCGCCGCATGCCACAAGGACAGGCCTACGCCCAGGCCCTGGAAATCTGGGTGCACATAGATGTCGCTAATCTCACCGGTGGTCTGGCGGCTACCTTCGTCGCGGCTGCGGTCAAAGCCGACAAAGCCGACGATGCGCTCGCCGTGCATCGCCGCCATCACCTGGGGCTCGGCAAACTCGATCGCCTCGCGCCAATAGGCCTGACGCTTGTCCTGGCCCAAGGGCGGTAATTGGTCGGTGCCCAATAAGGACTGGTAGGTTTCAAGCGCTACCTGCGCATACAAATCACTAATCGCCTTGGCATCGCGCCCGATGGTGGGGCGTACCGGAAAAACAGAGGTGCTAGACATGGAAACTGCAATCACAAAAAAACGAAACAAAAGCCGATGCCGATTGTCGCAGGATTGCAAGGGCCTTCGCGATCCCGCTCCCCGCTAAGCGTTAAGCTTTGCCCCCATGCGCCGGGATCCACCAAGAACTATGCTGTACCCACTTTGGCGCCTGGCGCTGTGTTGCTGGCTGCTGGGCGCATGCCTGACAGCACAGGCCGCGCCCTTTGAAGACAACATGGCCCAGCGCACCTTGGCCTGCGCTGGCTGCCATGGCCCCCAGGGTCGCTCCGGCCCCGACGGCTACTACCCGCGTTTGGCGGGCAAGCCCGCAGGCTATTTGTACAACCAGTTGGTCAACCTGCAACAAGGCAGGCGCACCTACCCGCTAATGCAAAGCCTGCTCGCGCCTTTGGACGATGCTTATCTGCGCACCATGGCCGAATACTTTGCGGGACTCGAAATCTCCTACCCGCCGCCGGCGCCGCAGCCCACAGACAAGGCCTTGTTGGCACGCGGGCTGCAGTTGGTGCGCCAGGGTGACCCAGCCTTGCAGATTCCGGCCTGCGTGCAGTGCCACGGTAGCGCGCTGACCGGCACGCAGCCCTCGGTACCTGGCTTGTTGGGCTTGCCGCGCGACTACCTCAATGCCCAGTTAGGCGGCTGGCAAAACGGCCAGCGCCAAGCCCAGGCGCCCGACTGCATGGCCGACATCGCCAAGCGCCTGAGCGATGCCGATGTGCATGCCCTGAGCAGCTGGCTGTCCAGCCAGACCGTGCCCCTCGTATCACGCGCGGCCGCGTTCAAACCGCCACTGGCCCCCGGCGCCCAAGAGATTCGCTGCGGGAGTGCGCCGTGGTGAGTGCTCGCACGCTGCGCACCGTGGCAATGGCGCTACTTGGCGCCCTGGCAGGCGCCCTGCTGTGGGCACTGTGGGGCTTTGATGCCTATCACCGGCAAAGCCCGGTCAACGGCGCTGGGACGACCCAAACACCCTCCAGCGCGCAGCTAGAGCGCGGGCAGTATCTGGCGCGCGTGGGCAACTGCGTGTTTTGCCATACCGCGCCGGCTGGCGAAATACTCGCCGGTGGACGCCCGATAGCAACACCTTTTGGCAACGTGGTCACCAGCAACCTGACGCCGGACCCGGAGCATGGATTGGGGCGCTGGACGCAAGACGATTTCTGGCAAGCGCTGCATCTGGGCTTGGGGCAAGACGGGCGGCGCCTGTCACCGGCCTTTCCCTACACCAGCTACAGCCGCTTGACACGCGCAGACGCGGATGCGCTGTGGGCCTACCTGCAATCGGTGCCCGCGGTACCCCGACCCAACACAGCGGCAGACATGGTTTGGCCTTTTGGCACGCAAACAGCGCTCGGCCTGTGGCGCGCGATGTACTTCCGTCCCCACCCAAACTCCAATGAAAGCTCAGCGCCAGCGGGCGCAGATGCGGTGGCTTGGACACGCGGGCGCTATTTGGTCGAAGGCCTGGGCCATTGCCAAGAATGCCACAGCCCGCGTGACGCGCTGGGCGGCATGCGCGATGCCTCACGCGGCGAAGGCGGCGTCTTGCCCGGCCTACCTTGGTATGCACCTTCTTTGCGCGATACAGCGCAAGCCGGAACGACTGACCCGCACGCACAGCAAAGCTTTTTACAAACCGGCGTAGGCGCTGGCCGCTTTGCCGCGGGCCCCATGGCCGAGGTGGTCTTGCACGGCACCCAACACCTGCACGATCAGGATGCCCAAGCGATGACGGTGTATTTGCAATCGCTAGTGCGTAACAAGTCAGTCCACGGCGATACCCAAACCAGCATTCCTGTAGAGGCAAGTTCGGGCGCAGATACGATTCCTACGCCCAAGCAAATGAGCAGCCTCAGCCCTGCGCATCTGCAGGGCGGGGAGATGTACAAGCAGCACTGCGCCGACTGCCACGGGGAAAACGGTCAAGGCCGCGCAGGCGTGTATCCCGCACTGGCAGGCAACCGGGCGCTGCTAATGAACAAGCCTAACAACGCGGTGCTGAGCGTGCTCTACGGCGGCTTTGCGCCTTCCACGCCAGGCAATCCCCAGCCTTTTGGCATGCCGCCCTTTATGCTGGAACTGAGCAACGCCCAGATCGCCCAGGTGCTGAGCTATAGCCGCGGCGCCTGGGGCAACCAGGCAGCGCCCATCAGCGAATTGCAAGTGCAAGCCGTGCGCGACCCGCAGCAGCGCCGATGAACCCGCCCAGTAGCCCAGAGCTTGCCGACATCCCGCTGCTGTACCAAGACGATGCGCTACTGGTGCTGAACAAACCGGCAGGGCTTTTGTCGGTGCCAGGCCGGGGCGCGGATAAGCAAGACTGCTTGAGCGCGCGCGTGCAAGCGCACTTCCCCGATGCGCTGGTGGTGCACCGCTTGGACATGGCGACATCGGGCCTTTTGCTGATGGCGCGCAGCGCCGATGCCCAGCGCGCTATCAATCACGCGTTTGCAGAGGGTCGGGTGGAAAAACACTATGTAGCGCAAGTGGCCGGCCTGCTGGAGCCGGACGGAATGTGGCGGACCATCGACTTGCCGATTGCGGTGGACTGGGCCCGCCGCCCCTTGCGCGTGATTCATGCCGATGGCAAAGCCAGCCAAACCCGCTGGCGCTGCGTGGCGCAGGATGCACTGCGCCAATGCAGCCATTTAGAACTCGAACCCTTGACCGGACGCAGCCACCAATTACGCGTGCACATGCAGGCGCTGGGGCATCCCATTTTGGGCGATGCTTTGTATGCACCGGCCCAAGTACAGGCTATGGCTCCCCGCTTGCTTTTACACGCATACGCACTGTCGCTGAGGCATCCGCACAGCGGCACGCCCATGCACTGGGAGTGCCCTGCGGACTTTTGAATGTGGGTTTTGATACCTCGTGTAAAGTCTAAAAATAAGCACAGAGACTTGTCCAAATGGCCCGAATTTCCAGAATCGTCATCACGCACCACCAGCTCCCACTGGAGCCGCCTTTCCCGGCCTCGTGGGATACGCGACCCCGCACACGCTTTCCGGCCACACTGGTGCGCGTCTTTGATGAAGACGGGCGCATGGGCGTGGGTTCTGGAGACGCTATGCTGGGTTTTTCGGACTACGAACACCTGTTCATTGGGCAGGAGGCCATGGATCTGGATCGACACCATGCGATCTTGATGAATATCGATTTTCACGCCGGACGCCCCTGGCCCTTGGACATCGCACTGTGGGACTTGGCCGGCAAGACACAAGGGCAAGCCATATGGAAAATGCTGGGTGCGAAGGCGCCCCGGCTTCGTGCCTATCAGTCCACTGGGGTACACCGCTCAAGCGATGACATGGTAGCTGTGGCCATGCAATGCCTGGCGGCGGGTATCCCAGCACTTAAGGTCCGTTTTGGACGCCCTGACCTGGCACAGGATATTGCTGTGCTACAGGCCATTCGAGAAGCCGTGGGTGATCAACTGGATCTGATGGTGGACTGCAACCAAGGTTGGCGGATGCCCTGGGATACTGCGCCATCGTGGGACCTTGCGCATGCACTGCAGGTTGCCAAGGCGCTTGAAAAGTTGCAGGTTTTCTGGATGGAAGAGCCCCTGCATCGGGGTGACTACGAAGGCATGCGCAGCTTGCGAAACCGGGTGGGCATTCGGCTCGCAGGTGGGGAGCTGACCCGCGAACCCTACGAATGGCGCGAACTCTTGGAGCGTGATTGCTTAGATGTATTTCAGCCCGATGCGGTGCTGACCGGCGGTATTACCGGACTGGCGCCATTCGCCCGTCAAGTTGCGCAAAGGGGCCGACTATTCAGTTCCCATACCTGGGGCAATGGCCTTGGCGTGATGGCCAACCTCCAGTTAATCGCTGGCACCGCCGGCGAGACCTATGTGGAGTGGCCCCTGGATGCGCCTCAATGGACGCCCGAACGACGCGATTACCTATTAATGTCACCGCTAAAATTGGATAAGCAAGGCTGGTTCACACTCCCGGACGCACCCGGACTCGGCGTCGAGCTCAATGAGGTGATGCTTGAACAGACGCTCAGCAAGACGGCCACTTTTCACTGAGAGGGATCGTTTTCGTGCATTCAAAATTGACATTGCAGCAAGTGGACGCGCTTGCACGACAGGCCTTGATTGCAAGTGGCGCAGGTGCGCAGCAAAGTGCAGTGCTAGCGCAGTCGATTACCGAGGCGGAGGCCCAGGGCATTCGTAATGTAGGCTTGGCTTATCTGCCGACTTATTGCGGGCACCTGCGCTGTGGCAAGGTCGACGGCCATGCGCTGGCCCATGCGCAAGCCAGTGCACCGTCCATGCTTCAGGTCGATGCATCCCATGGATTTGCGCATACTGCTTTTCTGTTTGCGTTGCCAGAATTTGTAGCTATGGTGCGCAGTCAAGGCATCGCCATGATGACTATTCGCAACTCTTACTCAGCCGGTGTGCTTGGCTGGTTCATTCACCGATTTCTCGAACATGGGCTGCTGAGCCTGGCCTTTGCAAACGCCACTGCCATGATGGCGCCGGTCGGTGGAAGCAAACCGGTATTTGGAACCAATCCCTGGGGATTTGGCGTGCCGCAAGAGGGTGCTGATGCCATAGTCGCCGACATGTCGAGCACGGCAACGGCGCGGGTCAATGTGATAGCCGCTGCGCAAGCTGGCGGGCCCATACCTGCCGGTTGGGCGATCGATGTGGAGGGTCACCCCACGACGGATCCGCAAGCGGCCCTGGCGGGAACCATGGCGCCGGCGGCAGGTCACAAGGGGTACGCGCTCGCATTGCTGGTTGATGTGTTGGTTGCCGGCCTGGGTGCCGCCAACTGGTCGTTTGAGGCCAGCTCATTGTTGGACGACTCTGGCGGTCCGCCTGGCGTGGGTCAATGCTTTATCGCTATTGACCCCTCACGCTGTGCGCCCGGATTCGCGCAACGCATCTCGCGACTCGCTAGCGCCATTGATGCGCAAGAGGGCGCCCGCCTGCCGGGTATGGGGCGTGCCCAGCATGCGGCGCATGCCCATACCCATGGTGTTGAAGTGCCCGATGCCTTGGTGGCAGAACTGCGCGCCTTGGCGTACCCAAGCTAATGTCTGAAGAAACCATATTGGCGGTGCTGGAGGCCCATGGCACGCTGCCAGTGCAGTCTAAGGACGCCTTGTCTCTGGAATTGCTTACGGGGGGATTTTGGAATCGTGTTTACCGTCTGCGCAGCAAGGAAAACGCTTCTCTTGACTGGGTGGTAAAGCAGTTCGTGCAGGTGCCCGTAAATCCCATGTTCCCGATTCTGCCAACCGCTGAACATGCAGCATTGCAGTTCCTGCAAGATCAGGAATGTGCTCCAACGCCGATCGCCTTTATCGCCGATAGCCCGGCCGGCAGTCTGCTGGTGTACGCGTATGTCCAGGGTAGCAGCTGGAATGGTGACCTCGAAGCGGCGGCGATTTTGCTGGCGCGCGTGCAAGGCGTTCCCATCGATACTTTTGCCATGCATGCTTTTCGCAAGCTGCCCACCGACGCAATCGCTTTGCAAAATCACGCCCAAGCGATGTTGCAAGGTCACCAAAGTGTCCTGAGTGATAGCGTGCGGGAATTGCGTCCGCCGGTGTCTACGCAACCGGCCCATCCCAATCGACGAGGGGTTTTAGTGCACACGGACTGTGGGCCAGGCAATATGGTGAGCAGTCCCCAGGGCTTGCGCCTTATTGATTGGCAGTGTCCGGGCATCGGGGACGGGCTTCAGGATGTGGTGACCTTTCTTTCGCCTGCAATGCAAGTGCTTTACGGTTATCCAGTTCTTACAGTTGCGCAGGAGCAGCAGTTTTTGGACGCTTACTTTGCGGCCCTGGATGAGAGCCCAAGGGCTGCGCGGGAGACACGCGCATGGCTGCACAGTGTCCGCAGCAGTCACCACTACCGATTCGCGGCGTATTGCGCCATGCGCACCCAGGACACAGCCACTTCTGACGAGAAGACATCGCGCTTGTACGGTGTTGCACTTCAAGCGGAAATTCAAATACTGCATCGCCTGTTATCACAAGGGTTGGGCCCATGAAATCTATCGAAATGCACATTCATAGTTTCAGTCTGCGTTTTCAGTTCAAGTACCGCAGTGACTTTGACGTGTTTTCCTATATTGCCCTAGCCCGAGAACGTGGCTTCACCGGTGTGAATGTTTCTGCTAACGGACCAGGGTATCGGGACTTGGGTGGGACGACACCCCAGCATTTCGCCAGCGTGCGGGCCTGCTTGCGGGAGCATGAAATGGCCTGCGAAATTGACACCAGCGACACCCGTGTGGATAACCTGCGCCACATGCTGTTGGTTGCATCCCAATTAGGCGCTGAGCGCTTGCGGGTGTACACCAAGTACCAAGCATCTTTGGCTGAACAAATGGACTGGACCGTGCGCGACCTGCGGGCGATCGCGCCAGAAGCCGAGCGCTTGGGGATCACGATCGTGTTTGAAAACCATGAAGATTTTCAGGGCGCGGTGATCTCTAGCATCCTGGCAAAGGTCAATCATCCGCGCATCAAGGCCCTGTATGACTACGGCAATTCGCAAATGGTGGGCGAAGACCCTATGGACGCGCTGCGGGCAATGCAGCCTTTCATCGACGCCGTACATGTCAAGGACCATGTACTTCTCAACAGCGAAGGTCAAATGTGGGTCCAAGGCGTGCCCATGGGGCAGGGACTTCTGCCTATCATGGAACAGACCGAGGCCTTGTATGCCGGTGGATTACGCCGCTTCTGCTTTGAAAACGTATGGGGCTACGTCGCCCGTTTCAAAGCGGACACGCTGCCTACGTCGGCTGCCTTTAGCCAAAAGCACCCCCATGGTTTTCTCAACGGTGCGCTATTGCCTGAACCTGAGGCCTTAGCGCAGGAATGGCAGGCCTTTGAAACAGCTTGGCAGTGGTACCAGCGCGCGCTTGCATCGCAAGGATTTGTTATCGAGCGACGCGAGGCAGCCAAGCCGCCCTTCTGACACGGCCAAAGCGCAGGCCCTCGCCCAGCGCCTAAAATGCCGCTGTGACCTCCATCCTCAACGCCGACCTGCATTGCCACTCTGTGGTCTCGGACGGCACCCTGACCCCTGAAGCCCTGGCCGAACGTGCCGCCTCCCACGGCGTGGAGCTATGGGCGCTGACCGACCATGACGAAATCGGCGGCCAAGCGCGCGCCGCCGCAGCGGCCAAGGCCGTGGGCATGCGCTATGTGACGGGCGTTGAAATTTCAGTTACTTTTCTAGGTAAAACCGTCCACATCGTGGGCCTGGGCATGGATACCGACAACGCGGGTTTGTGCGAAGGCCTGGAGCGCACCCGCGGCGGGCGCAGGCTGCGGGCGCAGGACATGGCCGACGGTTTGGCCAAAGTGGGCATCAAGGGCGCTTTTGAAGGTGCGCTGCAGTACGTGGGCAACCCCGACCTGATTTCCCGCACGCATTTCGCCCGGCATTTGGTGGAAACCGGCGTGTGCAAAGACACCAACGAGGTATTTCGCAAATACCTGACCGAGGGCAAGCCGGGCTTTGTGGAGCACCGTTGGGCCTCGCTCAAAGACGCGGTGGGCTGGATTACCGGCGCCGGCGGCATGGCGGTGGTGGCGCATCCGGCACGCTACAAATTTACGCCCAACGAAGAGTTCGCGCTGTTTACCGAATTTAAAGGCCATGGCGGGCGTGGCGTGGAAGTAGTCACCGGCAGCCATTCGGCCGCCGAGTACGTGACCTACGCCGCCACGGCGCAAGAGTTTGGGCTGGCCGCATCGCGTGGCAGCGACTTTCACAGCCCCCTAGAAAGCCACACCGAACTGGGCACCCTGCCCTACCTGCCCGGTGGTTTGACGCCGGTGTGGGAATTGCTGGCCGCGCGCATCCAGTAAGCGACGCAGTGGCTCAGTTTTTTGAGGTCCACCCGGACAACCCGCAACAACGCTTGCTCAAGCAAGCGGTGGCCTTGCTGCAAAAAGGCGGCGTGCTGGCGGTGCCCACCGATTCGAGTTACGCGCTGGTCTGCCACCTGGACGACAAAGCCGCTGCTGACCGACTGCGCCAGATTCGCGGTGTGGACGACAAACACCACCTGACGCTTTTATGCCGCGACCTAAGTGAGCTGGCCAGTTACGCCCGCGTGGACAACCGGCAATTTCGCCTGCTCAAGTCCGCCACGCCCGGCCCGTTTACCTTCATCCTGGAAGCCAGCAAAGAAGTGCCACGTCGCCTGAGCCACCCCTCGCGCAAAACCATAGGCCTGCGCCTGCCAGAGCACGCCTGTCTGCAGGCCCTGCTGGAACTTCATGGCGCGCCATTGCTGGCGACCACCTTGATTGCGCCTGGCGAAAGCCAGGCCTTAAACGATGCGGCCGACATCCGCGAACGCTTTGAGCACCAAATTGACGGCGTGATCGACGCCGGCGCTTGCGCGCTGGAGCCCACCACCGTGATCGACCTAAGCACCGGCGAAGCCGAGGTGGTGCGGCTAGGTCGGGGCGACCCCGCTAAGCTGGGCATTTGAAGCAATACAACGCGCAATTTTGAAAGAGCCCCAGTGGATATTGCCCAACTGATTCAAACCGTTAGCCTGTACGCGATACCGGTGATTTTTTCGATCACCCTGCACGAAGCCGCGCACGGCTATGCGGCGCGCTATTTTGGCGACAGCACCGCCTGGATGCTGGGCCGTGTCTCGCTCAACCCGATGAAGCATATCGACCCGGTGGGCACCATCTTGCTGCCCTTGCTGCTGTACTTCAGCACTTCGGGCGCGTTTTTGTTTGGTTATGCCAAACCGGTGCCGGTGAACTTTGGGCAACTGCGCCACCCCAAGCGCGATATGGTCTGGGTGGCGCTGGCTGGCCCAGCGATTAATTTTGCGCAAGCCATTGTTTGGGGCGCCGGCCTGTTTGTATTCCAAGGCGCCGGTATCAGCGAGCCTTTTCTGCTGAAAATGTGCCAAGGCGGGGTACTGGTCAATGTGGTGATGTGCGTGTTCAACCTCTTCCCACTGCCGCCACTCGATGGTGGACGCATATTGGTAGGCCTGTTGCCCATGCGCCAGGCCTATTGGCTTTCGCGCGTGGAGCCCTGGGGCTTTTTTATTGTGATGGCGCTGGTCCTGACCAAGGTCATCAACACGTTTTGGATGCTGCCTTTGATGGGCCTGAGCTTTGAAGCCCTGGAGGTACTGCTCAGCCCCTTGCGCGCCCTGCTGCAAAGCGGCGGCGCTCCGATTTAATTTGTTGGGTCTTTTGTCTAAAACACCATGAGCACTGTTCGTTTTTTAACCGGCATCAAAACCTCGGGCACACCGCACCTAGGTAACTACGTGGGCTCCATACGCCCCGCGGTGCAAGCGAGCTTGCGGCCCGGTGTGGAGAGCTATTACTTTCTGGCCGACTACCACGCGCTGATCCAAATCCACGAGCCCGAACGTATCCAGCGCTCCACGCTGGAAATCGCCGCCAGTTGGCTGGCGGCCGGTTTAGACCCGCAGCGCGTGGTGTTTTACCGCCAGTCCGACGTCCCGGAAATCCCCGAACTGACCTGGTTTTTAACCTGCGTGACCGGCAAAGGCATTCTCAACCGCGCCCATGCCTACAAAGCCCAGGTGGACAAAAACACCGCCGCCGGTACCGACCCGGACACGGACGTAAGCGCCGGCCTGTTTATGTACCCGGTGCTCATGGGTGCGGACATTTTGATGTTCAACGCCCACCATGTGCCGGTGGGGCGCGACCAGGTGCAGCACATAGAAATGGCGCGCGACATGGCGCACAGTTTTAACCACCGCTATGGCGAACATTTTGTGGCCCCGCAGGCGGCCATTGAAGAAAGCGTGGCCACCTTACTTGGCTTGGATGGCCGCAAGATGAGCAAGAGCTACGACAACACTATCCCGCTGTTTGCTAGCAGCGCGCAATTGCAAAAACTGATCGCCACCATCAAAACCGATTCGCGCGCGCCGGGCGAAGCCAAAGATACCGAAGGCTCGGCGCTGTTTCAGATTTACCAGGCCTTTGCCAGCCCCGAAGAAACCGCCGCTTTTGCCCAGGAATTTGCGCAAGGCATTAGCTGGGCTGCTGCCAAAGAAAAGCTCTATGCGCGCATAGACCAAGAAATCGCGCCCATGCGCGCACGCTACCAGCACCTGATGGAGCATCCACAAGAAGTCGAGGCGATGCTGCTGCAAGGCGCTATCAAAGCGCGCGCCGTCGCCACGCCTTTTATGGCCCGCTTGCGCCAGGCCGTGGGCCTGCGCGGCTTGGCCGCGCAAAGCACTGGCGGCCCTGCTAAAGCGGCCAAAGCCGCCAGCGCAGCCTTTAAGCAATACCGTGAGACCGATGGCCAGTTTTATTTCAAACTGCTCGATGCCAAAGGCGCGCTGCTCTTGCAAAGCACGGGGTTTGCAAATCCCAAAGAGGCTGCCCAGGTGATGGCCCAGCTTAAAGCCGGTGGCGCCAGCGCACTGCCCGCCTGCGAGGCCTTTATTGCCTCCGTGGCAGATGCCGAAAGCCTGGACGAAGCGCTGGAGAGTTTGCGACCACCCGCAGACTGATTGGCGATGCGCCCGGTCTAGGCAAGCGCCATGCAAGCCAAATACCTGCTGCAACTGACCTGCCTGTCTGCGCTGTGGGGCGCCTCCTTCATCCTGACCCGCATTGCAGTGCCCCAACTAGGGCCGAATTTTTCGCCCTGGCTGCGCATGACTTTGGGCACCTTGATGTTGGCGCTCATCATGCGCTTGCTCAAGCACCGCTGGCCGCTGGAGCATTGGCGTGAATTGATGTTCATTGGCTTTTTGGCCGTGGCCGGACCGCACGCCTTGTATTCGCAATCCGCCCTGTTTTTACCCGGTGGCTACGGCGCGCTGATCTCTGTCACCTCGGTGTTATTTGGCGCTTTCGCCTCAGCCTGGCTGGGCGAAGAAGTGCTGACGCGGGGCAAACTGGCCGGCTGCCTGCTGGGCCTGGCCGGCGCGGCGCTGGTGGTGCGGCTGGGGCCGGTACACCCAAGCGCAGAGCTCATACTCTCGGCCCTGACCTGTTTGGGCGCGGCAGCGCTATCGGGTATCGCCACGCCCTACCTCAAACGCGCCACCACGCGCATGGAGCCACTGGCTATCACGGCCGGTATGCATGCCGCATCGGTGCTGCTGCTGCTGCCGGGGGCGGTATATGATTTTCCGCAAGCCCATTTCACCCCAAGCGCACTGGCCGCTGTTAGCGTTTTGGGCATTGCCACCTCGGGCCTGGCCTATTGGATGTTTATGCGCATCATGCAGCATGTGCCACCTATGGCCTCGATGACGGCCAACTTTATGAGTACCGGCTTTGGCGTGCTCTGGTCGGTGCTGCTGCTAGGCGAAGCCACCAGCCTGGCCATGGCCGTAGGCGGCGGATTGATCGTGCTGGCTTGCCTGCTGGTGTCTAATGTCAACCCGTTGGATTTGCTGCGCCGCTCTGCCCGCAAGGCCGAGCCGGACGCCTAAGCGCGCCCCCGCGCGGATGACCGAAAATACAAGTTCGACATACATCTCCGCGCGTGCCCTATCCCATGCCCAGCATCCTCAATATCTCTGCCTATTTGTTCACGCCGCTGCCCGATGCGGCGGCGCTGCAAGGCACTTTGCGCAGCCGCGCGCAGGACTTGCAGCTCAAGGGAACGATATTGCTGGCCCATGAAGGCATCAATATGTTTTTGGCCGGGCAGGCCGAGCAGGTGCGCAGCTTTGTGGCGCAGTTG
The DNA here is from genome assembly GCA_044373655.1 of Rhodoferax sp. Classification (GTDB taxonomy): domain Bacteria; phylum Pseudomonadota; class Gammaproteobacteria; order Burkholderiales; family Burkholderiaceae_C; genus Allorhodoferax. The sequence continues at coordinate 23,346 of JBILPS010000026.1, forward strand.
CAAAGCGACGCGCGCTTTGCACCGCTGGCGCCCAAAGAGAGTTGGTCCGAAGAGCAGCCTTTCAAAAAAATGCTGGTCAAGGTAAAGAACGAGATCATCCGCATGAACCACCCGGCGATTCAACCGGCAACGGGCCGTGCGCCTGCGGTCAGCGCAGCCACGGTGCGGCGCTGGTTGGAAGCTGGCGTGGACGATGCGGGCCGCCCGGTAGTCACCCTGGACACGCGCAATGCGTTTGAAGTGGACGAGGGCACTTTCAGCGGCGCGCTGGATTGGCGCATCCACAAGTTCACCGAATTCCCCGAAGCTTTTCGGGCTCATAAAGCATCGCTGCAAGACAAGACGGTGGTGAGTTTTTGCACTGGCGGCATTCGCTGCGAAAAAGCGGCCATCCTGATGCGCGAGGAAGGGCTGGAGCATGTTTACCAGCTCGAAGGCGGCATCCTCAAATACTTCGAAGAGACCGATGCCAAGCACTACAGCGGCGGCTGCTTTGTGTTTGACGAGCGCCGCGTGGTCGGGCCGGACTTGCAGCCTATACCATTGCAAGGCGATGGTTTCTAAGGCCTTTGCGTAGCCTAGGCGCGCATTTCAGTCTTTTTTGTCGGCCGGTGGCAGGCGCGCCTGGCCGGGCTCAATATCTCGCCCCTGCACGTCGATGATGTCTGCGCTATCACTTTGCCGCGCCTGCCAGGGGGCTTTTTGCTGCCACCTTTTGTAGCTGTCCATGATCAGGACCACCTGCGGTTTGCGCCCGGTAAACAGCCAGCGCAGCAAAGAGAAAACAAACATCAGCGCCGCCATGCACAGCAAGACCAGCATAAAGCCCAGGCCGAGTAGCAACAAAAAAGCACGAAACAACCATTGCATAACTAGATTTCCGTTTTCATCTGCGCCTAGGAGGCCCGGCCCAGCATGGCGCGCAAATCCTGCCAATAGGCAGGCACCTTGGTACATACATAGGTCGCAAACAGGGCATTCACAAGGCCTGTCAGCAAAAATACATCCGGTACCGTCAAGCCCGCTCCCAGCAAGGCCCCCGCCAGCACCGCGCTGACCACCATGAACAGCGCATTAAGAATGTTGTTGGCCGCGATGATGCGCGCACGGTGCGTCACCTGGCTGCGCTGCTGAATCAGCGCGTACATAGGCACGCTGAATAAGCCGGTGAAGAGGCTCATAAACAGCAAATCAGCCATCACGCGCCAATGCACGCTTTGGGTCACAAATGCACTGATTCCCATCAAGGGCGACGGCGCCAAGCTATGCGATGCGAAATACAAGTCCACCGCGAACACACTCATACCCGCCGCGCCCAAAGGCACCAAGCCCAGCCCCAGGCCAGCGCCTTTACGACTCAGGCCTTCACAGAGCAATGCACCGATGCCCACGCCCACCGAAAACACAACCAATAGCAGCGAGGCCACTTGCTCATCGCCATGTAAAACGGTTTTGGCAAACGATGGGAATTGGCTGAGAAAAACGGCGCCGAAAAACCACATCCAGCTAATGCCCAGCATGGAACGGAACACCACCGGGTCCGCCGCTGCCAATCGCAAATTGGCAGCGGTTTCGGTAAAGGGGTTCCAATTCATGGCTTGGCCTTGCAGCCTCGCTGGGGTCGGTGGAATGAAGGCTGCGGCAACCCGCCCCAGCACCGCAAAAAGCAGGCAAGCGGCTGCCGCTGCTGACTGCCCGATGTCGGGGATGGCCACCAACATGCCGCCCACCATATTGCCCAGCAGGATGGCCACAAAAGTACCCATCTCCACCATGCCATTGCCGCCCACCAGTTCGCGCTCCTGCAACACCTCCGGCAAATAAGCGAACTTGGCCGGGCCAAACAAGGTGGAATGGCAACCCATTAAAAAAGTGCAGGCCAGCAAAACAGCGGCCTGTTGCGCCACAAAGCCATACGCGGCCAGCAACATGATGGCGATTTCCAGGTTTTTGACCAGGCGCATCAGCCGGGCTTTGTCCCAACGGTCGGCAATCTGTCCGCTGGTGGCAGAAAACAAGATATAGGGGAGGATAAACAAAGCGCCTATCACCAAACCAGCCAGCGCAGGCGGCAGCCAGGCGACCTGCAGTTGGTAGGTGACCATCACGGTAAATGCGAACTTAAATACATTGTCATTGCCCGCACCACTGAACTGCGTCCAGAAGAAGGGGGCAAAACGGCGCTGCCCAAGCAGCGCAAATTGATTGGTCTTAGCCTGCGTGTCCACTGAAATCTCCAAAGACTTGTGAAAGTCGACGACTTGAAACGTCAACCCCATTCTGGCCTATTGAGCCTTAGCCCCTTGGAGCCAGGCGCAAACTACTTGGCGGACTTATGCGCCTCCTGCGCCGCTTTTTGCGCTTCCAGAGCCGCCTGCTGTGCTTCGTGTTCGGCGCGGTGCGCCAGTATCAAGTCGCGGTTCTTAATGGCATAGGCATCGCCTTTTTTAGCCGCCCGCACGTAATAGGTGAGTGCGCGGGCCTCGTCTTCTTCCACGCCCTGGCCGTGCTCGTACATAAATCCGAGGTTCGATAAGGCGCCGGCATGGTCTTTTTCGGCGGCAAGTCGATACCAGTCCATGGCCTGGTGGTAGTCTTGTTTGACGCCACGGCCATTGCTGTACATAAAGCCCATCTTGGTCTGGGCATCGGCATTGCCTTTGGACGCCGATAGTTTGAACCAGCGCAGTGCCTCGTACACATCCTCTTTCACGCCCTGCCCGTGTTCATACAACAAACCGACGTGCAATTGGGCTTGCGCATGGCCGGCATCGGCAGCGCTGCGAAACCAATGCATGGCTTGCGCAAAGTCCTGTTTAATATCCACGCCGCGTTCATAGATCTGGCCTAAGTGGGCTTGGGCGTCCAGATGCCCCTGGGCTGCGGCCTGCTTGTGCCAGTCAGCCGCTTTGGCATAGTCGCGCTCCACGCCATGGTGGTTTTCATACATCAGGCCGATGGCAAATTGCGCCTGCGCCAGGCCATGGGCTGCGGCCATCTTGTAGCACTGCATCGCAGCCTGAAAGTCCTGCTTGGCGCCCCTGCCTTCTTCGCACAACATGCCCAAGCGCCACTGCGCTTCGCCATTGCCATGGGTGGCCGCTTGTTTGTACCAATGGAGGGCCTGTACAAAATCTTCGGAAGTGCCCTGCCCGTTTTCAAACATCAGGCCTAAGTTGAGTTGCGCCTCACTCAGCCCCTGGGCTGCGGCCAATTTGTAGAGCTTCATGGCTTCGGGGTAGTTTTTGGGTACGCCACGCGCAAAGTGCATCAGCACCGCCATCTCGTATTGGCCTTGGGCCGCACCTCTGGCTGCCTCGTCCCTGGAACGTATCACTTCGGCCTCAATAGCGTCAGCAATCTGCGCTTGCTGACGCAGCAGGTCTTCCATTTTGCTCATAGAACACTCCTTCCTCTGGTCTGGGTAAGCATGGAGCATAGGACCATGCAGCGCTACTTATTCATCCGAACCCCTGCGCCACCAGCGCGCAGGGCGCGCGTCAGCAAAAGCGCCGAACATCCACCGGGCGCATATTTCTCGTTTTGGGCGCGTATGTCAAGTAAGTTAGCGCCTTTCCCCGTAAGCGGGAAAGCTTAGCGCTCCCCCGTCTGCAAGCGCCACAGCGCGGCATAAGCGCTGCCTTGCGCCAACAGTTCATCATGGGTGCCGCTTTCCACAATACGCCCGGCGTCCATCAAATGGATGCAATGCGCTTGGCGAACCGTGGACAGGCGGTGGGCGATGACGATGGTGGTGCGGCCCTGGCTGACCACCTCCAGCGAGCGCTGGATGGCCGCTTCGGTTTCGTTGTCCACCGCACTGGTGGCTTCGTCCAACACCAAGATCGGCGGGTCCTTCAAAATCGCACGGGCCAGAGCCAGGCGCTGGCGCTGCCCGCCGGAGAGTTTTTGTCCGCGTTCGCCTAAGCGGGTGGCAAAGCCGAGCGGCAGCTTTTCAATAAATTCTGTGGCCTCGGCGGCGCGAGCCGCTGCCGCTATCGCCTCGTCGCTGACGGCGGCACGGTCTTGTTCGCCGTAGGCGATGTTGTCGGCCACGCTGGCGTCGCTCAAAAAGGCGTCCTGCGCCACATAGCCGATGGCGCGGCGCAGGTCTTGCAAATTGAGGCTGTCAATCGCCTGGCCATCGAGCAGGATGCGCCCTTGCTGCGGCGTGTAAAAGCGCAGCAACAGCTTGACCAAGGTCGATTTACCTGAGCCGGTAGAGCCCACAAAGGCCACCGTCTGGCCCGCCGGTATGGTCAGGCTGATGTTGTGCAGTGTGGGCGTCTCGCCCGCACTGGCATAGAAAAACTGAAGGTTTTCAATGCGGATTTCGCCGGTGACAGTCTCTTTGGCAAAGTGCTTGCCTTCATAAGCAATGCTGATGGGTGTGTCCAGCAAGCCCATTGCGCGCTCGATGGCAGCCATGGAGCGTTGGTACATATCGGCCACCTCAGCCAGCCCCGTTAGCGGCCAGAGCAGGCGCTGCGTCAAAAACACCAGCACCGAAAACGCGCCTACCGCCAATTGCCCGTGCAATGTCAGCCAGCCGCCGTACAAGAGCGTAGCGGTAAAGCCGGCCAAAATTGCCATGCGGATCACCGGTGTGATGGCGGCGCTGATGCGGATAGCGTCGGCATTGGTCTGGCGGTAGCGGTTGCTGGCCTCCTCGATGTGCCCAGCCTCGAAGCACTCGGTGGCAAAGGCTTTGATAGTGGCCAGGCCCAGTAAATTGTTATTGAGCCGCGCGCCCACATCGCCTGCCGCCTCGCGCACTTTGGTGTAGCGCGGCGCCAGCCGATTTTGAAACCAGAAGGCGCCCAGCAAAATCAGAGGCACGGGCAACAAGGCCATCAGCGCGATTTCTTTTTGCAAAGCAAAAAACACTGCGCTGACCATCAGCGAAGAGAAAAACACCTGAATGATCTGGTTAGCCCCGCCATTCAAAAAACGCTCCATCTGATTGATGTCGTCATTCAGGATGGCCATCAGATTGCCGGTGCGCTGGTTCTCGAAATAGGCCATGTCCAGGCGCTGCACATGGCGGTAGGTATCCAGACGCATATCGTGTTGCAGGTTTTGCGCCAGCTGACGCCACTTCACTTCGTACAAATACTGGAACAAAGACTCGCCACCCCAGACCAACACATTGAAGAGGCCCAGCGCCAGCAATTGATCCCAGGTATTGGTGATGCCAATAGCGCCCAGCACATGGCGCGCCAGAAAACTTTCTTCCCCCTTCACCACCACATCCACCGCCGCGCCGATCAGCACCTCGGGCAGGATGTCAAAAAACTTGTTTAACACCGAATACAGCGCTGCCAATTTGAAATCGCGCCGGTAAGCGCTGGCGTAGCGCAGGAGTCTGCTTAAGGGGTGCATCAGGAAATTGAAAACGCGTGGGAGAGCTTCTATTTTCACCCACGCTGCAATTGGAAGGCGCTACGCAGACGCCAGGCCCGCAAACCGCTTAAGCCCGCAGCTTTGCCGCCACCTGGGCCACGCGTGCGCCATAGGCCTTGGCGGTGTCCAGGTCACCCTGGTGCATGGCGTCGGCTGGCGTGGTGTTGCTGGCGTGGGCCATCATGCCGATGCTTGAACCGAGCCGGTTGATAGTCTCGTTGCCCATGATGTTGAGGCCGGCCCAAACCATGCCATGTTGCATCGCCAGCGTCAGCATGCTTTGCAAGGTGGAGAGCTTGTCGCCGCTGGGGTAGCCCGAGCAGGTAAAGCCACCGGCAACTTTGTCCCTCCAGGCGCTGGCAAACCAGCGCTTGGACGAAGCATCGGCAAATTTTTTGAACTGCCAGGACACCGAACCCATGTACGTGGGCGAGCCCATGATGATGGCGTCTGCCGCGTCGAGTGCAGCCCATTGGGCTTCGGTGATATTGCCTTCGGCGTCGATGGCAATGAGCTCGGCATCGGCACCCTCGGCCACTTGCTGGGCCAGGCGTTGGGTGTGGCCGTAGCCGGAGTGGTAAATCACAACTGTCGATGTCATAGTAAAAGTTTCCAAGAAAAAAAGACCAGGGATACAGAGAGAAACCGTCAGCACCTACGCCTGGCGCGCTGCACTCACAAAAAGGACACGACGCTAAGCGCCGCTCGCGCAGCACTCACTCTGGGCGACGTGCATCCAGGCTGAGGGCGCCGGCACCGAAAGCTGTCAAGGCCAGTAAACCACCGGCGATCGCAATATTTTTCATAAACATGATTTGCTGCACCATCAACTGCTCGGGTGCAACCGTCCAGAATGCGTGGAAAAACACGCCCGCTACCACGGTAAATATGGCCATGAGCAGAGCGACCAAGCGCGTTTGGTAGCCGGCCAGCAAGGCCAGTGCGCCTCCGACTTCGACCACCACAGCAATGACCGCGCCTAATTCAGGCAAGGGTAATCCGACCGAGCCGATGTAGGCTGCAGTGCCAGCGAAGCCGCCGATCTTGCTGATGCCCGCAGGCAGAAACAAGGCCGCCAAGAGCACACGGGCCAGCAGGGCAAACACATTTTGGAAACGATCTGTCATTTAAAAAACTCCTAGTAAAAAATTTATGTGCTGAGGTCAAACACCAGCACTTCGGCGGCTTGGGCCTGGTCTAGCGACAAATAGCTCTCGCCCTGCAGCAGCAGCGCATCGCCCTGCCCCATGGCCTGACCATTAGCCGACAAATTACCGCGCAGCACCTGTACATAGGCTTTGCGCGCCGGGTCTAATTTCAAAGTGGCACTTTGGCTGCCGTCAAAACAAGCTGCGTAAATACGCGCATCCGCGTTGATATGCACTGCGCCCTGCGCCCCACCGGGGGCCGCCACCAGGCGCAATACGCCGTCTTTTTCTGCGGGAGAAAAGGTTTTTTGCTCGTAGGACGGTGCGATGCCACGCACATCGGGCTCGATCCAAATTTGCAAAAAATGCGTAGCGGCATTAGGGGCGTGGTTGAACTCGCTGTGCTGCACGCCAGTGCCCGCGCTCATGCGCTGCACATCGCCGGGCGGTATGCCTTTGACGTTGCCTATATTGTCTTTGTGCGCCAAATTCCCCGACAGCACATAGCTAATGATTTCCATGTCGCGGTGCCCGTGCGTGCCAAAACCCGTACCCGGCGCGATGCGGTCTTCGTTGACCACCCGCAAATTGCCCCAGCCCATGAACTGCGGGTCGTAATAGCCCGCGAAGGAAAAACTGTGGAAGGACTGGAGCCAGCCATGGTCGGCATAGCCCCGATCAGCGGATTTGCGTAAATTCATCATGGCTGGATGCTAAGGGAAAGCACGGGCCTTGGAGGCCAAGGAAATTGATGGCATCATTCAATTATTTCGAACCTAAAGGCATTTCAAATGCAATCTGCGCGCGACTACCTCACCCCCGACGCCCTGTCCATGCTGCAAACCGTCGCCGAGCAGGGCAGCTTTGCCGCTGCGGCACGCGCCCTCAAGCTGGTACCCAGCACACTCACCTACCGGGTACGCCAGATAGAAGAAGCGCTGGACGTGCTCTTGTACGACCGCAATTCACGTCAGGCCAAGCTCACCCCGGCCGGCGCCGAGTTGCTGCGCGAAGGCACGCGCTTGCTGGAGGACATCGACGCGGTAGCCAACCGGGTCAAGCGCGTAGCGACCGGATGGGAGTCGCAACTCACCATTGCTTTAGACACGATCATCGTGCGGGCCACGGTAATGGACTTGTGCGAACACTTTTTTAGCCTGTTACCACCGACCCGCCTGCGCCTGCGCGACGAAGCCTTGTCCGGCACCATGGGCTGTTTGATCGCCGGTCAAGCCGATCTGGCCATCGGCGTGGGGCCCGATGTGCAAGGGCAGACTGGCATTCACATCAAAGCTTTGGGCGCGGTTCCCTTCGTGTTCGCGGTTGCGCCAGGGCATCCACTGGCTGCAGCGCCCGAGCCATTAAGCAGTGCGCTGATGCAGCGGCACCGCGCTGTGGCAGTGGCCGATTCGGTACAGCGGGGCAGCGGCATGAGTTTGGGTCTATTTCAAGGCCAAGAAGTTTTCACGGTCGGCAGCATGCATGCCAAGCTCGATGCACAGTTGCGTGGCATGGGCAGCGGCAACTTGCCACTTCCCATGGCCGCACCTCATTTGGCCAGCGGGCGGCTCGTCGCCAAACGTACCGAGCAGACCATGCGCCAGGCGCATATCCACTACGCCTGGCGCAGCACGAAAGCGGCGCCACCGGGGCGGGCCTTGCAATGGTGGCTGGACCAATTGGAAAGTGATGCGACGCGCAAGGCATTGTTGGCCGCATAAGGCGGCGCGCAGTAGCGCAGGGTCAAATCAATGTGCATTCCCAAGACCAGCCAAGCCAGGCAAGCGATCGCGGGTGTACAGTAGGCCGCATGCCGCACTGCGGCGAGAGTGAAAAACGCCAAGGAGAACCACGCATGCAAAGCCCTAAAAAAATTGCCATCGTCGGTGCTGGACTGGCCGCTATCAGCTGCGCACGCACGCTGGTGCAGGCCGGTCACCACGTCACCTTGTTTGAAAAAAGCAAAGGCGTAGGCGGTCGCATGGCGACGCGGCGCAGCCCCTTTGGCACTTTTGACCATGGCGCCCAGTATTTCACGGTGCGCGACCCGCGTTTTGCCCTGGCCTTAGAAACAGCCGCCGGCGTCTGCCGCCCCTGGAGCGTGACCATGGTGCAGGTGCTGGACCAGCATGGCCGGGTGGCCGCAGCCGGTCTGCCCGCCCGCGAGCCCCACTGGGTGCCAGGACCGGGCATGCGCGATCTGGCCGTAGCTTGGGCAGCGCCCATAGCCGAGCACATCGAGCTAGAGACCTGCGTAATGGCGATCGAGACCGATGCGCTGCACAAGCGCCAGTGGCAATTGCGCACCCGTGGCAGCGACGACAGCAGCGGGGTGCATGGCGGCTTTGACCATGTGCTGCTAGCCATCCCGCATCCGCAGGCAGCGGCCTTGCTGCGCACCCTGCCCGCCAAGACCAGCGGCGGCGCAGCCATGTCGCAAGCGCTGGAAGGCGTCAGCGTTCAGCCTTGCTGGACCCTGATGCTGGCTTTCCCGCAGGCGGTACAGCCTGGTCTGACCACGCTGGGCCCGCAATGGAACGCCGCGCGCAGCACGCACCACCGCATCGCCTGGCTCAGCCGCGAATCAAGCAAACCGGGGCGCGGTATCGTAGAACGCTGGACGGTGCAGGCCAGTGCCGCCTGGTCGCAGGAACACGTCCACGACGATGTGCCGCGCGTGGAAGGCAAGCTGCTCAAAGCCTTTGCCGAGGTCACCGGCATCCGTGCCCAACCGGCCTATGTGCAAGCGCATCGCTGGCTGTACGCTAAAACCGACCAGGCCTTGGGCCAGAGCCACATGTGGGATGCCAAGTCCGGCATCGGCTTGTGCGGCGACTGGTGCCTGGGCCACCGGGTGGAGAACGCATTCGTGTCGGGCTTGGAACTGGCGCTTGCAATCGGCTGAAAAATTTTTGCAGTACCGGGGCCGCTTTGCGCCCTCGCCCACCGGCCCGCTGCATGCGGGTTCGCTGGTCGCTGCCCTGGCCAGTTGGCTAGATGCCCGCGCGCACCGTGGCCAATGGCTGGTACGCATCGAAGACGTGGATACGCCACGCACCGTGCCCGGCGCCGACCGCCTGATCCTGGCGCAACTGGCCGCCTGCGGCCTGCATGCTGATGCGCCACCCACTTGGCAAAGCGCGCGCACGCCGCTGTACCGCGCTGCATTAGACCGCTTGGTGGCAGACGCTTTGGCCTACCCCTGTGCCTGTTCGCGCAAGGACATAGAAAACGCCACCACCGCCGAGACGCCGCGCCCGCGCCACGCCGAGCTGCGCTACCCCGGCACCTGCCGCGATGGCCTGCATGGCAAAGCCGCACGGGCCTGGCGCTTGCGCACCGGGGGCGCCGCGATAAGCTGGCAAGACCGCGCAGCTGGGCCGCAGATGCAGGAGGTGGAAGATGCGGTGGGCGACTTCGTCCTCTTGCGCGCCGATGGCTGCTTTGCCTACCAACTGGCGGTAGTGGTGGACGATGCAGACCAAGGCATTAGCCATGTGGTACGCGGCGCAGACCTTTTGGACAACACCGCTCGCCAAATCTGGCTCCAACAATGCCTGCGGCTACCGACACCGCAGTACCTGCATACCCCTTTGGTGCTGGGCGCGAACGGCGAAAAGCTGTCGAAGCAAAACGGCGCGCAGGCGATCGATACCAGCGAGCCCCTGCACGCTTTGAACCAGGCAGCTAGCGCCCTGGGCCTACCCGCCCAATCTGGCACGGTAGAACAAGCATTGGCCGTTTGGACGGCGGCTTGGGCCTATGCTTGGATGCGGCCCGAGCGCCAAGTCCAGGCCACCTAAAATTGCCCGCTTCAGGCCAGTAAGCGGCCCCCAGAGCGCCGCGCGCATCACTCACCCATGCACAACCATCCTTCCCCCGAGCCTGACGCCCCAGCGGTGTTTATGCGCACCGTCAAAAGCTATGTTTTGCGCGCAGGCCGGGTAACCCATGGTCAGGCCAAAGCGGTGGAGGCGCTGGGGCCGCAGTTTTTGCTGCCCTACCGCCCCGCGCACGTTTCTTGGCCCGAGGCATTTGGCAATAGCCAAGCGCCGGGCAGTACCCGGCCCGTAGTGCTGGAAATCGGCTTTGGCATGGGCGAGGCTACGGCCCAGATAGCCGCCACCTTGCCAGGCACGGATTTTTTGTGCTGCGAGGTACACCAAGCCGGCGTGGGCGCCTTGCTTAAGCGCATAGGGGAAGACGGCTTGGGCAATATCCGCATTTGCGCGCATGACGCGGTGCAAGTGATCGACCAGATGCTGCCCCCGTCCAGCCTGGACGGCATCCACATTTTTTTCCCGGACCCTTGGCACAAAACCAAGCACAACAAGCGCCGCCTGATTCAAGCGCCGCTGGTCGATAAATTGGCGCTACGCCTGAAGCCCGGCGGCTATTTGCATTGCGCCACCGACTGGCAGCCCTATGCGGAACAAATTTTGCAAGTACTAGAAGCCCAGCCCCTGCTGCACAACCCGGCGCGCAGCGCGCACCCCGGTTTGCAAGGCTACGCCCCCAAGCCGGACTACCGGCCATTGACCAAGTTTGAAAACCGGGGGCTCAAGCTCGGCCATGGTGTGTGGGATGTGGTTTGCCTGCGGCGCTAAATTATGCGATTAGCCCCTGCGCTGCGCGACTTGCCCGCGCGTAATGGCGTAGGCGCCAGCCGGGTTGTCATAGCGCCAGGCCAGTGGGCCTGCGTGATGGACTTTTTGGTAGCCCGCTTCCCGCATATCAGCGCAGAGGATTGGCAACAACGCTTGGCCCAAGGTCTGGTGCTGGGCGACGCGGGGCAGCCTTTGCAAGCCGACACGCCGACCACAGACGGCGGCTGGTTGTATTACTACCGGGCTGTCGAAAGCGAAACAGCAATCCCTTTTGAACATCAGGTGCTGTACCGCGATGCGCACTTGTTGGTGGTGGACAAGCCGCATTTTTTGCCGGTCATCCCTTCGGGCCAGTATTTGCAGCACACCTTGTTACTGCGCTTAAAACAAAGCTTAAACCTGCCAGACCTGGTGCCCATCCACCGCATAGACCGTGACACGGCCGGGCTGGTGCTGTTTTCGCTGCAAGCGGAAAGCCGCGATGCCTATAGCGCCCTGTTCAGAGAACGGCGGGTGGCAAAAACCTATGAAGCCATTGCGCCTTTCGATGCCGCACTCGCTATGCCGCAGCGGCGCGAAAGCCGTATTCGCGTGGGGGCGCACTTTATGCAGCAGGCCGAAGTACCGGGGCCAGTGAATGCGATAACCGACATCGATGTGCTGGAAGTCTGCGGGCCCTGGGCGCGCTACCGCTTGCGACCATTAAGCGGTCAGCGCCACCAGTTGCGCGTGCACATGATGGCGCTCGGGCTGCCTATTTTGAACGATGGCATTTATCCGCAGCTCACTCCCGAGGGCAGCAGCGACCTGGCCAAACCACTGCAATTGCTGGCTAAAGGCCTGGCCTTTGAGGACCCGGTCAGCCGGCGGCGCTTGGTGTTTGAAAGCCAGTTGCGTCTGCTGCCCCTGCCCAGGGTTTAAGCGGGAATTTCCTCGAATAGCGCGAAAACCAGCGGCCCGTCCACCATCGCTTGCAGCGGGTCGGCGGCGGGCGGATTAGCACTGCTGCAACAGGTATATTGCGGGCCTGCCTTGACGGTGCACCGCCTAGCGCGGCGCAGTACGCGCCGGCCATGCCTACCTGACCCCACTGAGACCTATCTCCTTGTCCCCTGAAACCCAAGCCCCCGAGGCCGCCCTAAGCAACCCGCAAAGCTGGGCGAAAAATGCTTTTGCGGCATTTAGCCATGTGCTGCAAGCCACGCCGGGCTTTCGCCAGCGCGAAGGCCAGATCGCCATGGCGCAATGCGTGGCCGAAACGCTAAGCCGCGCCGACCTGGGCGACTGCGAGGACCCGCAGCGCGCAATCGCCGTCATCCAGGCCGGAACCGGCGTGGGCAAATCGGCGGCCTATGCCAGCACCGCGATTGCCATGGCCTTGCAGCGCAAAACCCGGGTGCTGATTTCCACTGCGACGGTAGCGCTGCAAGAGCAACTCATGCAGAAAGACCTGCCGGCCCTGGCCTCCAGCATGGAGCAGCCCTTTGCTTTTGCGCTGGCCAAAGGACGCGGTCGCTATGTGTGCAAGCTCAAGCTGGAGCGCCTGGTCGGTATCGGCGGCGCAGAGGATGATTTTTTTGAAGACGATTTTCCGGCGGTGGCGCTGGCCACGGCCTCGCAGGAAGCCTTGGAAGAGCGGCGGTTTAGGCTGTATGAACACATGGCCGCCACGCTGGCCACAGGCCGCTGGGACGGCGACCGAGACAGCCTCAACGAAGCACCTGACCCGCAGGACTGGGCCAGGGTAGCCGCAGAGCGGCACAGTTGCACCGTGCGCCATTGCCCGCGCTTTCGGGACTGCAGCTATTACCAGGCGCGCAACCGCCTGGCAGAGGCGCAGGTCATCGTCGCCAACCACGACCTGGTACTCGCTTCGCTGGGCATGAAAACCCTGCCCGAGTTGAACAACTGCCTGCTGGTGTTTGACGAAGCCCACCACCTGCCGGCGGTCGCTTTGGACCAGTTCAGCAGCGCTATGGAACTGGCCAGTCTGCGCTGGTTGGACCGCTTGCCCAAGGTATTGCAAGACGTCAGCAAAGCTTTGATGCTGGATGTGGACCCGGACGTGAGTACCGTTAGCAGCCAGCTGAAAGCCACGCTGAACCAATTGGCGCGCTTGGTGCTGGACCTGGTGCACGCCAGCACCCAGGGGCAGGATGGCACGCTGCGTTTTGCCCATGGCCAGCTGCCCGAGTCCCTGGTCGAACCGATGGCGCAAGTGCTAGCGCAAGCCACGGGATTGGCGCAGGCGCTGGACGCGCTGGGCACGCAAATCAAACAAATCGCCAAAGACGACCCGATGCAGGCGCTGCAATGCAGCCAGCAATACGCCAAGCTAGGGCCGCTGGCACCGCGACTAGGCGCTCTCACATCGACTGCCAGCCTATTGCTCGAACACGGCGAGCAGCCGCTGGCCAAATGGCTGCAATGCAAAAGTGAGGGCAGCTTTTTGCTCATCAGCGCCCACGCCTGTCCGATGGTGCCGGGCGATTTGCTGCGCCAGTTTGTCTGGAGCCAGGCCCGCGCGGCCATACTGACCTCGGCGTCGCTGACCAGTTGCGGCAGTTTTGACTATTTTTTGCAGGAATGCGGGCTCTCGGGCAAGCCAGAGGTGCAGGCGCTGGAAGTCTCCAGCCCCTTTGACTACGCCACACAAGGCACGCTAACGGTAGTGCACACCATGGCCGACGCGAAAAACGTGCAGGCCTATACCGGCGAAGTGGTGGAATACCTGATGCAAGATTTGGCGCAAGTGGAGCATGGCGCCTTGGTTTTGTTCACCTCGCGGGCGCAAATGCGCGCCGCCACCGACGCGATTCCAGCACCCATGATCAACAGCATCTTGGTGCAGGGCAGTAGCTCACGCACGCGCTTGCTGGCCGCGCATATGGCGCGGGTGGAGGCCGGTTTGCCGTCCATTATTTTTGGATTGCAATCCTTTGGCGAGGGCCTGGATTTGCCGGGCCGTTTGTGCGAAACCGTGTTCATCACCAAGCTGCCCTTTGCGCCTCCGTCCGAGCCGGTGGACGAGGCGCGCGCCGAGTGGCTACGCCGCATGGGGCGCGACCCATTCAATGAGCTGGTTATCCCCGCCACTGGCATCAAGCTGCTGCAATGGACGGGCCGCGCGATTCGCACCGAAGAAGACCGCGCCCAAGTCATTTGCTACGACAAGCGCCTGAGCGAACAGGCCTATGGCCGGCGCATGCTGCAAGGCCTGCCACCCTACCGCTTATTGCAGCGCAAGTAGGAAATTGGCATGCGTAAAAAAACCGGCCCGAAGGCCGGTTTTTTGTTGGGGCAGTCGGTGATTAACGGATAACTGCAATGGTGTCTAGCTTGCCACCGCGCACTGTCTTCATGGTCAATGCGCCATTCAAAATGTCGCCTTTGGCATCAAAGGAAATTGCGCCCGTAACGCCCTCGAAGTTCTGAGTTGCGGCCAAAACAGGCAGGTATTTCGCCGGATCGGAAGAACCAGCCTTGACCATTGCGGCGACCATCAACTTCACGCTGTCATACACGTAGGGTGCATAGACTTGGACATCCGCATTGAACTTGGCCTTGAACTTGGCCTCAAATTCGTTTTTGGATTTTTCGTATTTGCTGCCTTTCTCTACGCCGCCAGCTTCCGCGCAATAAACCTGGTTGTCCGCAATCGCGTCACCGCCGAGCTTGACCAACTCTGCCGAGCAGATGCCGTCACCACCCATGAACTTGGCATTGATGCCCAAGGATTTCATCTGGCGCAGCATCGGGCCTGCAACCGCATCCATACCGCCAAAGAACACCACATCAGGCTTTTTGCCTTTGATGGTGGTCAAGATGGCGTTGAAGTCAGTTGCTTTATCGGTGGTGAACTCCTTGGCAACAACACTGCCGCCGGCTGCCACCACTGCCTTGCTGAACTCCTCAGCAACGCCTTGGCCGTAAGCGGTGCGGTCATCAATCACCGCAATAGCTTTGCCTTTGAGCGTGTTGACAGCGTACTTGCCCAAAGTGCCACCCAATTGGGTGTCATCAGCCACCACGCGGAAGGTGGTTTTGAAACCTTGGCGTGTGTACTTGGGGTTGGTCGCGGAGGGAGAGATTTGGGGGATGCCCGCATCGCTGTAGATTTTGGAAGCAGGGATGGAAGTGCCAGAGTTCAGGTGACCAATCACGCCGACCACTTTGGCATCGGCCAGCTTTTGCGCCACTGCCGTACCTTGCTTGGGATCAGCGCCGTCGTCTTCGGTCATCAGCTTGAGGGTGACTTTTTTGCCGCCGATAGTGACGCCGGCTGCATTAAGTTCTTGCACGGCCATGATGGCGCCGTTTTCATTGTCTTTGCCCAGGTGGGCAATAGCACCGCTGGTGGGGCCGACGTG
>JBILPS010000136.1:0-3643 GCA_044373655.1 Rhodoferax sp.
TGGCTGCAGGAACTGAAATAGGGCGCAATAAGCGAGTTAGCGTCGTCAACAGTAGATTAAATCAGCACTTTTGTGGTGCACCCTTTTAAATCCAAAGGGTTTACCCGAATCGAATCTTGTATAATTATTTTCTCTGGCGAAAAGAGATCGAATGCTTTTTGTCGGGGTTTGGGCGGTACGCTGCCTGAGCAATTTCCGGAAATTGTTTCGTTAACTCATTTACTTTCACATCATGAACAAATCACTCGTTTTGGCTGCCGTTATCGCTGCTGCTGCTTTGGCCGCTTGCGGTAAAAAAGAAGAAGCTGCTCCTGCTGCTGCACCCGCTCCTGCTGCTGCACCCGCTGCTGACGCATCTGCTGCTGCACCTGCTGCTGCACCTGCTTCGGAAGCCGCCAAGTAATTTTTACTTGGACGAAAAAAAACCACCGCAAGGTGGTTTTTTTTCGCCTACTGTTTTGTGCTGGCCCTCTAAGGGGCCAACACGGAACGTTATTTCAAGTCGTTAGCCAGTAGCTTCAAAATGGCGCGTCCCGCATCCGTTGTGTCCGCTTGGCCCTTGCCATCAAGTACTTTTACTGTGCTCTGCGCGCCCACTGATTTGACTTCGATTTGGTACTTCAGCGCGGATGCATCTTTGTTGTCGCTACCCCATTTGAAACTCATAATTTTCTGCATCAAGCCAGCGTCCGCATCCGCGGCTTTATGGGCGTAACGCACGAAATACAGGCCTTTGCTGCGATCGCGGTCTTCCACGGTAAAGCCAGAACGGTCCAGGGTCAGGCCAACACGGCGCCAGGCGCTATCAAAACCTTCGGAAAGGTCTAGAGTGCTTGAAGTTGCGCCGAGGGTAACGGTGGGTTGAACGGCGTTGGCGCTTTTTGACCCGGCAGACTGATTGCTAACAGCGCCCAACTTGCGCAGCAGCTTGTTGATAAATTCAGCCTCAACTTCAGGGTCAACCGGCCCGGATTGCCAAACCGTCCGGTCCTTGAGGTCTGATGTGTAGGTCTCTACCCTGCTACGTTGACTCACAAATATTTCTGTTTCTCCGTTGGGGTTGCGCTCCAATCGCGTGCGAAACTTGTACTGTTCTGGGCTGGAGTACAGGTTGTCAAAGACTTTCGAGATAGCGCTTCGCAAGAAGTCCTGTGGAATTTTGGCCCTATTTTCCACCCACTCGGTCTCCATAATTCCGATTTCCGATTGCTCCATGGCAAGCGGAAAACCGCTTTCCTGCCAGAAACCTTTTAGGGGTTGCCACAAGGCCTCGGGAGTGCGCTTAATCACGATCCACCGTTTATCGCCCATTCTTTCGATTCGCGCATCTGCAATTTCCAAGGGCGCAATCGATGCCATTACCTTGGCGTCAGGCTGCCCAGCCGTATCAGCAGACTTCACTGGGAGGGCCGATACCGCGCCGTTCACTACGGTGTATCGACTATCGGTTCTCAATTGGGATAAATCAGGTGGTACTTCAAGCGCAACGGGCTTGGCGGTGGATTTGTAATCCACTTTGCTGCCTTCCAAAATAGAGCAGCCGCCCAGGCTGATGGCGGCGGCAAGTAGCGCGAGGGGGAAGGTGGATTTCACAAATTAACCTTTGGTTGCGGTGATCAAATAAGGCCGGTGGATTGGAGTAAATCATCCAAAGCCGGGCGTAGGGGCTCGCTGAGCTCGGTCAATGGCAAACGAATCGCCATGCTGCACAAGCCCATGCGTGCGGCAGCCCATTTGACCGGTATCGGGTTGGCTTCTACAAACAAGCCTTTGTGCAGCGGCAGCAGGCGGTTTTGGATGTCCATCGCTGCGCGCGGATTGCCGGCCAGCGCCGCCACACACAATTCGTGCATCAGGCGCGGCGCGATATTGGCGGTCACGCTGACATTGCCGTGGCCGCCGCACAGCATCAGGGCGACGGCGGTAGGGTCGTCGCCGGAATAAATCGAAAAGCCTTCGGGCGCTTCTTTAATCAGCCACTGGGCCCGCTCGATATTGCCGGTGGCTTCTTTGATGCCCACGATGCCCGGCACTTTGGCTAGACGCAATACCGTGTCGTGCGCCATATCGGCCACGGTGCGCCCTGGCACGTTGTAAAGCACCATGGGCAAGTCCACGGCGCGGGCGATGGCGCTGAAGTGTTGGAACAAGCCTTCCTGGGTCGGCCGGTTGTAATAGGGCACGACTTGCAATTGGCAATTGGCGCCTACCGATTTGGCAAACTCGGCCAGCGCGATGGCCTCTTTGGTGGAGTTGGCGCCGCAACCGGCCATGATGGGCACGCGGCCTGCCGCTTGCTGCACCGACACCCGGATGATCTCGCAATGTTCATCCACCGTGACCGTGGGCGACTCACCGGTCGTGCCGACGACACAAATGCAGTCGGTACCTTCTTGGATATGCCAGTCGATGAGGCGCCGCAATGCGGCATAGTCCACAGCGCCATCGTCCAGCATGGGTGTAATCAAGGCAACAATGCTGCCGCGGATCGGTGAAAAATTCAATGGCATTGGATGCTTCAATTAGGAGGCCGCGTACGCGGCGTGAAAGTTCCGTGTCATTTTAGCGGTGCAGGCGAAGCCGCAAAGTCACCTGCTCCGCTATGCACAGCGGCAATTCGCTGCACCACCCGTGGCGGGTCCGCTTCCAGACCGCACTCGTAGGCCACGATTTGCAAGGCCTGGCAGCGGTTTAACAACTCGCCGGGCTGCAACAAGAAGTCGGGGTTATGCGGTCTGCCCCACTGTTCTTGGCCGGAGGCAAAGGTTTCGTAAAGAAGCACGCCCCCGGGTGCCAGACTGGCGAGCAAGCTAGGCCACAAGGGTCGCCAAAGGTAATTGCAGACCAGCACCGCGTCAAACAGCCGGTGGCCTGGGCCGTCATGCAGGGGCCAGGGCTGGCTTTGCAGGTCGGCCTGAATCAACTCGCTGTACGGGGCGACAGACTGGGCTGTGCTGATATCCAGATCTACGCCGGTGACCTGGTGACCCAGGGTATGCATATAGTGCAAGTGCCGGCCGCTGCCGCAGGCCACATCGAGCACGCGCGAGCGCGGTTCCAGCAGGTGCGACCAACGCACTAGCCAGGGCGAGGGTTCCCCCAAGGGCCCTGCATGGTGGGGATTCATCGGGGCTTGACCTCGTCTTTGAGCGCATTCATCGCCATGCGCTCGACGATCCCCGGCGCAATCAATTTTATAAAGCGCCCGATTTTTCCTGCGCCGGTCATGACCACTTCGCGCTGGCGTGCCTGCATGCCGGCGATGATGAAGCGCACGCACTGAGCCACGCCCATCCCGTTGTCCTCACGCAGGCCGCTACTGCCTGCCGTCTGGCCCTTGGCGTTGAGGCCATGGTGGCGGATCTGGGTCAGCACCACGCCGGGAAACGCAATCGTGACGCTTACCCCAGCGCCCACCAACTCCGCACGCAAGGCCTCAAAAAATCCGGTCATGGCAAATTTGGTGGCGCTATAGGCCGTCCGCCCAGGCACGCCGATCAGGCCCGCCAGGGAAGATACCGCCACGATACGGCCTTTGCGCGCTTTCAGGTAGGGCAGCGCCGCATGGGTGCACCATACGCTGCCCCACAAATTAACCTGCATCAGGCTTTGGTACCAATGCAAATCTTCGGCTTGGACGTCG
>JBILPS010000027.1:0-37041 GCA_044373655.1 Rhodoferax sp.
ATGGGCTCGGTGGTAGGCGAGCGCTTTGTGCGCGGTGTGGAGGCGGCGATGGAGCAAAAATCTGCCTTTTTGTGCTTTACCGCCACCGGTGGCGCCCGCATGCAGGAGGGCTTACTCAGCCTGATGCAGATGGCCAAGACCAATGCCTCGCTCACGCGCCTGGCAAAAAAAGGATTGCCCTATATCAGCGTGCTCACCGACCCGACCATGGGCGGCGTGAGCGCCGGCTTTGCCTTCTTGGGTGACATCGTCATTGCCGAGCCTAAGGCCTTAATCGGTTTTGCCGGCCCGCGGGTGATTGAGTCCACCGTAAGAGTCACCCTGCCCGAGGGTTTTCAGCGCTCGGAGTTTTTGCAAACCAAGGGCGCTATTGACCTTATTTGCGACCGCCGCGAAATGCGCAAAACCGTGGCCGAAGCCTTGGCCATGTTGCAGCGTCATCCCACGGATGCGGTGATTTAACTAAGCGACGGCGGCGGTACGCCGCTTCAAGCCAAAAGCATCAAGATCGCGCTATCGAGCGGATGGATCAGCAAGCCAGCG
The DNA here is from genome assembly GCA_044373655.1 of Rhodoferax sp. Taxonomy (GTDB): domain Bacteria; phylum Pseudomonadota; class Gammaproteobacteria; order Burkholderiales; family Burkholderiaceae_C; genus Allorhodoferax. The sequence continues at coordinate 544 of JBILPS010000027.1, forward strand.
ATTTGCAGCGCCAGCAGCAAAGCCAAGGGGGATAAATCCACCCCGCCGACCAAGGGCAAGTAACGGCGAATGGGCGCCAGCAGGGGCGCTACCAGGCGGTCCAGCAAATCCGACACGGGTGAGGCGGACTGCACCCAGGACAACAGCGCGTAAATGAAGACCATGGCCGTCATGCCCGAAAGGGCCAAACGCAGCAGCCCTACCCCCGCCAAGCCGGCCACAGCGCCATAGCCGTAGGGCATACCTTGAATCAACCAAAGAAGTGAATACTGCGCTAATTCCAAGGCATACGCGGCAAGCAAACTGGCCAGGTCGAGAAACGCCAAGCCTGGCAACACGCGCCGCAGCGGCAGCACAATCCAATCGCTAATGGCAAATAAAAAAGGACCAATCGGGTTGCCGGCCCGCGCCGACATGGGGATGCGCTGCTGCTGCATATACAGACGCAGCAAACACGCACCGCCGATCACACCGACGACAAGGTCCAACACCATCGAAACAATTTGGTAAGGCATGTCAATAAGCAGCGCGCGCAGCGAGCCATTTGCAAGAAGTAGGCGCGATGATAATCGCCAGCGGCGGGCTCTTAGAATCCTCGCTTCGCCCGGCAGCCGAACTACAGCACCAAGCGGCCCGCATTTTTTCTCTCTTTAGCGCACATCCATGTCCGAAGCCACTACGCCGCCAGCCGCCCCCATCGACGAAAACCAGCTTATTTTGGAAAGGCGCGAAAAGCTCAAAATCCTGCGCGAGCGCCAAGCCCAAGGCCTGGGTCCGGCCTTCCCCAACGACTTTGCACCGGACCAGGTGGCAGCCAATGTATTTGCTTTGTACAACGACAAGACAGCCGAAGAGCTACAAAGCCTGAACCTTGAAGTAAAAGTTGCCGGGCGCATGATGCTCAAACGCGTCATGGGTAAGGCCAGTTTTTGTACTTTGCAAGATGCGTCCTTCGGACCGAGCAACGGGCGCATTCAGGTCTATGTCAAGGGCGAAGAAGTAGGGGCCGAGCCTTATGAGGATTTCAAGCACTGGGATTTGGGCGATATCGTCGCAGCCACCGGGTACCTATTCAAAACCAAAACGGGCGAACTGTCAGTGCATGCCAAAGAGGTGCGGCTGTTAACGAAAAGCTTGCGTCCCATGCCGGACAAATTCCATGGCATCCATGACCAGGAAGTGAAATACCGCCAGCGCTACATCGACCTGATGACCGACGAGGCGGCCCGCAAGCGCTTTGTGGCGCGCAGCACTGCGGTGAGCAGCATCCGCGCGTTCATGGTGCAACACGGCTTTCTCGAAGTGGAAACGCCCATGCTGCACCCCATCCCCGGCGGTGCTAACGCCAAACCCTTCACGACGCACCACAATGCGCTGGATCAGCAAATGTTTTTGCGCATTGCGCCCGAGCTCTACCTCAAGCGCTTGATCGTCGGCGGCTTTGACCGGGTGTTTGAAATCAACCGCAACTTTCGCAACGAAGGTATTTCGGTACGCCATAACCCCGAATTCACCATGATGGAGTTTTACGCGGCCTATTGGAATTACCGCGACCTCATGGAGTTCACCGAGAACCTGGTGCGCGATGCCGCACTCAAAGCGGTAGGCTCACTCGCCCTGAGTTATGGCGGAAAACCGGTGGACCTGGCTGCGCCTTTTGAACGTTTGACGATATTGGAAGCCATCGACAAATACACCGACGCCGGCGCGAATGTGAACGATGCCGACTGGCTGCGATCAGCCTTGCGCAAAGCCGGCCTAAGCGACGCGAAAAACAAATTGTCCAAGCGCAGCCTGGCGGGCTTGCAAGTGATGTATTTTGAAGAGCATGTCGAAGACAAGCTTTGGCAACCTACTTTTATATGCGAACACCCGGTTGAGATCTCGCCCCTAGCGCGCGCCAGTGATGCACGGCCCGACGTGACGGAGCGCTTTGAGCTGTATGTCACCGGCCGGGAGTTGGGCAACGGCTTTAGCGAGCTCAACGATGCGCAAGACCAGGCTGCGCGTTTTACTGCCCAAGTCAACGCCAAAGACAGTGGCGATGACGAGGCCATGTTTTATGACCACGATTTTGTGCGTGCCCTGGAATACGGCATGCCGCCTACCGGTGGTTGTGGTATCGGCATTGACCGACTGATGATGCTGCTCACTGACAGCCCCAGCATTCGTGATGTGATTTTGTTCCCCGCTCTGCGCCGGGAAAGCTGAGCCGGTCCAAACGGGTGGCCCGGTGAGCACCGATACGGCAGGCTGGGTGGCAGCGCCCTATTTGCGCGCTTATCCACCAGACACGGTATCGCAGGTACTGGCCATGCTCAAGCGCGCAAGCGTGGGCGATTGGTTACTGGGCAAATACCCGCAGGCCCATGCAGTGCGCACCGATGGGGCTCTGTACGCCTACGTCCAGGACATTCGGCAAAGCCGCATGCGCAGTGCTGCTGCGATAAGCAAAGTGGCGTACGATAGCAAATTACAGGTGATTGCGCACGCACTGGGAACGCACACCCGTATTTCACGGGTACAGGGCGCCAAGCTCAAGACCAAGCACGAATTGCGCATTGCCAGTATTTTTAAGGCGGCGCCTGAAGACTTTTTGCGCATGATTGTGGTCCACGAGCTGGCCCATTTGCGCGAGAAAGAGCATGACAAAAGTTTCTACCAGCTGTGCGAACACATGGAGCCGCGCTACCACCAACTGGAATTTGAGCTGCGTGTGTACCTAACCTACCTGGATGCAGGCGGCAGCGGCCTATGGGGACGCTAAAGCGCGCAATGCCTGCGTGATATCAGCCTGCAAATCCTCGGGCGCTTCGAACCCGACTGCAAAGCGCACCAATGTCCCACGGGCGATGCCCGCCGGCCAGGCGCTGCGCATACGCTCCAAGTTATACGGCACCACCAGACTGACCGGACCCGCCCAGCTGTAACCCAGTCTAAACAGCTGCAAACTATCGCAAAAGGCATCGACCTGATCTTGCGTGTACGAAGGATCTATCACAACGCTGAACAGGCAGGCGGCAGCACCCGCGCTGGCCGGGGCACACAAGCGCTGCCAATGGGCATGACCGGGTGAATCGCTGAGCGCAGGGTGCAAAACCTGCACAAAGGCAGATTGCGTTTGGCACCAGGCGGCCAAAGCACGGGTGCTCTGGTCTTGGGCGTGGTAACGCATGGCAATAGAGGGTAGGCCGCGCAGGACCAACTCGGCATCATTGGCGCCCACATTCAAACCCATGCGCATATGGCACAGCTTGATACGCATATGCAAATCCGCATTGCGCGTGATGACGCTACCCATCAACACATCACCGCCACCACTGGGGTATTTGGTCAGCGCCTGAATGGAAACATCCACCTCGCAAGGCGTGCCCGGGGTCAGGTCAAAGGGGGCAAAAGCAATGCCGGCGCCCCAGGTATTGTCCAGGGCCACCAGCGCCCCATGCTGCTTACAGATACGGGTCAACTGCGCAAGGTCTGGAAACTCCAGCGTGACCGAGCCTGGCGCTTCCAGCCACACCAGACGCGTGGCACTGGAGAGCTTGGACTGCAAGTCCTGCGGGTCCATGGGGTTGTAAAAACAGTGGCGTACGCCCCAGCCCACAAACTCCCCTTCCACCAGGGTTTTATTGGGCTCGTAGCAATTGTCTGGCAGCAATACCTCGTCACCCGATTGCAACAAGGCCAAGGCTACCAAGGCGATTGCCGAAAGGCCGCTGGGCGTGAGAACACATTGGAGACCCCCTTCCAAGCTGCAAAGGCGCTCTTCAAGGGTGTAGGTGGTGGGCGTGCCATGCAGGCCATAGGTATAGGCCGTTTTATCTTTCCACTGGCGGCTGCGCATAGCCGCCACGGATGGGAAAAATACCGTGGACGCTTTAAACACGCCGACAGCGGGCGACTCAAAACCGTCCGGCGGTTCATAGGGATGGTGATTTAGCGTCGTGATCGTGTGCTTCATTCGCTTTACCCGGCTAAACGCTCCATTTTTGGATCAGCTGCGCAGGGCGCATGGCGTCATAGCTCTCAAATGGTTGGTGAATCCAGGGATTGGTCGGTAAAAACTCCACCGAATAGTCCGGCGTAAACGTGGACAATGCTTTGGTCCAAATAACTGCGCTGCGCATCTCGGTAATCGGTGCGTAATTGTTTTTTAACTGGTGGATAACCGCATTCAGCGTGTGGCCAGAGTCGGCCAGATCGTCAACCAGCAGGACCTTACCGGCAATCTCCCCCTTGGGCGTGGTGATGAAGCGGGCAATGTCCAAGTGGCCTTGCACGGTACCGGCATCCGAGCGATAAGAACTGGTGGACATGATGGCCAGCGGCTTGTCAAACACGCGGGACAAGATGTCGCCCGGACGCATGCCGCCGCGTGCAAGACACAAAATAGTATCGAACTCCCAGTCGGACTGAAACACCTTGATCGCGAGCTTTTCGATCAGGTTGTGGTACTCGTCATAGCTCACGTACAAATGCTTACCGTCTTCAGTCAACATACCCAACTCCTTGGTCAATACGATTGAGCAGTTTGCACCGCCACTGCCACACAAATAGAAGACTTAACACTTGCCAGCTTCATGGCGCCAGGTAAGGGTTACGCATCAAAATGGTGTGATCCCGGTCCGGACTGGTGGACACCATATGGATTGGTACGCCCGTCAATTGCGCAATGCGCTCTAGATAAAGGCGCGCCTCAGAGGGCAATTTTTGGTAGTCGGTGACGCCCACCGTGCTTTGCGTCCAGCCGGGCATAGTTTCGTACACCGGCTCGCAGCGGGCAATTTCGTCAGCGCCCATGGGCAAAATATCGGTGAGCGCGCCATCGAGCATATAGCCAGTGCACAGCTTGAGCTCGCTCAGGCCATCCAGCACGTCGAGCTTGGTAATACACAAACCGCTCAGACCGTTGACCTGTGCCGAGCGCTTGAGCAAAGCAGCGTCAAACCAACCGCAGCGGCGTGAGCGCCCGGTCGTCACGCCTTTTTCGGCCCCCACGGTGCTCATGTGGTAACCCGGCGTGCCAGGCACTTCCCATTGCAACTCCGTCGGGAACGGGCCGCTGCCCACGCGGGTGCAATAGGCTTTGGTAATGCCCAAGATGTAATGCAGCATGCCGGGCCCCACACCAGCACCGGCAGAGGCGTTGCCGGCGACGCAGTTGCTAGAGGTGACAAAAGGATAGGTGCCGTGGTCGACATCGAGCAAAGTGCCCTGCGCGCCTTCAAACAATAAATTAGCGCCGGCTTGGTGGGCGTCATTGAGTTCGCGGGAAACATCGGCCATCATGGGGATGAGCAGCTTGGCATGCTCCATGGCCTGCGCATAGACCGGTTCGAACAAAACTTCGCCGTCCTTGATGTAGGGCGCCAGTGCGGGCCCAAAATCAAAGGCTTGAGAACCCAAAAAACTGGTCAGCACATGGTTGTGCAAAGCCAATAAATCGCGCAATTTGTCGGCGAAACGCTGCGGGAATTTCATGTCCTGCACGCGCAAGGCGCGGCGGGCTATTTTGTCCTCGTAGGCTGGGCCGATGCCACGCCCAGTGGTGCCTATTTTTTCATTGCCGCCTTTTTCACGGGCTGCTTCGCGTGCCACGTCAAGCGCCGCGTGGAAGGGCAGAATCAGCGGGCAGGCTTCGCTAATGCGAAGGCGCGACCGCAGCTCCACGCCGACTTTTTCCAGCCCTTCAATTTCTTCGAATAATTTGGCAGGCGACAAGACCACGCCATTGCCGATATAGCACTTCACGCCCGCGCGCATGATGCCGCTGGGGATTAGGTGCAAAGCGGTTTTCACGCCATGAATCACCAAGGTGTGTCCGGCGTTATGTCCGCCCTGAAAGCGCACTACGCCCTGGGCACTTTCGGTAAGCCAATCGACCAGTTTGCCTTTACCCTCGTCGCCCCACTGGGTTCCAACGACCACTACATTTCGGCCTGCGCGTGTATTCATAAGTCTACTTTTTTAAACGGGAACAAGGTGCCAATCAGCACCCTGCGCAACCAACACACGGTCGCAATGGAACTCGTCAATTTCACTTTCGTGACCAGGTAGAACGCAGACTACCGTCTCGCCGGCGCTGCGCAGCTTAGCGATGGCGCTACGCAAACCTTTGTCTTCACCCCAGGGCGCCCGGATGGCCGCGCGCAAGGGCGGTCCGCTAACGACACCCACCAGCGATTTGATGTCCAGGCTAAATCCTACGGCAGGCCGCTCACGCCCGAACACCGAGCCTACCGCGTCGTAGCGGCCACCGCGCAGCAGGGCATCGGGCGCGCCTTTGGCATACACCGCAAAGCGCGCACCGCTGTAATAGGCGTAGCCACGCAAATCCGCCAGATCAAAAGACACCGGTGTACCTTCCAGATGGCCGGCCAGCCATTGGAGTTCGTCCAAGGCTTGCGCAATCGCTGGCAGATCAGGCAACAATCTGCGCGCCTGCGCGAGCACCTGCACATCGCCATAGCAACGGGTCAGGTTTTGCAGGCCACGACGCACCGCCGCATCCGAGCGGCGCGCGATGGACGCAATCGCCGCTGCATCTTTGACGGCCAGGGCCGCTTGTATTTCTGCGGTTTCCACCGGGCTGAGGGCAGCCAGCGTCAACAGGCTGTTGACGATGCGTACATCGGCCAAGTCCACCATAAAGTCCTGCACCTTGGCGGCACGCAGGCAATCGAGCGCCAGCATCAGGATTTCCAGATCCGCTTCCAAGCCTTGGTGCCCATAAATTTCCGCGCCTAATTGCAAGGGTTCACGGGTGGCATGGGGCGCCGCCGGGCGGGTGTGTAACACCGGGCCGCAATAGCACAGGCGGGCGACACCCTGGCGATTGAGCAAATGGGCATCGATGCGCGCCACTTGCGGTGTACTGTCAGCGCGCAGGCCCAGCATCCGACCGGAAATTTGGTCCACCAACTTGAAGGTTTGCAAATCCAGCGATTCGCCGGTGCCGGTCAGCAGCGATTCCAGGTGCTCCAAGAGCGGTGGCATGACCAGTTCATAGCCATAGCAACGCGCCATATCCAGCAAATTTCTACGGATTTCCTCGATGTGGCGCGCCTCAGAAGGCAGCACATCGGCAATGTGATCCGGGAGGACCCAAGCGGACATGGATAAATAGGGATGCTGTTAAAAACGCGATTTTACCGGCCAAACCCGAGCCCCGCTCCGGCGAGGAGCGGGAATCGCAAGCACGCAGCCGCTTATTTTTTGACCGGTGCCGAACCCGAGCCGCCGTTGCGGAAGACTTTGAAGAACTCGCTAGAGGACGGGTCCAGCACCATCACGTCGCTCTTGTTGGCGAAACTGGTTTTATAAGCCTCTAGGCTGCGGTAAAACTGGGCGAACTGGGGATCGCGGTTGAAGGCGTCGGCATAAATACGGGCTGCTTCCGCATCGCCCTCACCTTTGATTTTCTGGGCGTCGCGGTAGGCGTTGGCAATCGTCACCTCGCGCTGGCGGTCAGCATCGGCGCGGATTTTTTCACCCTCGGCCGCACCGGTGGAGCGCAATTCATTGGCGACCCGTTTGCGTTCGGCTTCCATACGGCGATAGACCGACTCGGTAATAGCCTCCACATAGTCCACACGAGTGATACGCACGTCGACCACGTCCACACCCCAAGGCTTGGCGCCTCTGACCTTTTCCAGTACTTCACGCTTAACGTCAGACATCAAAGCCTCGCGCTTGAGCGAGAGCAATTCCTTCACGGTGCGCTTATTGATCTCTTCCTGAAACGCATTGCGCACCACGCGGTTGAGTTGATTTGCGCCGGCCGCTTCATTCAGGCCCACATTACGGATGTATTGGCTGGGCTCGGAAATGCGCCAGCGCACATACCAGTCGATCACCACGCGCTGCTTCTCCGCCGTCAGCATAGGCTCGGTATCGCTGCTGTCCAGCGTCAATAAACGCTTGTCAATATAGGAGACGTTTTGAAATGGCGGCGGCAGCTTCCAGTTCAAACCGGGCTCGGTGATGACTTCCTTGATTTGGCCTAGCGCATAGACCACGCCAAACTGGCGCTGGTCCACAACAAACAGGGTCGAACTGGCCAGCGCTAACAGCACCAACAAACTAGAAACAATAAATCCAATACGGTTCATGCTGTTCTCCTAGCGCACATCGCGCTCACGGGTGCGCGCCGCTTCGCGGCTGCGTGGGTCCACCGCGTTGGCTGCGGGCAAGGGGGTCGGGGGCACAGCCGCTGGATTACCAGCCGCTGCGGGCAATGCCAAGGGATCAACTCCCGCATTCATTTGCAAAATCTTTTCAAGCGGCAGGTTTAACAAGGTCGCACCCTGACGGGTATCGACCAGCACTTTGGTGACATTGGTGTAGATTTGCTGCATAGCGTCCAGGTACATACGGTCGCGCGTGACTTGGGGTGCCTTTTGGTACTCATTAAACACCGAGCGGAAACGCTGCGCATCACCTTGTGCCTGGGCTACTACCCGGGCCTTGTAGGCGTCGGCCTCTTCCTTTAATCGGGCCGCCGAACCCACGGCGCGCGGTATCACGTCGTTGGCATAGGCTTGCGCCTCATTCTTCGCACGTTCACGCTCCTGGCCCGCTTTCAGCACATCGTCAAACGAAGCCTGCACTTGCTCAGGCGGGCGCACGCCACCTTGCTGCAAGTTGATCGCAACCACCTCGATGCCCACTTTGTAGCGGTCCAGAATGTCTTGCATCATGGCACGCACACGCGGAGCAATTTGGTCGCGCTCCTCGGAAAGCGCGGCGTCCATTTTCATCTTGCCCAGGACTTCACGCACCGATGTCTCTGCCGCCTGCACCACGGCGTCGGTGGGGTTTTTGCTTTCAAACAAAAAGGCGCGCGCATCACTTAAGCGGTACTGCACTGCAAACTTAATGTCCAAAATATTCTCATCTTGGGTCAGCATGGCCGACTCCCGTAAGCCGGTGGCCTTGAGCACGTTGTCCCGACCCACATCCACCGAGCGGATTTGGGTGACGAAAACCAATTCATGGCGCTGAAATGGGTACGGCAGCCGCCAGTTGAAACCCGCATTGACCGTCGCTTTATATCGACCAAACTGCGTAATAACCGCCTGCTGACCTTCCTGCACAATGAAAAAGCCGGTCGCCAGCCAAATCAAAACCAGCACCGCCGCAATTACTCCGCCACCAATTTGGATGTTCTTGAAATCCGGTGGCAAGAGGCCGCCGGGTCCCCGCGCGCCCCCGCCTCGCTTGCCGCCGCCCATCCAGCCGTTCAACTTACGGTTGAAATCGCGCCACAGCTCATCCAAATCCGGCGGGCCCGCATTCGCGCCTGGGCGTTGGCCCGCGCTTGGGCGGTCATTGCCCGGGTTGTTAGGGGGAGGTACATCGGGCCGGGTATCGGGTTTGGCCTCGGGCCGTCCCCCAGGCGAAGGTTCCTGTGGATTGGCGGACGCATCGGGCGCACTACCCGAGGGGGATTTGGCTTCATCTGAGCGGCCCCAACGGCTGTCATTGAGATTGAACATACCGCGCAATCGCCCCACAATTGCGACAAAACTAAGCGTTGACGTTGAAAATTTCATTGTTATACCTTGCGATTTGCACACCCCGATTGTCCACAATTACGAGTCGGCCTCATAGACCACGGGGGATTGGGGCTGAGCGGGCGAAAAAACCGGCGTGCCAGCAGCGGTCCGCGCGAGCAAGCTGCGCAGCTGCGCAAGTCCGGTTCCCGCTTGCGCGCTGAGAAAAACCCGGGCCGTTTGCTGACCGTCGAGTTCAAAAAAATCACTGCTTTGTAAGGGCAGCCGGGCCACGGGCATAGCGTCGATCTTGTTAAAAACCAATATTTGCGGCACTTTGTCGGCCCCGATTTCGATTAACACGCGCTGCACTTGCTCAATTTGCAGCATGTAATCCGGGTTGGACGCGTCCACCACATGCAGCAACAAGTCAGCATCTACGGCCTCTTGCAAGGTAGCCCGGAATGCATCCACCAGCCCATGGGGTAGGTCGCGGATAAAGCCCACCGTATCGGACAGCGATACCGAGCGCTCCGCTTCACCTAAATACAGTTGGCGGGTGGTGGTGTCGAGCGTGGCAAACAACTGGTCGGCCGCATAGGCACGGGCTTTGACCAAGGCATTAAACAGGGTGGATTTGCCCGCATTGGTGTATCCGATGAGCGAGATGTTGAAGGCGCCGCGCCGGTCGCGTTGTTTGCGCTGCGTCTGGCGCTGGCGCTTGACCTTGTCCAACTGCTCTTTGGTGCGCTTAATGTTGGCGGCAATCATGCGCCGGTCCAGTTCGATCTGGGTCTCGCCGGGACCGCCGCGATTGCCGATGCCGCCGCGCTGGCGCTCCAGATGCGACCAGCGGCGCACCAAACGGGTACTCAAATACTGCAGCCGCGCCAGCTCTACTTGCAATTTTCCCTCGTGGCTGCGGGCTCTTTGGGCAAAGATTTCCAGGATCAAGAAGGTCCGGTCGTTCACCGGCATTTCCAAGCGGCGCTCTAAGTTCCGTTGCTGGCCGGGGCTGAGGCTTTGGTCGAACAACACCTCTTGCGCGCCCAGGCTTTGGGCCAAGAGTTTGATTTCATCGGCTTTGCCGGTACCCACAAACAAAGCGGCATCGGGAGCGCGACGCTTACAGACGACTCTGGCCACCGGCTCCATACCCGCAGTTTGCGCAAGTTGGCCCAATTCATCTAGCGCCGAATCGAAATGCGCAAGACCTAAATCGACGCCCACCAAAATGGTGCGCACGCTGAAATCGGCTTGTCGCGAGGTCAAATCAGATCTGCGTACGCAGCAGCCCGATGGGGCCGCCCTGTAGCGTTATCAGGGCGCTTCAGCGCCGTCGGCAGGGGGCAGTGCGAAATTGACTGCACGCCCAGGCACGATCGTGGAAATCGCATGCTTGTAGACCATCTGGGTCACGGTATTTCGCAGCAAAACCACGTACTGATCAAAGGATTCAATCTGTCCCTGCAGTTTGATACCGTTGACCAGGTACACCGAAACCGGGACATGCTCCCGGCGCAAGGCGTTTAGAAAGGGGTCTTGGAGAAGTTGACTTTTGTTGTTCACGATATTTTCCGTGTTGAAGGTAATAAGAACAGTTGAAGATACCACATTGGCAATGGATTCTCAGTGGCCAAAGTCACGGTGGGGGCTTAAGGCATGCGGCAAGGAGTTCAATCCTTGTCGGCATAGGGGTTGGCGGCTGACTTCATTTGGATACGCAGAGGTGTGCCCACTAGGTTAAATTCTTTGCGAAAACGCCCTTCCAAAAAGCGTTTATAGGCTTCTGTCACATGCTCGAGCGAATTGCCATGAACCACAATAATCGGCGGATTCATGCCCCCTTGGTGGGCATAGCGCAACTTAGGGCGGTACATGCCGGTTTTCTTAGGCGTCTGAAACTGCACTGCCTCCAACAGCAAACGGGTCAACACCGGGGTCGGCATTTTGCAGTTGGCTGCACGGTGCGCCTGGGCAATCGAATCCCATACTGGCCCTAAGCCCTGGCGCTTGCGCGCAGAAATCAAATGCAAGGCAGCAAACTTTAAAAATCCTAAGCGGGTTTCGAGCGAGCGTTTCACCAGTTCGCGCTGGTACTCGTCCACCGCATCCCATTTATTCACCGCCACCACCACCGCGCGCCCCGACTCCAGGATATAGCCGGCAATATGGGCGTCTTGGTCGGTGACGCCTTCAATCGCATCGATCAATAGCAAGACCACGCTGGCCGATTCAATCGCCTGCAAAGTTTTGACCACTGAAAACTTTTCAATTGCTTCAAATACTTTGCCTTTGCGGCGCAGACCGGCGGTATCAATCAGCTCGAATTTTTGCCCGCTGCGCTCAAAGGGAATGGAAATGGTGTCGCGCGTGGTGCCTGGCAGATCAAAGGCCACCAGACGTTCTTCACCCAGCCAGGTGTTTATCAGCGTCGATTTGCCCACATTCGGCCGCCCCGCTACCGCCAGTTTGATCGTCCCGGGCTGGCTTTCTTCGGGCTCTGGCGCATCCGGGTCGGGTGCAAAAGGCGCCATCACCTGATCCATCAGCGTGCGCATGCCTTGTCCGTGGGCTGCGGACACGGCGATCACTGCACCTAGGCCGAGTTCATAAAACTCGCCAAACTGCGTGGTTTCGGTCATGCCTTCGGCTTTGTTGGCTACCACATAGCTGGTTTTGCCCAGGCGGCGCAGGTACTTGGCAATTTCGTAGTCTTGCGCCGACACGCCGCCGCGGGCATCCACAATAAACAGCACGGCATCGGCTTCGGCCACCGCTTGGCGGGTCTGCTTAGCCATTTCTTTGAAGATACCGGTGGTCGCATCGGGCTCAAAACCGCCGGTGTCCACGACGATGATTTCCTGCTTACCGTGCTTGGCATTGCCATAGTGGCGATCGCGCGTCAATCCGGCAAAGTCGGCAACGATGGCGTCGCGGCTTTTCGTTAGCCGATTAAATAGGGTCGACTTGCCTACATTAGGCCTGCCGACCAGAGCGATGACCGGTTTCATACAGCGCGGCCCTAGGGCCTATTGCAGCCGGAACCCGATGACGTTACCGCGCTGGGTGACGACTACCCAGGTCGAAGCAAGCCACAAAGGCGCAGAAACAATCGGTGAACCATCGGTGCTAAGGCGGTTTAAGAGTTTGCCATCGGCAGGAGAGAGAAAGTGCAAATTGCCGTCACCATCGCCCAGCAGCAAAGCGCCACCGGCCAGCGTGGGGCCCGTCACAGTACGAAAGCGCAATTTTTCGTTGGTCCACAATTTTTCGCCATCGGCGCGGCGCCAGGCGATCACTTTGCCATCGCTTTCGGTACCGAACACGGTTTGGGCATCACCGCCGATACCCGAAGCGCCAGAGGCGGATTTATTCCACAGACTGCGGCCAGTACGCGCGTCCACACAGGCGACAGCGTACTGGAAAGCACGCAGACACACGGAATCGGCGACACGGCTCACACCCGAGACTAAATCAGCCAGGCGCTCCACCTCGTTCACTCCGCGCCCGCTGGCTACTTGCACATCCCAGCGCAGCGATCCATTTTGCGGGTTCAAACCGAGCAAGCGGCCGCCTTGCGCCACCAGCAGGGTATCGCCTACCGCCGTTAATAAGCCGGCCTGCGCCAGCAACAAGGTTTCACCGGAACGCTGCTGCGTCCAGAGCTTGCGCCCGTTCGCTGCGTCAAAGGCATAGACCGTGCGGTCCGCTGCCAAAACGAATACCCGCTCGCCCGCGACCAAAGGCGCAGTGACTACCAGCGAGGGAATCTTTTGGCGCCATATCTCTTTTTGCTCGCTTTGGACAATCAACTGGTTATCCAGGCTAAGCACTGCGACAAACTGCTTATCGGCGCCTACACCGGCACTGAGCGACTGCCCGGCGCTGGCCCGCCCACTCACTTGACCGCTGGCGGCGTCAATCAGGCTCAGTTCGCCTTGGCTGGAAGCAGCCCACAGCATCGCACCGACCGCACGCATCTCCAAGGGGGACGCCGTAGCACCCACATTGACGCGCCATACTTCCTTGACGGCCAGACTGGCGGGATTGGCCTCCAAGGACTCGGGTTTTGGTTTATCAAAACTTGCACAGCCACCCAGTAACAGCGCCGCGCCGCAGACACTGCTTGCGAACAGATTGCGCAAATAAGATATGCCTTGCGCCATTATTTCAATCCCTCAGCCAACTTGGGAGCAGCCACAGCCTCTGGGTCCACGCCCAGCGCATTGAGTTTGACCTGCACTACGCGCCGGTACTGCGCGCGCTCTTCCAATTTTTGGTAGGCCAGTAAATAAGCCGCTATGGCCTGCGAACGCTTATCCTGCACCGCAAAAATATCACCTTTGCGATCAGCCACGAGGGCCGCAAACGCCTCGTCCGCCACGCCATCGAGCAGCGCCAGGGCCTGCGCATAGTCTTTGGCATCGAAGTACATATTGGCCAAGCGCAGGCGAGCGATAGCGGTATAGCCTTGGTCACCAGACTTATCCACCACCCATTGCAAAGCCGACTTAGCAGCGTCGGTATCGCCCTTATCCATGGCCTGGCGCGCCACAGCCAAGGCGGCCTGTTGGGTATAGGTGGCCGATGGATAGCGCTCTTTCATATCCGAAAAGCTTCGCTGCGCCAAGGCGACATCACCGCTTGCCACCGACTTGCTCATTTCATCAAACAAGGCGGCAGACTGGCCGGCCTGGCTGCGCTGCCAATAGTGGTAACCGTTCCATGCGGCGACCGCCAGCAGTACGACGACGAGCAGCCCAGTGATCAAATTGCCGTATCGGCTCCAGAAATGCTTGAGCTGGTCAAGCTGCTCTTGTTCTTCAAGGTCTAATTGGTTGGCCATGGCATTACGTGATTAAGCATCGGATTGTAGGCTTTGCGCCCATTGCGCCCAATCGGCCATTGCGACCGTGCGCTGCAGGGTCGAGGCATTGCGCAGATCTTTAATGCTCAGATTACCGCCAGCCATTTCGTCGGCGCCAAACACCAGGGCATAGCGGGCTGCGCTAGCGTCGGCTTTTTTGAACTGAGATTTCATGCTGGCCATGGTGCCGTCCGCGCTGGCATGCAACTGCACCGCCACGCCCACACCACGCAATTGCTCCAGTGTGCGCAGCGCATCAGGTAAAAAATTCTTATCGGTGACCACCGCGAACGCATCCGGTGCCGTCGACGCAGCGTGCACGCCCTGTGTCTTGAGCAACTCCAGCAATCGCTCCATGCCCAGCGCCCAGCCCACCGCCGGCGCAGCTTTACCACCTACTTCTTCTACCAGGTAGTCATAACGTCCGCCACCACAAATCGTTCCTTGGGAGCCTAGTTCGGTTGTCACAAACTCAAACACCGTGAGGTTGTAATAGTCCATACCGCGCACCAAGCGCGGGTTGATGACGTAGTCCACTGCATTAGCCTTCAATATGGCCAGCACCGCATCCAAGTGCGCGCGTGATGCATCGCCCTGGAAGTCCATGAGCCGGGGTGCAGCCTCAATCACGGCCTGCATAGCCGGGTTTTTGCTATCGAGCAAGCGCAAAGGGTTCAGGTGCAGACGGCGGCGCGAGTCAGCGTCCAAGACTTCGTCGTGCTGTTCAAAATAGGCAATCAAGGCGGCACGGTGCAATTTGCGTTCGTCCGGCTGGCCCAGGTTATTGATATGCAATTGCACGCCTTGCATGCCCAACTCTTTCCATAACGCATGCGCCATCAAAATGAGTTCCGCGTCGAGTTCCGGGCCGGCAAAGCCCAAGGCTTCGGCACCAACTTGGTAAAACTGGCGGTAACGCCCGCGCTGTGGACGCTCGTGGCGGAACATAGGGCCGATATAGAACAGGCGTTTGCCACCGTTATACAGAAGGTTGTGCTCCACGACTGCGCGCACCAGGCCGGCAGTGTTCTCAGGGCGCAGGGTGAGCTGCTCGCCATTGAGTCGGTCTTCAAAGGAGTACATCTCCTTTTCAACAATATCCGTCACCTCGCCCAGCCCGCGCACAAATAGCGCGGTCGGTTCGACAATCGGCGTGCGAATACTCTCGTACGCATAGCGCCGCATCAAGGAGCGCACCCGCGCCTCCAAGTCTTCCCAGCGCGCCGATTCCGGCGGCAAGATGTCGTTCATGCCTTTGACGGCCACCAGGCGTTCCGCCTTGCGTGGCGATGGTGCTTGATTCATAAAGTGTGTTTTATTTGAGAGCCGGCGCCCCAAAGCGCTCACGGATATAGTTTTCCACCACCGCTTGGAATTCGGTAGCTATCGATTCACCACGCAAGGTCATGCGTTTTTCGCCGTCGATAAACACCGGGGCCGCAGGGGCCTCGCCGGTGCCAGGCAGGCTGATGCCTATGTCGGCATGCTTGCTTTCGCCTGGCCCGTTGACGATGCAGCCCATGACCGCGACCTTCAGGCCTTCCACACCGGGAAACTCTTTGCGCCACACCGGCATTTGGTCGCGCAAAAAATTGTCAATCTGCTGGGTAAGTTCCTGAAACGTGGTGCTGGTAGTTCGTCCGCAGCCGGGGCAGGCGGTCACGCTAGGAACAAAAGCGCGCAAACCCAAGGCCTGCAAAATTTCGGCCGCAATGACCACCTCCTGGTTACGCGACTCGCCTGGCGCAGGGGTCAGCGACACGCGAATGGTGTCGCCAATACCTTCTTGTAGCAAAACCGACAAAGCTGCACTGGAAGCCACCGTGCCTTTGGTCCCCATACCCGCCTCGGTCAAACCCAGATGCAAGGGATACGAAGTGCTGCGGCCGAGTTCGCGATAGACCGCAATCAAGTCCTGCACGCCACTGACTTTGCAAGAAATAATGATCTGGTTGGCCGCCATGCCCATGGATTGCGCCAGTTGCGCCGAACCCACCGCCGAACTGATCAAGGCCTGGTACATCACCTGCTTGTAATTGCGCGGCTCAGACAGCTTGCTGTTGGCATCCATCAAATCAGCGAGTAACTCCTGGTCCAGGCTGCCCCAGTTCACACCGATGCGCACCGGCTTATCCCAGCGCATGGCCGCTTCAATCATTTGCCCGAACTGGCGATCTTTCTTATCGCCCTTGCCGACATTGCCCGGGTTGATACGGTATTTGGAGAGCGCCTGCGCGCAATCGGGAAAATCTGTCAGCAATCGGTGCCCGTTGTAATGAAAATCACCGATCAAGGGCACGGCGATACCCATGCGGTCTAACTGCTCACGGATATAAGGAACCGCCTGCGCCGCTTCGGGCGTATTGACGGTGATGCGCACCAGCTCGGAACCGGCCAGCGCCAACTCCTTCACCTGAATCGCCGTACCGATGGCGTCCACTGTGTCGGTGTTGGTCATTGACTGGATACGCACGGGCGCGCCGCCACCAATGGTTATCACATTGCTACCCCAGCGCACACTGGTCTGAAGGCCTTGGCGCGCAGCTACTCCATTGGAGTTCAAAAAAGTCTGACTTGTCATCATGGCACCTTGAATCTGGCAACATTGTCTTGGGTATGCGTCTCCAACGAGAAAAGCACTCCTCGCACCCATACATCGGTGTGGTCGGCCCGCCCCACCACCACCGCAAGGGGTAAGTCGCCAAGCACTTCGGCAGCTTCAGAAGCAGCCAATGTGCGTCGCAACAAGACGGTTCCCTTGGCGTCGGTGACTTCAATCCAGGTACTGCCGCGCGACTTGAAAACCAGCACCGGCTGCGCAAGCTTGAGCGTCGATGCGCCGCGATCCAGCGCGGTAGGCAGCGCAGCTGCCTCGGGCATGGACGCGGCAGGCAGTGCGGCGGGCATGGCTTGAACGGCAGCGTCTTGCGGGTCCGGTTGGGGTGTCGGTGTTGCCGGCGCGCTGGGCTGCGGCGCAGCAGCGCTCAGCGCAGCTTGGCTCATCTGTGCGATCTGCGGATAGAAATAGATCAAACCCGCTAACAACAACAAAACCAATGCAATCCACCAGACCGGAGATACCGGCCCCGGTGCATCGCGCAGCATGGTCAACCGGGTTTCCTTGTTGAAACCTCCCGCCGCTTCCTGTAGGGCGAGAGTAGGCCCGAGGGGCGTCGGCTGCGGAAGTTGGGCCAACAGGGCCTGTGCATCCAGGCCGAGAAAACGCGCCACGCTGGCCACCATGGCGCGGCCACTATGCAAATTGGGGCCTTTTTCAAATTGATCGTTCTCAAACGCCTGCAAGCGCGGTACCGATACTTTCAGGCGTGCCGATAAGCTCTCCAGGGACATCCCCATGTCCAGGCGCGCACGCTGCAACTGCTGCCCCACGCTAGGCGCTTTCTCGGCAAGCGGCGTATCGGCAAGTTCGGAAGGCACGCGCAGGCCAATCCTTGGTTCGTCCGCATCAGTCATCGAACACCCCTTTGTCGAGCAAACTCAGCTCCGGTGATTGCGCAAAACGGCTTCGCAAGCTTGCGCTCAATGCCGTCACTTGTAAGCCGTCTGCGCTCTTGCGGGCCAGCTTGATGCCCAGCCACAAGGTCTGCGCATTGGCCCATTGCGAAGCATTGAGCGGAGCAAGAAAAGCCTGCGCACGCGCGTAATCCGCCTGCTTAAATAAATGCAAAGCCAGGTTATAGCTGACCACCGGGTTGGCGGGGTCTAAACGAAAGGCCGTGAATAAACTATTTTCTGCATCGGCCGCCTGCCCGGCCTTGGCCTGGCACAAGCCCTGGGTCAGCCAGGTTTTGGCGCGTGCTTCGTAGGCCGGATTGGCCAAGGCCACGCTAAACATGGCCATCGCCTCGCCCATGCGGCCTTGCTGGCACAAAAACCATCCGTAATTGTGTTGCACCGAGGCCGCTTGCGCATTTACCGCCAGGGCTTTGCGAAAGCCGTCCTCGGCGAGTGCCGGCTCGTTCATGCGCATATAAATCAGGCCACGCAGGTTGTGCGCCTCGTATAAACCATTGTCTGCGGCCAGGCTTTGCTGCATGGCGTCCAGCGCATAGCTGTTCATTCCGTCGGCAAAATAAGTGGAGGCCAACTCCAAATACACCCGGGCGCGCTTGCGTGCCTCCGAATCGACAGCGCCGGCACTCAGCTCGGACTTGCCAGCACCTGCGCATGCTGCCAGCAAGACTAGCAAGTACAGGCCAGCAAACACACGGCTGCGGGCGATCCAAGGGGCATAGACCCTGCGCGGCGCTAGCGCCATGCAAGCCTGCGCATCAATCCGCATGCAGCACCTCGACCGCGGCTGCAAGTCCAGGCGACGCGGTTTCGCGCGCTTTACGCTTGTCCATGCGCAGCATGACGCTGGTACGGTCGCGCACTTCGCCTGCCAGCTGACCGCAAGCGGCGTCAATATCATCACCACGGGTCTTGCGTACCGTAGTAATGATTCCCGCGTCATTCAAGCTGCGGGCAAAGGCTGCCACGGCAGCCTGCGTAGAGCGCAGCAAGCCGGAAGCAGGAAAGGGATTGAAGGGAATCAAATTGAGCTTGCACCATCCGGCGCGGCCCTGGCCATAGCGGCGCAGCAGCGAGATCAATTCCTGCGCCATGGCCGGCGTGTCATTCACACCCTGGAGCATGCAATATTCGAAGGTGATGAAATCGCGCGGCGCCACTGCCAGATAGCGTTCGCAAGCGCGCATGAGTTCATCTAGCGGGTACTTTTTATTCAAGGGCACCAAATCATCACGCAGTGCGTCCTGCGGGGCATGCAGGGACACGGCCAGCGCCACAGGGCAGTCCTGGCCCAATCGGTCCATGATGGGCACCATGCCAGAGGTGGACACCGTGACGCGGCGGCGCGACAAACCGTAGGCGTGGTCATCGAGCATGGTGCGCAAAGCGGGTAACAGCTCGGCATAATTTTGCAGTGGCTCACCCATGCCCATCATGACGACATTGGAGATGATGCGTTCATCGCGCCCGAGGTGCTTGCGCAAAAAATGCTCAGCAAACCAAAGCTGGGCGATGATTTCTCCGGCCGTGAGGTTGCGGCTAAAGCCCTGGTGGCCCGTAGAACAAAAGCGGCAAGCTACTGCGCAACCGGCCTGGGAAGAAACACACAAAGTGCCACGGTCGGCCTCGGGGATATAAACCGTTTCGATAGCGTCACCAGCGCCGACATCGAACAACCACTTGATCGTGCCATCTGCAGATTCTTGCTGCGATACCACCGGCATCGCTTGCACCATGGCGCCGGTCTTGAGCTTTTCGCGCAAGGACTTGGCCAAGTCGCTCATCGCCTCAAAGTCGCTAGCGCCTCTTTGGTGTATCCAGCGGAACAACTGCACTGCCCGAAATCGCTTTTCGCCCAGGCGCTCGCAAAAACGGGCCAAACCCTCGAGGTCGTAGTCGAGTAGATTGGCCCGCATAGTCGGGTTTAGCGTGAGTAAATCTGCATGCCGGGGAAGAAAAAGGCAATCTCTACTGCCGCTGTTTCTGGCGCGTCCGAACCATGCACCGCGTTGGCGTCAATGCTGGCTGCAAAGTCAGCGCGAATGGTTCCGGGGTTGGCCTTCTTGGGGTCGGTAGCACCCATCAGGTCACGGTTGGTGATGATGGCATTAGGGCCTTCCAGGACCTGGATCATCACGGGACCGGAGATCATGAAATCGACCAAGTCTTTGAAGAAGGGGCGCTCTTTGTGCACTGCGTAAAAAGCTTGCGCTTCGCCGCGCGAGAGGTGGGCCATACGGGCCGCGATCACCTGCAGTCCAGCGCCTTCGAAGCGGGCGTAAATTTGTCCGATGACGTTTTTCGCCACAGCGTCGGGCTTGATGATGGAGAGCGTGCGTTCGATTGCCATAGTCTTAAGTAAACCTTCGTTTTAAATAGTATCGCCACCCTGCGTGGCAAAGCGCCTGATTTTAGCATCCGGCCCCTAGCGAGGGCGGCCTTTTCCCCTGGGCCCAAAAGGCATAGCACCGGACTTGCCGCCCTGTTGTTTACGCTGGCGCGTCAAACTATCAGCGCCGATATAGCCGACCGAGGTTTTCAAGGGATCGGGCTGGCCGGTCGACGCCCTGGCAGGCGCTGGCCGCGTTTCACCGATCGGGCTGCCCAATTGAGTCTTCCCAGGCAGGGGTGCGCGACCGGCGCGCGGCCCTCTTGCGGCACCCGGCCCCCGTGCTTTGCCGTAGGCCGATTTGCCTGAGCCTGCTCGCTCGGGCCGGCCAGGCGCGGCTTGTCCGGGGGCACCGGCGGGGCCGCCGGCCGCCTGGGTCAAGGCGCGGATGTCGGATTCTTCCAACTCCATCCAAGCGCCACGCTTAAGACCGCGTGGCAAAAGCATAGCGCCGTAGCGGATGCGAATGAGGCGGCTAACGGCATGGCCCACGGCCTCGATCATCCGGCGCACCTCGCGGTTACGCCCCTCGGAAATCGTCACGCGGTACCAGCAATTACTGCCCTCGCCGCCGCCATCCTGGATGCTGCCAAATTGCGCCACGCCATCGTCCAGGCGCACACCATCGAGCAACAAGTGCTTCTCGTCGCGGCTCAGGGAACCCAAAACCCGCACCGCGTATTCACGCTCCAAGCCGAAGCGCGGATGCATCAGCTGGTTGGCCAGATCACCAGAGCTGGTAAACAGCAACAAGCCTTCGGTATTGAGGTCCAATCGCCCTACGGATTGCCACTTGCCTTGTTGCAGCTTGGGCAGTCGTCGAAAGACCGTGGGCCGGTTTTGCGGGTCATCATGCGTCACCACTTCGCCCACCGGCTTGTGGTATGCGATCACCCGCGCAGGCGGCGGGTCAATGCGAAAACGCACCGGCTTGCCATTGACCTTGATGTGGTCGCCAAACTGAATACGCTGGCCAATGTGCGCTGGTTCGTTGTTAACCGAAATGCGCCCTTCCAAGATCAAACGCTCCATCTCCAGGCGCGAACCCATGCCCGACTGCGCCAAAATTTTGTGCAACTTGGGCGTCTCGGCTTGCGCTTGCAAAATCCGCCGAGGCTCTGCTTCGGCGACATCGGCATCCTCCAGATCAAAGGCGCCTGACACCACCGCATCAAACAGGCTGACGGACTGCGGCTGCGCACCGTCCGATGCAATGGCCGCGCTGGCAGGTGGCTGCGCCAACGCGATTGCATCGACGGGCAATGCGTCTTGGGCCTTGGGGTTTGTCACTGTGGTGGGCTTTCCTGGGAAATGATCAGACAGGGCTTGCGGGGTCGGCAGAGTCGGGCTCTGGCGTATCTTGGATGGCGCTCAATGCCAGCTCCACCGAGGCCGGGTCGGCATTGCCGCTCGCGGCATCGGGCGCGGCTAACAGAAGCTCTGCATGGGGACTGGCGCCTGCCACCGCATCGGCCAGCATCTGGACATTGGCTTGGCCCATCGCTTCCAAGGGCGGCAAATCCCCCAAGCTGGACAGCCCTAAATCATCTAAAAACTGCTTGGTGGTGGCAAACAAAGCCGGGCGTCCTGGCGCCTCGCGGTGGCCGATGACTTCGACCCAACCCCGGTCTTCGAGTTGTTTAAGCAACAATGAATTGATAGTGACGCCACGTATATCCTCCATATCGCCGCGGGTGACCGGTTGCCGGTACACGATGATGGCCAGCGTTTCCAGCGTGGCGCGGGTATAGCGGGGTGGCTTTTCCGGATGCAGGCGGTCCAGGTATTCGCGGATGTGTGGGCGGCTTTGGAAACGCCAGCCGCTGGCCACTTGGACCAGTTCAATACCTTTGGCCTCCCACTCCGTTTCCAGCTGCGCCAACAGCGCCAGGATGTCCTCTTCACCCAAGGCATCCTGAAACAAGGTAGCCATATCGCGCAGGCTCAAGGCTTGTTGCCCGCACAAGAGTGCGGTTTCTAGGATTCGCAAAGCGTGTGCCAAATTCATGATGCAAGTAGCGGGGGCGGATGGAGCTTGCGCTCAAAGCGTAAAAGAAGTGTGTTCTGGAACCCCGAAGCGGCTGTTCCAAAAGGCAGCGCGGGTTCAGGCGCCGGGGCGCCTAGAGCGGAGCCGCATTGTAACGAAGGCCCCAATCAGCCAGCAACGCGGCCAAATCCAGGGGCAAGGGGCTTTCAAAGGCCAGCGGCGCACCGGTAATAGGGTGCGCGAAAGCCAGACTGAAAGCGTGGAGCGCTTGCCGTGCAAGCCCCGGCACTACGGGCCCACCATAGACGCAATCCCCTAACAAAGGGTGGCCCAGGGAGGCCATGTGCACCCGAATTTGGTGGGTACGCCCGGTATGCAGCACGCAATGCACCAGGCAGCCTTGTGGAGCTTGGCCGAGCAAGTAGATATCGGTTTGCGCAGTTTTTCCTGGCGTGGTGGCCAGATCAACGACCGCCATGCGCAGGCGGTTGCGCGGGTCGCGGCCTATGGCTGCTTTGACACTTTGCTGAGACGTGCCGCGCCAAGTGCCTTTGGCCAGGGCCACATACTGGCGGCGCATGCTGCGCGCCGCGATGGCCTGCACCAAGGCGTCCATAGCCTGGCGGGTGCGCGCTACCACCATCAGGCCGCTGGTATCTTTATCCAGCCGATGCACAATGCCAGCGCGCGGCACGGCTGCCAAGCCGGGGTCCATGGCCAGCAAGCCGTTGAGCAAAGTGCCACTCCAATTGCCAGGCGCCGGATGCACCACCAGTCCCGCCGGCTTGTTCAGCACGTAAACCTGCGCATCCTGATAGACCACCTGCAAGTCCATGGGCTGTGGCGCAAAGGCCTGACTTTGCGCTGTGGGGCGCAACTCCAACTGCAATGCATCGCCTGCTTTGAGCTTGGTCGCCTGCTTGCGCAACTGCACGCTATTAACACAAACGCCACCTAGGTCAATCAGTTGCTGCAAGTAATTACGGGAAAACTCCGGGGCCACCTGCACCAGCACTTTGTCCAGTCGCTGGCCGTGCAAGTGAACATCGACGCTGAGCTGGCGCAGTTCCACACCAGCAGCTAAGAAGTCTTCGCCCTCATCCTGATCAGCCGTCTCTACGAGGGCGCTCGATATAATGGGACCGGTGTGTTCCAAGAAAGTTTTTACCATGTTGAGCGTCAAATTATCGGTGGTTTACTCGGTGCTTTTGGCTCTGGCAGTGGGCTTATTGGGCGCTTGCTCGACCACCCCTGAAGACAAAACAGCGGGTCTGAGCCCCGACAAGCTGTACAGCGAGGCGCGGGAACTGATGGACTCGGGCCAATGGGACAAAGCCGTTCCCTTTCTGGAAAAACTTGAATCCCGGGCCGCAGGAACCCCTTTAGCCCAGCAAGCCCAGTTGGATAAGGCCTACGCGCAATTCAAGGCCGGAGACAAGGCCCAATCCATTGCGACACTGGACCGCTTTCTGCGGCTGCACCCGGCCAGCTCCGCGCTGGACTATGCGCTTTACCTCAAAGGTTTGTCCAACTTCAATGAAAACCTGGGTATTTTTGGCGCCTACACCGGGCAGGACTTGGCTGAACGTGACCAAAAAGCAGCCAAAGAGTCTTTTGACTCTTTCAAGGAATTAAGCACGCGCTTCCCCCAATCGCGCTACACCCCGGATGCACTTTTGCGCATGCGCTACATCGTGCAGATGCTAGCCAAAAACGAGGTCTATGTAGCTAAGTACTACTTTAAGCGCGCCGCCTATGTGGCTGCCTTGAACCGGGCGCAAACTGCGGTTGCCGATTACCGCGATGTACCTGCAGTAGAGGAAGCGCTCTACCTCATTTACAAATCTTACGAAGCGCTGGGTATGGCGCAACTGAGCCAGGACGCAAAACGCGTATTGGAAGCGACCTACCCGGGCAGCGAATTTCTCAGTCCAAACGGCAAAGCAGATACGCAGGGTTGGCTGGACCTCAATAAACTCAATCCGACTAAGCTGGATTGGAGTTTCCCCAATTTCAATTGGTTCAAGTCGAACTAGTCGGGCTTGACGCGGCCACAGGGCCATCGCCAGCATCGGCTTGTCGCGTATTGCGCAAGCCTTCTAAAGCGTCCAACCACTGCTCCTCATCGGCCAATCGACGCATGGCGGGTAAACCCGCCATTAACTTCTTGCCATAGCCTTTTTGCACTAAACGCGGGTCACACACGACCAAAACGCCCCGATCGCTCTCGCTGCGTATCAAACGGCCTGCCCCCTGCTTCAGCGCCAGTGCTGCTTGGGGAAGGTGCAACTCTTTGAATGGGCTTGCGCCGGCCTGCTCTATCGCCAGAGCGCGGGCTTGCACCAAGGGGTCATCGGGCGGGGCGAAAGGCAACTTATCAATCACCAGCATTTGCAAGGCATCGCCTGGAATGTCCACGCCCTCCCAAAAGGAGGCGGTGGCGACCAGCACGCTACCGGTCCCATCGACCGGGGCTGTCCCCGCGGTGCTGGCAGCATGCGCGTGCAAAAAGTTTTCAATCAATAAGCGCTTGGTAACCTGCCCCTGCACCAGCACCTGGATGCCGGTGCCGGCCAAGTCCTCAGCCAGCGCCTGGGCAATCGCGCGCATAGCGCGCAGTGTGGTGGTGAGCACCATGGTGCGGCCTCCCAAAATACGGGCCCCTCTGGCCACCAGTGCGGCAACCCCTGCGCTGTGATCCTGGGCCGCCGCCGCGTGCGCACCCTCAGGCACATACAGCGCAGCTTGCTGGGCATAGTCAAAAGGACTGGGCACTTGCAAAACCGTGTGCCCCGCTAAACCACAGCTGTTTACAAACCAACTGAGTTGGGCATCGGTGCCCAGCGTGGCGGAGGTAAAAATCCAGGACGTGCCGCGCTCTAGGACCTGCTCGGTGGCACCTGGCAGCAGCGCCTGCATATGCTCGGCAATGGTCAAGGGCGCTTGGTGCAAGCTCAGCTCAGCACCATACTCCAGCCAGCGCAGCTGATCAGCCGGCCGCGTTTGTGAAAAAAGAACGAGGCTGTCATGCATAGCCTGGCAGCGCTGCGCCAGCGTGGCCAGGTCGGGCCAGGCGAGGCCCAGCGAACTGCATATCTGCAAAGCCCCGTCCAGGCTGTTCAAAATTTTATGGATCGCCGTATCCCAATGTGCTGGCGACAGCATGTCGGGGCTGGTGTCCACCCAGGAAAGGCGAGGCGCTTGGCCGACGGCCGCTGGCAGCGCATGCAAAGCCTTTGCGGCTTGCGCTAGGTCGGCCGCCAGTCCCAGCCAATCGGCCATACCGCGCGCGGGGCCGCTGTTTTGCGCGCCCAAAAGCTGGGCCAAAGAACGCGCCTGCGCAGTGCTCCAACGCTGCCCCAAAAACTGCACCCCAATATCGCTCAGTTGGTGCGCCTCGTCCAGTATCACCGTTCGGACGCTAGGCAGCAGTTCGGCCACGCCCGATGCGCGCACCCCCGCATCGGCAAAAAACAAATGGTGATTCACTACCACCAGCTCCGCTTGCATGGCCCGCTGGCGCGCCTGCAAGGTATGGCAATTGGCAATTTGCGGGCAGCTCGCGCCCAGGCAGTTTTCGCGCGTGGAAGTTACCAAGCCGGCCAGCACCGAGTGGTCTTGCAGCGCACCGAGTTCGGCGATATCACCTTCCACTGTGCTGTGGGCCCAGGTGCGCGCAGACTCCAGCAATTGCAAATCTTGCGACGAAAAATCATAGGCCGCCTGGTGTGCTGTGGACAGGCGCTGCGCACACAGGTAACTGCTGCGCCCTTTGAGCAGCGCCATGCGAACGGGAAAGCCTAAGGCTTGAACCACCCTGGGCAGATCGCGTAAAAACAGCTGCTCCTGCAAGGTCTTGGTGGCGGTGGAGATGATGACTGGCTCCCCGCTGAGCAATGCGGGCACCAGATAGGCCAAGGTCTTGCCCACGCCGGTGCCTGCTTCCACCGCCAGCACACCGCCCTCTTCCATCACCTTGGCCACCGCATGGGCCATGGTTTGCTGGCCGGGGCGCAGCCGAAATCCATCGAGTTTGCGAGCCAAAACACCCTCTGCGGAAAAAGCGGACTCGACGGCCTGAACCAAGGATGTCACGCGCGTCCAAGCCGCCGGGCAAAGCCAAGCATCGAGGCCTTCACGTCAGGCCTGTATCCACTTTGCGGCGCTCAAGGTCCAGAAACTGCGGGGTTTGCATTTCATTGAGGCGCGACACCGTGCGCGGGAACTCATGCGCCAGCGGACCTTCGGTGTACAGTTCCTCCGGCCGCACTTGGGCCGAGACAATCAACTTGATGTGCCGGTCATAGAGCACATCGACCAACCAGGTAAAGCGCCTTGCCTCCGCGTTGCGGTTGACCGGCATATGGGGCACATCGCTCAGCAGCACCGTATGGAACTGGCTGGCAATTTCCAAATAGTCATTTTGCGAGCGGGGTCCGCCGCAGAGCTCTTTGAAATCGAACCAGACCACGCCTCCGGCGCGCTTGCGGGCATAGATGCTGCGCTGCTCAATACGTAACACGCGCTCGCCCTCCTGGGCTTCGGCCAAACTGGCAAAAGCCTGGGCCATGGCCTCGTCCGCGGCAAGTCCGTTGGGAACATGGTAAAGATCCAAAGCGCCCATGGCTAAACGCCGATAGTCCGTGCCGTTGTCCACATTGATGACCTGCATGTGCTGGTTCAAAAATGCAATCGCGCCCAGCACCCGGTCCCGGTGCATACCCCCGGGGTATAAATCATCGGGCTTGAAATTCGAAGTGGTCACAAAGCCCACCTCATGGGTATGCAAAGCTTCGAGCAGGCGGTGCAAAATCAAGGCGTCGGTGATGTCTGCCACATGAAATTCGTCAAAACAAATTAGCTTATAACGATGCGCCATGCGTTCGCCCAGCACGTCAAGTGGGTTGGCAGTACCCTGCAAGTCATGGAGTTCGCGGTGCACTTCGCGCATGAACTCATGAAAATGCAAGCGCACTTTGCGCTTGAGTGGGACCGCCTCGAAAAAGCAATCCATCAAAAAACTTTTACCCCGCCCAACACCACCATACAAATAGACACCCCGGGGGATTGGGGGATGGTGAATCAGCTTCTTGAAAGAGTTGCCACGCTTTTCCTTGTAAATAGCCCATTCCTGGGCACATACATCCAAGGCTTGCACCGCACGCAATTGCGCCGGATCACTGTTGAATCCGCGGTGTAACAACTCTTTTTGGTAGTAAGCAAGCACAGACATAACAGCCGCTATTGTGCCTTGCAGGCCAGCGCTGCTAGCCCATCACGCGCAAAAGACACGCCAAGACCAGGGGCCGGCCTATACGGTGTGACAGGGTCAGGCAGCCAATGCTTGGGTGGGCGCTTGCACTGCTTGAAATTGCACCCGGTGAGGAGGAAAAACGATCTGAAAACGCGAACCCTCCCCCGGAATGCTGGAAATTGACAGTTCGGCACCATGGCGCTGGACGACGTGCTTGACGATAGCCAGCCCCAGACCGGTACCACCCGTGTCGCGCGAGCGGCTGCGATCGACCCGGTAAAAGCGTTCGGTCAAGCGCCCAATATGCTCTGGTGCAATGCCCATGCCCTGGTCATAGACTACAAATTGGGCACTCCCATCTTCCGTCACGCTGGCAATTACGCGGATGGACTTTCCAGCGGGGGTGTAGCGCACCGCGTTGCCAATAAGGTTAAAAAATGCGCTGTGCAGTTCTGAAGCGGAACCGGCCAGCGACAAACCCGACTGAATTTCAAAGCTCAAACTATGGGTTTGTCCCCACAAGACGCGGGATAGCTCGCCCGCCTCCTGGCGGCATTGGTCCACCAGCAAGCTGACATCCACCAACTCCTGCGTTGAAGGCAGCGGGCTGCCCTCCAGCCGCGAAAGCGTCAGCAGATCGCTCACCAAAGACTGCATACGCGCAGCCTGTTGCGCCATTAAATCCAGATAGCGTGCGCGTTCAGCCGCATTGAGCGTCAGCGTTTGCAGTGTTTCCACAAAGCCACCGAGTACCGTCAGCGGGGTGCGGATTTCGTGCGATACGTTAGCTACAAAATCGCGGCGCATGGCCTCGGCCTGCTCCACTGCGGTGACATCGCGCGACAGCAGCAGGCTTCGCCCTTCCCCGTAGGGATGCACATGTACCGACAAGCGCACCGGCAAGGAGGCGGTGTTAGCACGGCCCGGCATCAACACATCTTTTTCAAAGTCCTTGGCAGCAAAATAAGCGGCAAAGCTTGGGTCACGCACCAAATTCGCAAAATGCTGCTCTAAATCGCGCCGCACGTCCAGGCCAAAATGCAGTCCCGCTGAATCGTTAAACCATTCAATACGGAAATCCTTATCCAACAACACCACGCCGTTGGGCGAAGCCTGCATAGCGGCTAGAAATTCCTGCAAGCGCTCATCCCGCTGCTGCACCGCACGTTCGTTATTGCGCAGTAAACGGCGGATCCGATTCGAAAACTCGCCCCACAAGCCCGATTGCACAGCCACCTCGCGGGTTTCATCGCCGCGCAGCCAACGCATGACGCGCAGGCCTCGCGATAAATCCCACAGGAGCCAAAAATAGGTGGCAGCTAAAGCGCCCACCAAGGCGGCAGCGACGCTAACGCCTTGGGCTGGCGCAAAAACCCGCATAAAAATAGCAGCAAGTAACGCCCCCACGCCCTGGAACAGGGCAAAACTAAGCAGGCGAAATAGCATGCAATGCGGGCAGCTTTTAGCTTACCTGGCCCGCCAAATCGCTAGGCTGCGCTTGAAGCTGGGGTTTGGCCGTCAGGCGATAGCCGGCGCCGCGCACGGTCTCCACCATAGCGGCCGCCTCGCCCAAGGCTTCGCGCAGGCGCTTGACATGCACATCCACCGTACGCTCCTCAATATAGACATGGTCACCCCACACCTTATCGAGCAACTGCCCGCGGCTGTGCACCCGCTCGGCATGCCCCATAAGGTATTGCAAAAGCTTAAATTCTGTAGGGCCCAGTTTGATCGCCTGGTCGTTGAAAGACACCCGGTGGGTAGCCGAATCAAGGCGCAAGCCCGATATCAAAATAGCTTCATCTTTCATTTGAGGAGCCCGGCGGCGCAACACCGCACGCACCCGTGCGAGCAACTCTTTGGTGGAGAAAGGCTTGGCGATGTAATCGTCCGCACCCGCATCCAGACCGGCAACCCGGTCTGCCTCGTCGCCACGGGCCGTCAGCATAATCAGCGGCACCGACTTGGTACGCTCATTCCCGCGCCAGCGTTTGGCCAGCGACAAGCCACTTTCCCCGGGCAACATCCAGTCCAGCAAAATCAGATCGGGCAGCGCCGCGTCGATTTCGCGCTGCGCACTGATACTGTCCATGGCCCAAATCGGTCGAAAGCCGTTGTGCCGCAAGTTCACCGCGATCAGTTCGGCAATCGAGGGTTCATCCTCAACCAGCAGCACCGTAGGCGTGTTCCTCATTTAATAGCCTGCTCCACCTGGGCCATGCTGCTGTGGCGCACGTCTTCGCCTTTGACCACATAAATGATGAACTCGGCGATATTTTTGGCATGGTCACCAATGCGCTCGATCGCTTTGGCCAGAAACAAGAGGTCCAGACTGGCTGAGATCGTGCGTGGGTCTTCCATCATGTAGGTGATGAGTATGCGCACAAAGCCATCAAACTCCCGGTCAATTTCGTCATCTTCTTTCAAAATGCTCAAGGCCGCATTGACATCCAAGCGAGCAAATGCATCGAGCGCCTTGTTAAGCAGACCCGAGGCCAGATCCCCCGCGTAACGCAACTCCAGCGTAGGCAAGGAGCGTGGTGCGCCCGCCTCGATGATGGAACGCACCATGCGTGCGATTTTGGCTGCCTCATCGCCCACCCGCTCCAAGTTGGCGGTGGTCTTGGAGATGGCAATCAGCAAGCGCAGATCGCGCGCCGTGGGTTGGCGCCGGGCAATGATCGAAGACAAATCCCGATCAATCTCGATTTCCATCGCGTTAACGCGGGCCTCGGCCACTGCGACTTCCTCAGCCGATTCCAAACTGAAGTGGGCAAGCGCCTTGATAGCGCCAAGAATCTGGGATTCAACCAGTCCACCCATTTCCATGACTTGGGATGACACCGAGGTCAATTCAGAGTCAAATTGGGTTGAGAGATGCTTATCTGGCATGGGGTTTCCTCAATGTTTAATTAGGGTCAATAAAAGTTGACAGGGTGTAGCGCGAGCTCAGCCGAAACGGCCGGTTATATAGTCCTCAGTCTCTTTGCGCTGCGGTTTGAAAAACATTTGCTTGGTATCACCGAACTCGATCAAGTCGCCCAAATACATATAGGCCGTGTAGTCGCTGCAACGGGCTGCCTGCTGCATGTTATGCGTCACGATGACTACGGTGTAATCGGCCTTGAGTTCCACAATCAGCTCTTCCACCTTGGCGGTGGAGATGGGGTCAAGCGCCGAGCAGGGCTCATCGAGCAAGAGCACCTCCGGTTTGATTGCAATACCACGGGCGATACACAGGCGCTGTTGCTGCCCGCCCGATAGGCTAGAGCCATTTTGTTGCAATTTGTCCTTGACCTCCGTCCACAGTGCCGACTTGCGCAAAGCCCATTCGACCCGTTCCTCCATGTCGCTGGAGCTGAGGTTTTCAAACAACTTGACGCCAAAGGCCACGTTGTCATAAATCGACATGGGAAAAGGCGTGGGCTTTTGGAACACCATACCCACCTTGGCACGAAGCAAGGCTACATCGTCTTTGCTTTTGAGCAAATCTTCGCCATCAAGCAAGATCTGCCCTTCGGCGCGCTGCTCTGGATACAACTCAAACATTCGGTTGAGCACGCGCAAGAGTGTTGATTTACCGCAACCTGAAGGGCCAATGAAGGCGGTCACGCGCCCTTCTGGGATATCCAAATTGATATCTTTCAATGCCTTGAATTTTCCATAATAAAAATTCAAGTCTTTGATCGCAATCTTGGTGCGGGCAATGCTGGTATCTGTGTTTAGCATGGTAATAATGATCCGAAAACGTTAGGTTTTTTGGCGCGTCAACACGCGCGCCACGATATTGAGGCCGAGCACCGCCAGGGTGATCAGGAACACGCCCGCCCAAGCGAGCTTCTGCCAATTTTCGTAAGGACTCATCGCAAACTTGAAGATCGTTACCGGCAAGCTGGCCATCGGCTCACTCAAGCTGGAGGTCCAAAATTGGTTGCTTAAAGCGGTGAACAGCAGGGGGGCGGTTTCGCCCGCGATCCGCGCTACCGCCAGCAGTATCCCGGTAATTACCCCCGAGCGCGCCGCCTTCATGGTGATACTGCCGATCACTTTCCACTTCGGCGCACCCAAAGCGTAAGCGGCCTCGCGCAGCCCAGAGGGCACGAGGCGCAACATATCTTCGGTGGTGCGAATCACCACGGGAATGACGATCAGCGCCAGCGCCACCACTCCGGCAAAACCCGAAAATGACCTAAAGCTGGACACAACCACCGAATAGACAAAAAGGCCGATGACGATAGAAGGCGCAGAAAGCAAAATGTCATTGACAAAGCGCGTGGTCTCGGCCAGCCAACCTTTGGAATCAAACTCAGCCAAATAAATGCCCGCCATGATTCCAATGGGCGCGCCCAAACAAGTAGCCAAAGTGACCATCACCAGGGAGCCGTAGATCGCATTGGCCAGACCACCCTCTTCGTTGGGTGGTGGGGTCATCTGCGTAAGGGTCGCAAAGGTCAAGCCGTCGATGCCCAAGCGGACCGTCTCAAACAAAATCCAAAACAGCCAGAAAAGCCCAAAGGCCATAGCTGACATAGCCAAAGCAATGGCCAGCAAATTGACACGTTTGCGGCTGGCGAACCGCGCTTTGCGAGCGTCCAATGCAAGGTTCGTACTCATGTTTTGGTCCCCTCGCCTTTACGCAACTGTGCCAGCAAGACCTTGGACAGCGACAAGATAACAAAAGTGATGAAAAACAAAACCAGGCCCAGGTACATCAAAGCAGCCTGGTGTAAGCCTTCACCGGCCTCTGCAAACTCGTTGGCCAGCGCCGAAGTAATACTATTGGCCGCCTGAAACAGGCTGAGCGAATCGAGTTGGTTGAAGTTGCCAATCACAAAGGTAACCGCCATGGTCTCCCCAATAGCGCGTCCCAAACCCAACATAATGCCGCCAATCACCCCGGTTTTGGTATAGGGCAGCACCACGCGCGTTACCACCTCCCAGGTGGTCGCACCCAAACCATAGGCAGACTCTTTGAGCAGCGGTGGCGTGACATCAAACACATCGCGCATCACCGCCGATATGAAGGGGATGATCATGATCGCCAAAATAATGCCCGCCGACAAGATACCTATCCCTACGGGGGGACCGGACACGAATGCACCCACGTAGGGGACGCCATCGAATGCGCTTTGCAAAGGGATTTGTACGTAAGTCGCCAGAACCGGCCCAAACACCAGCAAACCCCACATACCGTAAACGATGGAAGGGACCGCTGCCAATAGCTCAATCGCAGTTCCCAAAGGACGCTTAAGCCATGCCGGCGACAACTCGGTCAAGAACAGCGCAATCCCAAAACTCACCGGCACCGCAATCAGTAGCGCGACCAAGGAGGTCATTACGGTACCGTAAATCATCACCAGGCCACCAAAATCCTCTCGGACGGGGTCCCATGCGGTACTGGTCAAGAAGGAAAGGCCGTACTTGTGAATAGCAGGCCAAGCGCTGATGGTCAAGGACAGCAAAATCGCGGCCAACAATCCCATCGTCAGCAAGGCTGCGGACTTGGCCAGCCAGCCAAAAACTTGGTCCGCAAGCGGACCGCTGAGCGCCCGCTTGGGGCTCGTAGTTTGGTTCATAAAAAAGCCCTAGCGTTCGATTTTATACATCCGGGCAAGCGCTATCCGTACAACGGCATCCCTGCGCTTGACCCGGTAAAGACTCGGCAAAAAATGCCTTTTATTTATAGGAAATGGCTTTTCCAGACGTGTCTTTGATCTCGCCCCAGGATTTTTGGATCGTGGCAACCACGTCTGGGGGCATGGGCACATAGTCCAAGTCAGTGGCAGCTTTGCCACCGTTGGCAAAAGCCCAGTTGAAAAACTTCAGCACTTCGGTGGCGTTGGCTGGTTTGTCTTGTTTGGTGTGCATCAGAATGAAAGTGGCTGTTGAGATAGGCCATGTGTTTTTTCCCGGCTGATCGGTGATCAACTGGTAGAAAGACTTGTTCCAATCAGCACCGGCGGCGGCGGCCTTGAATGCGTCGTCATCCGGGGCGACGTAATTGCCATCGCGGTTTTTCAACAAGGTATAGGTCATCTTGTTTTGCTTGACATACGCGTACTCGACATAGCCAATGGAGTTGGGCAGACGGCTCACGAAAGCGGAAACACCCTCATTGCCCTTGCCACCAGCGCCCACGGGCCAATTCACGGCCGTGCCCTCGCCCACTTTGGCTTTCCACTCAGGGTGAACGCGGCTAAGGTAGTTGGTGAAGTTGAAGGTGGTTCCCGATCCGTCAGCGCGACGAACCGGTGCAATGGCCGCATCCGGCAAAGGCAGGCTTGGGTTGAGCGCCTTGAGGGCAGGATCGTTCCAACGGGTGATCTTGCCCAAGTAGATATCGCCAAGTGTCTGGCCGTCAAGTTTCATTTGTCCTGGGGCAATGCCCTTGACATTGATCACTGGAACGGTTCCGCCAATCACGGCCGGAAACTGAACCTGGCCTTTAGTTTTCAAAACTTCGTCCGTTAGCGGCATGTCAGACGCGCCAAAATCCACGGTCTTGGAATCGATCTGCTTGATACCACCGCCCGAGCCGATGGACTGGTAGTTCACTTTCACGCCGGTGGCTTTGTTGTAGTCAGACGCCCACTTGGAATAGATGGGGTTAGGAAAGCTGGCACCAGCACCGGTAATTTCTTGGGCCTGAACGCCCGTGACGATGAAAGCGCAGGCCGAGGCCAGCGCGAGAAGGGGACGGGTCGAAACGATCTGCATGGAACACCTTTTCAATGGTTGAGGGATGCGGCAGACTCTAAGCATCAAATATGACAGATGAATGACAAAAGTAGACTTTTTTCCCCTCTGCAAAATTCCGCACTCTGTATGGCGATGCCCGGGCATTTTGTCATTAAATTGACATTATTGATTCTTATCCTCGGGGTTTTAACCGGAGGTCTCCTATGTCTTACTTATCCACCGTGCGCTTGGCGCGCCGCGCTACGCTCGCATTGGCCGCTATAACTTTGGTTAGCGCTTGCGCTAGCCTTCAAAAACCCGTCAGCTTGGCAGAGACAATCGCCAAGACGCCCGAATTGAGCACGCTCAATGGCTTGGTGAAAACCGCCGGCTTGGCCGAGACGCTGCAAGGCCCAGGCCCATTCACCCTATTCGCACCCAGTGATGCTGCGTTTAAGGCGCTCAAGCCCGGCACATTAGAAGCGCTGAGCAAGAACCCAGCAAATGTCAAAAACCTTTTGCTGTTTCACGCCGTCTCGGGCGCAGTAGCCTCCAAAGATGTGAAAAACAGCAACGCCAAGGCCGTCAATGGTGGTGCTTTGGCACTCGCCAAGGCCGGTGATTTTGTGACCGTTGAAAACGCGCTCGTTGTCAAGGCCGATGTCATGGCCAGCAACGGCGTCATCCACATCATTGATACCGTACTGACCCCGCCGAAAAAATAAGGCTAAAAGCTGGGGTGGCCGCCACGGCCGCCCCACACTGCCGCATAGCCCCTCAGACCGGTCCGCTTAGCGACTCACATCCTGGGGCAGAGTGCGCAGCCCTGCCCCTTGCGGACAGCCCTTGCGCATCCAAGGTACTGCTATCCTTAGACGGATTAGCTTTTTGAATCATTTCTCATGTCATCTTCCACCCGCCTGGCCGCCATCGACCTGGGCTCAAATAGTTTCCGCCTGGAAATTGGCGTCGTATCGCACGGCGCATTTGAACGTACCGAATACATCAAAGAATCTGTCCGCCAAGGCGCTGGCATGGACAGTGAGCGCAACCTCACGCCGCAAGCCATGCAAAGTGGCTGGGATTGCTTGGCCCGTTTTGGTGAACGCTTAGCCGGATTCAAAGCCCCGCAAGTGCGCGCCGTCGCAACCCAGACCCTGCGCGAAGCGCGCAACCGCGATACCTTTTTGGCGCGCGCGGTCAAGGTATTGGGCTTTCCCATCGACGTCATCTCCGGCCGCGAAGAAGCGCGGCTTATCTACAAAGGCGTTTCGCAACTCTTGGCGCCATCGGACGAGCGGCGCCTGGTGATCGATATTGGCGGGCGGTCCACCGAACTGATACTGGGTCAGAACCTACAACCCCGCGTAATGGAGTCTTTTCGCGTCGGCAGCATTGCCTGGTCCACCCGTTATTTTCCGGATGGGCAATGGCGGCGCAAGTCATTTGAAACAGCCGAAGTAGCCGCCAAGGCCGTATTGGACGGCGCCTTGCAGGCCTACCATCCCGCCCATTGGGATGTCGCCTATGGCTCGGCGGGCACGGTCAGCGCAGTCAGTGAAGCCTTGGCAGCGGGCGGCTGGACCGATGGATTGGTAACAGCGAAGGGCTTGGACTGGCTGAAAGAACTACTGATCGACACCGGCCAGGCCGAAGGCAGCAAAATCCCCGGCCTGCGCGACGACCGCAAACCCATCATCGCCGGCGGTCTGGCGGTCACCCGTGCCGTGTTTAGCTTGCTGGGTATTGAAAGCCTCAGCCCCACTGCGGGTGGCTTGCGCCATGGTCTTTTGTGCCAGATGCAAGGCTCACGCGAGAGCGCCAGCGACCTGCGCAGCAATACCGTCGAGCGCCTGGCCAACAAATTTAATGTGGACCGCGCACATGGCAGCCGTGTGGCTAAATTGGCCACCCATTTGCTGGTGCAAATTTTGGGCGACCAAGCGCCAGACCCTAGCGACGAGTCCAACCGCAGCATGCGCAAGCTGCGCTGGGCTGCCGAGCTGCATGAGATCGGCAGCCATATTTCACATAGCGATCACCACAAGCACGGCGCCTATATTTTGCAAAATGCCGATGCCATGGGTTTTTCCCTGGACGAGTTGCAGCGCCTCAGCCTGCTGGTGCTAGGACACCGCGGTAAATTACGCAAAATCGAAGCCGAGCTGGTCTTGGACGACTTGCGTGCCCAATTAATTGCGCTGCGCATTGCGGTGATTTTGTGCCACGCCCGGCGCGACCCCAGCATGGACTGCGTCCACATCTCGCAAAGCAAGGGAGTGGTTAAAGTAC
>JBILPS010000137.1:0-3485 GCA_044373655.1 Rhodoferax sp.
GATTGCTGTCGGTGGTGACCTTGAAGCGCCGCTTTCCCTTGGCACGGATGCCGTGCAACTGCATGAGCTTTTGCACGCGCTCTTTGCCCACACGAATACCACGGGCAAGCAGTTCCTTCCAGGTGCCTGGCCAGCCGTAGCCGCCTCGCGTTTCGGCGTGGATGGCCTTGATGTGCACCAGCAACGCGTCATCGCTCAGATGGCGGCGCTGGGCTGCGCTGGCCAGTCGCACAAAGTGTTCGTGGTACCCAGCCATGCTCACCCTCAACACGCGGCATTGCACCGAGGTCGGCCAGACGCTACGGTGGCGTTGGATAAAGGCGTACTTCAAATCGATCCCTTTGCGAAGTACGCCGTCGCTTTTCCCAGAATGTCGCGCTCCATCTTCACCCGCGCCAGTTCGGCCCGCAAACGGCTGATCTCCATCTGCTCGGCACTCACCTTTGCCTTGCTGTCGGCCCCCTTGAGCTGGCCCTGGCGTTGAGCCTTGACCCAATTGAACAGCGTCTGGTCGACCACTCCCCTACTGACACCACGCTGTCAGCAGCGCACGGGCATCATCTGCACTTCTTCATGAACTTTCATAGAAGCAGGTCGCCCAGGCTTCAATCCCCTTGACGCTTGCCGCAGTGCAAAGTCAGGCGTTGCTAGGTTGTTTGGACAAGATTGACATCAGGACAAAAAATGCAGTTTCAAAATGAGATTTCAATTTCAGCATCGGCTGAGAAAGTGTTTTCCATCTATACAGACGTCAGCGGCTGGTCATCATGGGACCCCGAGGTCCGTGCCTCTTCGATTGTTGGCCCATTTCAAACGGGCGCGTTAGGGACACTGAAACCAACAAAGGGGCCAGAGGCAAAAATTGCAATCACAGACGTTGTGAGCAATCATTCATTTACCGTGGAAAGCCGGCTGCCTTTGTGCATCATTCGCTTTGAGCACGTCTTGACGCCTGGCGCCAAAGGCACCCGCTCACTGCACAGGGTTTCGTTTCATGGATTTTTGGCGCCGCTGTTCGGTCGACTCATCGGTGGCCAAATCGGCAGGAGCCTGCCCCAGACGCTGCTGGGTCTCAAGCATGCGGCTGAAAAATAAATCCATCCACCTGCGATATTTGATCAGCAGAGGTCGCCATGCCGCTTTTTGACAAACCCGCCAGTGGCAACACCGCCAGTCGCAACAACTGGATAGCCGTCGCCAGTGCCGAGCACGCCCGACGCGGCTGCGCTACGCCGCAACACGGTTTCATGCAGGTGTGCCACGGCAAGTGCGCGCCACTCAAGCGCGTGCAAGCTAGCGACCATGTGGCCTACTACGCGCCCTCCATCACACTAGGGGGCAAAGACCGGCTGCAAAGCTTTGTGTCCATTGGGCTGGTGCAGCCCGGCAATCCTTATGCGTTTGACATGGGTGGTGGCTTCGTGCCGTATCGACGGGATGTCATCTATGTCGAAGCAAAAGATGCTCCCATCGGTCCGCTGCTTGACCATTTTGAGTTTGTCGAAGACCGGACGCGCTGGGGCTACAAGTTCCGTTTTGGCTTGCTCAAGGTGAGTGATGCTGATATGCGCTTGATTGCCGAGGCCATGCAGGCAGATCTCAAGTTGCTGCATCTTTAAGAGCATTTTGGGTCGGTATCATGTGGGCATCCGCATCCGCAAGCGCCCAGACAATCTATCAATTTCCACGCACTCATGCGCCGCGCCGATCGCCTTTTTCAAATCGTTCAACTGGTCCGTGGGCGGCGACTCACCACTGCGGCGTTCTTGGCGCGACGGCTGGATGTTTCCGAGCGCACGGTTTATCGCGATGTGGCGGATTTGCTGCATCAGGGTGTGCCCATCGAGGGCGAGGCGGGGGTGGGCTATCGCCTGGGGAAAGGGTTTGAACTGCCACCGTTGATGTTCACGGCGGATGAGGCCCGCGCGCTCGTTGCATCAGTTCGAATGGCCCAGGTGTGGCAAGACCCAGTGATGACACAGGCGTCACAGGTTGCCTTAGGGAAAATCCTATCGATCCTGCCCAATGCAGCGAGGGTTGCCGCAGAAAGCATGGTGGTCTTCGCCCCTCCTCTGGGGCTGGACCCAAGCGTGCAACTCAATCTGCAAACGCTGCGTGAAGCGGCGCAGGCACACCGTAGAGTGCAGGTGGCCTACAGTGATGCGGCCGGCCAATTGACTCAACGGATCTTGCGACCGCTAGGATGCTTCTACTGGGGCAAGGTCTGGACGCTTGCGGCGTGGTGTGAAATCCGTGAAGGATTTCGTAGTTTCCGTTTGGATCGGATGGCGCGCGTCCAGCCCATCGAAGGCAAGACTGGGCACTTCAATGACGAAGCCGGAAAAATGCTTGCTGACTATTTGCGCAGCGCTGCGCCGCCAAATATTCAAGACAAGCTGACCGGGACTTCTTGAACAGTGGTTGATTGTGGACGCCGCGCCAGCAGTTTGCAGTGAGTTGTACTCTGTTCGCGCATGATCCCTGATGCCATCCGTCCGGCAGTGGGCGTATCTTGTCAATGCTGGTCCTATTGACATAGATTGAAGACTTTATTGCAGCCGTCGCTGCCAGGAGGACACCAACCATGACTGAGCGCTATCTGACCATTACTTTGCAGCCTGACTGGACGGGTGCGCTGCGCGCGGTGGCCAAAACAGCCCGTACAGACAGTTACCAGGGTGAAGTACTCAATTTTGAGAGCCCGGGGCATTTCTTTGGCCAACTGTCTGAAAAGCGTTGGGAAATTGTTCGTGCCACTCAGGGCAATGGCGAGTTGTCTGTATGTGAACTCGCCCGGCTTGTCGAACGCGATGTCAAGGGCGTGCACGAGGACGTGGTGATCCTGGCCGATTTGGGCTTGCTGGATCGTACGGCCAGCGGTGGCGTGCTTTGCCCTTACTCGTCCATGCACATTGACATGTATTTGAAGGCAGCATGAACGCCTGCGCAGTAGACCGCCTGGACTAAACGCCTGACCCGCTGTCTCGCCTGATCGAGTACCTGGGCAGCCCCAAGCTGACCACCGTACTCAGCGCAGCCACGCCGGCGCAGAACCAAAATGCCGCCTGTGTGCCCTGCGCCAGGCCTTGGCGGGCGGCGTCGAGTAGGCTGAGCGGGTCCAAACTGAGCGTCTGGGCCAGGGCGCGCATCTCCAGCTCGTCCTGCTGCCGGATCAGCAGTTGCGGGGTGGCCAGCAGCTCCAGCAGCCGGGGGTGGCCGATGTGCGCGGCGGCCACAGCGGCGGCAATGCGCCCCTGGTACACCGAGTTAACCACCGCGCTGGCGAGGCCAATGCCCACCATGCTGCCCACCGTGCGGGTGAACTGCGACAGGCCGCCGGCCACACCAAAGTGCTTCCGGCCTAATGCCTCCATCAGCTGCAGCGTTAGGTTGGGCAGCTGAAAGCCCAGGCTAATGCCGCACAGCGCAAACACCAGCATCATCCAGACCAAGTGCGTGTGTGCGCTCAGCTGGGTCAGCAGCAC
>JBILPS010000138.1:0-3467 GCA_044373655.1 Rhodoferax sp.
TATGTAGACGACATGGCCGCCGCCAGCGTTTTTGTCATGAACCTGCCACAGGCTGTTTATCAGCAACACACCCAGCCCATGCTCAGCCATATCAATGTGGGATTTGGAAGCGATGTCACCATCGCTGAATTAGCGCAAACCGTGGGTCAAACCGTGGGTTACCAGGGCGCTATCGAGTTTGACAGCAGCAAGCCAGACGGAGCGCCGCGTAAGTGGATGGATAGTGCCCGTTTGGGCAAGCTGGGTTGGCGGGCCGATGTGGGTTTGATGCAGGGCCTAGCGATTGCATACCAAGATTTCAAAGAACAAAATCAATTCCATGACCAACTGTAAAGTAGCCCTGATTACCGGCGTAACCGGTCAGGATGGTTCTTACCTGGCCGAATTTCTTTTGGAGAAGGGCTATACAGTACACGGTATAAAGCGGCGCGCAAGTTCCTTTAATACCCAGCGCGTAGACCACATTTACCAAGACCCGCATGTTGATAACGCGCGTTTTAAGCTGCATTACGGCGATTTGAGCGATAGCAGCAACCTGACGCGCATCATCCAGGAAACGCAACCGGACGAAATTTATAACCTGGGCGCCCAAAGCCATGTGGCAGTTAGCTTTGAAAGCCCGGAATACACCGCGGACGTGGACGCCATGGGCACGCTGCGCATATTAGAAGCCATACGCATATTAGGTCTGGAAAAGAAAACCCGTTTTTACCAGGCAAGTACGAGCGAACTGTATGGCTTGGTTCAGGAAACTCCACAAAAAGAGACCACGCCTTTTTACCCGCGCAGCCCCTACGCCGTGGCCAAGATGTATGCGTATTGGATTACCGTGAACTACCGCGAAGCCTATGGCATTTATGCGTGCAACGGCATTCTGTTTAACCACGAAAGCCCACGTCGGGGCGAAACCTTTGTCACCCGCAAAATCACACGCGGCTTGTCCAATATCAGCCAAGGCCTGGAGGATTGTCTCTATATGGGCAATATCGACGCGCTGCGCGATTGGGGTCACGCCAAGGATTATGTGCGCATGCAGTGGATGATGTTGCAGCAGGACAAGCCTGAGGATTTTGTGATTGCGACCGGTATGCAATATAGCGTGCGGCAGTTTATTGAGTGGACGGCGAAGGAATTGGGCATTTCGCTACGGTGGGAAGGGGCAGGAGTCGAGGAAGTTGGTTTTTGGGGCGATAAACCTATTGTCCGAATTGATCCGCGCTACTTCCGCCCTACAGAGGTGGATACTTTGCTCGGCGATCCGACCAAGGCGAAAGACAAACTAGGCTGGGTGCCAGAGATTACTGCCCGGGAGATGTGCGCTGAAATGGTGGCTGAGGATTTGGGACAGGCTAAAAGAGCAGCCTTATTAAGAAAACATGGATTTAGCGTCAATTTGAGTGCGGAATAGTTTAAATATCTGGCATCCGTCTGCGTTTCAGTGCCCATGTGCTTCCTATGAAACGTAACATCATCGCTAACTATTTGGGGGCCATCTGTGTCGCCCTAGCGCCCGTTCTGGCACTGCCTTGCTACCTTTCATCCTTGGGCCCCGAGCTCTACGGCCTGATCGGGTTCGTGGCCTTGGTGCAGGCCTTGATGGGTTTGCTAGATGCCGGCATGGCCCAGGCGCTGGTGCGCGCTTTCGCTGTACAAATCGGCGTGGGCGTGGGCGTGGGCGTGGGCGTGGGCGTGGGCGCGGGCGCGGGCGCGGGCAGCCGCGGTGGCGCCGCTGATCTGTTGCTCGGCTTTGAACGAATGTATTGGGGCTTCGCGTTTGGGGCGGGCGCACTGATCTTTTTATTCAGCCACGACATTGCAACGCATTGGTTGGTGTTGGGAAAGGTCTCGGCGAATCAGGGGCAATATGCCTTGTGGGGTGCTGCGGCGATCTTCATGTTGCAGTTCCCCGGCTCGGTGTATCGCAGCGTGCTGGTGGGCGCGCAGGCCCAAGTGCGGCTCAATAGCCTATTGGCCTTTGCTGCCGTGCTGAGGCACTTAGGCGGCGTGGTAGTGGTGTCCCTATGGCCCACCTTAGAAGCCTACCTGCTGTGGCACGCCTTGATCGCGGGTCTGGAAACGCTTTTACGCGCTGGGCTCGCCTGGCATACCTTGGGCGCTAAGCGGCGCAAAAGCCGTTGGGACGACGTGCAAATGCGCCACCTGTGGAAAACCGTAGCAGGAATGTCCGCAGCCACCTGGCTCGGCGCACTGACCGTGCAAATGGACAAAATCTTGGTTAGCAAAATGGTGGACATTGAGCAATTTGGCTACTACACCATTGCTGCTACGGTGGCTACCGGTTTGTTGCAGCTGGTGTACCCGCTGATGCAGGCCGCATTGCCACGCGCGGTGCAATTACGCGACGATGCCCTTGGCTTACGACGGCTAAGCGTGCGGCTATCCGGGATATTTGCATTACTGGTGGTCGGTGGTGGACTCGGGTTTGCCGTGCTGGGCAAATGGGTGCTTGCGCTGTGGCTCAAAGACCAGGTCGCCGTTGAATTTGTCTATCCCATCCTATCGCTGCTGCTGGTGGGCACCGCTTTGAACGCCCTGTATAACGTGGGCTATATGCATTGGGTCGTCCATGAAAAAACCCAAAGAATCATGCAGGTCAATGCACTTGCATTGCTCTTGTCCTTGCTGCTGATTCCGCCCCTGGTGATAGCCTACGGCCCTATTGGCGCGGCATTTGGCTGGCTGACGATTAATATGATCGGACTCGTTTTGAGTCTGGAATGGTTAAAGAAGTCATCACATGTATGAATTTTTGAGAAAAGTGTATTGGATACTGAGCGAGCAGTTTGGCTTGGACCCTAGGCGACTATTTCGTTCGCTACGGGGTATTCCGCGGTATGTGGCCGGTTTTCTGGAGTTCAGGCGTCAGTATGCGGGGGTCCTGTCGCTGCGGCCTTGTCTTTATGATTGGTATGAAGAAGGCGGCTCCGCAACTAGCGAATATTTTTTGCAAGATTTGCATGTGGCACGGAAAATTTTCGATGCTAGTCCGAAGCGGCACGTGGATATCGGCTCCCGTATTGACGGCTTTGTGGCCCATGTGGCGGCCTTCCGGGAAGTGGAGGTTTTTGACATACGGCCCATAAGCTCCCAGATCCCTGGCGTGGTGTTTAGCCAAGCGGACTTGATGAATCCGGTTAATCTAAAGACCGCCTACTGCGACTCCTTGTCTTGCTTGCATGCGCTTGAACATTTTGGCTTGGGCCGCTATGGTGATCCATTGGATGCGCAGGGCTACGTAACCGGTTTGCGCTCTATGGCTGACCTAGTGGCATCCGGTGGCCTGTTGTACCTCTCGGTGCCCATCGGTCAGGAGCGGGTGGAATTCAATGCGCACCGTATTTTTGATCCGCTGGCCTTGGTGTCCTTGGCCCAAACTTGCAGCCTGAAATTAGTCGATTTCGCCTGGGTGGAGGCCGGAAAACTGCATCAAAGCGCTGCCCAGATAG